>NZ_JBIAZS010000008.1:0-365366 GCF_042899335.1 Streptosporangium sp. NPDC000095
GTGTTGGGGGGTTGCTCTGGGGTGGCCACGTGGGCGTGGGGGGGGCGGGGCGGCGGGGCGGGGGTCCCCGGGGGGGGGGCGGGGGCGCGGGGGGGGGCGGGGGGGGGGCCCGCCCCGCCCCCCGACATGCTGTGCGTCCAAGGTGAGGAGGCCGGCGGTCACCGCGGGTCGTTCACCAACGCGGACGCCGAGGCGATGCCCCTGGAGCGCCTGCTGTCTCAGGTGCGGAAGGTCTCACGGCTTCCCCTCATCGCGGGCGGTGCCGTCGCCACGGCCGCCGACGTCTCCCGGGTCCTGTCGGCGGGAGCGACCGCGGCCGCGGCGGGCACCGCCTTCCTGCTCTGTCCCGAGAGCGGCACCGGCGCGACCCACCGCGCGGCGCTGACCGATCCTCACTTCACCCGCACCGCCGTTACCAGGGCCTTCACCGGGCGCCCCGCACGCGGCCTGGTCAACCGGTTCATGACGGAGTACTCCGGCCGGGCCCCCGCGGCCTACCCGCAGATCCACCACCTGACGGCGCCGCTGCGCCGCGCCGCGGCGGCCGGCGGAGACGCGCAGACGCTGCACCTGTGGGCGGGCACCTCCTGGAGACGGGCACGCGAGGCGCCCGCGGCGGAGGTCACCGCCGGCCTGGCCGCGATCTGAAAACGGCCCTCGGCCCACACCACCGGAAAAAACCAGACCCACCACAGGTCCCAGGCTCGGAAACCACCCGCGTGACAGGTCACGGACAGCCATGCGACCGGTACGCGCCGCGATACGAGAAAGACCGCCGGCTCCGGCTCCTCCCCCGCCGAACACGGCTTCGGCGACCTCACCTGGGGAGGGAGCGCTCCCACCGCAAATGGATGATTGAGCAGGTCAGGATGGGTAGTGACCTTGCACAACTTTCACAGCGACCGTTCTGGTTCTGGCGGACACGTCGGTAGCGCCCCCGGTGAAAGCCACAGACGGCACTCACGTAAAGGGGACGGGCATGCACACCGACCAGCGTGGCCACTGGCCGATCAGCACCGACCTGATCGGCCTGCGGCGGCATCTGCACCGCTACATGAGCCAGGTCGGCCTGGCCGGAACCCGGCGCGACGACCTGCTGCTCGCGGCCAACGAGGCGGTCATCAACGTGCTGGAGCACGGCGACGCGGCCGGAAGCGTGAGCGTCTGGCACGACGAGGCGGACCTCGTCGTCGACGTCGTCGACGACGCCGGACGCCTCACTCCCGAGCAGGCCGACCGTCCCCGGCCCACCCCGGGCTCGGTGCGCGGGTTCGGGCTGTGGCTGATGGGCCGGCTTTGCGACGAGTTCAGCATCCGCCAGAGCGACGGCCGATCCCTCGTCCGGCTGCGGATGCACCTGAACGTCGTCTCCGGCGCCGCCGGATAGCCCGCCGGGGCTCTTTTGACCGGGTCGACGTCGTGAGGTGACCGGTGTCGCAGAAGAACCGCCGTGAGCGGCGACATCACGGCCGGCGGCGTAAGAGGGCCGGGCTGCGGTCATCGCCCGCCGGCCCGCGCCCTGCGACGAGACCGCGTTCCGCACGCACGGCAGGCCGCCGGGCTCAGCCGGTGAGCGAGTCCGGCTCCCGCGAGCGAGCGGCCGTGAACATCAGCGGGGTGCCGACCCCGTGCCGGGCACTCGCGTCGGCGAGAAAGGCGGCCAGCCACCCCAGCGCGTCCAACGACCACTCGGCCAGGGTGCCGCGCAGGGCGACTCGGTGACGGGCGGGACCGAGCCACAACTCGTCGATGACGGTGGGTTCCAGGATCACGTCGTCGTCCGTCACGGTGAGCGAGTCGCACAAGAAGACGTCCTGGTCGAGTTCCCGCATCCACCTGAGCATCTCGGGCGCCGCCGAGCGGATGGACGGATCCTGCCCGCCGTCCAGCGTCACCCGCACCCGTGTTCGCAGGTGCGGGTCACCGTCGGCGAACCAGCCCGCGTCCTGGAGCAGGGTCATCACCGCGCTCCCCTGCGACGAGGTGTCCGTCGGCGCTTCAAGACTCTGCACGGGCAGCAGGACCTGAAGCGCCTCCAGGCGCAAAGCGCCGATACGGGCCACGACGTCGTCCGCGCACGACAGGAACGCCTGCACCGGCAATGGCCGACCGGCCGGGACCGGCGTGGTCAACGACACCTGAAACCACGCGACGCGCGCCGGTCGCGATGATTCCGGAAGCGGATCCTGCCCGGCGTCGTTCATACCCCACAGGCCGCCGGACGCGTTCTGCGCGGCCTCGGTGAGCCATCCCATCGCGGAGGCTCTCGCGGCGAACAGACTGTAGGCGTCGGAGGAGGCGACGAGAGGATATCGCCACGGGTGCGGCACCAGCTCACCGTGCAAAGACACGAGCATGGTGCCGACCGGTCTGATTCTCACGTCGCCTCCTCGGGGTCACCGCCTGCAGTAGATGTTCTGGCCCGGGGTGACGAGCTTGCCCGGGTCGTCGGCCAGGCCGACCAGGTCCACGTCGATGACGCTACGCCACCCGGTCAGGCTGCTGCTGTTGCAGCCCGCACGCCCGGTCGCGCGGTTGCCGGCCCCGCCGCCGGACCTCACCGTCGCGCTGCCCACCGTGCCGGCGTTTCTCCAGCTGCCGTCAGCGTAATACTGCTGCAGCTGCACGGTGACGATCGCGAGCGTGGCATTGCAGTTGCCGTTGATCCACCAGCCGTGCCCGGACGCCTCGAAGGCGGAGCTGGAGACGTGGACGTAGTCGCCCCTGGTCTCGAAGTAACACACCGCGGAAAGCGATCGGCCGTTCTCCGGGGAACTCGTGTTTCTTGAGATCGCCTCACCACCTGCGGGCGCGGGTGCCGGAACGGGAGCGGGCGCGGGCGGAGGGGCGGGCGCGGGTCGCGCCAGGGCCGCGCTCGCCGAGGTCGGTGACATCCCGAGAAGCAACGCGCCCACGATGCCGACCGTCGTGGAGATCGTACGAAAAGAGTGACGCATGACCGCACCTCCGAGCTGAGTCGAGCAGGATCGGGGCTGTCGCGCACCCCCGTCCGGCGGTTGAAAGCACGCGCGGCGCCGACCTCGATCGGCGCGCGGCAAAAATAAAAGTTTCATTGTCGTTCTATTGTGTCAAGAAAATTAAAATCATTAAGCGATGTTTCGCCGCCATATGATTTATGATTTCGCATGCGCGCCGAAATTTCGCTCTTGATTATTTTCGCGGCGATTTATCGCAAATGCCCAATAAGCCGGAAGTGGGGAATTAAATATGTGTTTTTCTGATGATGTGAGCTGGAAATCCTGAGTGTCACGCCGACGGGCGGGCGAGTTTGGCGGCCACGGCGTCGAGGACCCACTCCAGGCCCGTCGCGAAGGACGTCTCGGCGTCCACCTCCGTGCCGTCGTGTATGGCCTTGGCGAGCCCCCGACGCCCGCCCCCCGGGCGGCACGCTGGACCTGCACGAAGAGATGGGCCAGCTCGCGCTGGACAAGGCAGGACTGCTGACGCACTTCCAGGCGCCGTCTCGCCCCGAGGGACAGGCCATGCGCATCCTGGACACGGACGGGACCGTCCTGCGCGACTGGCAACCGCGTCCGGGTGACCGCGCCAATCCCGAGATCGACCGGGGGCAACTGCGTGACCTGCTGCTCGGTCCCCTCGACGTCCAATGGGGACGGGGCGTGATACAGGTGGTACCGGAAACCGGGGACGGCGTGCTGATCCGTTTCGCGGACAGGCGGCAGGAGACGTTCGATCTCGTGATCGGCGCGGACGGCGCCTGGTCCAGGGTCCGCCCGGCACTCTCGTCCGCGACACCGCACTACACCGGCGTCACCCTGGTCGAGACCTCCCTGGACGACGTCGACACCCGCCACCCCGACCTCGCCCGGCTGATCGGCGACGGTTCCGTCGCCGTGTACGGCGTGAACCGCGCCCTCGTCGCCCAGCGCAACAGCGGCGGCCACGTCAAGGTGTACGCCCAGTTCCGCGCGCCGCTGGACTGGTACACGAACCCGCAGCGGCGCACAGGCCCGGATGCGGGCCTGGACCCGGCCGACGTCGAAGCCGTGCGATCAAGCCTGCTCACCCTGTTCGACGGCTGGGCCTACCCCGTCCTCGACCTCCTCCGCCACGGCACCGCCTTCTTCCACCGCCCCCTCCACGTCCTGCCCGTGCCCCACACCTGGACCCATGTCCCCGGTGTGACGCTACTGGGCGACGCCGCCCACCTGATGCCCCCGTTGGGGGCGGGCGCGAACCTCGCGATGCTGGAGGGCGCGGAACTCGCCGAGGCCGTCGCCGCCACCCCGGCCCAGAGGAGCTGGACGAGGCCGTCCGCGCCTTCGAGGAACGGATGTGGACACGGGCCGACAGGTGGGCGAAATTCACGACGGCCGGTCTGGAACGCCTCGTGAGCCCGGACCCCGCCGAAGCCCTCGCCCTCTTCGACGAGGTCCAGCCCTCTTGAACGCCGAGCGCGAGAGCACCGACGCCCGACCGGCCCGTGCGGTGTCCCTGCGGTCACCGGGGACGGTCGCGCCCCTTGGCAACCGAAACAGATGCAGTACCAGCCGACGCTACTGGACGGCTTCGTCACCGAGGCCGAGCTGTCCCTCCAATCGGACAACAAGGGTCTACTGCGGCCTCGATCGCCTGTTTCATCTCCCGTGCGCCGTGCTCGATGCGAACGCGGACCTCGGCGGCTCGCGTGTGGGGCAGCACGTTGGTGGTCCAGATCAGCCGCCCCCTTTCGTCACCCTCCGGGTGGACTTCGAACGAGGCGTGGTGGTGCTCGAGCGGTGGTCTCGCGCCTTCGACAACCGAATAGGTCAAGCAGCGGGAGTCATCATCGATCGCGACAATCAACTCGCGGATGACGTGCCCATCGGGAAAGGTCAGGAACCGCTCGTCCCCATCCAACCGGGTGTCGATGACACGGCCCGGCAACAGACGTTCGTGCACGGCTCCGACGTCACGCAGCACATCCCAGATGTGCTCGGGAGACGCCTCGATGACGATCTCGTGGCGAATGGTCGCGGTCATGGCCGCTGTCCGACCTGGCGCAGATGGTCGGCGAGGCGATGCTGGTTGGCGGCCAGCCGCAGGCACAGGTCGCGCAGAACGATCAGCTCCTCAGGGGTGAACCCCTGGAACATCGCCCGCATGGCGAGCCGCGACGGCTCGCGGAACGCCTCCACCCACGCCCGTCCCGCAGATGTGATCTCGGCCAGGACCGAACGTCGATCCCCGGGGTCGGGAACCCGACGGACAAGCCCGTCGTGCTCCAATGTGTCGACCAGCCCGGTGGCGTTGCGGGGGCTGATCCCGGCCGCCCGGGCCAGCTCGCCGATACTGATGCCGCGTTCGCCGGCGTGGAGACGGATCAGCAGGTCGAGCGCGCCCGCGCTGACCCCTCGCCCCTGGGAGCCGTGGGCGCGCATGCGCTCGACGGCATGGTTGGCGGTCCGGACGGCGGCACCCGCCTCGAAGGTGAGCAGGTCTCCGTCGTCGGCGGCGAACCGGGCCATCGCGACCCTGACCCGAGGATCATAGAGAAAGCCCTCGGGGTCACTCTCATAAACATTTACGTCCTTCATCATGAAGGACAACAATATTACGTGCTTCCATACTTTGTCAGTCTATCCCTGACGGCCCCCAGGAAAAATCGGAGAGGCACACGAAGAAGCAGGGATCGAAGCATGCACGATCGCCACCCTGCCTCCCCGCCCCCCAATGCCCCCACGCCCGGGTCCACCCGCCCGGCCCGCTCTCGGAAAGAGACAGAGCCTCCGGACCGGATACCAGACGAGCCGAGCGACACATCACCGCGATCGAACCGTGTCGGCCCCTAACGGAGACGGGGATCGTGGGCCGTGATCCGGTACCCCACCCCGGGAGTCGTGGTGATGGCCGAGGGCTCGCCGAGCTTACGGCGCAGGCGGCCGATGGTGACCGTGACGGTGTTGGTCAGGGGGTTGGCGTGCTCGTCCCACACCTGTTCGAGCAGGTCCTCGGCACTGAGGAACGCCGGAGCGGCGTGGAGAAGGGCTTCGAGCAGGGCGAACTCCTTGACCGACAGGTCCAGGTGACGGCCGTCGCGGGTGGCGGTACGGCGCAGCGGGTCGAGCTCGATGCCGGCCGCGCGCAGCGTGCGAGGCCGGGCGGTGGGCCGGCGGCGGGCCAGGGAGCGGATGCGCAACACCAGCTCGGGGAAGTGGAAGGGCTTGGCCAGGTAGTCGTCGGCCCCCAGGGTCAGGCCGGTGACCCGGTCGGCGGGCGAGCCGGCGGCGGTCAGCATCAGGACCATGACACGCTCGTCGCGCTCGGCGATCATCCGGCAGAGGGCGTCGCCGTGGATGCCCGGCAGGTCGCGGTCGAGGACGACCACGTCGTAGGCGTTGAGGTCGAGCTTGGCGGCGGCCTCCAGGCCGTCGTGGGCCACGTCCACGGCCATGCCCTGATCGCTCAGGCCTTCGACGAGCACGGCGGCGAGAGCGCGGGCGTCTTCGACCACGAGCACTCTCACGCCGCAACCTCCGCCGGCACGGCCACCAGGGGCAGCGAGATGGCGACGCGGAGGCCGCCTTCCGGCCGGGCCCGCAGGTCGAGGGTGCCGCCGTGCGCGGCGACGATGGCCGCGACGATCGAAAGGCCGAGCCCGGAGCCGCTGCCGGAGTGGGTACGGTCGGTGCCAAGACGCTGGAAGGGCTCCACCAGTCGGTCGACCTGCTCCTGGTCGAAGACGCGTCCGCCGGTCTCGACGACGAGCCGGGCCTTGGTGTCGTCGGTGTCGTCGGTGGTGGTGAGGCGGATCCAGCCCTCTTCGCGGTTGTGGGTGATGGCGTTGTCGACGACGTTGTCGATCATTCGGGTGAGGAGCGTACTGTTCCCCCGCGTCCACGCGCCGTCGTCGACACAGCCCGCCGAGTCGACGACGAGGCGATGGGCGCTGATGTCGGCGGCCCGGGCGTGCAGGGCGGCGCTCGCCAGTTCGCGCAGCGACAGCCTCGTGCGGTCGGCCAGGGCACCGCGCTGGGCGCGGGCGAGCGTGAGGAAACCTTCCAGCAGCCGATCGACCTGATCGAGTTCGGTGCGCAGCCGGCCGGCCAGCGCCACCGTCTGCACCGGTACGGGCTCCGGCTTGGCCAGGGCCACGTCCAAGGACGCGCGCATGGTGGCCAGCGGAGTGCGGAGCTCGTGGGAGGCGTTGGCGACGAACCGGCGTTGCGCGGCGAACGAGCCCTCCAGCCGTTCCAGCAGCTCGTCGACGGTGTCGGCGAGATCTTTGACCTCGTCGGCCGGACCTCGCAGGGCCAGCCGCTCGTGCAGGTTGTCGGCCGAGATCCGCCGGGTGGACGCGGTGATCATCCGCAGTGGGCGCAGCACCCTGCCCGCGACGATCCGGCCCAGGACGACCGACACCACGGCCATGACCCCGAGTGCCAGCGCCGAACCGATCAGGAGCCGGCGTGACTGATCCGCATGGACGTCGGAAAGCCGGGCCTGGAGCCAGGCGATGCGATCCATGGCGGCGGCGAGCGTGACCGGCTCGACCGGCGAGGCCCCAGGGGGCGCGACCTGGCTGACCTTCGTCTCTCCGAGCCCCACCAGGTTGTTGATGGCCAGCAGCCCGACCGCGGACAGCAGGAACATGGCACCGTACAGAACGGTGAAGCGCAATCGTACGGTGCGTGCAGGTCGTCGCCACTTTCGCATGGCATCCAGGATGCCGTGCCTGACCTAACAGCGGTGTGACAGCGCCCGTTCGACCCGTGTTAGGGCCGAGTCCGTACAACCGATCGCATGCGAGCGAACATCGAAGTCAGCGGGCTGCGTAAACGATTCGGCCCGACCCTGGCACTGGACGGCATGTCGTTCACCGTCCTGCCCGGTCAGGTCACCGGGTTCGTCGGCCCCAACGGGGCGGGCAAGTCCACCACGATGCGGGTGATCCTCGGCCTGGACACGGCCGACGAGGGCCACGCGCTGATCGGCGGACGGCCCTACACCGGCCTGCCCGACCCGCTCACCCACGTCGGCGCGCTGCTCGACGCCGACGCGCTTCAACCGAGCCGCACGGCACGCGACCACCTGCTGTGGCTGGCCCACTCCCAGGGCCTGGACGGCAGGCGGGTCGACGAGGTGCTCCACCAGGTCGGGATGCGGACCGCCGCCCGGCGCAAGGCGGGCGGCTTCTCGCTGGGCATGCGCCAGCGACTCGGTATCGCGGCCGCGCTGCTCGGGGACCCGCCGGTGCTCATGCTGGACGAGCCGGTCAACGGCCTGGATCCCGAGGGCATCGTGTGGATGCGCGGCTTGCTGCGGTCGCTGGCCCGCGAGGGACGCACCGTGCTGGTGTCCACCCATCTGATGAGCGAACTGGAGGACACCGCCGACCATCTCGTGGTGGTGGGCAAGGGCCGCGTCATCGCCGACACCAGCGTGGCCGATCTCATCACGACCGCCTCCCGCGGCCGGGTCACCCTGCGTACCGCCGCGCACTCGGAGGCCCTGTCCGCGCTGGGTCACGCCGGCGCCACGACGGCCGTGACCGACCGCGACACGATCGTCGTCTCAGGGCTGCCGCCGCAGCACATCGTCGCGGTACTCAACGCCAACGAGGTGCCGTTCTCCGAGGTGGCGACGCACCGAGTGACGCTGGAACAGGCCTACATGGACCTCACAGCCGACGCGGTCGAATACCGGGGAGCGGCACGATGAGCACTCCCCCCTCACGCTCCGCCGGGCGCGAGGACTTCCGGCGGCTGCTGCGCGCCGAGTGGACCAAGTTCAGGACGGTACGCGGCTGGGTGGTCACCATGAGCCTGGCCGCGCTGGTCACCGTGCTCATCGGGCTGCTGTCGGCCTCCGGCAGCCACACCTCCTGCAGCTCCGGCCCGGTCGAGGTAGCCTGCCCGCCGCCGCTGACAGGTCCGGGCGGCGAAGCGGTGGACGACAAGTTCTACTTCGTGCACCGGCCGCTGTCCGGAGACGGCGGCATCACCGTCCGCCTCACCTCCATGACCGGGCAGATCCGTAAACCCGATGTCACACCGGGGCGGCGTAACGTGGTTCCCGGCCTCGTGCCGTGGGCGAAGGCCGGAATCATGATCAAGGAGAGCGTCAGACAGGGCTCCGCCTACGCGGCGGTGATGATGACCGGCGAGCACGGGGTCCGGATGCAGCACGACTTCACTCACGACGTGGCCGGCCGGCCGGGTGGCGTCTCCCGGCAATCGCCACGCTGGCTCCGGCTGACCCGCTCCGGCGACACCCTCACCGGATACGAATCCACCGACGGTACGAACTGGACCCAGACCGGCATCGCAACCCTGGCCGGGCTGCCACAGACCGTCCAGATCGGCATGTTCGCCACATCGCCTGGAGATCTGACCGTCACACAGGGGGATCTCGGCGGGTCCGTCGCAGCGGTCCGCTTCACCGAGGCCACCGGCGAGTTCGACCAGGTCAAGCTTCAGGGCAACGTCTCCGGCACATGGCGCGACGACGACATCGGCGTCACCATCGCGCCCGACGGGACGAAGCACCACCCGGGCCGCGCCGGCCGGTCCGGCGGCACCTTCTCCGTAACCGGTGTCGGTGACATCGCGCCGGCCATCGAGGGCCCGGCCCCCGAACACCCCCTCAGCGGCGCGCTGATCGGCCTGATCCTCGTGATCGCGGTGGCGGTCATGTTCGTCACCGCCGAATACCGGCACGGCCTCATCCGGACGACCCTGCTGGCCTGCCCGCGCCGCGACCGGATGCTGGCGGCCAAGGCACTGGTACTTGGCTCGACCACCTTCGCCGCCGCCCTGCCCGCCACCACGATCGCGTTCACGGTCGGCGGGCGGATTCTGCGCGACAACGGCAACGCCGTCCTCCCGGTGTCCCCGCTCACCCAGGTGCGCGTCATCGTCGGCATGGCGGCGTTGTTCGCGCTGGCCGCCGTGCTCTCTCTCGCCCTCGGCGCGCTGCTGCGGCGCGGCGTCGCGGCGGTCGTCACCGCCATCACGGTGATCGTGGTCCCGCACGTCCTCGCGGTCACCTCGGTCCTGCCCGACAGCGCCGCGCAGTGGCTGCTGCGCGTCACCCCGGCGGCCGGCTTCGCCGCGCAGCAGAGCATCCCGCAGTACGCGCATGTGCTCGGCCACTACGCGCCCATCGCCGGGTTCTACCCGCTGCCGCCGTGGGCCGGTCTGACCGTGCTGGCCGGCTACACAGCGCTCGCTTTCGGCCTGGCCGTCCTCCGGCTCAGCCGGAGGGACGCATGAGACGTCCTCATCTGCACCCTGCATGGCGACGCGGGAGGAGTGCATGAGCAGGCATCTGCATGCGGAGTGGACGAAACTTCGCACCCTGCCCGATACCGGCCGACTGCTGCTCGCGATCGTGGTGCTGACCGTCGCCGTCGGCGTCGCGGCCTCCGCCGTCGTGTCGTGTTCCCCGGCTGCCTGCGGCCACGACCCCGCCAAGGTCATCTTTTTCGGGGTCCAGGTGAGCCAGGCCGTCGTCGCCGTCCTGGCCGTCCTGGCGATCACCGGCGAATACGACACCGGCATGATCCGCCTCACCCTGGCCGCCATGCCGCGCCGGACCGGCGTCCTGGCCGCCAAGGCGATCACCCTGGCCGGCGTGACCCTGATCACCGGGAGCGTCGCCGTGCTCGCCTCCGCGCTGTCCGTACCGCGCATCCTGCTCGGCAACGGCTTTCCCGCCGAAACGCTCGTCCTCACCAGCGCTCCCATGCTGCGCGCCGCCGCCGGGTCGGTCCTCTATCTGACGCTGATCGCCCTGTTCGGCCTGGGGGTCGCCACCGTCGTCCGAGACTCCGCCACCGCCGTCGGGGTCGTACTCGGCCTGCTCTACCTCTTCCCCGCCCTCATCCTCATGGTCGCCGACGCCGACTGGCAGCGGCTTCTCTGGCAGATCTCCCCGATGAACGCCGGGCTCGCCGTGCAGGCCACCACCGACCTCGCCACGCTCCCCCTCGGTCCATGGACCGGTCTGAGCGTACCGGCGGCCTGGGCGGCCGCCGCGCTCCTGGGTGGGGGGTTGTCTTTCTGGATGCGTGATGTGTGACCAACCGGCCATCTTTACGATGTAGATCAAATTGACCAAGCGGCCCGTGGGCCCTCAGCCGTGGAGCCGCGGCAGTACTTCGGCGCCCAACCGGCGGATGTTCTCCAGGGTGCGGGCGTGCTCGCCCGCACCCTCGACCATGAGGATCAGGTGCTCGAGCCCGGTCACCTCGCGGGTGCGCCTGATCGTCTCCACACAGTGGCCGGCGTCACCCACCGGATGGACATCGGTGAGGAAGTCGACGTACTCCCCCACGTCTCGCCCGGGCCGCCTGCGACCGTCCACCGGCACGTACCCCTTCAGGCCAGGCTCCAGCCAGCGGGGCATCGCGCTCCTCAGCTCGCGTACGGCCACCGCCGTCGAGTCGGCGACGTATCCGACGACGGCGGCCACGTGCCGGACCGCGTCCGCGCCCGGTGAAGGCGACGCGACGGCTCCCTGCGCGGGCGGGAGCGCCGCCTCGTAGCCGGCGAGCATCGCGGCCTTGCCCGCGTCGTCCATGTGCATGCCGAGCAGCATCGGCAGTCCCCGCGTGGCCGCGAGCAGCGCCGTCTGCGACGAGGTGCACGCCACGATGGGCCGCAGCGACGCCGCCGGTACCATCGCGACCTCACGGAAACGGAAGAACTCCCCCGCGGCCGACACCGTACGCTCCCCCAGTGCCCGGCACAGCAGGTCGAGCGACTCGGCGAAGCCGCGTTCGAATCTCGCCAGGCCGGTGCCGAAGACCTCAAGGTCCACCCATGGCCCGCCTCTGCCGACCCCCAGCGCGAAACGCCCGTCCGACAGGTGGTGCAGCATCGCCGCCTGCTCGGCCAGCGCCACCGGGTGCTGCGTGGACAGCACGCTCACGGCCGTCCCCACCCCGATCGTCCGCGTGCCGCCGAGCGCCACCGCCGCCAGCGTGGCCGCCGACGGGCACACCCCGTACGACATGAAGTGGTGCTCGGCGATCCAGGCGTCGTCGAACCCCGCCTCCTCCGCCACCGCGATCGCCTCCACGCAGTCGCGCAGCACCTGTCCCTGCGGCCTGCCGGGGAAACCCGCCGCGACCAGGAAGATTCCGATCCGCATCCTGCCCATCGAACACCTCCGGCGTGGATCTCCTACGTACGGTCCCGGGCCGCCTCGCCGGGCATGGTCGGCTCCGGCGCTCTCAGCCCGCGGGCCGGGTGAGGTGCCGGAGGATCAGGGAGGTGATCTCCCCGGGGCGCTCCATACTCGGCAGGTGCCCGGCCCACTCCAGGTGCACCGTCGTCACCGAGGCCAGTCTGTCGGCCAGGTGGCGGGCCGTCATCTGGAAGTAGGGCAGGTCGTGGGCGCCGCCGACCACCAGGGTGGGCATGGTCACCCGGTCCAGGTCGATCTCCCCCTCCAGCTGCGAAGGCTCGGGGTCAGCGGCGAGCTGGACCTCGAAGGCGTGGCGCTGCATGGCCATCTGCCCGGTGCGGGCCCGCCCGTCCGCCTCGGGGCCGAGCCAGGTGCGGGCGTTGAGCTCCACCGCGGCCTCGATCTCACCCGCCTCCAGCAGCCGGTCCTCCTCCTCGCCGAACACGACGAGGTCGGGGGTGGGTGGCAGCCCGCACCCCGGGTTGAGCAGCACCAGCCGGGAGACCAGGGCGGGATGTGCGGTGGCCACCTCCAGCGCGACCTGGCCGCCGTAGGAGGCCCCGACCAGCGCGGCCCTCTCCACCGCGAGGGCGGCGAGGAGATCGGCCACGTCGCCGGGATCGGAGTAGGGGGTCTCGGAGGCGTACGGTGTGCGGCCGTAACCCCGCAGATCTGGCCGGATCACTCGGAAGCGGGCGGTCAGCGCCTCCCACTGCGGGTCCCACATCCGTGAGTCGGCGGCGCTGGAGTGCAGCAGCACCACGACCTCGCCCGCTCCCGCCTCGTCGTAGGCGAGCGTCATCGGGCCTCAGGAGAACGAGGGTCGTGCGAGGTGAGCAAGAGCATTCGGCCATCGTCGCGGCTGTTTCCGCTCTCCGCAATCGGTTAACCGCAGGGGTACGGTCCCTGAAGCAGGCGAGCCGGGCGGGGGCAGGAGCAAGCCGGAGGAGCCGGACCGGCCGAGGACGAAAGCGGGCCGGACGGCCCGAGGTCCACGAGCGGACCGAAGGACGAGGGCGGGCCGGCTCCGCGAGTGCGCGGTCGACGCGAGTCCGGTGCGAGGAGCGGGCGGGGCCGCCCTCAGCCGGGATCCGTGCCGTACAGCGCGGCGAGGTCGGCTACGGTGGCGGCCATCCGCTCGCGCAGCTCGGGTGGCTCCAGGACCTCGATGTCGGCGCCCAGGCTCAGCAGCTGCCAGTGGGCTTGCTTGGCGGACTGGATCGGCAGGCGCAGCACGACCCAGCCGTGCTCGTCGGGCGGGTCCGCCTTGGCCAGCGCGGCCTCGGCGACCTCCGCGCCCACCGTGTGGCGCAGCATCCTCTCGTTGCCCGGCGCCATCCGCACCACGGCCTCACCGGTGTGCATCCGCTCGCGGAAGCCGGCGGTGTAGTCGCGCCAGAAGGCGGGCAGGTCGAAGTCGGCGGGACGCTCGAAGTGCCCCTGGGCGAGCTCGGCGCTCAGGATCCGCGACACCCGGTAGGTGCGTGGTCCTCCCTCACCGGCGCTCGCCACCATGTACCACGCCCCGCCCTTGAGGACCAGGCCGTACGGGTGGGCCAGGCGCTCGACGTCGCGAGGCCCCCAACGGCGGTAGGTCATCCGCAGCGGCCGCTGCTCCCACACCGCTTCGGCCACCTCCCCAAGGAAGGGGGCCGAGTCGGCGTCGCCGTACCAGCCGGGAACGTCCAGGTGGAAGCGCCGGCGCATCCGGGAGGCGAGCGAGCGCGGCTCGGGAGGAAGCGCGGCGAGCATCTTCAGCTCGGCGTTGGCCGCGACCTCGGCCAACCCCAGGTCGGCGGCCGGTCCCGGCAGTCCGGCCAGAAACAGGGAGGAGGCCTCCTCGGCGGTCAGCCCGTTGAGACGGGTGCGATAGCCGTCCAGCAGGCGGTATCCGCCGACGGGGCCGCGGTCGGCGTAGACCGGCACCCCGGCCGCCGACAGCGCCTCCACGTCCCGGTAGACCGTGCGGACGGAGACCTCCAGCTCCTCGGCCAGCTCGGTGGCCGTCATCCGACCGCGGCTCTGCAGGAGTAGCAGCAGTGAGAGCAGACGACTCGCGCGCATGGCGGCCATTGTCCCGCACGTTTGCCAATCTCACACAGCCTATGTTCAAATGAACACGTGGAGAGTAACAATCGCATTCGCGCGATCATGTCGGCACTGCGCGCCAGCGACGTCGTCTCGGTCGCGGAGCTGGCGGTCGAGCACGCCGTCTCTGAGATGACCATCCGCCGCGACCTCGACGAGCTCGCCCAGCAAGGCGTGGTCAGGCGGGTGAGGGGTGGCGCGGTGAGCCTGCTACTGCGCGGCGAGGAGCCGCCCTTCGGGGTGCGCGAGCGCGAGGCGGTGGAGGCCAAGCGACGGATCGCCGCCGAGGTCGCGGCCCTGCTCGCCGACGGGGAGGCCGTGCTGCTCGACAGCGGCACCACCTCCCTGGAGATCGCGCGCGTGATCCGCGACCGCCGTCTCACGGTCCTGCCGCTCTGCCTGCAGTCGGCCACCGAGCTCAGCTCGGCCTCCCGGATCCGCCTGGTGCTCCCCGGAGGTGAGGTCCGCCCGGGCGAGCTGAGCTTCACCGGCCCGCTGACGGAGAGCGCCATCCGGTCCCTGCGCTTCGACACCGCGGTCATCGGCTGCTGCGGCCTGTCCGCCGAGCACGGCCTCACCGCCCACGACCTGTCCGACGTCGCCGTCAAGCAGGCGGCGATCGCCTCGGCCCGGCGCGTGATCGCGGCAACCGACTCCGGCAAGTTCACCCGCACCGCGTTCGGCGCCGTCTGCCCGCTGGACCGCCTCGACATGGTCATCACCGACACCGCGCTGCCCCCCGCCGAGCACGACGCCATGATCGCCGCAGGCGTCGCCGTCCGCACGGTCTGACCCACACGACCTGAATCACACGCCTGATCCGCATCACCTGCGCCGCCGCACCTGTCCCCCTCGATCCGCATCACCTGGTCCGCACCGTCCGAACCATGCCGTCCGCCCCACGTCGCCCGACCCCGGCGACCGGCCGGAACCGGAATCCTCGCTCGGCGAACCCGCCGGAGACGCAACGGCCCACCCGCCCTCCTCCGATCCGCACCGTCCGACTGGAGCCCTCCCCCATGCACGTCACCACCTTCGACCGGGCCGCGCTGCTACGCGGCCGGGTCGCGGTCTATCTGCTCTTCCTGCTCTCGGGCATGTCCATCGGCACCTGGACGGCGCGCATCCCGTCGATCAAACAGGGGCTGGGGCTGAGCGAGGGCGAGCTCAGCCTCGGGCTGCTCGGCATCGCCGCCGGGGCGATCGCCGGCATGCAGGTGGTCGGCCGCCTGGTCGACCGCCACGGCAGCGTCAAGGTGATGCTGCCGATGGCCTTCGCGCAGGCCCTCGTGCTGATCCTGCCCGCCTTCATGCCGAACCTCGTCGGCCTCGCCCTCGCGCTGTTCGCCTTCGGCGCGGTGCACGGCACGCTGGATGTGGCGATGAACGCCAACGCCGTCGAGGTCGAGCAGGCCACGGGCCGTCCGATCATGTCGTCCTTCCACGCCGTGTTCAGCATCGGCGGCTTCCTCGGCGCCGCCGCGGGAGGGCTGCTCGCCCAGGCCGCGTTCAGCCCCGGGCAGACGTTCACCGCGGCCGCCGTCGTAATCGTCGCGCTCGCGCTCTGGGCCACCCGCTGGGCGCTGTCCCTGACCGCGCACACCGCCCCCACCGGGACGGGGGCGGCGGCCGGCGGCGGAAACGGAGGCGGTGGGGTGCTGCTGCTGGGCGTCCTCGCCTTCTGCTGCATGATCGGCGAAGGGGCCGCGGCCGACTGGAGTTCGGTCTATCTGCGCGAGAGCCTCAACAGTTCCGACGGGTTCGCCGCGGTCGCCTACGCCGCCTTCTCGATCATGATGACCGCGGGCCGTCTCGCCGGCGACAGGCTGGCAGCCCTGCTGGGACCGGTGAACCTGGTGCGCGCGTGCGGGGCGTTGGCCGCCTCCGGGCTCGGCTTCGGCCTGCTCGCCGGAAACCAGATCGCCGCGGTGATCGGTTTCGGCTGCTTCGGGGCCGGCCTGTCCTGCATCGTCCCGCAGGTCTTCTCCGCGGCCGGTAGACGTGACCCGGCCCGCGCGGGAAAGGCGCTGGCCAGGGTGGCGAGCCTGGGGTACGTGGGATTTCTCAGCGGGCCCGTGCTGATCGGCGGTGCCGCCGAGCTGGTCGGCCTGCCTCGCGCGCTCGCCATTCCCGCTCTGCTCGCTCTTTTCGTCGCACTGGCCGCGAGAGCGCTCAGGACCCCGGCCTTTACAAAGTAGATCAAAAAAGCGCACCCCGCCGGACGGTCAAAGAAGTGACAGTGCCCGGGCGGCGACCCCGGCCATGCCCAGGCGTTCGGCCAGGCGCAGCGCACGGCGCAGCAGATGGGCGGCCTCCCCGCCGGGATCCCTCGCCTCCTCCCCCACCGAAGCCGCTGCCAGGGCCCCTGACGAGTCCGCTACGAAGCCTTCCGCTGCGTCCCCGCGGGCCTCCCGAGAAGAATCCGCGCCGTCTCGCACCAGCAGAGCCCTGGCGCGGTCGAGGTGAAGGTGCGCGATCAGCGGGGAGGCGGCGTCGGCGAGCAGCAGCGCCTCGTCGAAACAGCGCAACGCCTCCTTCGCGTCCCCCTCGGCCAGCGCGAGCAACCCGAGATAGCGCTCGGCCGGCCCCAGCAGGATCGCCGGCCACCCGGCGAGCGCGATCTGCCCTCGGTGGGCCGACAGACGCCCTCGCACCAGAGCGGCGCACCGCGACAGTTCGGGGTCGCCGTGCCCCGCCTCGATGAGAAGCGCGCACGACTCGGCCAGCAGGGCGAGCGTCGGGACCGACCACCCCTCGGGCGGCAGCGCGCCGAGATCGGAGGTCTCGCGGAAGAACGCCCTCAGCCGGTCCCTCGCGTCCTCGTGCCCGCCGAGCTCGCAGAGCGCCAGGATGAGCGCCGCGCGCCAGATCGGGAAGTACTCGTACTCGACCGCCTGCCTGGCGAGCCCGGAGTCGAAGATCTCCCCCAGCCGTCCCTGCTCGCGCAGCAGCCAGTAGTGCTGCGCGAGCAGGGTCTGCCGCAGCGTGTCGGCGAAGACCGTCTCGCCCTCGCTCTCCTCGTCCAGTCGACGCCACTCGGCCAGGACCCGCTCCTCGGCCCGGCCGAACTCCCCCTGCCAGACGTCCATCAGCGTGTCCAGGGTGTTCTGCAGCCAGGCGCCGAAGACCCGGTGGTTGCGCGCGACGTGCCTGCGGTGACCGGCCACGGTGGCGGCGGCCTCTCTCAGACGGCCCAGCCGGAGCCGGTCGACCGTGAGGGCGACCATGGCCTCGCTGCGAAAGTGCGCCGACGCCGCCTCGATGCTCGCCTCCCTGAGCCGTTCGGCGATGCCCAGCAGCTCTTTCGGCGGCGCGAAATCGTACAGGCCCCATCTGCACTCGTTGAGCACCTCGCAGCGGATGAGCGGCCCGGCCCCCGACCTCTCCAGCTCGCCCAACGTCGCGCGGGCCAGCTCCACTCCGGGCCGCAGGCCCTCGTACGTGGGGTCGAGGCTGTCGCTGACCGCCATGGTCAGCTTGTGGGCGAGGTGCGCCTGCAGTTGCAGCCGTAGCGCGACCGCCTCCTCACCGATGTCGTCGCGCAGCGCCTCCAGGCTGCTGCCCAGCACGTGCAGCAGTTGCCGGTCGGCCTGTCCGGGGGCCGACCAGCGGCGCGCCAGCCTGATGGCCGCCACCGCCGCGAGCCTCGGCAGTTTCTCGCCGTCGCGATGGGCCCGCAGGTACAGGCGCTCGGCCTCCTCCAGGTCACCGGCGTCGGTGCGCGCGTCCCCCAGCGTGATCAGCAGGCCGACCCGGGTCTCGGCGTCGCACCGCATTCCCAGCCCGGCCAGTGCCCAGGTGATCGCCCCCTCGGTGGCGAAGCCGCGTTGCTGTGCCCGCGCGGCGCCGAGGCAGGCCGCGGCGACGCGTTCCTCGGGCAGCCCGCTTCCCGAGGAGCGGGCGTGTTCCGCGACGCGTACCGGCAGCGCCGGGTCGATCCAGCCGTCGCCGCTGATCCGCGCCGCCCGCTCGTCCAGGATCTCGAACGCCCGCCGGTGCAGTTCCATCGCGAGTGCCGGGTGGTGCCTCAGCTCCCGCAGCAGGCTCTCCCTGATCGTGTCGTGGCCGAAGCGCAGCCCCTGGTGGTCGATGAGCGTTCCGGCCGTCACGGCCACCGCGCGCCTGCGGTTCGCCTCATCGGTGTCGATCTCCAGCATCTCCGCGACGAGATCGGGGTCGATCTCCCTGCCCAGGGCGGTGACGGCCGCCGCGGCGAACCAGCGGAACATCGGGCTGGAGGCGGTGTCGTGCCCGGGGAGGTCGCGGGGCAGGTCACCGGCCTCGGTGATCCGGCACAGCTCCAGCGGCAGCCCTTTGGTGCCGTCCATCGCCCTGCCGGTCTCCGCGCGGGTCGGTTCGCGGCCCCAGGTCGCGCCCAGCCATTCCGCCACCTCCTCGATCCCCAGCCGTGACAGCGTCAGCACGTCCATCCGCCCTCGCCAGCGCGACGGCTCCGAACGGTCGGTGAGCACGAAGCCGACGGGAGTCTCGCCGAGCCTCCCGAGCTTCCCGAGGGCCTCTCGCACCTTGTGCAGCAGGTCCTCGGCGTCGGAACGGAGCAGGTGGGCGTCGTCGAAGACGATGAGCAGGCCGGCGCCGCAGGTCAGGCGCAGCAGGGCGACCAGCAGGTCGACCAGCCGCCGCGGGTCGCGTTCGTGGCCGGGTCCGCCGAGCGAGACGAACAGGCCCGCCGACATCAGTCCCTCCAGCGTCTCGCGCTCCTCGGGGCCGATCGGGACGGCCGGGCCGGCCAGGTCGCGCCGCAGATCCTCCCACAGGGTCCCGACCAGTACCCGCCACGGCTGGAGGTCGCCGAGTTCCTGGCACGGGACGGTCACCATGCGCACCTTCGGTGGCAGCAGCACGGCCAGCTCCTCCACGAGCCTGGTCTTGCCGACTCCGGGTACGCCGCAGACGGCCAGGGCCACCGGCTCGCCGCGTCCGAGCCGTCCGGCCAGGGTGGACAGCAGCAGGATCTCGTCCCTGCGGCCGATCAGGACCCGCGGGGCGCCGTGACCGTAGGCGCGGGCGGCGGGGGGTGACGGCGGGTGGCCGAGGCCGTGACCGCGCAGGGCCAGCAGGTCCTGCGCCCGGCTCACCGCGTCGTCCCCGGGGGAGATCGCGCGGCGCCGCTCGATCATCTCCCTCGCGACGACCGCTCCTTCGTCGCGCAGCGCGATGAGGAAGCGCAGCAGCCACAGCGGGCCGCTGTCCTGCTGCCCGTCGGCGAGGACCTCGCCGGTGAGGAATTCCGCGTCGCCCAGCAGGTCGAGCCGGATGGCGACGCGGGCGATGAGCCTGATCAGCTCACGGCGCCGCTCCCTCAGCCCGGCGTGGTAGCTCTCGCAGACCCTGGGCGGGATCCACGCGCCCGCCAGCGACGCGAACGGGTCGCCGGACCACTGTCCGAGCGCCTCTCTCAGCGTCCGCAGGGACGCGGCGAGGTCGCCCTGTTCCAGCAGTGTCCGTCCGTCGCGCAGGTAGGCCTCGAAGCGCCGGGTGTCGACGGTGGCGGCGAGGCGTCCTGGCGCGTCCTCGACCAGCTCGTAGACGTGTGAGCGCCTGGCCCCGGGGATGTCCAGCCCACTGCCGCGCAGCAGTGCGCGCAGCCGCGAGACGGGCGGTGCCACCTCCACGTGCCGGTCCGCGGCCGGTTCGGACAGCCCGGAGGCCAGGGCGGCCGGGGAGATCGGGCCGCGGGCGGAGACCAGCATGGCCAGCGTCTTCGCCAGCTGCGGGTTGATCTCCTGCGGCACTCCGTCGATCACGATGTCCACGGTGCCGAACAGCCTGATCTCGAAGCTCGCCACATCCACCGCCCAAAAGGATCGATTCGTGTTTTTCCGGCGACGGCTCCGGCTGCAAGGTCATCGCAAGGTTGTTCGCCGCATCGTGGAGATGAGCGCGGAAACCGGCTCGAAGCGCTCGACAACGATGTCACAGGAGACGCCCTCATGGCCAAGATCGAGGACTTTTCCGTCGGCCCGCTGGACGACGGCCAGCTGAAAAAGGCCAGAGAGAATATTCGGCGCGAGAGAAGTGCAGGATCAGATAAACCACTAAGTGTGGCAATAATGGGACAAACAGGAGTAGGTAAGACGTCTCTCCTGAACAGCCTTTTCGGTACCGATCTCGCCGTCGGCCACGTCCGGCCGGTCACCCGGAGACCGGAACCCGTCTCGGTGGCCGGCACCTCACGTCACATGCTGACCTTCTGGGACATGCCAGGCATCGGGGAGTCCGACGCCGCCGACGAGACCCACCTGGCCATGTATCTGGAGAGACTGATCCACTGCGACGTCGCCATCTGGGCCTGCCACGCCGACAGCCCTTCCACCGCCTATGACGAGCAGTGCCTGCGCAGGCTGCTCGACACCGTCGCGATCGAGACACGACGGCTCATCATGAGCAAGCTCACCTTCGTCCTCACCAAGGCTGACGTGCTCGCCCCTCCCCCGTGGATCTTCGACATGCGCGGGGACCGGGGCACCTTCGGCCCCGGCGGGGCGCTGCTGCGTCGCCTGGAGGAGAAGGCCGCCTACTACGAGAGCGTCTTTCTCGAACCCCGCGCCGACCTGCTCCTGGCGAGCACCTACGGCACCGGGGAGTTCACCGTCTCCGACGAGAGGCTCGGCTTCGACCGCCGGGGGGTTCACTACCGCGGTTATTTCTCCCAGCAGGTGTGCGACACCTACTCGGAGCGCTATCCGGCGCACCGGGAGGTCTTCTCCCGGCTGCGCGACAACCATCGGGTGCTGCCCTGTTCGGCGCTGTTCAGGTTCAACCTCACAAGGCTGATGACCGGCGTCGTGAACAGGCTCGGTCCCAGCGCCGTCTTCCGCTTCCGGCGCCTTCTCCAGGAGGTGGAGGAACTCGCCGAGGTGCCGGTGTCCACGGCGCGCACGTACGGCAATCTGATGATCTGGGACGGTGAACGCGGCACCAAGGCGTTCGACCTCGCCGAGATCCCCCTCTGAGCGGAAGAGGAGGATCCCGGCGGCGGCCGGAGCGGAGGGTCAGGCCGTACGGAGCCAGACGGCGGTGTCGGAAGGAAGAAGGTTCTCCTCCAGCGGGCCGCTGGCGAGCAGGACCGACTCGTGGGCGGGCAGGGTCACCGGCTCCGCGCCGAGGTTGACCACGCAGACCAATCCCGACTCCCGGCGGAAGGCCAGCACCCCGTCCCGCGCCTCCAGCCAGGTCAGCGTGCCGTCGCCGAGCAACTCGCGGCGCAGGTGCAGCCCGGCGCGGTAGAGGGTGAACATGGACGTGGGGTTGGCGGCCTGGGCCTCGGCCGTCAACGCCTTCCACTCCAGCGGCTGCGGCAGCCACGCCTGCCCGGCGCCGAACCCGAACGGCGGCTCGTCCCCCGACCACGGCAGCGGCACCCGGCAGCCGTCGCGGCCCGGGTCGGTGCGGCCAGAACGCACCCAGATCGGGTCCTGGCGCAGTTCGCCGGGGATGTCCTCGACCTCCGGCAGTCCCAGCTCCTCACCCTGGTAGACGTAGAGCCCGCCGGGGAGCGCCATCGCCAGCAGCGCCGCCGCCCGGGCCCTGCGCTCACCCAGCACCGGGTCGGCGGGCATGCCGTGCTTGCGGTCGGCGTGGCTGAAGGAGGTGTCGGCCCTGCCGTACCTGGTCACCGGACGGGTCACGTCGTGGTTGGACAGCACCCAGGTGGGGGGCGCTCCCAGCGGGACGTGCGTGGCCAGGGTGAGGTCGATCGACCCGCGCAGCGCGGCCGCGTCCCAGGCGCACGCCAGGAAGTCGAAGTTGAACGCGGTGTGCATCTCGTCCGGGCGCAGATACCGGGCGAACCGCTCCTGGTCGGGCAGCCACACCTCGCCGATCAGGATCCGGTCGTCGTACTCCTCGGCCACCCGGCGCCAGCCGCGGTAGATCTCGTGGACCCCGTCGAGGTCGGTGTAGGCCTCCTCGCCGCCCAGGCTGTCCATGTCCTTGACCAGCAGGGCGGCCGAGTCGATCCTGATGCCGTCCACGCCCCGGTCGAACCAGAACCGCAGCACGTCGTGGAACTCCTCGACGACCTCCGGGTTGTCCCAGTTGAAGTCGGGCTGTTCCGGCGCGAACAGGTGCAGGTACCACTCGCCGTCGGCGATCCGGGTCCACGCCGGCCCACCGAAGATCGACTGCCAGTCGTTGGGCGGCGACTCGCCGCTCTCGCCCCGTCCCCGGCGGAAGTGGAAGCGTTCGCGCTCGGGTGAGCCCGGTCCGGCCTCCAGCGCCCGCAGGAACCACCGCTGCCGGTCGGATCCGTGGTTGGGCACGATGTCGGTGATCGTCTTGATCCCCAGGGCATGCGCTTCGGCGATGAACTGCTCCGCCTCGGCGAGTGTGCCGAACGACGGCTCGATGTCACGGTAGTCGGCCACGTCGTACCCACCGTCGGCCATCGGCGACGGGTACCAGGGGTTGAGCCAGATCGCGCCGACGCCCAGGTCGGCGAGGTACGGCAGGCGCGCGCGCAGTCCCGCGAGGTCGCCGACGCCGTCGCCGTTGCCGTCGGCGAAGCTCCGGAGGTAGACCTGGTAGATCGCGGCTCCCCGCCACCACGTTTCGGACATGCTGGAACAACTCCTTAGTAAGCGTAGGTGGGTGACGAGGTCAGCCCTTGAGGCTGCCGGCGGTGAGACCGGCCATGATGCTGCGCTGGAAGACGAAAAAGACGATCATCGTCGGGATGCTCGCGATCACCAGCGAGGCGATCAGCACGTTCTGCGGCATCTGCGCCGAAAGGGAGGCGATGCCCACGCTGATCGTCATCTTCTCCCCGTCCGGCAGCACCAGCAGGGGCCAGACGAAATCCTTCCAGACGTTCACCACCGAGAGGATGGACACCACGCCGAGGATCGGCCGGGAGACGGGGAGCACGATCGACCACAGGATGCGCACCGGAGAGGCGCCGTCGATCTGCGCGGCCTCCAGTAGTTCCCTGGGGATCGAGTCGAAGAAACGCTTGAGCAGGAAGACGAAGAACCCGTTGGCCGCGGCGGGAAGCCAGATCACCCAGGGGGTGTTCAGCAGGTCCCAGCCGAAGATCGGCATGTCCTTCACCGTCAGGTAGGCGGGCAGCAGGATGACCATCGGCGGGATCATGAGCGTGGCGAGCATCATGCCCAGGACCACGTTGCCCAGCACCGGCCGCAGCTTCGACAGCGCGTAGGCGGCCGAGACGTCGACGGCGAGCGTGAACAGCCAGGCGCCGCCGGCGTAGACGACGGTGTTGGTGAGGAACAGCCCCAGGTCCAGCTGGTCCCACGCCTCGGCGTACACCCCGAGGTCGAAGGAGGTCGGGAAGAAACTCGGCGGGATCTGGGCGAGTTCCTCCGGGGTCTTGAGCGCGCCGGTGACCATCCAGTAGAGCGGGAAGACGAACACGGCGGTGAACAGGAGCACCACCGCGGTCAGCACGACGCGGTAGATCAGCCGCCCGTGCGGGGTGGTGAGGGTGTGCGGGGAGACCAGGCTGCGCACCTCCCGCGCCGCCTCCCTGGGCCTGCGCGGCCGCCCTCCCCTCTTTCCCCCGCCGGGTTCCGGCGACCGGACGGGAGCCGGGCGAGCAGGTTGCACGGTGAGGTTCGACATCGGCGCTTGCCTCCTTAGCTCTGGTTGTCCCGCGACAGGCGCAGGTAGAAGGCGGAGAACACCATCAGCACGACCATGAGCATCAGCCCGAGCGCGCCTCCGGCGCCGAAGTCACCGAAGTTGAAGGCGTACTGGTACATGAGGTAGGCGACGGTGAGCGTCGCGTTCTCCGGGCCGCCGCCGGTGAGCAGGTACGGCTCGATGAAGACCTGCATGGTCGCCACGATCTGCAGCAGCAGCATCACCAGCAGGATGAGCCTGGTCTGCGGGATCGTCACATGCCAGACCCGCCGGATGAGCCCCGCGCCGTCCAGCTCCGCGGCCTCGTACAGCTCGCCGGGGATGCTCTGCAGCGCGGCGAGGTAGATCAGCGTGCCGGTTCCCAGGTTCATCCAGGTGGAGACGACGACGAGGGAGACGAGCGCGGTGTCGGTGGAGTCGAGCCAGCTCAGGGCCGGCAGGTGTGCCAGGTCCAGGATCTGGTTGAACAGGCCCGCTCCCGGGTCGTAGAACCACTTGAACAACAGCACCCCGACGGCGGGCGGCAGCATCACCGGCAGGTAGACGACGAACCTCAGGTAGGCCCGCGCGTGACGCAGCTCGTTCAACACGATCGCCGCCACGAACGGGACGAGGTAGCCGAACACGAGCGCCAGGCCGGTGAAGGCGAGGGTGTTGAGCCACGCCTGGGCGAACGCCGAGTCCTCCGTCACGGTACGGAAGTTCTCCAGGCCGACCCAGGTGGGCTCGTCGACGAAGTTCGTCTGCTGGAAGCTGAGCAGGACCTCCCTCACCATGGGGTACCAGGAGAAGAAGGCGAAACAGATCAGCGCCGCGCACAGGAACCCGTATGCGGTCAGGTTGCGCCGCACTCCTTGCCGCAAGGCCCCCGGCTTCCGCCTTCGTGGACCTTTCACGGTCATTGTGGTCATCGGTTGACTCCCGATATCGACATGAGTGCCGGGGTGCCGGCCCATGGGCCGGCACCCCGGGCATCAGCGGGTCAGCTCGACTTCGCCAGCACCTTGTTCGCCTTGGCCTCGGCGTCGGCCAACAACTTGTCGATGTCGGCGTCCTGCCTGGTCAGCACCGCCGACATGGGCACGTCGAGGATCGCGTAGAGCTCCTGGGACTTCGGCGGCTCAAGCTTGTTCTGGATGGCCGCGGAACCGTCCACGAAGGTGGTGAAGTTCTCCACGGGCACGGTGGCGTTCGCCTTGCGCAGCTCGGTGATCTCCTTGCCGGGAGCGGTGTCGCCGTACAGGTCGGGGATCGGCAGGCCGACGGGGCGGCCCTGCTGCTTGTTGCGCGCGTAGTTGAACTGACCCTGGCCGGGGGTGAGCTCGTGGAACTCCAGCCACAGCAGGGCGGCCTTGATCTTCTCGGGGGTGGCCTTGGGGTGGATCATGTAGCCGTCGCCGCCGTTGAGCGAGGCCTTGGCCTCGGGCAGCGCGGTGACCCCGTAGTCCTCGAACTTGCCCTTGAAGTCGTTGTTCACCGCCTGGACGACGTCGGGGGCGCCGATCATCATGCCGAGCTTGCCGCCGCCCATCATCCGCATCAGGTCCTCCCACTGCAGGAGCTGCTTGGCGCCCATGCTGTTGTCGGTCCAGCGCATGGTCTTGAGGTTCTCCAGGACGGCCTTGCCCTCGGGGCTGTTGAAGGCCGCGGCCCTGCCGTCGGGGGTGACCATCTCGCCACCGCGCCCGTAGAGGGAGGCCGCGAAGTGCCAGCCGCCGGTGTTGCCGGCGCTGTACTCACCGAAACCGACGTATCCGGGGCCGAGATCACTGATCTTCTTGGCGGCGTCGCGCACCTCGGCCCAGGTCTTGGGCGGCGCGTCGGGGTCGAGACCGGCCTGGGTGAAGAGCTTGCGGTTGTAGACCAGGCCCATCGAGTAGTTGTTCCTGGGCAGGCCGTAGAGCTTCTCGCCCTCCTTGAAGATGCCGAGGACGTCGGGGCGCAGGTCGTTCAGCTTGGTGACACCACTGGCGTAGGGGGCGATGTCGGCGGCCTGGCCCGCGGCGATGATCTTCTTGACATCGGTGTAGTAGACGTAGAAGACGTCCTCCATCGACCCACCGGCCAGCTTCGCCTGGAAGGTGTCGGGGTTGATGCAGGGGAAGGCGTCCTTGCTCTCGATCGTGATGTTCGGGTGCAGCTTCTTGAACGCCGCCACGTCCTCGTCCCAGGCGGTCCGCTCCAGCGGGTTGCTCTTCGGCGGCTGACAGCCGACGGAAATCGTGACCGGAGCCTCGGCCCCGGCGGCACCCGGCGTGCTGTCCGCGGCCGGGGATCCGCTGTCGTCATTGCCGCACCCTGCGGCGGTGAGCGCGATGGCCGCGGCGAGCAGCATCGCGAGCTTGGGGGATTTCATCCGAGGCACTCCTTGGCGGGTCGGTTACGAGAAAGATATAGAGGCGTGCAGAGTGCAGCAAGAGTCCACCTATTCAGATGCAAAAAAGTGACAGTGATCGGTCTGCCATCCCCCCGTAACTTCTTGGCCCTCAGCGGACCCCCTCCCCGTCCGCGCGATCGACGGCGACAGGAGGAATCGGCGACACGGAACGGTCAGCCCGATATGGGCCCAGACCTCCGCCGGGGGGCGATGGAGGCACAGGACCGTCGATTCGGGACCGGACGACGGCTCGCCCTCGACAGAACCTCGACATCGATCGGCGCCACACATGAAAGTCGATGACATTTTTCGCAAATATTTGCATCGCTTACCGGAAAGGCGGCATCCGTTCGCGGGGATGACACGCCGTGAGCGGGTCCGACGCGTCCCGGCGGCGCGCCCTTCCCTCCCGCGTGGCGGCCCCGCATACTCCCCTGGCCGTACACCCCGAGGTGCGGCCGTAGCCTCGTACGCCACCGGGAGTACGGCCAAGCCCCGCCCTCGGGGTGACGACGCCCGAGCCCGTGGCCGAGAGCCTGGACACCACAATCCGACGGAGGTGTCCATGATTTCCCCGCCCGCCTCGACCGGCCGGGCCCGCGTGCCCGCCTGGATCGTCTGGTCCCTGCGGGCCACCGCCACCCTGCACCTGGCGACCGTGCTGGGGCAGGCGATCATCGCCGGGATGTTCGTCACCGGGCAGGTGGACCTGCTCGCCCACCACAGCCTCAACGCCACCGTGACCACGGTGCTGGTCGGCCTGCAGCTCATCGCCGCGATCGCGCTGTGGCGCCCCGCGCGCGGCCCGGTGTGGCCGCTGTGGGTGAGCGTCCTGCAGGCGGTGTTGCTGAACGTCCAAATTTTGCTGGGCATGGAGCGTCTGGTCGCCCCGCACATCCCGCTCGCGATGGTGATCTTCGGTCTCGCCGTGTGGATGACCGCCTGGACCTGGCGGGGACAGCGGAGGGTCGCGGCGTGATCTCCAGAAGGCTTTTCCTGGGCGGCGCGCTCGGTGCGGCGGGCCTGGCCGCGGCGGGCTGCGGTTCGGTGTCGGCCGAGGTCTCCGGCCGGGTCCTGTCCAGCGCGCTGCCGCTGCCCAGGCCGTTCACCGTCCCGCTGCCGATCCCCGCCGTGGCGCGCCCCACCGGGCCGGGACACTACGAGGTGGTCCAGCGTCCCGCGAAGGTGGAGATCATCCCGGGGACCACGACCGAGGTGTGGGGATTCGACGGCACCTTCCCCGGTCCCACCTTCGCGGTGAGGCGCGCGAGCCCCGTCACGATCCGGGTGCGCAACGAGCTGCCCGTGCCGACCTCCACACACCTGCACGGCGGCGTCACCCCGTCCGGCTCGGACGGCTACCCCACCGACCTGGTGGTGGCCGCCGGGCGCGGCTTCCGGCCCCCGCCCGGCGGCCACTCCCACCACGGCATGCTCGTGGACCCCTCCCAGTGGACCTTGCACGCCGGGGCGAGGGACTACGCGTACCCGCTGGACCAGCGGGCCGCCACGCTCTGGTACCACGACCATCGGATGGACTTCACCGCCCCGCAGGTCTGGCGAGGGCTCGCCGGGTTCATGATCGTCGGGGATGACGAGGACGACGCGCTGCCGCTGCCCAGGGGCGAGCGGGACGTCCCCCTGATGATCTGCGACCGCGCGTTCGAGGCCGACGGCTCGTTCCGCTACCCGGCGACCGATCCCAGCCTGCTGGTGAGCGCCGGGGTCGAGGCCGCCTACATGCAGGGCGTCGAGGGTGACGTGATCCTGGTCAACGGCGCTCCCTGGCCGGTGCTCGAGGTCTCGGCCACCCGATACCGGCTGCGGCTGCTCAACGCCTCCAACGCCCGCCGCTACCGGCTGGAGCTCACCCCCGGCGGCCGGTTCGTCCAGGTCGGCAGCGACGCCGGGCTGCTGGCCGCCCCCGTCGCGCACGAGACGATCACGATGGCCCCCGCCGAACGGTTCGACGTGGTCGTCGACTTCTCCGCCTACCCGGTCGGCAGCGAGGTGACGATGGTCAACACCCTCGGCACCGGCCGGACACGCGACGTGATGCGCTTTCGTGTCGCGCGCCGGGCCCGGGAGGACAGCGCGGTGCCCGGCCGTCTGGCCGCGGTCGAACCGGCCCTCAGGTCGTCCGCCGCCGCTTCGCGTCTCTTCGACTTCCGCAGGACCGGGGTGGGCCCCGACGCCGCCTGGACGATCAACGGCCTGCCGTTCCGGCCCGGTGTCCCGCTGGCCCGCCCCCGGCTCGGCACCACCGAGATCTGGCGCCTCACCAGCGACTTCCACCACCCCGTGCATGTGCACCTGGCCCACTTCCGGGTGCTGTCACGCAACGGCAGGGCCCCGGCAGCGACGGACGGCGGCTGGAAGGACACCGTCGACCTGCGCCCGTACGAGGTGGTGGAGGTCCTGGTGCGGTTTGAAGGCTTCCGCGGGCGCTACATGATCCACTGCCACAATCTCGAACACGAGGACATGGCGATGATGGCCGACTTCGAGGTGGTCTGAGTGCCCGCCGGAGGCGCACGGCGTGACGGGGCGCCCGTTGAGCGTGTCCCGAGGAGAAATCCGAGGACCCGCCTCAGGCGCACGGCGTGGCGGCGTACCCGTTTGAGCGTGTCCCGGGGAGGAAGCCGTAGCATCGGCGGTCCACACGAGGGATGAGGCGATGACGGAACGACTGGTGGTGATCGGCGGCGACGCCGCGGGGATGAGCGCGGCCTCCCAGGCCAGGCGCCGGCGCGGGCCCGAGGACCTGCGAATCGTCGCCTTCGAGAAGGGAGCGCACGCCTCCTACTCGGCCTGCGGCATCCCCTACCTGGTGGGCGGGGAGGTCGCCGACGTGGAGTCGCTGATCAGCCGTCGTCCCGAGGTGTTCCGCGACGAGTTCGCCATCGACCTGCGGCTGCGCAGCGAGGTCGTCGAGATCGACCTGGACCGGCGCGTGGTGACCGTACGCGACGAGGAGGGCCGCCGCGGCCTGGAGCCCTTCGACCAGCTCGTGATCGCCCCCGGCGCCGTACCGGCCAGGCCCGACCTGCCCGGCGCCGACGCCAGGGGCGTGTACGGGGTGCAGACCCTGGACGACGGCATCGCGCTGCTGGAGGCCCTGGAGCGCGGGCCGCGCAGGGCCGTGGTGGTCGGCGCGGGCTACATCGGCCTGGAGATGGCCGAGGCGATGGTGCGGCGTGGACTGGAGGTCTCGCTCGTCGACGGCGGCGAGCAGCCGATGAGCACGCTCGACCCGGACATGGGCGCCCTCATCACCGACGCCCTGCGCAACCTGGGGGTCCAGGTGCACCTCGGCGAACGCATCGAGTGCTTCGAGGAATCAGGGGGGCGGGTCCGCGCGGCACGCACCGGCAGCCGGGCCCTGCCCGCGGACCTGATCGTCCTGGGGCTGGGCACCCGGCCGAACAGCGCGCTGGCCGAGGCCGCGGGCATCCCGGTCGGCGAGACCTCGGGGATCAGGACGAACCGGCGGATGCGGACCCCGGTGGAGGGTGTCTGGGCCGCCGGTGACTGCGTCGAGACCTTCCACCGGGTCTCCCGGCGGCCGGTCGCGATCGCGCTGGGCACCCACGCCAACAAGCAGGGACGCGTCGCGGGCATCAACATCGGCGGCGGGTACGCCTCCTTCCCCGGTGTCGTGGGCACCGCGGTCTCCAAGATCTGCCAGTACGAGGTGGCGCGCACCGGCCTGACGACCGCGCAGGCGCTGGAGGCCGGGTTCGAACCGGTCGGCGAGATCGTGGAGTCCACCACGCGCGCCGGGTATTTTCCCGGCGCCCGGATGATGAAGATCAAGGTGATCGCCGACCGGGGGACGGGCCGCCTGCTGGGGGCCCAGATCGTCGGCCAGGAGGGCGCGGCCAAGCGCATCGACGCCCTGGCCGTCGCCCTGTGGCACGAGATGACGGTGGAGGAGATGACGGGGCTCGACCTGTCGTACGCTCCCCCGTTCGCCCCGGTGTGGGACCCGGTCCTGATCGCCGCGCGCAAGGCGGCAGAGCGCCTTGACCGGCATCCCGCATGATCGGCCGATCGTGGTCGCCGCGAGAAAATCCGGGGGGATGGTTGGGGCGGATGAGAGCGGGCAAGGGCGAAGAATCCAAGTCCCGATACCGACAAGGAGTAGCAATGCTCACATTGACGGACACGGCAGCCCAGGTAATCCGGGATCTCAGCTCGCAGATGACAGACTCCCCCGATACCGGGGTGCGCATCTCATCCCAGAGCGACGGAACCGGATCGCTCGTGCTCTCGATCGCGGAACACCCCGAGTCCGCCGACAGGGTGGTGGAGTCGGAAGGAGCACGGATCTTCCTCGACCCGCAGGTCGTGGACATGCTCGACGACAAGTCGCTGGACGCCGACGTCGACGAGGGGGGCGGCGTCGCGTTTCTCGTCACCGAACAGCTTCCCTGACACCGGAACGGACCCCGGCGCACGCGGGCCCCGGCCCCCGATCGGGGGCCGGGGCCCGTGCGTGTCGCGGGGCTCCCGCCTCGCCCGGTCTCCCTAAGGCCGTCACCGAGCCGGTGAGAAGACCCCTGCCAGCCGAGACGCCGTATCTCCTCTGCGTCCCCCGTAGAGGCATGCCCCTCCGACGTTCGGAGGGGCATGCCGCCGCGAGAGCCGTACGGACGCGTGAAGAGGTCAGGCGCGGGCGCTGCTCAGGGCGAGCGGGTCCCTGGGAGCCCCGGCCTTGGCCTTCTCCATCTCCTCACCGATCTCCTGGAGTCTCTTGCGCCCCATCGCCTCCCGCACCTCCGGGAACCACTCCTCCTCCTCTTCCTTGACGTGATGGCGGACGTTCTCGATCAACACCGTGACCTTGGCGTCGAACCGCTCGTCCTCGGGGTCGAGCCCGGCCAGTTCGGAGAGCATCCAGACCACCACGTGGTGCTCCTCGACGCTCTCCAGGACGTGGTCGGAGGTCTCGGGAGCGCCCTCACGCGCGGCCGGGTAGAAGATCTGCTCCTCGATGTGAGCGTGGACGGTGAGCTCCTCGATGATCTGGTCGACGAGTTCCCGCTTCTTCTTGTACGCCCGCTCCCCCGCGCTCTCGAACTCCTTGAACAGCTTTTCGACGGTCTTGTGGTCGTCCTTCAGCAGAACGATCGCGTCCATTCCTCTCCTTTTCCCCTTCGTGTTCTTCCGGTGACGTTCTTCGTGCTTCTTCTCGCGACCTGTCCGGTGTGTCAGGGGTTGAGAAGAACCTTGATCGCCCCGTCCCGCTTCTTCTGGAAGATCTCGTAACCGTGCGGCGCCTGGTCGAGAGGGAGCCTGTGGGTGGCCAGGTCCATCACCCCCAGAGGGTCGGAGTCGTCGGTCACCAGCGGCATCAGGTCGTCGATCCAGCGCTTGACGTGGGCCTGGCCCATCCGCAGGGTGACGCCCTTGTCGAACATCCTCAGCATCGGCATCGGGTCGGCCATGCCGCCGTAGACGCCGACGACGGAGATCGTGCCGCCGCGCCGTACCGTGTCGACGGCCTGGTTGAGCGCGCGCAGCCGGTCGACGCCCGCGCTGGACATCAGCGGGGCGGCGATCGCGTCGGGCAGCAGGCCGGTGACGGTCTGGGCGAACTTGGCGACCGGGGAGCCGTGCGCCTCCATGCCGACCGCGTCGATCACCGAGTCGGTGCCGCGCCCTCCGGTGAGCTCCCTGACCGCGCCGGGAATGTCGGCGGTCGCGGAGGCGTCGAGCACCTCGGCGCCGTGCCGGCGCGCCATCGCGAGCCGCTCGGGCACCCCGTCGACGCCGATGACCCGGTAGCCCAGGTGTTTGGCGATCCTGCAGGTCATCTGCCCGATCGGGCCGAGCCCGAAGACGGTGACGCTCCCGCCGTCGGGGATGTCGGCGTACTCCACCGCCTGCCAGGAGGTGGGCAGCACGTCGGACAGGTAGACGAACCGCTCGTCCGGCGGCCCCTCGGGAACCTTGATCGGGCCGAACTGCGCCTCGGGGACCCGCAGGTACTCGGCCTGCCCGCCGGGAACCTCGCCGTACAGCCTGGTGTAACCGAACAGGGCCGCACCCATGCCCTGGTCACGGACCTGGGTGGTCTCGCACTGGGCGAAGAGGTTCAGGCCGCACATGTGGCAGTGGCCGCAGGAGATGTTGAACGGGATGACCACCCTGTCCCCCGGCTTGATGGAGGTGACCTCGGAGCCGACCTCCTCCACGATGCCCATCGGCTCGTGGCCCAGGATGTCGCCCTCGCCCATGAAGGGGCCCAGGACCTCGTACAGGTGCAGGTCCGATCCGCAGATCGCACTGGTGGTCACCTTGATGATCGCGTCGTTCGGCTCCTTGAGTATCGGGTCGGCAACCTCCTCGACCCGTACGTCGCGTCTGCCGTGCCAGGTGAGAGCTTTCATGTTCTCCTCCTCGGATGGATGTCAGCGCAGCCGGGGCAGGACCTCTTTGGCGTAGAAGTCGAAGAAGGCGTCCTGCTCCTTGCCGATCTGGCTGATGTAGATCTCGTCGAAGCCCGCGTCCACGTACTCCTTGATCGCCTTGACGTGCACCTCGGGGTCGGGGCCGCAGGGGGCGGAGATCTCGTCCTCGGTGACCGCCTCGGCGAGATCCTCGAAGTGGCGGGGCAGTGGCAGCAGCTGCGAGGCCTCCCCCTTGATGCCCTGGGTCGGCCAGAGCTGGTGCGCGGTCCTACGGCCCGTGGCCTCGTCGGCGGCGTAACAGACCTTCAGCCCGCCCTGGGAGGGCTTGCCCGCGCCACCGGCCTTGTGGAACTTCTCCACCAGTTCGGCACTCGGGGAGGTGCAGATGTAGCCGTCGGCGATGCGCCCGGCCAGCTGCACGGCCTTGTCCCCGAAGGCGGACATGTAGACGGGCGGCGGCTCGTCGGGAAGGGTGTACAGGCGGGCGGTGTCGACCTTGTAGTGGGTGCCCCGATGGGTCACCAGCTTCCCGCTCCACAACTCCCTCATGAGCTCGACCGCCTCCTCCAGCATCTCCAGCCGCTCGGAGGCCGGGGGCCAGCGTGAGTCGAGGATGTGCTCGTTGAGCGCCTCACCGGTGCCGACACCGAGCTGGAACCGGCCGCCGGACAGCGCCGCACTGGTGGCGGCGGCCTGCGCGATGATCGCCGGGTGGGTGCGGATCAGCGGGCAGGTGACGGCGGTGGTGATGGGCAGCGAGGTCGCCTCGGCCACCGCCCCGATCACCGACCAGACGAACGGGCTCTCCCCCTGCACGTCCAGCCATGGGTGAAAGTGGTCGGAAATCCACAGCCCTTCGAAGCCCGCCCGCTCGGCGAGTTTGGCCTGCCGTACGAGTTCCGCCGGACCGTGTTCCTCGCTCGACAAGAAGTATCCGAACTTGGTCATTTCCCCTCCCGGATCGCCTGAGCTGCGGCGATGTCTCCCCTACCCCGTCCGTGCGGGTCAAACGGAGGGCCGCGCCGTACGGATGCCCGGCACGGGCCTGACCTCCTCCGGGCCCTCCCGAAGTGAGATCTCCTGGGAGAAAGGGGTCCCGGCCGGCCCCTCGCCGCACTCGCGGGCGGGAAGGGTTCAGGTCATTTCCACGGATGCCTCGAGCGCTCGCACGGGGCCCGCGGTCGCCACGGTGGCCGTGAACGTCGTCACGAGCGGACGACCGCGACGGCGCAGTGCGCGTGATGCAGGACACCCCGGCTGACCGACCCCAGCAGCAGCGAGCCCAGGGTGCCACGGCCGTGGGAACCGACGACGAGCAGGTCTCCCTCTTTGGAGGCCTCGGCGAGTGCCTCGACCGGGTGCGCGCACCGAACGTCCTCGATGAGGCTCACCTCGGGATACTTCTGCCGCCAGGAGGCGAGCCGGTCGGCCATCGCGGCGTACTGGGCGATGCGGACCTCGTCCATGTCGTAGGCGATCTCCGGGGCGAAGACGTGCACGGGCAGTTGCCAGGCGTACAGGGCGCGCAGCGTGCATTCGCGATGCCTGGCCTGTTCGAAGGCGTAGGCGAGGGCGGGCTCGCAGGCGTCGGAGTCGTCGACACCGACCGTGATCTCGCCGTACGCCGGCACCTGGCCCGGTTGGACCACGACGACCGGGCAGTGCGCGTGCCCGGCGACGTGCATGCTGACCGAACCGATGACGGCTCCGGCGAAGCCGCCGAGACCACGGCTTCCGATGATGATCTCCGCCGCGTCCCGTGCCAGATCGCGCAGGACCAACGAGGGTGGGCCCTCGGCCAACGTGGTGCTCACCTCCGCGGTGGGCTGTCGGGTGCGTGCCGTCGCCTCGGCCTCGTCCAGCACCTCGCGTGCGCCCCGGGTCATCGCGTCCTCCTCCCCGTCGAGGACGGGGAATCTGGAGATGTCGTTCGGCCGGCGGTGCACGGCGGTGACGATGCGCAGCGGCAGGCCGGTACGGGCGGCGTCGTCGGCGGCCCATCCGACCGCGGCGGTCGCGCCGATGGAGCCGTCGGTTCCGGCGATGATCAGAGCGGACATGGCTGTTCTCCCTTCCCTCCCATCAGAGCCGCGCCGGGCGGCCCGGCCCCAGGGCCACAGGTCCCGACTTCGGTGCGCGTGGACAGAGTCTTTTGTCCTCTCCGAGGACCAGGGCTTTCGTCCTCTCCGAGGACCAGGGCTTTCGTCCCCCCTGAGGAGCGGCCTTCCTTCGGGGGCGGACCTTCGCCCCTTTCCCCGGCACCGTGTTCCGCACGATCATGGAGGGGACATCGGCCGTCGAAAGGAAAAGGCACCGTGAAAATCACGGAGATTCTCGAACAGGCGAAGGACACCGTCTCGATCAGGCGGGTCTTCGGCGAGCCCATCGTCCAGGACGGTGTGACGATCATTCCCGTGGCCAGGGTGATCGGTGGCGGTGGTGGGGGCGGCGGAAAGGAAGGGGGCGAGCAGGCCGCGGAAGGGTCGGGGGGCGGGTTCGGTTTCGACGTCACCGCCGCCGGGGTGTTCGTCGTCAAGGACTCCGAGGTCCGCTGGCAACCCGCGGTGGACGTCAACCGCATCATCCTCGGTGGTCAGATCGTCCTCGTCGCCGCCCTGCTGACGGTGCGCTCCATCGTGCGTGCGCGTGCCAGGGCGGCGAGGAGGCGGTGACGCGCGAGCCCGCGCGAACCGGCCGGGCTCCAGGTCCCGTGGCGAAGGTCCCCGATCAGGAGAGGCCGGACAGGCTCAAAGTTCCCTGAAGGAGAGCTCCCGGCCACGGCCGTGCGGGCTGCGGGATCTCACCACGGCCACCGGCCAGGACGCGTGGTGCAGCAGTCCTCGGCTCACCGACCCGAGGAGCCGCGCTCTGAGGGGCCCCAGCCCGCGAGAGCCGACGACCAGCAGTGACGCCCGATGGCCGTGCGACAGCAGTGCCGCGAGCGGCGGTTCACCGGAGACGGTGGCGGTGACGACCATGCCGCGGCGGTCGCCTTCCAACGCGCTCGCCACCTCCTCCACCCATCGCCGAACGTCCTCTCCGGCCGCTGAGCGCGCGAATCTCCCCGTCCGGTGCGGGGTGTCCGCGCACGCGTGGATCACGTGCACCGGCAGCCGGTGGGCCCGGCCGTGGGAGAGGGCGAACCCCAGGGCCGCGAGCGAGCAGGCGGATCCGTCCACCCCCACCACGACGGGTCCCTGCCCCGAACCCGGCCGCGGTGTCACGTCCGGCCGCTGGACGGCGAGCACGGGACAGGGCGCGTACGCGGCGACATGGGCACTCACCGAACCGAGCAGCACGCCGGAGACCCCGCCGAGTCCCCGGCGTCCGACCACGAGCATCCGCGCCGTCCGGCCGAGTGAGACCAGTTCCGGCCCGGCGGCGCCGCGCGCCAGGATCGACCGCACGGTTCGGCCTGGCAGCAGCCGTTCGGCCAGCTCCACGCCGTCGGTCAGGATGCCGCCCGCGAGCGTGCGGCGCTGTCCGGTGACGGCGGCCTCGCGTTCGGCGTGGGGACCGTCCCAGACGTGGCAGACGGTCAGCTCCATCCACCGTGTGCGGCACTCGCGCGCCGCCCACTCGACGGCGGCGCGGCTCTGCGGCGATCCGTCGAACCCGACGACGATCTCCCTCCTCGCCGACGACCACCCGTCCGGGCGTGACGGCCCCTCCCCGGCGAAAACGTCGAAAGAGGCGAACGATGAGAACGGCACGGCGCCCCCTCCTCAGTCGCCCCGGCGAGACCCGGACGGCGGGACGCGCGCCGGGATGTCGTGGGTCCGCGGCTCGCGCCCGCCGACGATCCTCAGGCCGCGCCACACCTCGCCGACGCCGACGCCGACGACGCCGACGCCGACGCCGACGACTCTGTCGGCGAGAGCCCTGTCGGCGAGGGCCGAGTCCGTACTCACCACCACATACGCAGCCATGTCGACCTCCTCGGGGAGTGTCTCCATCCCATCGCCACAGCGGTGTTCGCACAGCGGCCGAACGGCCCGTCCGGCCGGGACTTCCGTCCCGCGCGCCGGTCTCGCCCGCGGCCGAACGACGTCTTCCGGGCAGGTGGGCGGCCCAGACGGGGGACGGGGGCGCTCATCGGCGGGCCTGGCCGTCGCGGACGTGCTCAGGAAGAGGGGCCGTCCTGCGGGGTGGCCCTTGACCGGACGCGCCTTCCGCAAGTTTTGTGATCTTGAAATTTCATGGAACACTACCTGAAATCCATAGGCAGTGAGAGAAAATAAGCAATAGCCTCAATTTCGCCTTCTGGACGATCTTGCCATGGCAAGTCAAGAAACATGGCAGTTCACGGAAAAGACATTGGTTCCCACTGACGGTCCAGGTCCGGCAGGCGGAGATGCTCGGAGGTGATGTGAACGCTCACACAGACGCAGGCGACATAGCGCGCCAGATCGTCGGCGCCCGGCTCCGGCAGCTACGGCTCCAGTGCAACCTGACCGCCGCCGAAGCCGGCAAGGCCATCCGCGCCAGCGAGTCGAAGATCAGCCGTATGGAGACCGGGCAGCGAGGCTTCCGCCGCGACGACCTGCGTGACCTGTTCACCCTGTACGGGGTCGTCGACCCGTACCAGCAGGAGATGCTGCTGTCGGTGGCGTTCGGCGAGCGCAAACCCGGCTGGTGGGACAGCAAGGAACTCCCGCTGGACACGGCGGTGGTGATGCGCCTGGAACAGACCTCGGACCTCATCCGCACCTACCAGCCGTTCGTCGTCCCACCGCTCCTGCAGACCCCGGAATACGCGGCGGCGGTCCACCGGATGAGCCGATACCCGGACCCGGCCCCGCGCGTCGAGAGGAACGTGGAACAGCTGCTGCGCCGCCAGAAGGTACTCGCGGGCGACGACCGGCCCGTGCTGTGGGCCGTGATCGAAGAGCCCGTGCTGTGGCGGCCGATCGCGGGGATCGACGCGCACATCCGCCAGCTCATCGCGCTGACCGCCTCCGCCCAGATGAAGGGCATCAGCATCCAGGTGAATCCGATGGGCTCACACTTCATCCCCGGATACGGGCCTTTCACCATCTTTCGCAGTGGTCACGGCCGGCCCCAGATGATCGCGATGCACGGCCAGCGGGACGAGGTCGCCGAGCGGTCCCTCCGGGAGGAGCACGCCGTCACCTTCGACCGGCTCTCGCTCGCGGCCCGCGACCGTGGCGACACGACGGCGCTCCTCATGAGGATCTGTGACCGCATTCACGTAATGGACGACCGTTCCCCTCTTGGAAAGGCATCAGGTGACCCATCCCAGTGACGCGTCGCAGGCGAGTGCGGCCCGTATGTACGATGTCATGCTCGGCGGCGAGGAGAACTTCGCGGCGGACCGGGAGGCCGTCAGGATGCTGGTGGCTCACTTCCCGACGGTCCCCGACGCCTGCCGGGCCAACCGCGGCTTCCTGCTGCGATCCGCCAGGGCGATGGCGGAAGCCGGCGTCGACCAGTTCCTGGACATCGGCTGCGGCCTGCCCACTCCCCCGAATCTCCACCAGGTCGTGCGCGGGATCCACCCGGACGCCCGCGTCGTGTACGTCGACAACGACCTGACGGTCGTCACGCACAACCAGTCGACGGTGGACCACTCCGGCGTGGTGACGATTCACGGCGACCTGCGCCGGCCACAGGAGATCCTCGACCATCCCCGGGTGCGGGCCACGCTCGACTTCACCAGGCCGATCGGCGTGTTCACGGTCGCGGTGTGGCACTTCGTCGTCGGGGACACCGCGCACGACCTCATGGCACAGTTGCGTGACGCCCTCGCGCCGGGCAGCTACCTGGGGCTGACCCACGCCTGCTCCGACACGATGCCGGAGGACGAGGCGTCCGCAGGGCTCGCGGTGTACGGGCAGACCCGCAACCCGGTACACCTTCGCACCATGCGCGAGGTCGGCGAACTGTTCGAGGGGTTCGAACTCCTCGACCCCGGACTCGTCCTGGCCGCGGACTGGCGCCCCGCCGACGGCGATCCCTACCCCGAGCACGCCTTCGAGGTCGTCGCCGGCCTCGGCCGGATCCCACCGCGCTGAGTGACGGCGCTCCGGCCACGCGGCCTCGTGCCGGGCCGTCCGGCCGCGAACTCCCGCCCTCGGATCGGAGGCCGCCGAACCGGCACCGAACCCTGATCGTGATCTTTTAAGGTAATTCGAGGTAACTCTTCTTTTTCGCGAGGTATCAGACCCAAGGACCTTGACCGGGAGCGGCGCCGACGCTCACGAGAACGACCGCCCGGAGCCGGGCGGCGAGCGCTCGCCGCCCGATGGCGGAGTCACCGTTCACCGGAACCCGGAGGTCGTTCCTCGCATCAGGGAGAGAGCAATGAGACCCGCCCGTGTCCACCTACCGCTCGGTGGGATCGCCCCCGCGGTGGCATTCGCCGTGATCGCGGCAACCACCATGACATCACCGGCGCCCGGTGACCGGGCGGCCACGACGGTACGCGCGCCGTCGGCGCCCACGGGTGAGCCGCTGCCCCCCTGCCGCCGATCGCCGGGCCACGCCAAGCCCACGGTCGTCCTGGTACACGGCGCCTGGGCCGACGCCTCCAGCTGGAGCGGCGAGGTGGGCTCCCTGCAACGAGCGGGCTACACCGCGCGGGCCATCGCCAACCCGCTGCGCGGGCTCACCGGCGACGCCGCGTCCGTCGCCGACTTCCTGAGAACGATTTCCGGCCCGATCGTGCTCGTCGGACACTCCTACGGAGGTTCGGTGATCACGAACGCCGCCGCGGACGTCCCGAACGTCAGGGCCCTGGTGTACGTCGACGCGGCGGCGCCCGACATCGGGGAGAGCACCGGCGAGCTCAGCGGCCACGACTCCGCCCTGTCCGCAGATCCCGCCTCTCTCTACGAGACGGTGTCCTACCCTGCGGCGCCCCAGGGAGCGGAGGACCTGTATCTCAGGCGGGACACCTTCGTCCGCTCGTTCGCCTCGGACCTGCCCCGTGCCACGGCCCTGCGCCTGTGGGCCTCCCAGCGGCCCGCCTCGACCAGCGCGTTCACGACGCCGTCGCAGGCCGCGGCGTGGAAGACGATCCCCTCCTGGTACTTCATCAGCACCGGCGACCGGATCATCACCCCGTCCTCGGAACGGTTCATGGCCCGCCGGGCACACTCGAAGGTCACCGAGTTTCCCGGCGGCTCTCACCTGACCCTGGTGTCGCATCCGGACGCGGTGACAGCGGTGATCGGATCCGCGATCTGCTCCGTCCGCTAGACCTGTTCGTCGCGAACCGGCGGCTCCGTCCGATCCGGTACGACGGGTGATCCCCGGGCCGATCGGATCGCACGCGGAACACATGGCCGGCATACGGTGGCGGCGCCGGCCGATCAAGGACGCAGCGCCGGCCGGGTCGTCCGGCGACACGGCCTGACGCCGAAGCCGCCACGCGGGGGTGCCCCGCGTGGCGGCTTCGGCGACGGGCCGGCGCTACCCGGCGGCCGGACGGTAGTCCAGCACGATGGCACCGGAGCTGAAGGCCGCGGTGCCGGCCAGCCTCCAGGAGGAGGTGGCGACACCGTCGGGGAACAGGCGCTTGCCGGAGCCGACCACGACCGGGTGGAGGAAGAGCTTGAGCTCGTCGACGAGCCCGTGCTCGATCAGGTAAGCGACCAGCTCGCCGCTGCCGTAGATCAGCAGGTCCTGGCCCTTCTCGGCCCTGAGCCTCGCGACCTCCTCGGCGACGTCCCCCTTGATCACGGTGGCGTTCCACTCCGGATCCCGCAGGGTGGTCGAGGCGACGTACTTCGGCAGGCCGTTCATCTGCTCCGCCCCCGGCGTGCCCTCCATCTTCGGCCAGGCCTGCGACATGCCGTCGTAGGTCTTGCGTCCCAGCAGCAGCGCCCGGCTGGCGTGCAGCTGGCCACTCTGGAACCTGGCGTGCTCGTCGTTCCAGTACGGGCCGGTCCAGGCGGGCTCCTCCACGACGCCGTCCATCGAGATGTAGATGACTGCGACAACCTTGCTCATGTCCTGCTCCTCAAGGGTGGCCGGCCCTTCTGGCCCGCTGTTTTCGATGTGCCTTCAGCGTGGCGGAACCCGTTTACGGATTGTTTACGGCTTCTCGCCGGACAGGCGGCCGCGGCCGGTCAGGCCAGGTCCCACAGCAGGCGGTAGTAGGCGATGCGCTCGGGGTCGGGGACGATTCCGTACGCCTCGTACACGACGCCGTCGTAGCCGGGGCCGTAGTTCCAGTCCATGCTCCACGCCGCGACCGCGAGGTCCGCCCACCGGTCGGCCACCCCGAGCGAGCCCAGGTCGACGTGCGCGGCGAACGTTCCGTCCTCGTGCAGCAGGGTGTTGGGGGCACACGCGTCCCCGTGGCAGACGACGAGGCGATCGACGGCGGGGGGATTCCCGATGCGGGCCCGTGCCTCCGCGAGTCCCAGGTGCCGGTGCTCGGGGAACCAGTCGGCGGGTCCCTCGCCGTCGGTGACGCGTTCGTCGGCACGCGCGAGCCGCCGCTCGACACTCCATTCGTACGGGCACCGGTCCACGGGCAGGGTGTCGTGGAGCAGGCGCATCCCCCGGCCGATCGCGGCCGCCGCGGTCGCCGGGGCGTCGCTCCAGCGGGGATCCACCGCCGAAAGGCCCGGGACCGCCGCCGTGACCAGCCACGCGCCGTCGGCGTCCGTACCGTGCTCGAGGACCCGCGGGACGGTCACCCAGCTCCGTGCCCAGATCAGGCGCTCCGCCTCCGCCTGAAGGTCGATCTCCGGGGTGCCGTCGGCGACCCACTTGGCGTATCTGATGCCGCCGCGTCCGTCTTCGAGGCGGAACGTCAGCCCGCCGAGCTCGTTGCGCCACACCGGGGTGACGGTGTCACCGGCGGCGAGCGCCGTGACGACGCCGGGCACGGTGACGGGGCCGGTCGGGATCTCGGAGATGACGGGACGGCTCATGAGAACCCCATCCTTCATAGGCGCGGCGCCGGCGGCAAACGGTTTTCCCTCCGAAGGGCCCGGCCGTGGGGACGAGCCGGGAAACCGATTGCCGCGTCCCGCGCGGGCGGTCAAGGATGAAGGCGGTGAGCAGAGCGAAGATGCACCCCGACGAGATCCTGACCGATGTTCCGCTGGTTCGCCGACGCTTCCGAGCCGAGCTCGACGTCGACGACGCGGCCTGGTCACGTGGCCGCGGCTGGGCGCTCTACCAGGCCGTAACGGGGCTGGCGTACTACTGGGATACCAATCCCGGGATGGTTCGGCAGACCGCGCACGCGCTGGCGCAGATCCTGGCCGACGACTTCCCGTCGTGAGGTGCCCGGCCCGTGCTCCGGTGCCCGCGGTCGGCATCGCCTGATCCACCGCGGGCACCCGTCGCGGTACGCGTGCGGCCGGCCGCCGTTCGATCAGGCGTTCCCCTTCTTCTCCACGGGGGAGCCGACGTCCGGGGCGAACTGCGCCAGCGAGACCTCGGTCGCGGCGGCGATCTCGGCGGAGTCGGCGGTGCCCGAGGCCTCGATCGCCGCGACCCACGCGTGGACCGACTGCCGGCAGAACTCCTGGCCCTCCGGCGAGTTCGCCGCCGCGACCGGGTCGTCACTCACCTCCCCGGCGACGAACAGGCCCAGCGCCATAAGAGCGCCGTCCCATCCTGGCCCGACATAGAGCGCGCCCGCGCCGCTGCCGGCCATCTCCAGGGGGACGGTGTGCTCAAGTTCGAGGGTGGTCGCCTCCTCCCCGTCGGGGGACAGGCGCAACTCGACCAGGCTGCTCTCGCCGCCGAACGTCACCTTCAGCAGGCTGGGAGGCTCGCAGCGCAGGATCCGGCCCCCCGCGTTGCCCTCCAACTGGAAGTCGCCGCCGACCCGCAGCTCGCCGCTGATCGGCAGGAACCAGCGCTTCATGCGGTCGGGGTCGGTCAGCGCCTCCCACACGTCATGGATCGGCGCCTCGTAGCGGCGGCGCAGCAGGACGCCGACGGCCTCGCCGTCGGCCGTCGGCCGGTTGCCGACCTCACGGTTGATGGCGTTGATCTGGGCGATGATGTCGATCATGGATTTTTCTTCTCCTTGGCAGAGGGGCGACCGTCGGCCGCCGCGCCCGGATCGTCGGTCGGGTGGCGTTCGCCGCGGGTGAGTTCGGTGGCCAGCACGTCCAGATGCCGGCTCCAGAACCGGCGGAAGCGTTCCAGCCACAGGTCGATCTCCCGAAGGGGGGCGGAGTCCATGGCGTACAGGCGGCGGACGCCTTCGGCCCGGACTTTCGCGAACCCGTTCTCCCTCAGCACCCGCAGATGCTGCGAAACCGCCGAGGGAGAGAGTTCGAACTCCTCCCGGATGACCGCGGTGATCGCACCGGAGCTCCGCTCGCCGTCGGCGAGCAGCTCCAGGATCCGGCGCCGGACCGGATCACCGAGAACATCGAAGGCGTGCACAGGACACATTATTTCAGCATTCACTTATATAAGTCAACGCTGCCATAACGGCGACGCGACCCACCGGCCTTCGGCCCCAACACCACCGCCCTCAGGGCCCGAGCCCCTGCCGGAGGTCGACACCTCCAGGATCACCGAGAGGTCCCGCCGCCCTTGCCGGGCGCGACGGGACCTCTCGGCGGCCCGGGGTCAGGCGCGGCGCAACCCGACGTACTGGAGTTCGGCGAAGGCGCCGACCAGCAGAGCCTGGGCGACGACGAAGGCGACACCCAGCGGGTTCGGGTCCACCCAGCCCGTGAACAGCAACAGGACACTGTCCACGGCCCACAGCGCGTTGACGACGATCAGCGCCCAGACGCCCGCCCTGGGCGGAACCGGGCGGGTGGCCAGATAGGCGACGAACGCCGTGAACGGCAGCAGCCCGATCCCGGCCCAGCGGATCAACGGCTCGGGGAGGGCGAGCAGACCGGCGAGCGGGGTCGCCGCGACGGCCAGCAGGAGCGCGAACCCTCCGGTGAGGACGGCGTCCGTCCTTAGCGCGCGGGTCAGCAGGGAGGTGCGGCGAGCGGTGGGGGCGGTCGTGGTCATCGATGTCTCCTTCGCTGAGGGTGTCGGGTTTCGACACGCCCAGCACACCGCCCCACCCGCTGCCATCTGCAGACATGGCACTGCCATTCACTGCCGATTCTCACGACGAAGATCATCGGCGACGAGTTTGGCCGCCGCGTTCTGCCAGTTGTAGAGCGTACGTTCGGGAACCTCGCGGACGAACCAGTCGAACGCCTGCCGCTCGGCGGCGGCGAGCCCACCTCGGTCGGCCCCGCGCCGGTAGGGACGCAACCCTCGAACGTACGGGAAGTACAGCACGTTGTAGAAGCGCCACTCCTCACTGGTGCCGAACTCGCCGTCGCGGGGCTTGAGCCGCTGGATGCTCTCCAGCAGCAGGTGCTTCAACTCGGCCGCCCGCTCCAGGGGAATGTCACCGGTGATCCGCGCGTCGATCACCGGCAGGTTCGCGAGCGGGCTGCTGGCGAGCTTGCCCAGATCGCCGTAGTTGGCCAGGGCGCGCCGCGTCAGCCGGACGAACTCGGTCTCGTCCGGCGGCGGCGGACCCTGCTCGCGGCGCGGTAGCGCCTCGGACGTCTCGCGCAGCTCGGCCCGCTCGCGGCGGATCCCCGAGTCGCCGGGAAAGGCGATCCGGTCCAGCGCCCGATGCACAGGACCGGCCAGCGTCTGCGCGGCGACGGCCACCGCGATCACGCCGAACAACAGCGCCGAGAGGGCGGGCGTGGACTCGCCGAGCGCGACGGCCAGGGCGACCTGGCCGCCGGAGGCGACGGCCACGGCCGTCGCCCCCAGCAGGGACCGCAGCATGTCGCGCCAGAGCGCCTCCCCCGCCTGGAACGCGCTGGACATCGCGATGGCCACGCCCAGCAGGACCATGTCCACGTCGATGGCGACGATGGAGAGCAGACCGGGCGGGCCGAACAGCGGGAACACGAGCAGCGCCGCCCCCAGCCAGAAGAACAGCGTGGCGACCACCACCAGCCACCCGGCCCGCGGCGGCCTGGCCCGCACGAGCAGCATCAGCACCCCGGCCAGCGGTCCCAGCAGCAGCACCCCGGCCACCACCCGCGCCGCGAGGCTCACCCCCTCCCCCAGCCCGGCCACCAGCAGCCACGTGAACACCACGAGCGTGAGCGGGACGAGCCCTCTGGACCAGACCCGGTCCAGCCACTCACCACCGGGAACGAGAGTCAGCACGGCGCCCGTCCAGAGCAGCGCCGGCAGGCAGACCAGCGTGGTCTCGACCGCGCCCAGCGTCTTCACCGCGTTGTCCGGTACGGCGGTGAGCACCTGGGCGATCGCCAGCGCGACGGCGTAGGCCAGCAGCCCCAGGCCGGCCCGCCTCGGTCCGCGCTCGCGAGGGTCCCGGGCGATCACGTAACACCCGAGCCACCAGGTGAGCCCGAACACGGTCGCGACGGCGAAAAGCATCGGCCTCCCTTCCCGCTCCCTTACGGTCCTTCCCGGGCGCGAGCGTATCGGCCGCGCGCCGCGGGTCGATCGTCAGGTGGACCAAGATCGCCAGGGAAGGAAGGTGATCTTGATTTTCGTCTGTTCATGGCCTCGCACGGGCGCCTTTACATTGTAGATCAATAACCGTCGGCCCTCGCGACGGAGAGTTTCTCGCGTCGAGCCCGCCGACTCACCGGATCCGCGACTCGATGCCGTCCAGCAGGTAGTCCAGCCCGATGCCGAACACCTGGTCCCAGTCATTACCGATCGGGGCCCCGTGCGCGGCGAGAGTCGGATACAGCTCACCGTCGGCCCGCACCCGCAGCTCGGCGGCCCGCCTCCACCCGGCCTCGCCGTACGCGGCACCGGCGACCTGCATCGTCGCGGAACCGATGACGTAGTTGGCCAGGGCGTAGGCGGCGGCGGTGAGGCCTGGACCGGTGAAGCCCGCCCCGGCGAGCACGGCGTGCAGGTATTCGGTGCGGGCCAGCACGTTGGGGCCCAGCAGAGGACGGTCGAGCACCGCCACCGACCACGGGTGGCGCAGCATGGTGGCGCGCCACTCGGTGATCAGAGCGGTGACGTCGTCGCGCCACGCCCCCCGCGACGCCGGCGGGACGGGCACCTCGCCGAACACGGCGTCGAGTGCGAGGTCCAGCACGTCGTCCTTGGTCTCCACATGCAGGTAGAGCGTGGTGGCGGCGGTCCCCAGCCGCTCGGCGAGGCGGCGCATGGTCAGCCGATCGGCCCCCTCCTCGTCCAGCAGCTCCACGGCCGCCGCCACGATCCGCCCGAGGGTGACGACCGGCTCGGCCCTGCCCGCGCGCGGGGGGCGCAGCCACACCCCGGGCGCCGCCTCACCGCTCCGGCGCCGCGTTCTCCTGCCCGGCGTAGCGCTCACGACCCTCCGATCCCCGACTCTCCCGCTCTGAGGATCTTAATGGCTTGAGAAGCGGCCCGATCAATGTTCATAGTGTATGACCAATGTTCTAGCTGCGGTTTCGCCCGTACAACGCGCCGAGAACCGCCATCTTCGAGGAGAGCCACCGTGGGACATGTCGAGGCCGACGAGCTCACCTACGTGCTGCCGGACGGACGGCTGCTGCTCAACGAGGTGTCCTTTCGCGTGGGTGACGGCGTCACCGCGGCACTGATCGGCCCCAACGGAGCGGGAAAGACCACCCTGATACGACTGATCGCCGGCGACCTCCCCCCCTCTTCCGGGCGGATCATCGCCTCTGGCGGGCTCGGTGTGATGCGCCAGTTCATCGGGGGCATCCGTGGAGGTCAGACGGTACGCGAGCTGCTGCTGTCGGTGGCCCCGCAACGCGTGCGCGCCGCGACCGCCGAGTTGGAGCGGGCCGAGCGGGCGATGGATGAGCGTGACCTGGAGGAGACCCAGCTCGCCTACGCCCGCGCCCTCGGCGACTACGCCGACGCCGGCGGCTACGACATCGAGGTCACCTGGAGCGCCTGCACCACCTCGGCGATGGGTGCCGACTACGAGCACGTCGCGGACCGCGACGTCGGCACACTGTCGGGCGGGGAGCAGAAAAGGCTCGCGCTGGAGGCTCTCCTGCGCGGCCCCGACCAGGTCCTGCTGCTCGACGAGCCGGACAACTACCTGGACGTCTCCGGCAAGCAGTGGCTGGAGGAGCAGCTGAGGGCCACCAGGAAAACCGTCCTGCTCGTCTCCCACGACCGCAGGCTGATCGCCAACACGGCGACCCGCGTCATCACCGTGGAGTCACGCGGGGTGTGGACCCACGGCGGCGGCTTCGCCACCTACGCCCAGGCCCGCCTCGACCGCAACGAGCGCCTGCACGAACGCCGCCGCCGCTGGGACGAGGAGCACGCCCGCCTCAGGAAACTGGTCCACACCCTGCGCCAGAAGGCGACCAACAACGACGCCGTCGCCTCCGCCTACCGGGCCGCCCAGACCCGGCTGGGCAGGTTCGAGGAGGCGGGCCCGCCCGAGAGCGCACCCAAGGAGCAGAACGTCCGGATGCGCCTGAGCGGGGGCCGTACCGGCAAGCGCGCGCTCACCTGCACCCGCCTGGAGCTCACCGGCCTGACGGAGCCGTTCGACGTCGAGATCCACTACGGAGAGCGGGTCGCGATCCTCGGCCCGAACGGCTCCGGCAAGTCCCACTTCCTGCGACTGCTCGCCGAATCGGGAAGTGGCGCGCTCTCCCCCGCGTCCACGCCCCCGGACCCGGTACGCCACCGGGGCACCGTGGAACTCGGGGCCAGGGTCGTACCCGGCTACTTCGTCCAGACGCACGCCCGCCCCGACCTGGCCGGAAGGACTCCCGCCGACATCGTCACGGCCGCCGGGTCGCTCACACTCAACGACGCCATGGCCTCCCTCGCCCGCTACGAGCTCGCCCCCGCCGGTCGGCAGCTTTTCGAGACCCTCTCCGGCGGGCAGCAGGCGCGCCTGCAGATCCTGCTGCTCGAACTGTCGGGAGCCACCCTGCTGCTGCTCGACGAGCCGACCGACAACCTCGACCTGGCCGGCGCGCAGGCACTCCAGGACGGCCTCGCCTCCTTCTCCGGCACCGTGCTCGCCGTCACCCACGACCGATGGTTCGCCGACGACTTCGACCGCTTTCTGATCTTCGGCGCCGACGGGGAGGTCAGGGAGTCCGGCGAACCCCTCTGGCAGCCGGACCGCGACCGCCGCGCACGATGACGGGCCGCGAAGCGGTCGAAGTCGTCGGCGAACATGTCACCGGCCTCGACCCGGCGGGTCCGCGTCCGATTCGTACAAGACAGCCCCGGCGAGTACCCGCCATCATCGGATGGCATGAGTGACAGCATCCTTGACACCGCTTCGGCCTTCATCCTCCGCGAGGGACGCCTGCTCGAACGCCGCCTGTTCGCCACGCTTTTCCAGGCGGCGCCCGCCACCGGAGTGGTGGACGCCCTGCGCGGTTATCGAAACGAGGACGGCGGCTTCGGTCACGGCCTCGAACCCGACAAGCGCTGCCCCGAGAGCCTGCCCATCGACGTGGAGGTCGCGTTCCAGACGTTGTCGACGGCCGGTGTGCCCGGGACCGACCCGATGGTGTCGCACGCGTGCGACTGGCTCGCGACGGTCGCCGCACCCGATGGAGCGGTCCCCCTCTCCCTGCCGGTCATGGAGGCCTACCCCAGGGCCGTGCACTGGTCGGACTGGACCTACGCGCCGGGGCTGAACCCCACCGCCGGGCTGGCCGGGCTGCTGCACGGGATGGGCGTGGAGCATCCGTGGCTCACCCGGGCCACCGACTGGTGCTGGTCGGCGCTGGAGAAGGGATTTCCCGACGACGCGCACGCCATGTCCGAGACGCTCGTGTTCCTCGAACACGTCCCGGACCGCGACCGGGCCGAACGCCTCGCCGAGCGGGTGGGCGAGTGGCTCCCGCAGCTGAAGTGGTATCGGAGCGACCCCGCCGACCCGGAGTACGGGGTCAGCCCTCTGCATCTCGCTCCCCACCCTGACAGCCGCTGGCGCCGGTTGTTCTCCGACGACGTGATCGAAGGCCACCTCGACCGGCTCGCCGCCGACCAACGGCCCGACGGAGGGTGGGCCATCACCTGGGAGCCTCCCGGCGCGGCCGCCACCCTGGAGTACCGGGGGGTGGAGACCCTGCGTGCCCTCCAGGTGCTCGGCGCCTACGGGAGGGTGCCGTCGAGCTGAGAATCCGCCACAGAAACCCGGCCGTCGGCGCGCGTGGAACCCTTACCACCGCGGTCGCGGTGGTAAGGGCAGAGCGAGCAGGACCGCGTCGTCGCCGGTGTGGGCCGGGTAGGTGAAAACCTGTGGCGGGGCGGCGGGGAGCGGTGCCAGGGTTCCCGGATGACCGTACCTCGCGTTGATCTGCTCGTCCGGCAACTCGACATCGCATGGGCGCTGTTCGAGTATCACCTGAAGGACCTCGACGACCCGGCCTGCCTCTGGGAACCCGCGCCCGGCTGCTGGACCGTCCGGCCCGACGACCGGGGCCGCTGGACGGCCGACTGGGAGGTGCCCGAGCCCGATCCCGCGCCGGTCGTCTCGATCGGTTGGCTGACCTGGCACATCGGTTTCTGGTGGACGACCACCCTCGGGCACTGTTTCGGATCCGGGGCGCCCGAGCGCGAGGAGATCACCTGGCCGGGCACCGCCACGGCCGCGGCCGACTGGCTGCGCGCTCTGAAGGACGACTGGCGGGCGGCGCTGCTGCCGCTCACCGACGCCGACCTCGACTCGTCCGACAGGACCGCCGGCCTGCCGTGGGGGCAGGATCAGCGGCTGGTCGACATAGCGGGCTGGGTCACCGTCGAGCTGACCAAGAACGTCTCCGAGATCGGCCTCGTCCGCCACCTTCACGGCGCGCTGGCCCCCTCCTTACGAGATGCGAACGTCGTCGTGGTGTCCCCCTCCCACGAGCCGGGGCGGGGATAGCGTCGCCGCATGAGGACACTGGTCACCGGTTCCGCCGGGTTCATCGGAAGTCACGTGGTCGAGGCCCTGGAGGAGGCCGGGCACGAGGTCGTCGGCCTCGACGCGCGGGCCGGTAGCGGGGATGTGCGCGACGACGCGGCGCTGGACCGCGTGCTGGGCGGCGTCGACGCCGTGGTGCACCAGGCGGCGAAGGTGGGACTCGGAGTGGATGTGTCCGACCTGCCGGACTACGCCTCGGTGAACGTGCTGGGCACCGCCACGCTGCTGGCCGCGATGGCGCGGCACGGCGTCGAGCGGCTGGTACTGGCCTCGTCGATGGTGGTGTACGGCGAGGGCGCCTACGACTGCGCGACCCACGGCAGGGTACGGCCCGGCCCCAGGACCCGCGACGACCTCGTCCGGGGGGAGTTCGAACCCCGGTGCCCGAGCTGCGGACTCTCCGTGACGTGCGCCGTCATCGGTGAGGACGCCCCGGCCGACCCGCGCAACGCCTACGCCACGACCAAGCTCGCCCAGGAGCATCTGGCGACGAACTGGGCGCGCGAGACGCGCGGCGCCGCCGTCGCGTTGCGCTACCACAACGTGTACGGGCCCCGGATGCCGCGCGACACCCCGTACGCGGGGGTGGCGGCGATCTTCCGGTCGGCGCTGGAGGCGGGCCGGGCCCCTCGCGTCTTCGAGGACGGCCGCCAGCGCCGGGACTTCGTGCATGTGCGCGATGTGGCGGCGGCCAACCTCGCGGCGCTCTGCGCGCTCGGCTCGTCGGCCGGGGGAACGCTCACCGCCTACAACATCGCGAGCGGGGAGCCGCACACGGTCGGGGAGATGGCCGCGGCGCTCGCGGACGAGCGCGGCGGCCCGGCGCCCGTGACCACCGGCGAGTACCGGCTGGGCGACGTACGGCACATCGTCGCCAGCCCGGAACGAGCGCGGGCCGAGCTGGGCTTTCGCGCCACCATCCCGTTCGCGGACGGGATGAAGGAGTTCGCCGGCGCCCCGCTCGGCTGACGGGAGTCACCGGGTCGGCTGATCGGGCGGACTCGACGCCTGGTAGCCGCCGGTGAGTGAGCGCTTTCTTCGGCTGGACCGATGTCGAGCCCCGAAGTCGGACCGGTCACCAGGGGGAGATGACGAGTCCCTGCAGCAGGAGCCCCGTCAGGGCCTGGGCGGCGAGCCAGCGGCGGCTCGGGGACCAGGCCGCCGCCAGGACGATCCAGGTGGCGTAGGGCACCCAGATGCGCTCGACCTCTCCCCTGGTCACCCCGCTGACGTCGAGGGCGAGCACGGCCACGATCGCCGCCGCGACCAGGGCACGCGTGTCACCGGACACCGCCCGCAGCAGAGCGGGCACGCCGCGGGGCACCGTCCCCAGCGGGGCACGCGCACCGCCGGGCGCCATCCGCGCCAGGCCCGCGGCGGTCGCCGGTCCGGTCAGCAGGGCGAGCACTGCCAGGTTGGCGATGAGGAAGTAGAGGTAGGGCCGCGCCGCGCCGGGGTCGGCGGTCCACTCCGCGTGGGTGGCGAGCACTCCGGCCGGCCAGAGGAAGCCTCCCGCGGCGAAGGCGGCCGTGACCGCCGCCACCCCCGCCAGGCAGGCGACCGCGCTCGCGCGGGAGATCCGGGCGACGACGGCGGCGACCACCGGGATCAGCAGGTAGGGCACGAGACCGTAGCTGAGGTACGGCAACGCCCCCAGCAGTACTCCGGCCGCCACCCCGGAAAGGACACGCGTCCTGCCCGCGCCCCCGGACACCAGCAGTGCCACCCCCCAGGCGCCCACCCCCGCGAAGAAGGCGTCCATGCTCGTGGCGATCCAGACCGCGGCGGGGCTCAGGGCGAGGTACGGCAGCGCGCGCCTGGCCGCCTCCTCCCCCGCGACGCTCCGGACGGTGACCGCGACCGCCACGACCGTCGAGCAGCCGACCAGCACGACCAGTACCGCCGCCCAGAACGGACCGGGCAGTCCCACCCTCGCCAGGGCCCAGAGCACCAGCACGGGCAACGGCGGATGTCCTCGCACATGGGTGGGATAGCCGGGAAGCCGCTCGGTGAAGGAGCCCAGCCAGCCCAGCGGGTCGTCTCCCACCGCGGGCAGCACGGCCGGATACTCGTGAGGGCCGGTGAACGGCCTGGCCAGTCCCTCGCCGGAGACGGCGAGCAGCACCGTCCAGGCCAGGGCCGTGCCGTAGGCGAGGAGCAGGGCGGCGCCGAAGCGCGACCGCGCGGTCAGGACGGGCAGTACGGCGACCGCGAGGACGCCGAGGAACAGGGGCGGCAGGAGCGAGAACGACGGCGTGCGGAAGTGTCCGTGCAGGGGTGGCAGGTGATCGATGGGCAGCATGCCCCGCGCGTGCAGGACGGCCCCGGCGGCGAACGCCGCGACGACGAGCGAGACCCAGACGGCGAGCGCCCGCCCGCTCCGGCGGCCGCCGGGGTCATCGGGAGCGGAGGGAGCAACGGCCGCACGCGGACCCTTGACCTGCCGGCGGGAGGGTTTGATCACCCTCCCACACTAGGTACGGGCCGCTTTCTTTCCCTGACACGTCACTACTCCGTAAGAGTTGACAGGCCCTGTCGACCTTAGCGTTCTCAAACATGAAGATCGATGTTGTGCTCCCGTGCCTGGACGAGGAGACGGCACTGCCGTGGGTGCTGGAGCGCATGCCCGACGGTTACCGGCCGATCGTGGTGGACAACGGTTCCACGGACGGATCGGCGCGGGTCGCGGCCGAGCTGGGAGCGCTGGTGGTGAGTGAGCCCAGACGCGGGTTCGGTGCCGCCTGTCACGCGGGACTGCTCGCCTCGATCGGCGAGGTGGTGTGCTTCATGGACGCCGACGCGTCGCTGGACCCGGGCCAGCTCCCTCGGGTGACCGAGCCGGTCGTCTCAGGTCGCGCCGACCTGATGCTCGGCAGGCGGGTTCCCGTGCCGGGAGCGGCCTGGCCGCTGCACGCGCGGCTGGGCAACGCCTTTCTCGGCCGGCGGCTGGCCGGGCGTACCGGCACCAGGCTCCGCGACATCGGCCCGATGCGCGCCTGCCGCCGCGCGGACCTCCTCGCCCTGAACCTGGCCGACCGGCGTTTCGGCTACCCGTTGGAGATGGTGCTGCGCGCGGCCGACCAGGGCTGGCGGATCGCCGAGACCGGGGTGGACTACCTGCCTCGCGCCGGACGGTCCAAGGTCACCGGCACCGTACGCGGCACGCTGCGCGCGATCGGCGACATGCGCAAGGTCATGAGCGAACCGGGCGGCGCGCGATGACCGGCGACCGGAACGCGCCGCGGCGGGACCCGCACACCCGCGACGCCCGGAACACGACGCGGCAGAGCGCACCCTTCAAGGACGGCGGCCCGAACACGACACGGCGAACCGCCCGCCCCCGGGACGGCGAGCGGCGTGACGTGGTCGGCGCCGGGCAGGACGGCCGAGCAGGCGGAGGTCAGGCCGTCCAGGCGGGCGACGGCCAGATCGTCGTCATCGCCAAGGAGCCGGTGGCGGGCAAGGTCAAGACCAGGCTCACCCCGCCGTTCAGCCCCGAGGAGGCCGCGACCCTGGCCACCGCCGCACTGGCCGACACCCTGGGCGCGGTGGCCGACGCTCCGGCACGCCACCGGGTGCTGGCGCTGCGCGGCGACATCGGCCCCTGGCTGCCGCCGGGTTTCACCGTCCTGCCGCAGCGGGGCGCCGGGCTGGACGAGCGGCTCGCCGCCGCCTTCGAGGACGCGTACCACTCCCGCCCCCTGCCCATGGTTCTGATCGGCATGGACACCCCGCAGGTCACCCCGGCGCTCCTGACCGACGCGATGGCCGGGCTCGCCACCCGCGACGCCGTGTTCGGCCCCGCCGCCGACGGCGGCTTCTGGCTGCTCGGCCTGCGCCGACCCGACCCCGCGCTCCTGCTCGGGGTGCCGATGTCGCGGCCCACGACCGGCGCCGCCCAGCTGCTGCGACTGCGTGCGGCGGGCCTGTCGGTGGGCATGCTGCCCCTCCTGCGGGACGTGGACACCGCCGACGACGCCGCGGCGGTCGCGGCCCAGGCGCCCTCGTCCTGCTTCGCGACCGTCCTCGCCGCGCTCGGGACGAGGGCGATCCGGTGACCGAGCGACCGTACGACGCGCCGCCCGCCGCCCGGAGGGCACAGGTGATCCGGTGATCGGGCAGCTCTACGAGAAGTCCCTGGCGGGCGCCACCGTCGAGATGGAGTACGCCGACGGCAGGACCGCGCCCCTCGACGCGGCCCGCTGGCTCGCCCCGATCGACGGGGACGAGGCCATGCTGTCGCGGTGCGCGGCCCCCACCCTGGACGTCGGGTCCGGTCCCGGCCGCCTCACCGTCGCACTCGCGCGGCGAGGCGTTCCCGCCCTGGGCGTCGACATCGCCCCCTACGCCGTCCGGCTCACCCGGCGCGCGGGAGGCCGGGCGATCTGCCGCGACGTCTTCGACCACCTGCCCGGCCACGGCCGCTGGGCCACCGTGCTGCTCGCCGACGGCAACATCGGGATCGGCGGCGCCCCGGACGCCCTGCTGCGCAGGGTCCGCGAGCTGGTACGGCCCGGGGGCGAGGTCATCGCCGAGGTGCAGCCACCGAGCGCATCGGGCCGCGTCGAGCATCTGCGGCTGCGCGGCCGCGAGCTCGCCGGCCCGTGGTTCGGCTGGGCCACCGTGTCCGTCTCCGACCTGGGAACCCTCGCCGGGCGTAACGGTTTCTCCCGGGTGGACTCGTGGAAGGAGGCCGGAAGGTGGTTCGCGAGCCTGCGCTGACGGGGAAGGTCCACCGGAACGCCACGCTCGGAGGGCGTCGTTCTTTTCCTCGGCGTTGTGCCGTTCGAACGCGTCGGGAGGTGACGCACCGCGCCTTCCGGCATCACAGGTCGGCGACGACGCTCGCCATATGACATGCCGATGGACAGCGGCGGATCGAATTCGTCGATTATCGACAAAGGCTCACCGGGGGTGAGCCGACGGCGAACGGGGCATCCCGTCTCCCGGAGCGCTGCCCTGCGGAGGAGAATCGATCCCCATGTCCGGGGAACTCTCGTGTCGTGCGGATCCCTTAGCGCCTGAAGACAAGCCGCCACGGCATCAGGGCCGATTCCCACTGCACCCGGAGGCTCATCTTCGAGTCACCCGCCCGGCGGTCGGAGAAATGGATGGGGATCTCGACGATCGTCATTCCGGCCCTGATCGCCCGATAGTGCATCTCCACCTGGAAGCTGTAACCCCCCGAGGAGATCGTGCCGAGGTCCAGGGCGGTGAGGCTTTCCGCCCGCCAGATCTTGAACCCGGCGGTCACGTCCCGCAGCCCGAGGCGCAGGATGGTGCGGACGTAGAAGTTCGCCCACCTCGACAGGGCCCGCCGCCACAGGCTCCACTCGGCGGCCAGCGTCCCGCCCGGCACGTACCGGCTGCCGATCACGCACGCCGCCCCCGTCGCCCGCGCGGTCTCCAGCAGACGCGGAACGGCGTCGACGGGGTGCGAGAAGTCGGCGTCCATCTGCACCACGAACTCCGCCCCCGCCGAGAGCGCGGTCTCCATGCCGTCGACGTAGGCGCGCCCGAGCCCTTCCCTGACCTGCCGGTGCACCACGTCGACCCGGCCGGGGTGCGCGGCGGCCAGTCGGTCGGCCACCTGGCCCGTACCGTCCGGGGAGTCGTCGTCGACCACCAGGATTCGCAGGCCGTCGAGCGGCAACGCGAGCAGGGCCTCCGCGATCGACGGAAGGTTGTCCGCCTCGTTGAACGTCGGGATCACGACGGTGACGGTGGCCATGGTCGGGGTCAGGGCCTTCCGGGATCGATGGTCGGATGTTCTTCGCCGCGAACGACGTGGCGCCGCCTTCCGGTGATGTCCGACACCGGAAGGGACGAAGATCAACCCAATGCTAGCGGCCGCGCCGTTCCCCTCCCGACCGAAGGTCACCGCACGTCATGTCGCCATGAGTATGAGCAGGAAAAACCCATTGCGCTCACATCAGGTCGACGTATTCTAAAGGATCATCCATTCATAATGGAACCGGGCGGCGACCGATTATCGCGGGGACATTATGCGGGCCGAATCCATGTCGGCCGGCCAACCCCTGGAAATCGCCTGTGACGAGTCCGGTTCGGAGGGTGAGAATCTCATCGGGGGAACACCGATGTTTTCACGCACGCCGGCCTGTGCCTGGACGTCGAGTCGGCGACCGGCCGCATTCGGGAGATACAAAAAATGGCGCCCTCTCCAGCGGTGGAATACAAGGCCGATCTTCTGCTCCGCGAGAAGAACAGGCCGGCGAGGTACCGGAACGGCGCGGAAGACAGCGTCGGACGAGCTCAACGGCCGGGGTGACGCGGAGCTCACCGTCCTGCCGCGACCGTACGTGGATTCGTTCTCGGTCTGGGGAGACGACCGGAGCCGGCCCCTGCTGGAGCCCGCCCCCGGCACCCGTTCGCAAGGCCTGGGCGACTCCCCCTGCGTGCGACCAGGTTGCATTACTGGATAGCGATAGTATCTAATACTGGATAGTTCAACTATCCGAGTAAGAGGTGGGTCGATGTCCGCATTCGTGGTTGAAATCGTTCTCGTGGCCGCCACCCTGGGCTTCCGGGCGCTGGGCGCGCTCGGCGCCCGCCGCTTCGCCACCTGGCCGGTGAGCGCGGCACACGGGATGGCCGCCATGCTCGTCGTCACCGCCACCGCGCACTTCGTCCCGGCCGAGGTGACCTTCATGCCCAACCACGCCGACCTGGTGCGCATGGTGCCGCCCGTCGTGCCGTTCCCCGGCGCCGTGGTCTACGCGACCGGCGTGCTGGAACTCCTCGGCGCCGCGGGACTCGTGGTCGCCGCGACACGCCGGGCCGCCGGGATCGGCCTGGCCGCTCTCTACGTGCTGCTGCTTCCCGCCAACGTCTACGCGGCCGTCGCCGACGTCCCCTTCAACGGCGACGAGGCGACGCCCCTGTGGCTCAGGGTCCCGCAGCAGGTCCTGTACATCGCCATCGCGCTCTGGGCGGCCAGGTCGGCCGACACCACCCTGACCCGCCCCACCCGGACCTCACGATCTCTCCGCACCGAGAGCTCGGAGCCCGCGACCCGCTAGCAGCGGACGTCTCGCGGAACAGGCCGCCGTCCGGCGCCAAGACCGTGCCGCGAGAAAGAGAGCGGCGGCCTTGGCGACGAGTCCGGGACGGCGGCCCTTCTCATTCCTCCCGCAGCCCCTCCGGCCGCAGCGTCCGGCGCAGGATCGGCCGGGCGGCCCGCGCCACCAGCACCGCGGCCAGCACGCCGATCCCCACCATGAGCATCGCCCGGGCGGCGGCGACGGAGAGCGCCGCCGGCAGGTAGATGTCCGCCAGCGACAGGACGACCACTGCCACCCCCGCGACGGCGGCCACGACGCACACCGGCAGCGCCGCGATGAGCGCCTGCCGGGTGAGGACCCGGCCCAGCGCGACGCCGGGCACGCCCGAGGCGGCCAGGGCGGCGAACGAGCGCCGGTGATCCAGCAGGTCCTCCGCCTGGTGCACCACGAGGGCGGCGGCCGAGGTGACCAGCGCGATCAGCAGGGCGAGGTCGACGAGCAGATAGGCCACACCCCAGGAGTGATTGATGCCGCCCCGGAGAAGGATCTGCCCCTGCTGGGCACCGACCGCGGAGCCGAAGAACACGGTCAGCCCCACCACCGCCAGCGCGCGGGCCCACCCCCGAGGGTCGGCCCCGACCATCCGGGCGGCCAGCAGGGTCTCCGCCACCCCGGTGCGGTCGCCGATCCGCCGGGCGGCGGCCCTGATCAACCACGAGGCAGCGAGGACCAGGCCGAACAGCAGGAGCACCATGCCGGCGGTCATGAACAGCGCCGCCCCGTACGGCACAAAGGGGATCTTGTTCTTGAGTCCGGCGACGAACATCACGGCACCCGCCGCGGTCAGCGCCAGGTCGGACGCCCTGGGACCGGCCGGGGGTGTCCGCCGGACCACGCCCAGCGGCGAGGTCACCACGTGCCGTCCCGCCCTCAGCCCGGACAGCGTCCCGGCGAGCAGCACCACCGCGAGGATCGCCAGGATCTGCGCCGACGGGACACGAGGCACCGCACCCTCCAGCGACCACGCCGGCACCAGGTGCGCCACCAGGTACAGCGCGACGCCGGACACCCCGCCCAGCAGGGACCGCCACCCGCTCTCGTACGCCCCTAGCAGACGCACCTCGCGCGGCGTGGCCCCGGCCAGCCGGAGCGCGGCGAGCCTGCGCTCCCTCGTCGCGGTGGCCAGCCGGCTCACCTGATAAACGAAGGCCATGGTGGGCACGACCAGCAGGGCCAGCGCCAGCGCGGTGACGAGCCGTGCGTCCCTGCCGGAGAAGAAGCCGAGATACTCGATCCGCCTCTCGACGAGGAACCCGTCGGGGTGGCGCGAGACGCCGAGCCCGAACGCCAGCAGGTTCGCCGCCACACACAGCAGGAAGGTCGCGAGCGCCGCCCCCGCGACCATGAGACGCCCCCGCACCCGCTCGCGCCGCGACCCGCCCCTGGCGAGCATCCGCATCACGGTGATCACACGGTCACCCCGGCCGTCCTGCCGTCGCGCAGCACGATCTCCCGGTCGGCGTAGGCGGCCACCCGGTTGTCGTGGGTGACGATCACCAGGGTGGTGCCGTCCGCGCGTGCCGTACCGACGAGCTCGTCCATCACCCGTTCACCGGCCAGCGAGTCGAGCGCGCCGGTCGGCTCGTCGGCGAAGACCACCCGTGGACCGGTGACCAGGGCGCGGGCCACGGCGACCCGCTGCAGCTGTCCGCCGGACAGCTCGCCGGGGCGCCGGGCCGCGCAGTCGGCCACCTCCAGCCGTTCCAGCCGGGAGCGGGCGGCCAGCAGCGACTCCTGGCGTCCGTGCCGGTTGAACAGCAGCGGCAGCGCCACGTTCTCCTCGGCGGTCAGCTCGGGGACGAGCCCGCCTGACTGGAAGACGACACCGAAGCTCTGCCTGCGCAGCGTCGTCCGGGCGGCGTCGTCGAGGGTGTCGACGCGCCGCCCGTCGAAGTGGACCTCCCCCGACTCGGGACGGATGATCCCGGCCAGGCAGTGCAGCAAAGTCGACTTGCCGGAGCCACTCGGGCCGGTGATCGCGACGATCTCCCCGTCGCCGATCTCCAGGGACGCGCCGTCCAGTGCGACGGTCCTGCCGAAGGTCTTGCGTAACGCACGTGCCTCAAGCATCGATCTCCTCCTTGAGATCCGCGAGTCGTTCCATGGCCGCCTCGATCCAGCGCAGGTCGGCGTCGAGGTGCTGAAGGGCGTAGTCGGCGGCGAGCGCCTGCGCGGGGGACCCCGAGGCCCGCTCCGCGGTGAGTTCGCGCATCCGCGCCAGGTGGGCCGCGCGCTGCCTGACCAGGTAGCCGTCGGCGGCGCCTCCGGCCACGATCGCCACCACCACGCGCGAGACGAGCGTGCTGGAAACGTGCGGCGCGGGTGTCTCCACCTGCTCCAGCCACCGGGTCAGCTCGGCCAGCCCCTCCTCGGTGAGCGCGTACACCGTGCGCTCGGGACCGCTCTCCCGCACGGTCTCCGCCACCTCGGCGAAGCCGTCCCTCTGCAGTCGCTGCAATGTCGCGTAGACCTGCCCGTACGCGAGCGGCCTGGCGCCCGGCAGGCGCTGGTCGTGCTCGCGTTTGAGTTCGTACCCGTGCTTGGGCCGCTCCGCGAGCAGCCCGAGCATCACGTGTCCTGTCGACATGATCGGGACTATACATTCAATACATACACTGAGCGAATAGAGAGAGGCCGATCACCTCGCGCCGGGGAAGGCGAGCGCCGGCGTCGTTGGAACAGGCCCCGGTAACAGGTGAATCCGCGACGCCGGTCGTCATATCGGCGAGTCCTGCGGCGTCACGCGGAACGCGTGCGCGTGCTCGGCCCCCGGTCGCGGAAGGCGCACCCGGTCACGGAAGGTACGCGCCGCGTTTCCCGGTGGCCTCCCGTACCCGCAGGGAGTTCTCGCTCGCGGCGACCGGGAAACGCGGCGTTGCTCCGATGCGTTTGTGGCATTACGGTTGACCTTGTGACTGCCGGGTCGGCCTTGGGCCAACAGCGAGTAGGGCACCCGGCCGAGGCGTGAGCCCCGGGCGGGCCAGAGGCCCTCCCCCTTTTTTCCTTCCGCGCTCTCAGCGCGACGTTTCTCCGTGGACGCGACCCGGATCTCTCCTTCGTGGTCTCCGCGTCCCATGTAGCCCGCGCGTGTGATTCCCACCGGTTTTCCATGGTCCGGTGGCTTCCACGTCCCGCGTGACGCCCACCTGCTCTCGCGGCACCGGTCACCGCGGGTTTCGCGCCGTTCGTGAACCGGCCCCGGCGATGAATCGCCGACCGGGCCGGTCGCCCGGTGCTCCTTCCTGATTTCCCGCACCACGGTCGCGGTCGCCCCGTGGTGATTTCGTCCTGCCCATCGGACGGTCCTTCGTCATGCCCGCGAACAGTCGCGGGACCATCGATTCCGGAGAAGAAAACAGAGAATGCCCAACGAATTCAACCAGCAGATCATCGAGGAGTTCCGCGCCAACGGCGGGCGGGTCGGCGGCCCCTTCGAGGGGGCCCGGCTGCTCCTGCTCACCACCGTCGGGGCGCGGTCCGGCGCCCGGCACACGACCCCGCTCGGCTACCTTCCCGACGGTGGCGCCCGGGTCCTGGTCATCGCCTCGGCCGGGGGCGCGCCGAACCACCCCGCCTGGTTCCACAACCTGGTGGCCGACCCTCTCGTCACGGTCGAGGACGGCATCTTCACCTACCAGGCGCGGGCCGTCGTCCTGGAGGGCGCCGAACGCGACCGCGTCTTCGCCCGCGCGGCCGAGGCCGACCCCGGGTGGGCCGACTACCAGGCCAAGACGGCGCGCGTCATCCCGGTGGTCGCCCTCCAGCAGGTCGGCGGCGGGCCACCGAAGGGGTCGTCGGCGGGCGCGACCCTCAGGATGGTCCACGAAGCGTTCCGGCGAGAGCTCGCCCTGATCCGCAAGGAGGTCACCGAGTCGGGTCCCGGACTCGGCGCCCAGCTGCGGGTGAACTGCCTCACCCTCTGCCAGGGGCTGCACAACCACCACACCGGTGAGGACATCGCGCTGTTCCCCTTCCTCGCCGGGAGCCACCCCGAGCTCGCCCCGACCCTGGAGCGGCTGAGCCGGGAACACGAGAAGATCGCGGCTCTCGTCGAGGAGCTGCGGGACGTCATCTCCACCGAGGGCGCGGATCCGCTGCCGGTGCTCCCCGAGGTCGAGCGGCTCACGGACGAGCTGGAAAGGCACCTGGCCTACGAGGAGGAGCAGCTGCTCCCGATCCTCGGCGCATAGCACCCCGCCGCCCGCGTACCGGTGACGTTCGCCGTCGGCCGGTACGCGGGTCGCGCGCCGCGTCCACTCCTCCTCAGGCCCGCCACTCCCCTGTTTGCCGGTTCGGCAACTAAGTTTGCCGGATTCGGGGAGGTGGGCGGAGTATTCACGGCGAACGGAGGTACTACACACATGACCGTACAAGCGGAACAGGCCGTGACGTCCACCCCCGCGGGTGAGGAGCGGCGCTACGACGTCGTGGTCGTCGGCGGTGGCGCCGCCGGGCTGAGCGGGGCGCTGACCCTGGCCCGTGCGCGGCGCTCGGTGCTGGTGATCGACGCGGGCCGGCCGCGCAACGCTCCGGCGTCCCACGTCCACTCCTACCTGACGCGCGACGGCATGCCCCCCTCGGAGCTGGTGGCCGCGGGACGCGCGGAGGTGACCCGCTACGGCGGCGAGATCATGCAAGGTGACGTCGTGGCGGCCGAGCGCCTGGACACCGGAGGTTTCCGCGTCGCCGTCGACGGCGGGATCTCGGTCGCGGCGGACCGGCTGCTCGTGACCACGGGCCTCGTCGACGAACTGCCCGAGGTGCCGGGCCTGCGGGAACGCTGGGGGCGCGAGGTCCTGCACTGCCCGTACTGCCACGGCTGGGAGGTGCGCGACCAGGCGATCGGCGTCCTCGCCACCGGGCCGTTCGCGGTTCACCAGGCCCTGCTGTGGCGGCAGTGGAGCAGGGACGTGACCTTCTTCTCGCACACCGCGCCCGAGTTCGGCGCCGAGGAGTACGAGCAGCTCGCCGCCCGCGACATCGCCGTGGTCGACGGGCCGGTGACGGCGCTGGAGGTGGTGGACGACCGGCTCACCGGCGTACGCCTGGCCGACGGCCGGGTGGTCCCCCTTCAAGCTCTCGTGGTGACCCCGCGCTTCACCGCCCGCTCCGGCCTCCTCACCGGCCTGGGCCTGGAGACGACCGACCAGGAGATGGGCGGGCACGTGTTCGGCAGCTACGTCGCCGCCGACCCGTCCGGGGCGACGGCACTGCCCGGGGTGTGGGTGGCGGGAAACGTCACCGCGCTCACCGAGCAGGTGATCGGCGCCGCCGCGGCGGGCGGGCGTGCCGCCGCCGCGATCAACGCCGACCTGATCGCCGAGGAGACCCGCCGGGCCGTCGCCGCCCGCCACGACTCCGGCCGGCACGAGCACACGCGGGAGGATGCCGTCCCCGAGGAGGAGTTCTGGGACCTCCGCTACCGCGAGAGCGACCGGATCTGGAGCGGGAACCCCAACGTCGTCCTGGTCCGCGAGATCACCGGTGTGGAGCCGGGCAGTGCCCTGGACCTGGGATGCGGTGAGGGCGCCGACGCGATCTGGCTCGCGCGGCGAGGATGGCGCGTCACCGCCACCGACATCTCCGGTGTCGCGCTGGAGCGCGCCGCCCGGCACGCCGCGTCGGCGGACGTCACCGGCCTTGTCGACTGGCAGCGGCACGACCTGGGAGTCTCCTTCCCGCAGGGCGTCTTCGATCTCGTCTCCGCCCACTTCCTGCACTCCCCCGGCGACATGCCGCGAGAGAAGATCCTGCGGACCGCCGCCTCGGCGGTCGCGCCCGGCGGGACGCTCCTCATCGTCGGGCACGCGGGATTCCCCGCCTGGGAGCACAACCCCCATCCCGACGTGCACCTCCCCACCCCGCAGGAGGTGCTGGAAAGCCTGGAGCTCCCGGAAGGGGAGTGGGAGGTGCTGCTCTGCGAGGAACACGAGCGGATCCAGAACGACCCCGAAGGACAGCCCACCACCCGCACGGACAACGTCCTCAAGGTCCGGCGCCTGAAAGGCTGAACGGCGGCCCCTCCCCCTTTCCAGGGCCGGGCGTCTCCTGTGTCTCGTGGAACGGGGTCACGCGACGATCGCCTGGGCGAGGGTGAGACCGAGGAACACCGCGCCGAGACCGGCGGCGACCGAGGCGACGACGTTGACCACGGCGAAGAGGACCGCGCCGGTCTCGGCGAGCCGCAGCGTCTCGTAGGAGAACGTCGAGTACGTGGTCAGCGCCCCGCAGAAACCGGTGCCGAGCAGCAGTTGCACGCCGGGGCCCACCGCGCCGGACAGCGCGACCCCGGTCAGGGCTCCCAGGATCAGCGAGCCGACCACGTTGACGGTGAAGGTGCCCCAGGGGAAGAGCGTGTCGTGGCGGGCCTGCACGGCCCGGTCCGTCAGGTAGCGCAGCGGCGCCCCGACGGCACCGCCGAGCAGCACCACGAGCCAGTTCTGCGGCCCGCTCACGTCGTCGCCCCGGTCCCGGGGCGGACGACCTCGACCTCGTCCAGGGTGGCCAGCCCTTCGGTGAGGAGGTCGTCCAGCCTCGGCAGGAAGGCCCGGATCCGTTCCTCGGTGTCGATGATCGTGACGATCACCGGCAGGTGGTCGGCCATCGACAGCAGCCGGGTGGTGTGCACCATCGAGGTGGCGCCGAAGCCCTCGATGCCGCGGAAGACGGACGCCCCCGCCAGCCCGGCGGCGTGGGCCCGATGCACGATCTCGGTGTACAGGGGTCGGTGGCGCCAGGTGTCCGTGTCGTCGACGAAGATCGTCAACCTCAGTGCCCGGGCGGCTGGAATCATCGCGTTCCCCTCCTCGCCCTCGTCGCTCTAGCCAGAAGCCTGCGGGTGGTCCACGCGCCGGCCGTCACCGCGACCAGGGCCGCGATGACCGTCGCCGCCAGGTAGCCGAGCGCCGGGCCGATCCGGCCGGCGGAGACCAGGCGCTCGATGTCCAGGCAGTAGGTGGAGAAGGTGGTGAAGCCGCCCAGCACCCCGGTGGCCAGGAACGGCCGCGCCCAGGTGGGCACCGTCCAGGCCTCGGTGAGCACGACCATGAGAGCACCGATCAGCAGGCAACCGGCGGCGTTGACCCCGAGCGTCGTCCAGGGGAAGGAACCGGCCTCGGTCGGCCACAGCAGGGCGGCTCCGTAGCGGGCACCCGCGCCGATCGCGCCACCGGCGGCGATCACCACCAGCACGGCGTGATGGGAGCGACGCGACTCGCCGCCCCCGCGCGCACCGGGTGGATCGAGGTCGGGATCGATGCCGGGGTCGACGGGCTCGGTCGCCACCGTGAATTTCACCTGGTCCGGACGCATGCCTCTCCCTACACGCGGGGGGATGCCCGGCATCGCGGGCACCGCCTGTCACGGGTAGGGACCGTTGGCGGCGGATGCCGCGGTTGGGAGCGGCGGGCCCCACCGCCGCGAGGCCCGCCGGATATCGGCGGGCTCCTCGTGCCCAGCCTAGCGCGACCGCCCCGCGATCATCCGTACGGCCGCTCCCCGAGGCCCGTGTCGCGGAAAATCACGGAGAGGGAGCCGTGGCACACCCGGGCGGGCGAAACGGGATCTCGTGGCTTGCGGAACCCGCTGCCCTGCGGTGCCACGCTCCTCACGTCCGTTTCGCGATCGCGCCACCAAGGCCGGCGCGCGGAGCCGCGACGACCCCGGCGGAGTCCCCACCGGTCATGAGCCGGTCCAGCACGGTGGCATCCGTGCTCACCCGGTTGCCCGCGTCGAAGGAGCGGACGTGGACACGCCTCCCGACGGGCTCGCCGTCGCCGAGCAGGGCGAGCGTCTTCTCGTCACCGTCGGCGGTCTTCGCCAGGAAGCGGCGACCGTCGGCCTCGAGTCTCCCGATCACGATGCCGACGCGGGTGCCGTCGCGCCGGTGCCTCACGGTGTAGGTCTCGATCGTGCCCCGCCCGTCGGCCCGGACGGCCTGCGGGACGGCGGGCCAGGCGTCGATCTCGGCCTGAAGCTCGGCGCTGCGATCCTGGCGCCACCCGGTGGGAGCGGTCGAGTAGACGCCGACCGAGTACTTGCTCAGCATCCCGCCGTTCGCCCCCACCATGCCGTACGAGCCCGGCCTGGCTCGGAGCCTCCGGACGATCTCGGCTATCGCGTGCGTCGAGTAGTTGTTGCCCGCTCCGCCGAAGAAGGGGAGTCCTCCGGTGACCGTCAGCCCGCGCGGGTCGTCGGCGGCCAGGCCGAGGCCGTCGCAGATGTTGGAGACGGCGATGGGAAAGCAGCTGTACAGGTCGATGGCGTGCAGGTCGTCCACCCCGATGCCCGCCAGGTCCAGGGCGTGCCGGGCGGCCGTCACGGAGGCCGGTCCCGCACCGAGGTCGGCCCGGTCCAGCAGGTCGCGCTCGCGCAGATCGGCGTGGCCGTGCAGGAAGACCCACCTCTGCGCGGGGACGCCGAGACGCCTCGCGTCGGCCACGGACATCAGCAGGACGGCCGCCCCCTGGTTGACCTTCTCGCGCGCGACGAGGTAGCGGGTGTAGGGCTCGGCGATGAGCCGGTTGTCCTCGGTCGGGGTGACCAGTTCCCCGGCGTCGCGTTCGACGGGCGCGGCGGCGTGCGGGTTGGCGGCGGCGACCCTGGTGAACGGGGCGAACAGCGCCCCCATCCCGGCCGCGTACTCCTGCCTCGTCTGCCCGAGGCGGGCCCGGCGCGCGTTGTCGAACAGCGCGTACTGGCTCGGCGCGCCCGCCAGCCCGTGCGCGGCCAGGAACCGGGAGACGAGTCCCTTGAGCCCGTAGCCGCGATCCTCCAGATCACCTTCGACGGTCTCGCCGAAATCGGGCCTGTCCTCGGCCCCCGCCAGGTGCAGGACCGTCGAGATCGCCTCGGATCCGACGATGAGGGCCACCCGCGAGGACCCGGTCGCGATCGTCGCGGCGAGTTCGTTGACCAGGCGCTGGGGCGCCTGCCCGCCGACCACCTCCAGGATCGCCCGGCCGGGGTTCGCACCCACCCGGTTCGCGACGGAGCGAGGGTAGTTGGTGGATCTGCCCAGCGGTGCGAGGGCGCCGGGCGCGGAGATCTCGAACTGGCGCACCCCTGCCACGGTGTCGACGGCGGCGGCGACGTCCGCGGGGTTCGCACGGGTGTCGGCGAGGGCCTCGCGGACGGCGGCAGCGGCGAGCTCGACGGGTGACAGGCGCCGGTAGTCGCGCTCGCCGATCCGCTCGGACGACTGCCCGACGCCCACGAGCACCGGCGTGCGGGGGTCGAGGTCCTCGAAGGTCATCTTCACGCTCCCGCGGATCCGGCGCCGAGGGCGTCACCACCCCGAAGTGATGCTCACCCGGGCCACCCGTGATTTATAGCTGAAAACCGCCCTTGAAGGATGGAGCGTATCTCCTTCCTCCACGCGATCGCCGTGAGGTCGGACCGGCACGGGTTACGGGTCGACGAAGAGCCGCAGTGGATCCTCACCGCGACGTCCACGCAACTACTATTTGGAAACTTTCCTATTGACAAACTTTCTGATCACATGTTTGATCCGAGGTAATTTTAAGGGGTGAAGTTACCAAGGCCTTCCTTCCAGCCGATGGGAGAGGGTTCGGGGCCGCTCACCCCACGGAAGCACCTGTGGCCCGCGGCTTCAGGAGCGCGTGCCGCGCCCACGAAGAAACCCCCAGAGAGGAGAGCCACCGTGACTCCGCAGCACCCCCCACCGCCACTCCCGGGCGCGGTCGCCGCGCCGCCCCCCGCAGTCACCGGATACGCCGAGGTGCCATCCGGCGCGACCAGGAACACCCCCATGTCACGGCGGGATGCCGGGAGACTCCGATGAGACACCTCCTCATGGCGCTCGCCGTGGTCGCGGCGTTCCTGATCGTGCCGGCGGGTACGGCGCAGGCCGCGCCACCCGCCGGGCTCACCACCGTGATCAGCCGCAACAGCGGCAAGTGCGTGGACGCGCGGGCCGCCGCGACCGCCAACGGCACCGTCGTCCAGCAGTACGCGTGCAACGGCTCGGCCGCCCAGCTCTGGCGGTTCCAGTCGACCAGCGGCGGGTTCCACCGGGTCGGCAACGGCAACAACGACGCCCAGGCGTGGGACGTCAAGGACGTCTCCACCGCCGACAGCGCTCCCATCCAGCTCTGGTCCTACTCCGGCGGCAACAACCAGCAGTGGCAGGCCGTGGAGGAGGCCGGCGGCTTCTACCACTTCGTCAACCGGCACAGCGGCAAGTGTCTCGACGTGCCGGGTGCCTCGATCGGGGACAGCGTGCAACTCCAGCAGTACACGTGCAACGGCACGGCCGCCCAGTCCTTCAGCCTGGGCACCCCTCCACCGAGCGGGAACAACCCCGACCTCGGCCCGAACGTGAGCATCTTCGACCCGTCGACGCCCACCGCGACCATCCAGGCCAGGCTCAACACGGTCTTCAGCCAGCAGCAGACCGACCAGTTCGGCGCCAACCGCTTCGCCCTGCTGTTCAAGCCCGGCTCATACTCGGTGGACGCCAACATCGGCTTCTACACGCAGATCGCCGGTCTCGGCCTGTCACCCGACAACGTCACCATCAACGGCGCCGTGCACGCCGAGGCCGACTGGTTCCAGGGCAACGCGACCCACAACTTCTGGCGCGGAGCCGAGAACCTGTCGGTCACCCCGCCCTCCGGCACCGACCGCTGGGCGGTCTCGCAGGCCGCCTCGTACCGGCGGATGCACCTGCGCGGCAACCTGCAGCTCGACGACGGCGGCTGGTCGAGCGGCGGCTTCATCGCCGACTCCAAGATCGACGGCCAGGTCCGGTCGGGTACGCAGCAGCAGTGGCTGTCGCGCAACGCCGAGTGGGGCGGCTGGACCGGTTCCAACTGGAACATGGTGTTCGTGGGCGTGAACAACCCGCCCGCGGGCAACTTCCCGAACCCGCCCTACACCAGGGTCGCGACCACGCCGCTCGTGCGCGAGAAGCCGTTCCTGTACGTCGACCAGGCCGGTGCCTACCAGGTGTTCGTGCCGGCGCTGCGGACGAACTCCTCCGGCACGACGTGGACCGGCGGCAACCCCGCGGGCACCTCGATCCCGATCGGCCAGTTCTTCGTCGTCAAGCCCGGCCACACCGCGGCGGACATCAACGCGGCGCTCGCACAAGGGCTGAACCTGCTGTTCACCCCGGCCGTGTACCACCTCAACGACACGATCAGGGTGACCCGGGCCAACACCGTCGTGCTCGGCCTGGGCCTGGCAACGCTGATTCCCGACAACGGCGTGACCGCGATGACCGTCGCCGACGTGGACGGCGTCAAGGTCGCCGGGCTGCTGCTCGACGCGGGTACCACCAACTCGGCCATGCTGATGCAGGTCGGTCCCGCGGGATCGTCGGCGAGCCACGCCGCCAACCCGACATCGCTGCACGACGTGTACTTCCGGGTCGGTGGCGCGGCCGTCGGCAAGGCCACCCAGAGCCTCGTCGTCAACAGCGACAACGTGATCGGCGACCACCTGTGGATCTGGCGCGGTGACCACGGCAGCGGCATCGGGTGGAACACCAACACCGCCGCCAACGGACTCACCGTCAACGGCGACGACGTCACGATGTACGGCCTGTTCGTCGAGCACTACCAGCAGCACCAGACTGTCTGGAACGGCAACGGCGGCCGGACGTACTTCTACCAGAACGAGATGCCCTACGACCCGCCCAACCAGGCCGCCTGGATGAACGGGAGCACGCAGGGCTACGCCGCGTACAAGGTGGCCGACTCGGTCACCACGCACGAGGCCTGGGGCCTGGGCAGCTACTGCTATTTCAACGTCAACCCCGGGGTCGTGGCGGCCCGCGCGTTCGAGGTCCCGAACAAGCCGGGGGTGCGCCTTCACAACATGGTGACGGTCTCGCTCGGTGGTGTCGGCACGATCCGCAACGTCGTCAACACCACGGGCGGCCCGTCCAACTCCAGCACCAACGTGGCCAATCTCGTCGATTACCCCTGAGCTGGTCTCCCCCTCGTTCCTGAACCGCACGGAAAACGAGCCCTTCCCCGGGCGGGGAAGGGCTCGTCGACGGTCAACGACTACAGCGTGCCGGGGCCGTAGTAGCCGCCCAGCTTCTCGCGGTAGTCGGGCTCCCTGTAGGTCGCCTCGTCGAACTCCGGCGCGTCCTTGATCTCCTGCTTGGTGCGCGAGACGTAGATCTTGCGCTCCTGCGGATCGATCTGGTGCACGGTGCCGGCCGGCAGCAGCACCTTCTTGCCGAAAATCCAGAACCCGGTGTCGACGACGATGTAGCTGTTGCCCACCGTGTTGCTCTCCTCGTCCACCGAACCGATCTTGCCGTCGGTGGCCTCCACGTCGAACCCCACGAGATCCAGCGCCTGCTCGCCGCTGTAGGTGTCGGGGCGGTAGCTCCACACGTCCGTCATGGTGTTTCTCCTCGTCGGTGAAGGTGGGACAACCGCCCCCTACCCGCCGCGCCCGCGCTAAACAGGCCGTCGGAGATCCGGGACCGGGCCCCCGGCGGCCGCGTCGCCCTCCCTCCGAGGTCGAGAGCCGAATCCACCGGTGCCGACGACCGCGTAATCATTTCGCGGCGAAGTACTCCGCCACGATCCGGGTGTGCAGCGGGAAGGCGAGTTCTCGCGGTCCGTCGATCAGCAGCCACTCCGTCGTCTCGTCCGTCGGCACGACCGGTGGGAGGTCGGCCGCGCCCGTCCGAGGTCCCAGGGCGAAGACCAGCACGGTCCCGTCGGGGGCGCTGAGCACGTCGAGGAGGCGCACGCCGTCCGGGTCGACGACGACCCCCGTCTCCTCGCGAAGCTCCCGGACGGCCGCCTGCTGCCAGGACTCGCCCATGTCGACGAAGCCACCGGGCAGCGCGAGAGCGCCCCGGTGCGGTTCAACGCCACGACGGACCACCAGCAGGCCCTCGTCCACCGGCAAAACCATCACCGCGACCGGCAGCGGGTTGAGGTAGGAGGTGTTCCCGCAGCCGGAGCAGGTGCGCGGCCACGCCTGGTCGGGGGCGAAGGCCCTGCCGCAGAAGGAGCAGTGTGAGTTCCTGATCGTCACGATCGCGAGACTAGACCAGAACGAGGTCTTGATCCGACTTCTCCGCCCGAACGACCCGAAGCCCGAACGACCCGAACGGGAACCCGCGACGAGATCCCGCCCCTCACCGCCCGGCCGGGTCCTGCCGGGAAGCGGTCGTCCGGCCGGTTTCCGCCGGGGTAGGCCTTCCCGGGTGACGCCCGGCGCGACGTCCTCTGCGCGCAGGGGGCAGACTTTCCCGCGTGAAGCGAATCCTCATCATCGGCATCGGCGCGGGAAACCCCGACCACCTCACCCTTCAGGCGGTCAAGGCCATCGCGGCGGCCGACGTGTTCTTCGTCCTCGACAAGGGAGAGGCCAAGCACGACCTCGTCCAGCTCCGGCAGGACCTCGTCGACGCGCACGCCCGCGCCCCGTACCGGCTGGTCGAGGCCCGCGATCCCGAGCGCGACCGGACCACCCCCGCCTACGCGGGCGCGGTGGAGGACTGGCGGTCGCGCCGCGCCGACATCTACGAGCGGCTCGTCCGCGACGAACTCGGCGACGACGAGACCGGCGCGTTCCTCGTCTGGGGCGACCCCTCCCTCTACGACAGCACGCTGGCCATCGTCGAGGAGGTCCTTGCCCGGGGCACGGTGCGGTTCGAGTACGACGTCGTCGCCGGCATCAGCAGCGTGTCCGCGCTGGCCGCCCGGCACCGCACCAGCCTGACCCGGGTCGCACGGCCCCTGCACATCACCACGGGCCGCCGCCTGTCGGAGGAGGGACCCGGCGAATCCGACGACATCGACGACATCGTCGTGATGCTCGACGCCCGCAACGCCTTCGCCTCCCTGCCCGACCCCGCCGACTTCGAGATCTACTGGGGCGCCTACCTCGGCACCCCCGACGAGATCCTGGTGGCGGGGCCGGTCGAGGAGGTCGCCGACCGGATCCGCGACGTCCGCGCCGAGGCGAGGGAACGCAAGGGCTGGATCATGGACACGTACCTGCTGAGGCGGGTTCCTCGCGGGAGCTCTCCCTCCTGACGGGAGGTCGCGGCGGGTGGCGCGCGAGGGCCTGGCGTCGGATCGGCCGCGTCGAGGAGCGGCGTCGGCGTTCCGCTCCGACAGGGGCACGGGGAGTTCGGCAGGACCGAGGTGAGAGCCGCCTCGCCGTAATGTGTTCGTACGGAGGGCGGCTCGGAGGTAGTGTTGCCCTCCAGCAATGGACGTGATCGAGGAGGTGAGACCCATTACCGCTGTGTCAGGTCGGGTGCTCCCGTCCCACGGTCGCGCGGTCCTTCCGGCGTAGGTGACCGAGGGAGCCCCATCGGCATCCCGAAAGGCTCCAATGTCGGCTTTACCGCCGTTTCTCCCCCAACCCGTTGTCGTCACCAGGCTCCGGGCCGCCGGTTGCGTCTTCGCCGAGGACGAGGCACGGTTGCTCCTCTCCACGGCGCGGACGTCGTCCGAACTCGCCGCCATGCTGGACCGGCGGATCTCCGGTCTGCCCCTCGAACACGTTCTCGGCTGGGCGGAGTTCTGCGGGCTGCGGATAGCCGTGGACACCGGGGTCTTCGTTCCCCGGCGCCGCACCGAGTTTCTCGTCCACCAGGCCGTCGCCCTCGCCCACCGAACCGCCGGATCGGCAGATCGGTCCGCCCCCCTCCCCCGCCCCGCCTCCGATCCCCCTGTTTCCTCCGGCTCCGAAGACCTCACCGCTCCCGGCGACCAGATCCCTCGGCCACGGATCGTCGTCGATCTGTGCTGCGGCTCCGGAGCGGTGGGGGCCGCACTGGTCGCGGCCCTGGAACCGGTCGAGTTGCACGCCGTCGACATCGACCCCGCCGCGGTGCGCTGTGCCCGGCGCAACGTCGCCCCGGACGGCCGGGTGTACGAGGGTGATCTCTACGAGCCGCTGCCCGCCACGCTGCGGGGCCGCGTCGACATCCTGACCGCCAACGCCCCCTATGTGCCCACGGAGGCGATCGGACTGCTGCCCCCGGAGGCCCGCGTACACGAACCACGAGTGGCACTCGACGGCGGCGCGGACGGGCTGGAGATCCAGCGGCGGGTGACCGCGTCCGCGGCGCGGTGGCTCGCACCGGGCGGTCACCTGCTGATCGAGACGAGCGAACGCCAGGCACCGCGGACCGCCGAGGCCTTCGCCCGCAACGGGCTGGTCCCGAGGGTGGTCGAATCCGAGGAGCTGGACGCCACCGTCGTCGTCGGGACCATGCCCGCCCTCCCTCCGCCCCGCGATCCCGCCCGCGATCGGGAAACAGGCGCGGTCGGATAGGGTTTAGCGGTTGAATCGCTGTTCGCGGCCCTGTTTCAAGGGCCGCGAACAGCGCGACCGCCCCGCATGAGGAGATCCCCGCATTGTCCGACAGCCGTGAGCACACGGCCCCCTCCACCGGGGGAGATCGTGCCGATCTGCGAGCCGACTGCGAGAGCTGCTTCGCGCTGTGCTGCGTCGTGCCCGCCTTCTCGGCCTCGTCGGACTTCGCGATCGACAAGAAGGCCGGGCAGGCCTGCCCCAACCTGCTGACGGACTTCCGCTGCGGCATCCACACCCGCCTCAGGGACAAGGGTTTCCGTGGTTGCACCGTCTACGACTGCTTCGGCGCCGGGCAGAAGGTCTCCCAGGTCACCTTCGGCGGGCAGGACTGGCGGCGGGCGCCACAGACCGCGAAGCGGATGGCCGAGGTGTTCCCGGTCATGCGCGACCTCCACGAGCTGCTCTGGTACCTGACCGAGGCGCTCACCCTGCGACCGGCCCTTTCCATCCACGATGAGCTCGGCCTCGCCCTGGAGAGGACCGAACGCCTCACCCGCGACACCCCCGACGTTCTCGCACGGCTGGACGTGGCGGCACACCGGCGGGAGGTCAACGCCCTGCTGCTGCGCGCGAGCGAGCTCGTGCGCGGCGAAGCCGGGCGCGGGAAGAGGAAGGACCGCAGGGGCGCCGACCTCATCGGAGCCAAGCTGAAGGGCGCCAACCTGCGGGGCGCCAACCTGCGGGGCGCCTACCTCATCGGGGCCGATCTGAGGGGCGCCGACCTCAGGACGGCCGACCTCATCGGAGCCGACCTGCGGGACGCGGACCTCTCGGGCGCCGACCTCACCGGGAGCATCTTCCTCATCCAGTCCCAGCTGGACGCGGCCAAGGGTGACGCCCGGACCTCGCTGCCGCCGTCACTCACCCGACCGGCCCACTGGTAGCCAGATCCAGGCTCAGCGGAGTCCCCGGCCTTCACTTGTCCAGTGAGGGAAGTGCGTTCTCGTACGAACTCAGCACACGCGCCGCCGGCCGGTCCCTGTCCGGCGTTGGGTGCCTATGAGGCGAGTGTCTGGCGGACGCCGGTCCGCGAGGCGTTCTCGATGGCGGCGAGCACGCGGTGCTGGCGCACGGCGGTGTGGAAGGAGGGGTACGCCTCGCGTTCCTCGGTGATCGCGCGGGCGACCTCCAGATAGAGGGCGGCGACGTTCGCGGGCGGGCCAGGGGGGACGTTGGCGAGTGAGGGCTCAGAGGCGTGGGCGAGGGCTTTGACGGCGGGCGTGGGCGCAGGCATGGGGGCGTTGGCGTGCACGGCGACAGGCACGAGCACGGGTGGACTCGCGAGGGTGTCGCCGGGAACGTCCTGGCGCGTGGGGCGGCCCGCGACGACCGGCTCGGCGCGGGTGCCGTCGGCGGCCGAACGGGTCACCGTCCAGTCGGCCCAGTGCGGGTACATTCCGGGCTGTGTGGGGGTGATGGTCAGCGCGCCCTCGCTCCCGGTGATCCTGAGATGGAAGCCGTCGGGCCCCGGCGCGTTGCCCCCGGATATGCTCACCACGGCCGCGGCGCCGCTCTCCAGGCGTCCGTGAACGGTTACGTGACCGGGCACCCCGCTGGGGATCGACCGGTCCGTCCCGGCCACGACGACCTCACGATAAGGATGGGTGAGCGAAGCGGATATCTCCGTCAGCGGACCCGCCAGATGCTCGACCGTCGCCAGGACGTGCCCGGCCATCACGGTCAGCAGGTTCATCCCCGCGGCGGGGTCGGTGCTCCAGGCGAGGTCGCGCGGGATACGGCTCCCGCCGAGCGGGGCGCCGTCGGCCACGATGGTGATCGACTCCATCCGTCCGATCCGGCCCTCGGCGATCAGATCCCTGACGAAGCCCGCAGCCGGGGAGTGAAATCCCTGGAGGACGACCGCGTGGACGACCCCCGCGGCGGTCGCCGCCTCGGCCAGTTCGACGGCCTCGGCCAGGTTCACCCCCAGCGGCCACTCGGACACGACGTGCTTGCCGTGGTCGAGCGCGGCCCGTATCGCCTCGGCGTGGTCGGGCGCCTTGACCGTCACGGCGACCACGTCCACGTCCGGGTGGGCGGCCAGCTCGGCGGCGCCGGCAAAGGCGTGCGGGACTCCGAACGCGGCGGCGGTGCGGCGGGCGCTGTCCTGTCTGGTGGTCGCGACCGCGGTGACGGCGTACTCCCCCAAGCCTGCCAGGGCCGGTAGGTGAGCTGCCGTTCCCCAGCCCCGGTCAGGGCTGGCGCCGACGACGCCGATACGGATCGGACCGGCGGGTGATCTGCTCATGGTCCCCCTTCACGAGTTAAGTATCGATCGGTAAAAAACTAGCTCGGAGCGGATCGGCTCGTCAACGGGGTAACGTATCGATCGGTAAGAAACTAGGGAGGTGCGCATGCCAGGAGGGCGCCCGCGCGCGTTCGACCCCGAGAACGCCCTGGACCGGGCACTCGAGGTCTTCTGGAGCCAGGGCTATGAGGGAACGGCGATATCGGATCTCACCGCGGCCATGGGCATCAACCGTCCCAGCCTCTACGGCACCTTCGGCAACAAGGAGGAGCTGTTTCGCAGGGTGTTCGACCGCTATGTCAACGGTCCGGGGGCGTTCACCGTCCGCGCCCTGGAGGCGCCCCGGGCACGAGAGGTCGTCGAACGCCTGGTGTACGGCGTGATCGAGCTGACCACCGGCCCCGACACCCCCCTCGGATGCCTCAGCATCCGCTGCGTGCAGGCGTGCGCGCCGGAGGCCGAGCAGATCAGGAGCGAGGTGGTGGCGCACAGGCAGGCCGGAGAGGCGGCACTGCGGGCGCGCCTGTCACGGGCGAGGGAGGAGGGCGACCTGCCCGGCGGCTGTGACCCGGCGGACCTGGCCCGCTTCGTCACCACCCTCGCCGACGGCCTCGCGGTACAGGCGGCCGCGGGCTGCGCCAGGGAGGATCTGCTGCGGGTCGCCGAGACGGCACTGCGCGCCTGGCCCACCGAGGGGTGAGCCAGAGCGCACGCGGCTACCCGTTTTTACGTGTAGTAGCCCTCGACCGGGACGCGCGCCTCGTCGAACAGCGCCGGGCCCTCCTGGGACACGTGCGGCCAGCCGCCTCCCGGCTTGAGGCTCGCGAGTTGCTCGTTGGAGAGCGCGAACACGACGCGGCCGAGACCGGATCGTTCGATGGCGCCCGCGCACATGGGGCAGGGCTGGCAGCTGGTGTACATGGTCGTGGCCGCCGCGACGTCGGGGGTGAGCTCGCGGGCCGCCCACCTGGCCAGCTTCAGCTCGGGGTGGGCGCTGATGTCGCGGTCGCTGAGAACCGTGTTGTGATCCTCGGCGAGGATCGTGCCGTCCGGGCCCACCAGCAGCGACCCGAAAGGGGCGTCTCCGGCCGCTCGCGCCCCGGCGGCGAGTTCGATCGCCCTGCGGAGATGCTTCTCGTCGTCGTGCGTCATGATCGTCCTGTTCGTGGTCGATGAGTGTTCAGGTCCCAGTGGGCCGCCACGGTCGCGAGCGCCTGCCAGGCCACCTCCGGGTGGCGCGTCTCCTGCGGGTCGCCGTTGAACGGATCGAGCACGACACTGTCGGCGCCCAGCAGGCGCAACTGTTCGAGGTCGTCGATGACCTGGTCGATCGTGCCTTCGCCGGCGAGACGTCCCGGAGCGGTGATCGGGGCCTGCGTGAGCCGCAGGACGATGCGGGGTGCGAAGCCCGGTACCGGGCGCCGTTCCTCGTCCGCGAGGACCTTCAGCCGGTCCAGCCCTTCGCGCATCCGCTCCAGGGTGAGGCGGAGCGGGTGCCACGCCTCCCCGAGACGTACCGCCCGGCGCAGTCCCACGTCGCCGTTGCCGCCGACCCAGATCGGTATTCGCCCGGCCTGGTAGTCCTCGTCGTCCTCCCAGGCGGCGCGTATCACCCGGAGGTGATCGTCGGTCAGCGCCCCGCGTCGCTCGAACGGAACCCCGAGCGCCTCGAATTCCTGCCGCGCCCAGCCGACGCCCACGCCGAGGACGAGCCGCCCGCCGCTGAGCCGGTTGAGGTTGGCCGCCATGCGGGCGACGAGCAGCGGGTGGCGGTACGGCACGATGAGCACCGTGGTGCCGAGCCGGATCCCGTCGGTCACCCCGGCCAGCCAGGACAGGGTGGTGAAGGGCTCGTAGAACGGCGGCGGGTACTGCTCGGCGACATCGGGGGTTATCGCGACATGGTCCGAGACCATGAGGAGGTCGAAGCCCAGCCCCTCCACAGTCCGTGCCCAGCCGCGCAGCACCCCTGGATCGGTGCCCGGCCCGAAGTTCAGTACGTTGACGCCTGTTTTCACCACTTCAGGCTAGCGAGCGATCATGGAGATCCGGAAGGGATACCTCGATCAGCGCCGCATGCTCTTTGAGGACATGCGACCGTGAAATCACCCGCTCGACCGCTTCAGCCGTCGGAGACCTCGGACTGAAGGACCTCGAGAGCCTCACGCAGCACGGGTGCCGGCGCGAGGTCACAGGCGGCCCGGATCGCGCCCGTCAGAAAGGCGACGAAGACGTCGACCAGCGCCTCGATCTCGTAGGGACGACCGCTTCTCAGCCAGACCAGGGCCGTCTCGTCGCAGGCGGCGCTGAACCCGCGCATGGTCAGCCGGAGCGCCGGCGCGTCCGCGTCGAGGCCGAGTAACCCGCAGATCGCACGGATTCCCTCCTGGCTCGTCGTCTCGAAGGCCTTCCAGGCCGCGTCGGTGGTGTCCGCACGCCGCAGGATGAGGTTCAGGGCGGCGTCCTCGTTCTCGGCCAGAAACCTCAGATGGGCGGCGAGGTGGCGGCGGAGTCGCTCGACGACGGGCCCGTCGGAGCCGATCTTCGCGGCGGCGCGGAGCCGTTGGTCGATCACGCCTACGACTTCCGCGTAGAGGTTCTCCTTGCCGTTGAAGTGGTGGGACAGAAGCCCGTGGGCGACCCCGGCCGAACGGGCGATGTCCGCGACGGTGACGTCGGCGTAGGGGCGCCTGGAGAAGTTCTCCAGCGCGGCTTCCAGCAGTTTCCGGCGCGTCTCCTGAGCGGCCAGTTGCCGCCGGGTGGGCGGCTTGCCCACGACGGACTGGGTCACGTCCATTCCCCTCCTCGCGACGCCGGCTCGGCCTGTCATCAGCGTATTCCACGATCGTCCCCCGCCCGGTCACGGAGAACGCCCATCGGCATTTGATTGATTATCATTCAATGAAGTATGTTCAACGTAACGCATCGCCCACGGCGGCCGGACGGCGAAGTGGGACAGCAGATCGCTGGAGGAAGAGCGATGACCAAGGTTCTTATCGTCGGGAGCACGGGCACCGTGGGCAGCCTGGTGCTCGAAGAGGTGCTCAGGCGCGGTACCGACGCGCGAGTGCTGGTGCGCGACGAACAGCGCGCCGCGCACCTTCCCGCGCACGTCGAGCGCCACGTGGGCGACCTCGGCGACCCCGAAGCGGTGCGCGGTGCCATGAAGGGCGTCCAGGCTGCTTTCTACATCCCCCCGCACGAGCCGGACGAGGTGCGACTGGGCACGTCGTTCGTACGAGCGGGCGAGGAGGCCGGGATCCGGCTCGTCCTCGCCGGCACGCACATCAGCGACCCCCAGATGAGAGCCGCGTTCGTGGAGAGCATGCCCGCCTACCGCGGCAAGCTCGAGGTCAGCACCGCCTTCGCGGCGTCGACGGCGAACCCCGTCGTGATCGCTCTCGCCAACTACAACCAGAACGACGAGATCTTCAAGGAAGACATCCTGAACGGCGTCTACCCGACGCCGATCAAGCGATCGAACCGCATCGACCTGCGAGACATGGCCGAGCTGGCGGCGACCGCGCTCATCGATCCCGCTTTCCCGAGTGGCGAGTACGCCCTGATCGGGCCCGAGTCGTTCACCGGGGCCGAGGCCGCCGAGATCTGGGCGGCCGAACTCGGGCGTCCGGTGACATACGTGGACGGCGATGGGGAGTGGCAGGCGATCTTCGGCAAGCGGCTCGCCGAGCAGAAGCTCGAGGACTGGATCTCGAGCTTCGTCCTGCTGAAGAACGCGGAGTTCCCGACCGATCCGGCGCAGGTCCAGGAGGTGACCCGGCTGCTTGGCCACGCGCCGCGCGACTACCGCAGCTACGTGCGCGAGACCGCGCGACTGTGGAAGAGCCAGGAGCGCTCGGCGCCTCCGGCTACCTCGTCGATCTGACCCCGTCCAGGGAAGGCGCGCGCCGCGACCCGTGAGCCGCGGTCCGTCGTCGGTGGGAACACGGACCGCTCCGGTACGCCGGTGAGACGGTTCGTGATCCCACCGAGCGCCTTTACGATGTAGATCAACAAAACGCGGGCCGGAGATTTTAGCCGACGAAACCCCGCCCGCGAGCGGGCCCGGCGCGGCCCCCGGCGCGAGCGTGTGCAATGGGCCCATGGCTGCCGTACCGATATGGACCGACCTGCTCAAGACCCGATCCGCCCTCTGCCTGGGAATCGCCCCCTCCCCCAAGTGGCTGGAGGCGTGGAGGATGGACGACGACGTGGACGGGGCCCGGCGGATGTGCGGGGTGGTGCTGGAGGCCGCGGGCGAGCGGGTGTCCGTCTACCGGATCCAGGTCCCGTTCTTCACCCGTTTCGGCACTTCGGGCACGGACCTGCTGCGCGAGGTCGTCGACGGCGTGCACGAGCGGGGCTCACTCGCCGTGCTGGACGCGAAGGTGTGCGACGCCGACGACACGATGGACTCCTACGCCGACCTCTACCTCGGTCCCGGCAGCGTGCTGGGCGGGGACGCGGTGACGGCGAACCCGTTCATGGGCTTCGCCGCCCTCGATCCCCTGCTGCACAGGGCCCGTGACAGCGGAACCCTGGTCATGGTGCTCGTCCGCACCTCCAACCACGCGGCCGGCGGGGTCCAGGGCGCCGTGACAGGGTCGCGCACCGTCGCGCAAAGCACCGCCGACGAGGTGCGGGAGTGGAACGACGAGCACGGCGTGGCCGCCGCGGCCGTGGTCGGGGCCGGCCGCGAGGAGGCGACCGACCTGGTGGCCCGCATGCCGTCGGCGGTCGTGGAACTGCCGGGCCTGGGCAGGGCCGGACGCGAGACCCACGACCTTCTCGCCGTCGCCGCCGAGGCTCCCGGACGTGCCGTCCTGCCGGTGACGACCGGGGTACTGCGACACGGGCCCGACGTCGCCGCGCTGAGCGCGAGCATCGCGGCCTGGCGAAAGGAGATCGACGCCGGGGTCCCGGCGTGCTGATCGAACTCCGGCCCGGCACCTCCGCCGAGGTCGCCGAGGAGGTGGCGGCGCTGGCCGGGGCGCACGAGGACGTCGCCGCCTGGCCGGTCAGGCTGGCCGGGCGGGTCTTCGTCGTGGTGAGCGGCGACGAGTCCCTCGCCCGCGTACCCACCTCGCCCGCGGTGCTGGCCCGTCACCCGACCCCTGAGGGCCACTGGCTGGTACGGCGGGAAAGCGGCGTGGCACCGAGCGAGGTGGCGATCGGCGACGGGGTGGTGGGGGGAGATCGGCTGTGGTGGGCGGCGGGGCCGTGCGCGCTGGAGTCGGCCGAGGACACGGTCGAGACGGCCCTGGCGGTCAAGGCGCAGAAGGCGCACGCCCTGCGGGCCGGGCTTTCCAAGACGCGCAGCAGCCCCTACCACTTCCCCGGCAAGGGCAGGCGTGGCCTGGAGGCGCTCGCGGAGGTCCGGCGGGCGGCGGCCATCCCCGTGATCACCGAGGTGTGCGACCCGCGCGAGGTGGAGGCGGTCGCCGAGGTGGCCGACTGCCTGCAGGTGGACGGGCGGCAGCTGGACAACCGCCCGCTCCTCGCCGAGCTGGGCGCCCAGCCCAGGCCGGTACTGCTGATGCGGGGGCCTCGGGCGAGCCTGAACGACTGGCTGCGGGCCGCGGAGTTCGTCCTCACCCGGGGCAACGACGCCGTGGTGCTCTGCGCGGGCGCCTCGGGAACCCCGCCGCAGCCCGGGTTCGGGGCGATCGCCGCACTGCGCGCCCGCACCGACCTGCCGGTGGTCTTCGACCCCAGTCACAGCACCGGCTCGGCCTCGCTGGTCGCCCCGGCCTCGCTGGCGGCCGCGGCGTACGGCGCGGACGGGCTGCTCATCGAGTCGTGTTTGAGGCCGGAAAGGATGTACCGGCCCGGCGACGCGGCGCACATGTTCCCCCCCGAGTCCCTCGCGGACCTGGTCGCCGCCTGCGAGCGGGCCCGGGACTCCGCACGATCCCTGGCGGTTCCGCGATGACCGTTTCCCCGACCTCTGCGACCTCTGCGACCTCTGCGACCTCTGCGAGCTCTGCGACTTCCATGACCTCAGTGACCTCGACGACGACCTCGACGCGCGCCGCGGTTCATCCCGCGAGCTGGCTGGTGCCGCTGCACCGGCCGGAACGGCCCCGCGCGAGGCTGGTCTGCGTGCCCAACGCCGGAGGCGGCGCCACGACGTTCCGCGGCTGGGCCGACCTGCTCCCCGGTGACGTGGAACTGTGGGCGGTGCGCTCGCCGGGCAGGGAGACCCGCATCTCCGAGAAGCCCAGGCACAAACTGTCGATGATCGTCGACCCGGTGATCGACGGGCTGTCACGCCTGGAGGCGCTGCCGTTCGCGCTGTTCGGGCACAGCATGGGCGCACTGGTGTCGTTCACGGTCACACGGCGGCTGCGCTCGCGCGGGTTGCCTGGCCCCGGACGGCTGTTCGTGTCGGGCTGGAACGCCCCCCAGGTCCGCGACGGCATGCCACGGCTCGGGCAGCTCGGTGACGAGGACCTGATGCGGGTGCTGCACCGGCTGGACGGCATCCCCCCGGAAGTGATCGGCAACGCGGAGCTGATGAGCCTCATCATGCCGGTGCTGCGGGCGGACCTGAACGCCGCCGAGTCCTACGTCCACGAGGACGAGCCACCGCTCGCCTGCCCGATCTCGGTGTTCGGCGGGAACGGGGACCCGACCACGACGGCGGCGGGCCTGAGCGCGTGGAGCGCGCAGACAGGGGCGGCGTTCCGGCTGCGGCTGCTGCCGGGCGGGCACTTCTTCATCCACACCCAGCGCCGCACCATGCTGCGCGCGATACGGGAGGATCTCGGCGCCTGCCGCTGAGTCGGCCGGGGACGAGTTCCGCCGAACTCCCGGCCGGGAGTGCCCCGGGAGGAGCTCAGCGTTTCTTGCCGACGAGTTTCCCCATGGACAGGGTGGCCTCGGCGCCGTAGAAACGGCCGACGCGCTCGACCTCCTTCTCCAGCTCCCCGCTCTGGCCGGAGTCGAGCTTGACGAACGACTCCAGCTTGATCTCGACCTTGCCGCCCTTCTCCTTGCGCTCCCACATCCCGGCCACGACCCCGTCGACGAGCATGATCTGGTGAGCGACCGCGCCCTCGTACCTGCCCCTGCCGTGTTCGAAGACGCGAGCGGCGGTGTCCTTGGGCACGACGACCTCCTTGGGACCACTGCCGAGAACGTACGCCTCGTACTGCGGCAGCAGCCGCACGCAGCTCGGGTCGGACGGCCAGCGGCCCTCGTCGGCGGCGAGGACGTACGCCTTGCGTCCCTCCACCTCGACCTGGGCGACCTCCTCGCCGAGCGACTCCAGCGCCTCACGCGCCTCGGGCGGTCTGAGCGCGAACCAGCGGGCCAGGTCCTGGTGGGTGGCGGGACCGTACGCGCGCAGATAGCGGCGCACGATCTCCATCGCCGACTCCTCGGGGTCCGGCTGGTCCTTCACCTCGGTCTTCAGCCCCGCCCACCGGTCGGGCCTGACATAGGTGACCTTGGCTCCGCGTACCGGCCCGAAACAGAGCACGCCGAGGTAGGCGACGGGACGCAGCAACTCGCCCCAGTTGGAGGCGAGCTTGTCCTTCGCCCACGCTCCGACACGTCCGGAGACCTCCTTCGCCAGCTCCTCGCGGGTCAGGCACTCGCCGTCCAGCGCGTCACGGACCGCGTCGACGAACGCCTCGCCCTGCTTGGCGGTGAGCCCGTGGTGGGCGTGCCAGCTGTCCTTGGCGCGCCAGTAGGGCTTCCAGCGCATCGCGGCCATCCACAGTGCCAGCTCGTCGGCGGCGTGCACGTGCAGGGTGCCGCGCAGGCTGTACGTCTTGACCAGGCGCTTCTTGTCGTACAGCTCCGCGCGCACCTGCTCCTGCGTGGCGTCCTTCACCCGTGCCCCGATGGCCAGCTCGGCCGCGGCGGCGACCTGCGACTGCACCCCGCACACGTCGCGCACGGGTTTGCGCAGGTCGCCGGAGACGGGTTTCACGAGGTGATGGCGGGCCAGCCGCCGCGCGTGGACCTGATCCCAGGTGAGTGAGTTCATGGTCGACGCTTCTACCCCATGGGATGGAGCCGAACCTGGACGTGCTTGACACCGTTGATGACGGGAGAGCGCAGATAGTCGGGCGGGCCGAGCAGTTCCGCCCCCGACACCGAGTTCGCGAGCTCGTCCAGGAAGACGGTGAGTTCCAGCTCGGCGAGAGCGGCTCCCAGGCAGAAGTGCGGGCCGGAGCCGAACGCGACGTGCCCGCTGCGGGAGCTGCGCGGACGCCCGACGTCGAACACCTCGGGAGAGTCGAACACGCGCTCGTCGCGGTTGGCGGAGGTGTGCCAGATGACGACGTCCTGGCCCTCGTGAATGGTCTTGCCGTGCAGCTCGGTCTCGCGGGCCGCGCGGCGCAGCACGTGGCGGCTGGGCGAGGTCCAGCGCAGCAGCTCGCCCACCGCGTTGGGCACCAGCTCGGGTTCCTTGCGCAGCCGGTCCCACTGGTCGGGGTGCTCCATGAAGGCGAGCAGTCCCCCCACCGCGGCGTGCCGGGTGGTCTCGTTGCCGCCGAGCATCAGCACGTCGAAGAAGAGCAGGCACTCCTCCTCGCTCAGCACCCCCGCGTCCTGGGAGCGGGCGAGCAGACTGACGATGTCGTCACCGGGCGACCTGCGGCGTTTTTCCACCAGGCCCTGGCAGTACAGCAGGAGCTGGCCGTGCGCCTGGGCGGCGTTGGCGCGCACGTCGGAGGTCATCTGGTACTCGCTGTCGTGCGAGCCGAACGCCGTGGAGGTGAGCCTGAGCATCAGGTCCCAGTCCTGGCGCGGCACGTCGAGCAGCGCGGAGATGCCCGCGACGGGCAGGGCCGCCACGACGGTGGCGAAGTCGCACTCTCCCTTTTCCAGCGCGTCGGCGAACACGTCCTTGACGACCGAGCGCAGGTACGGCTCCAGGGCGGCGATCGCCCGGGGGGTGAAGCACTTGTTGACCAGCTTGCGCAGCTCGGTGTGGCGGGGCGGATCCGTCGTGTTGATCATCTTCCCGGACCCCTGGTCACCGGTGTTGCGATGCGGGCCGAGGGTGTTGGTCTGGTTGGAACTGAAGGTCTGCGGGTCCTTCTGGACGTTCACGCAGTCCTCGTAGCGGGTGACCGACCAGAAGCCGGGCTCCTTGCCGTCGGGATTCCAGTAGAGCGGGTCGTTGTCTCGCAGATGGCGGAAGACCTCGTGGGGTCTGTCGCCGACGTGCAGATCGGCATCGGCCAGATCGACATCAGTCATTTAGGAACTTCCCATTCCTCGGAGAATTTTCCGGCAGAAGTCATCTCGCCGGCGGGATGGCTCGATTACCGGCGGGCCCGATTACCTGCGGGGCGGCCTCGATTAACCCGCGTACCGTCCCGATTAAGGCGAGGGCGGGATTATAGGCCGCCTTCCGGAGACCCGTCCGAGCGTTTTTTCCTGTTTCCGGTGACATGGTTATCGTCCTCCCATGGTTCTACGTGTCAAGCTCGCCCTGTCATTGCTCACGGCCGCCGCCCTGGTGGGAGGTGCTTCCCCACCGGCTTCCCCGGTGGTGGAACGATCCGTCGCCGCGGGGACCGCGCGGCCGTTCGCGATGCAGGACTTCATGACCACGAAGAAACTCGGTCAGGTCGTGCCGTCCCCCGACGGTAAAGCGGTGGCGGTGGTCGTGAAACGCGGCCCGAGCGAGTCGAGCAGATATGGGGCATCATTTGTCGACGGAAACGAGCGCGCGGACATCTGGATAGTCGACGGCCAGGGTCCGGCGCGCGACGTGACGCACGGCGCGAAGGACGGCACCGGCCACTACAACCCGGTGTGGTCGCCCGACGGGCGCATGCTCGCCTTCGCCTCCACCCGGGGCGGCGACGACGTGTTCCTGCACGTGTGGGACCGCGAGACGGGCGAGACCCGCAAGCTGACCCCGCGCGGGGTGCAGACGATGACGAACGCCTCGGGCTACCTCATCCAGTGGCTGGACGAGCGGCGGGTGATCGCTCCGATGGTGAACGCCGGCCGCTGGGCGCTGGAGTACGGCCAATGGCTGGAGGCCCAGCGCGTCGCCCCGAAGCAGTGGGCGAAGGTCGAGAAGGGCAAGGAGGCCACCGCCTCGGTGCTCGACAGCTCCACCGCCCAGAGCGAGGACAAGCTGGACGAGGAGATCGCCGTCATCGACGCCGTCACCGGGAAGCTCACCTCGGCGGGCCCTGCCCGTACCTACACGGCGGGCAACCTGGTGGCCGATCCGACCGGACGCCTCATCGCCCGGGTGGACGACCTCGGCCCCACCCCGGCGGTCGCCGGGCAGCTCAAGCGTGTTCTGGAACGGCGCACCCAGCTCGCGATCGCCTCCGCCTCCGGCGGGCAGCCGCGCGTGGTGACCGAGGTGCCGAACCCCTCGGTCACCGTGCAGCCTCGCTGGGCCGCCGACGGCTCCCGGCTGCTCGTCGTCGGCAAGACCACCCCCGAGACGCCCGACCCGTTCACCGCCTACCTCGTACCCTCCACCGGTGGAAAAGCCACGCCGCTCGCCGCCGACCGGCTCGTCGCGACGGGCCTGCTGTGGGGCGCCGGAACCCCGCTGGTGCGCGGATCAAAGGTCGTCGATGCTGTGAACCCGATGGCCCGCCAGGACTGGTGGGCGTTCGACCCCGCCGACCCGGCCGCCGCGCCGCGCGACCTCACCTCGCGGTTCAAGGTCCCGCCGCTGGAGCTGGTACCTGTGCCCGGCGGCGTGCTGGGCGTGGCCGACGGGCGCGCCTGGCTGATCGACCCGCGTACCGGAAAGGCGCGCGACCTGAACGCGGGCGGCGCCGCGCCGCTGGCGGAGCTGGCCTGGCCGCTGGACGACGGCGTCAAGCGCAACGGCGTGCGGCCCACCGACCGGGGAGGGGCCGAGCCGGCCAACCCCCGCCTCGACCGCGACTTCCCCGTGGTGCTCGCCCGTGACGCCAAGGGCGGCCTGTACGAGCTGGCGCCCGGCGCCTCACCCGTGCTGACCCCGCTCCCGCTGCCGCACCCCGAGGCGGGCGTCGCCGGATACTCCCCCGCGAGCCGCACCGCGGTCTTCGGCGCGGGCGGCGACCAGGGCACCGCGCTGTGGACCTCCCAGGCGGGCCGCCACACCCAGCGGCTCTCGCTGAACGGCCACCTCGCCCAGGTGACCCCTCCGAAACGCGAGCTCATCACCTACAAGGGGGCGGACGGGGAGAAGCTCACCGGCGCGCTGCTGCTGCCACCGGACCACCGCGACGGGCAGCGCCACCCGCTCGTGGTCAACGTGTACGGCACCAGGATCGTCTCCACCCTGGAGGACGTGCCGGAGTTCCAGGTGAACAACCCGAGCTACCTCACCCTGCAGTTCCTCGCGGCCGAGGGTTACGCCGTGCTCGTCCCCTCCATACCCCGCCCTCAAGGCAAGGCCGCGGCCGAGCCGATGACCTGGCCCACCAAGCCGATCATGAACGCGGTGGACGCCGCGATCGACGAGGGCGTGGCCGACCCGAAGCGGCTCGCGGTGCTGGGACACTCCTTCGGCTCCTACAACGTGCACAGCCTGGTGACGCAGACCGACCGCTTCAAGGCGGCGATCGCGATCTCCGGCTTCTCCGACGTGATCAGCAGCTACGGCGTGTTCGACTCCCGCTTCCGCTACACGCCCCGCGCGCAGGAGTGGTTCGCGCCCGCCTACATCGAGGACCCCGCGTTCGAGTTCGGGCTGGGCAAGCCGCCGTGGGAGGACCCGCAGAGGTACGTGCGCAACAGCCCGCTCCTGCACGCGGGCAAGATCAAGACGCCGGTGCTCATGCTGCACGGCGAGCGTGACTACCTGACCCACACCGGCTCGGAGGAGATGTACACCGCGCTGGCCAGGCAGGCCAAGAAGGTGCGGCTGGTCAGCTACTGGGGCGAGGCGCACATGCCGTACTCGATGATCTCCCCCGCGAACTTCCAGAGCATGATCGAGCAGGAGCTGGACTGGCTCCGTCTCAACCTGCCCGGAGGCACCCCGTGAGACTCTTCTCGCCCGCCCAGGAACGGGCCTGGCTGGAACACCGCATCCGCGGCGACGCCGTACCCGACGGGATCTCCCTGCGGCTGCGGCTGACCGGCCCTCTCGACGAGAGGGCGCTGGGCTCGGCGCTCGGCGACCTGGCCGCGCGGCACGAGGTGCTGCGCTGGACCCTGCCCACCCGTAGCGACGGGCCTCGCCCGGTGGTGTCGGCCGGGGCTCTGCCCGCGCCCCGGGGGGTGCCGGTCGAGCCGGAGAAGCTCGGCGCGGCGCTGACCGAGGTGGAGTCCCGGCCGTTCGACCCGGTGACCGGGCCGCTGGCGCGCGCCTCCCTGCTCGCGCTCGGCCCCGAGGAACACGTGCTCGTGGTGCGCATGCACCCGTGCGTCGCGGACGAGGGCTCGGTCGCGGTGCTCGCCGCCGACCTGACCGAGCTGTACCGGGCCCGGGTCGAAGACGACTCCCCGCGCCTGCCCGGCACGCCCCGCGTGCCCGGCAGGGACGACTTCCCCCGTCCGGACGCGAAGGCTCCCAACGCGAAGGCCCCTGACCCGTCGGCGTCGTTTCCCGGCGCCCGGGACTCGGCGCCCGTTCGCGGCCGGGACGCCGCGCCCGCCGACACCGCGGCGGTCTCGGACAGTGGTCCCGGGGCGACGGGCGACGACAGGCGGGAGTTCTGGCGCGAGGCGCTGCGGGACGTGCCGCCGCTGGAGACGGCCACCGACCGGCCCCGCCCCGGGCGCCGCTCCGGCGCGGGCGGGACGCACCGCTTCGAGGTGGCCGTGCCGTCCGAGCCGGCCTCCCCCTCCCTCGCGGTGCTCGCGGCGTTCGCCGTCCTGCTGTCGCGCTGCTCGGGCCAGGAGCGCTTCACGATCGGCGCGCACGCCCCGGGGCGTGTCTCGGGGCTGCTCGGCGGGGAGCCGAACGAGTTCGCCGGGACGGCCGGACCGCTGGACGACCTTCTCCCCTTGCCGGTGGACCTGTCAGGCGACCCGGACCTCGCCACCCTCTCCGCCCGGCTGGGGCGGGCCGCGGACGACGCCTGGCGGCACCGGCTGCCCCTGCAGGACCTGGTCTCCGCCGTCGCGCCGCCCCGTGACCCCAGCCGGGGTGCGCTGTTCGACGTGGCGTACGGCGTCGTACCCTCTCCCGCCTCGCACGAGGCGGCGGGCCTGCGCCTCGAACCGCTCGGCGACGAGGAGCCCGCCGCCCGGCGTACGGCCTGCGACCTGGACCTGCGTCTCACCGCGAAAACACCGGACAGGACAGGAACCCGGAACGGCGAAAGCCGGGGAAACGGGGACGGAGAAGGAAGAGGGGCCGGGGAAAGCGCCGAGGACGGCCGCCTGTTCCGGGCGACGCTGACGTACGCCACCGACGTCTTCGACCACGCCACGATCGAACTGATGGCCGCCCGCCTGGCCCGGCTGCTCGGCGAGATGGCCCGCTCCCCCGCGCGCCCGGTGCTCGACCTGCCACTCGACGACCGCTCAGGACCGATCGCGGGCCCGCCCGCGGCGGTGGACCTGGACTCCCCGGGCTCCACCCTGGCCGCGCTGATCGCCGCCCAGGCCCGGCGCACCCCAGAGGTGACGGCCGTGGACGGGGACGACGAGCGGCTCACCTACCGCGAGCTGGACGAACGCGCCCGCGAGCTGGCCGGATGGCTCGCGGCCGAGGGGGTGGGCCCCGGCACCGTGGCCGCGATCTGCCTGCCGCGCTCGGCCCGCCTGGTCACGGTCGTGACCGGGGTGCTGTACGCGGGCGGCGCGTTCCTCGCTCTCGACCCGTCCCAACCGGCCCCCAGGCTGAAGTATCTGCTGTCCGACGCGGCGGCGGCCGTCCTGGTGAGCACCGGGGAGATCCTCGGCGGCCTGCCCGAGGGCGGGGGGCGCCGCCTCGACCTCGACCGACGCGATCCCGTTCCCCTCGACCGTCTCGTCCCCGGGCCGTCCAACCGGCATGCCCTCGCCAAGGAGACTCCGCCCGGCCCTGCCGGGCCCCACGACCTCGCGTACATGATCTACACCTCGGGCTCGACCGGCCTGCCCAAGGGGGTGCTGCTCGAGCACTCCGGCGCGTGCAACCTGGTCATGGCCCTCGCCCCCGAGCTGGGGATCGGCCCCGGGGTACGGCTGCTGCAGTTCGCGCCGCCGACCTTCGACGCCTGGGTGTGGGAGGTGTTCACCACGCTGGTCTCCGGGGGCACCCTGTGCGTGCCGGAGGCGGGGAACATCCTCGTCGGCCGGGCGCTGAGCAGGTGCCTGTCGGAGCGCGAGGTGAACGCCGTGTTGCTGCCCCCCTCGGTGATCGCGACGCTGCCCGGCGACGACCCGCTGCCCGCCCTGCGGGTGCTGGTCACCGGCGGTGAGGCGTGCACTCCCGACCTGGTGGAGCGCTGGGGCACCGGCCGGCGCATGGTCAACGCCTACGGGCCGACCGAGGCGACCGTCATCGCGACCCTGGCCGACTGCTCGCCCGGCGAGGGCGTACCGCCTATCGGGCTGCCCATGGCGGGGGCGTACGCGCTGGTGCTGGACGCCGCCGGACGCGTCGCACCGTGGGGGGTGCCCGGGGAGCTGCACGTCGGCGGCGCGGGCGTGGCACGTGGTTACCACCGGCGGCCCGCGTTGACCGCCGAGCGATTCGTCCCCCTGGCCGGACGACCACCCACGGCACCGGACACACCGTCACCTTCGGCCCTGAACGGCCCATCCCCCTCGGCGCCGGACGGGCCTCCCCCTTCGACCTCATGCGGGTCGCCCCTCTCGGGGGCGGATGTTCCTCTCCCCTCGACGTCAACCGGCCCATCCCCCTCGGCCCCCTCGGTGCCGGGCGGGCCGCCTCCGGTGTGCGGTGAGCGGCTCTATAGGACCGGTGACCTGGTGCGGCAGCGCCCCGACGGCCGCCTCGACTTCATCGGCCGGGTGGACCACCAGGTCAAGCATCGCGGCTACCGGATCGAGCTGGGCGAGATCGAGCAGACGCTGCGGGCCTGTCCCGGCGTGGACGACGCGGCGGTGGCCCTGGAAGACGAGCAGCTGGTGGCCTACGTGGCCACCTCCGCCTCCACCGCCGCTTCGGGGACCGCCGCCGCGTCCGTTTCCACCCCCGCGCCCCGCTCGGGATCCACCGCGACCTCCACCTCCACCTCCGCGATGACGGTCACGGCGAAGGACGCCAGGGCGTGGACGGCCGGGCGGCTGCCCGGCTACATGGTGCCGGGGACCGTGCACGTGCTGGACGAGTTGCCGCTGACCACCGCGGGCAAGATAGACCGCCGCAGGCTCGCCTCCTCGGCCGCCCGCGCCGCGAGCCGGTCCGACGAGCCTCGCGACCGGCTGGAGCTGGAGGTACTGGAGGCTTTCCGGCGGGTGCTGGACGAGCCGGGTATCGGCCCGCACGACGCCTTCTTCGAGTCGGGCGGCGACTCCCGGCTCGCGGTGACGTTGCTCGGCCGCCTGCGCGGCGGCCTGCGCAGGCCGGTGGCGGCCCGCCTGCTCTGGGAGCGTCCCACGGCCGCGGGCCTGGCCTCGGCGCTACGCGAACTCGGATAGGCAGGAACCGCACCACCAGGCCGCGCCCGGACGATCGAGTCCAAGGAGTCTGCTTACCGGCCAAACCTGTTCCGTCACCCGGTGCCGAACCTGATCGGCGTATGAGATCGGCGCACCCGCGCCGCGAGGGCCGCGGCCCACCCCCAGCCCAGGAGCGCGATGGCGCGCAGGAGCAGGCTCAACGGCCGGGAGTTCTCGCCGTTATCCGACAGCAACCCTGCCAGCAGGTAGAGAGCGAGAAGCGCCACGCCGGTGGCCGCGCAGTAAAGCGCCCACCCGCGCTCTCCCCGTACGGCGAAGTAACGGGTGAAGACGAAGCACGCCGCGACCAGCGAGACGAACAACAGGACGAAGGCGACGCCATGCAGGATGTAGCTCAGGCCGGGGTCGTCGGGAAGTCCTGGCGGCGCGCCCGGCGGGTAGCCCCACGCCGGTTCGAAGCGGAAGACGCCGGCCGCGACCAGGCCGGTCCCGTATCCACCGATCAGTAGCGGTCCCCAGGTGCCGCCGTTGCCCGGACGTAGCACCCGCCACAGCCCCGCCGCGAACGCGATGTTCAGCAACCCGGTGATCACGAAGTTGGCGATCTGGATCCACCCCAGGTCGCCCAGGCTCAGCATGCTGAGCGGCTGCCGCCGGGGATCGAAATCCGCGCGCGTGTAGTCCTGGATCACGACCACGAGGATGAACAGCGGTCCGGCGACGGCACCGCAGGTCAGCATCGCCCTCGTCAGCCGCTGTTCTCGCGTGACGGGCATGGTTCCCCCTCTTGACCGGCTCTGTGACCGGCATCCCCGAAGTGCTCGGGGGTACCGATGCTCACACTTTCCTTAGCAGCGCTAAGTGTGCATCGCCGCCATGCTTCCTTAGCGCTGCTAAGGTGTCAACCGATGGGAGAGAGCAAACGAGGAGCCGGCCTGACCCGGCAGACGGTGATCGATACGGCGCTACGGCTTCTCGACGAGGTCGGTCTGGACGGGCTCACGGTGCGCAGGCTCGCCTCGGAGCTGGGCGTCCAGTCACCCGCCCTGTACTGGCACCTGCGCAACAAGCAGGAGTTGTTCGACGGGATGGCCGACGCGATCGTCCTGGCCGCGGGGATGGGCCCGCCCCGCGACGACGAGTCCTGGCAGGACTGGCTCGCCCGCCGGGCCCGCGCGTACCGCGACTCCCTGCTCGCCCACCGCGACGGCGCCCGCCTCGTCGCCAACGCCGCGAGCCTGAGCCCGGAGACGATCAGGATGTTCGACGAGGAGCTGACCGCCATGGTCGGCCGGGGCTTCACGCCGGTTCTGGCGCTGCGTACGATCACCGCCCTCACCCGTTACGTCAACGGGTACGTCCTGCAGGAGCAGGCCGAACGCCGACAACACCCGGACGCCCCGCCGGACCGGCTCGCGACGCTGGCCGCACTGCTCGACGGCGGCACGGAGGCCACCCTGATCGCGGCGCTCCGCGAGAGCGGCGGCTCGTTCGGCGAGGACGCCTTCGAACACGGCCTCCAAGCGCTGATCGACGGCACGGCCACCGCCCTGGCCCGCACGGCCTGAACCGCGCTCATTCGGTTAGACGGCGTCCGGGCCGAAGGCTCGCAGGAACGTGTGGACGGCGGCGACGGCCACGCTCCGCAGTTCGGCGTCGGTGACCTCGCGGGTGCCGAGCCGGGACCGTGCCTCCATCGGGCCGGTGAGCAGTGCGCTGAACTGTTCGGCGGCCCGGGCCGGGTCGGTCGCGCGCAGGCGGCCGGCGAGTGTGAGCCTGGCCAGCCGGTCGGCCAGGGCTCGGGCGACGCGCTCGGCCGCATGCCCTTGGACGATGTCGAGCAGGTCGGGAAACTGGTTGAGCTCGGCCGCGAGGAGTCGCCGCAGCGCCCAGGAGCGGTCGTCGCAGTAACAGCGGAGCAGGCTGTGGCCGACCTCCTCCAGCATCGCGCGCGGCTCGCCTCCGTCGTCGGTGAGCCGCTCCAGCGCGGCCATGTTCTTGGCCAGCGCCCTGTCGGCCTGAGCGGTGATCGCTTGACGGAGCAGGGTCTCCTTGTCGCCGAAGTGGTTGTACACGGTGGCCTTGGCGACGCCCGCCTCGGCGGCGATCACATCCACCCCGGCCTGGGCGTATCCCTGGCGGGCGAACACGGTGAACGCGGCGTCCAGGATCGCCTGCCGCTTGTCGATGCGTCCGCGCGCGGGGGCGAGATCCCGCCCTGCCGAGGTTCCCGCTCCGTTCATGGGCCGCATTCTAGCGCGTCGATCACCCGACCAGACTCGTGAGTCCATCTGTCTGGACGCGATTGACTAAGACTGATCGGTCTCTTAATTTGTACTCGCTGGTCTAGTTTGCCGCGCCCCGACCACCGAAACCGCCGAGTCGAAGGACACCGCATGACACGACCCCAGGACGACAGGCTCGATCCGGCGCTGCTGCGGCTGATCGGCGTGATCCTGCTCGGCGGACTGCTGGGCATCCTCAACAGCACGATGGCCGCCGTCGCCACCGGCACCCTGGCCAGGGCCTTCGACACCTCGCTGAGCACGGTCGGCTGGGCCTCCACCGGCTTTCTGCTCGCCGTCACGGCGACCATCCCCTTCACCACCTGGGCCGTGGACCGGTTCGGGGGCAGGCGGCTGTGGCTGTGGGGCCTGGCCCTGTTCCTGGCCGGATCCCTCGCCTCCGGGCTGGCCTGGAACGTCGGCAGCCTGATCGTCTTTCGTGTCGTCCAGGGCGTCGGCGCGGGCGTCCTCGACCCGCTCGTCCTGATCCTGCTGGCCCGCGCCGCGGGTCCCCACCGCGCCGGGCGCGTGATGGGCCTGATGGGCGTGGTCCTCTCCCTCGGTCCCGTCCTCGGTCCCGTCATGGGCGGGGTCATCCTTCAAGGGCTGCCGTGGCGCTGGATGTTCCTGCTCAGCGTGCCCGTCGGCCTCGTCGCCCTGCTGCTCGCCCTGCGCGTGCTGCCCGCGGATCCACCGCTCGGGCGGCAGCGGTCGCGGGTCCGGCTCGACGTCCTCGGCCTGGCCCTGCTCGGTCCGGGGTTCGCCGCTCTCGTCCTGGCCCTCTCGCAGACGGCCGAGCAGGGCGCCTTCACCGCCTGGCAGGCGCTCACCCCTGTGGCCGCCGGCGTCGTCCTGCTCGCCGCCTACACGATCCACGCGCTCCGCGTCCGGCGTACCCCGCCCCTGATCGACCCGCGGCTGTTCGCGGGCCGGGGTTTCGCGGCGAGCGTCACCATCATGGGCCTCGGCGGGCTCGCGAACTTCGCCGCCCTGTTCGCGCTGCCGCTGTACCACCAGCAGGCGCACGGACACGGCGCGCTCGCCGCCGGGTTGCTGATGGCGCCGGTGGGCCTCGGCGGCGCCGTCAGCATGCCGCCGGCCGGACGGCTCGCGGACCGGATCGGCGCGCGCGGGCCGGCCTGCGCCGGGGCGCTCGTGGCCGCCCTCGGCGCGCTGGTCCTCACCCGGGTCGGAGCGCAGACCCCCGAGGTGTGGCCCGCGCTGGCCGCCTTCACCATGGGCCTGGGGATGGGCTTCTTCAGCGCGGCCACGATGGGATCGCTGTACCGGACGCTGCCCGCTCCGCTGGTGGCGCAGGGCAGCTCGGTGCTCTACATGCTCAACCAGCTCGGCGCCGCGATCGGCGTCGCCGTCGTCACGCTCATCCTGCAGACCGCGGACGACGTGATCACCGGCTTCCACGGCGTCTTCCTGTTCGCCTTCGCCATGATCGTGGTCGTCCTCGCCGCCGTCCCGCTCCTGCCCCGCCGCGAGGACGCTCCTCGCGGCGTCGACGTCCCGGTGTGACCCGCCGACGGCCCCGCGAACGGCCCGTCATGGGCAGGCCCGCAGACGCGGGACGGCGGTGTGCCCCCTCGCGTCACATCGAGGGTTCCGCACCCGGTGCCGGGGTGGCGGCCTTGGGCTCGCGGCGCAGCATGGCCCGCAGCCGCTTCTCGATCGGATACTCGTACAGCCGGTACAGCCCCCACGACAGCAGCACGCTGACGACCAGCCCCGCCAGCGCGTACGGCAGGTGCGCCCAGGTGGGCTCGGGGAAGTCGTAGAGCGACTGCCGCCCGAACGCGTGCTTGGCGATGGGGAAGAGCACCAGGAAGTGAACGAGGTAGAAGGCGTAGGACCACTGGCCGAGCGCCACCAGCGGGCGTGAGCTGAGCAGGCTGCGCCGCCCGGCCAGGTCGTTGGTCGCCGCCGCCGCGATGAGCAGCGCGAACACCACGATGCTGCCCCGGTTGGCGGTCTCGGCGAGCGCGGTCTGCCACACGCCGGACCAGGACCACGCCCACAGCAGCGCGAAGTAGCCGACCGTGATCGCGGTCGCCGTGCGCAACCCGATCGGGCTGCGCCAGCCCCGGCGCACGGCGGCGGCGATCACGATGCCCAGCACGAACTCGCTGACCCGGGAGATCGGCGAGTGGGTGGCGAAGTAGTACAGGTCGGAGGTGAACCAGTTCTCGGCGGTGAGCTGCGGGTTGGCAAGCCAGAGCCACACGCGCGTGCCGATGCTGATCACGATGAGCACGGCGGCGATCATCACCATCTGACGCAACGTGCGCCGCACGATCGGGCGCACCACGAACGGGAAGACCGCGTAGAAGAACGCCTCGCACGACAGCGACCAGGAGACGGTGTGCGGCACGGCGTCGCTCTGGAACGACGCGGGGAACCACGCCTGCACCATGAGCAGTGTCGCGACCGTCCACCACACCAGCGCCGTGCCGCCCTCGGTGGGCCAGAGCTGGCCCCCGACGAGCAGTGCGACCGCCGCGACGGTGGTGATGAGGAGCGAGGGCCAGATCCTGGCGAAGCGGCGCCAGTAGAACTTCGGCGCGGTGTCCCTGTCGAAGAACGTCCAGGTGAGGACATAGCCGGACAGGACGAAGAAGAACGTCACCCCGGCCGTGCCGAGGACGAACAGCTCGTTGAGGTAGGGCAGGGGCAGCAGGATCGCGACGTGGCTGAAGAACACGCCGAACGCGGCGAACCACCGCAGCCCGGTGAGCGACTCCAGCCGCGTCCTCGGCGGCCCCCCGATCGTGTCCGGTGACGGCTTGGCGGCTACCGAGGTCATGACGCCGCCTCCTCTCCCGCGAGGCCGGCTTGCGCGCGGCGCTCGTCGAGGAGCGCCGCCTGTTCACGGACGGTCGCGTGACGCAGCAGGTCGGGTAGCTCCACCTCGACGCCGAACGCCACCTCGTAGCGCAGGCTCAGCCTGGCCAGGGTGAGCGAGTGGCCGCCGAGGTCGAGGAAGCCGTCGGAGGCTCCGATCTCCTCCACGCCGAGCAGCTCGCGCCAGATCCCGGCGACGGTCTCCTCGGTGCCGCCCTCGATCGGCACGTGCCCGCCCTCTTCGCCGGGGGCCTCGGGGCTGGGCAGCTCGGTATGGGCGATGTGGCCCTCGGCGGTCCTGGGCAGGAAGTCCAGGACGGTGACGGAGCCGGGGAGCTGGTATTCGGGCAGGTGGGCGGTGAGCTCGGTGAGGTCGATCCCCTCCCCCGCCACGTACGCGGCGAGCCGGTCGTGGCGCACGTCGACGGCGGCCTCGGCGACGCCGGGCCGCCCCGCCAGGGAGCGGGCCAGCTCGTCGGTGTCCACCCGGAACCCGCCGACGGTGAACATCCGGTCGAAGCGGCCGAGCAGTTCCAGCGAGCCGTCGGGGAGAACGCGGCCGCGGTCGCCGGTGGCGGTGCCGCCGACGTGGATCTCGCCGGGAACGCCGACTGCGCCGGGGCGCCCGGTCCGGTCGGCGATCTCGATCGACGTACCGGCGAGGGCCTCGCCGAGCAGGACGCCCCTGCGGGGTTCCGTGAGCGGGTCGACCCGGTGGGCCGCGGCCCAGTGCTCGCCGTACAGGGTCCAGGTGGGAATCGCGGCGGCCAGTTCCCGCGCGAGAGCGGGCGGGGTCGTGGCCGCGTCGCAGAGCGCGGTGAACGGGCGGTCGGCGGGCAGGCCCTCATGGAGCAGCAGCCGCCACGCGGCGGACGGGGCGTGCACCACGGTGGCGTCCGCGACCAGGTCCCTCAGCCGTCCGGCGTCACGGGCGGCCTCGGGGGGCGCGGTCACCAGGTGCGCGCCGTGCAGGAGTGCGAGCAGCACGGCGTCGGCGAACGCGCCGGACGTGGGCGGGGCGAAGGTGAGCACGGTGTCGGCGACGCCCAGGCCGATCCGCGAGGCGAGGTCGGCGATCGGCGCGGCGCCCGCGCCCTCCGTACGGCCGTCGAGGACGTCCGCCTTGAGGTGGGCGTATCGCCAGACGGCCGGATCAGGACTGTCGGCGGCCGGGGGGCCTGCTCCCCTGCGTACGGCGGGCGCGAGGTTCTCGGCGCGGGCGTCGAGCTCGGCGTAGGTCAGCGTGACGGCGGAGGGGGCGCCCGTGGAAGACGTGCCCGTGGCGGTGCCTGTGGAAGTGCTCGTGGAGGTGCCGGTGGAAGGCGTGCCCGCGTGGGTGGTGACGGCGGGCGCGTCGGGGGTGAGCCGCACCCGCTCGGCGAGGACGGCGGCCGGTCCCTCGGCGCCGGTCCCTGGCTCCGCGGGCCGGGGCGCGGGAGGAAGGGAGAGGTCACCGACCGCTAGGTCCGGGTGGGCGCAGGCTCCGGCGACCAGGAGCTCGAACTGCTCGGCGAGGACCTCGACCGTGGCGGGGTCGAACAGGTCGTCGTTGTAGCCCCACAGGCCGGCCATGCCGTCGCCGTCGACGCTGAAGTCCACCATCAGGTCGAAGTGCGACACCTCGACGTCGGGGACGAACTCCGAGGCCCGCACGCCCGGCAGGTTCAGGAAGACGCCGTCGTTGTCGCGCACCCCGAGCCCCGCCTGGAACAACGGCGTGTGGCTCTGGGGCCGCTGCGGGTGCAGCTCGCGCACCAGTTCCTCGAAGGGCATCTCCTCGTGGTCGTGTCCCTCGACGGAGGCGTGACGCACGCGGCGCAGCAGTTCGCGGAAGGTGGGCTCCCCGCGCAGGTCGAGGCGCAGGCAGATGATGTTGATGAAGCATCCGACGAGCGCTTCGAGTTCGGGCCGGATGCGCCCGGCGGCGGGTACGGCGGTGACGATGTCGGCCTGGCCCGCGTAGCGCGACAGCAGCACGCCGTAGGCGGCGAGCAGCACGGTGAACGGGGTGGTGCCCTCCTCACGTGCCACCGCGCGCACGGAGGCGACGACGTCGCCCGGCAGCCGGGAGCGGTGGAAGCGGCCCGCGCGGCGCCGGTGCGGCGGCCGGGGCCGGTCGGAGGGCAGGTCGAGCAGGCGGGGTACGCCGTCCAGGGTGCGCCGCCAGTAGTCGACCAGGCGTGAGCGCACGTCCTCGGTGCGCAGCCGTTCGCGCTGCCAGAGGGAGAAGTCGGTGTACTGCAGGTCCAGGTCCGGCAGGCTCACCGGTTCGCCGGAGCCGGTACCGGCTCCGGTACCGGTCGCCCCGCCGACGGCCCCGGTGTAGAGGGCCTCGACCTCGCGCCCGACGATCCCGAAGGACGGGTCGTCGAAGACGATGTGATGGAAGGTGAGCACGAGCACGTGGTCGTCGGGGCCCAGCCGAAGCAGCAGCGCCCGCCAGAGCGGCCCGTGGCGCAGGTCGAACGGGGCGAGGATGTCGTCGGCGGCCATCCGCGCGGCCTCGGCCTCGGCGTCCGGCTCGTCACCCAGGTCGACGGAGCGCAGCACGCTCGCGGGCGCGTCACCGACGCGCTGCACGGGCATGCCGTCGACCTCCGCGACGGTGGAGCGCAGGATCTCGTGCCGCCTGATCACCTCGCACAGCGCCCGGTCGAGGGCTTGGGCGTCAAGGGGTCCGCGCAGCCGCAGCGTGGCGGGCACGTGGTAGAACCCGAAACCCGGATTGAACATCTCGCCGAACCAGATGCGCTCCTGGGTGGAGGAGACCGGCACCCCCGAATCGGGCACGGCGTGTCGCGGGATGCGATCTCGCTCGCGCCTGCGGCGGGCGATCAGGTCGTGCACATTGTCCGCGCTCTTGGAAATCGTCATGTGAATGGTGTCCTCACGTCTGTGGGGTGCAGCGTGAATGCAGAATTTTGCGTCAGGATATGTCTTGATAAGCGAGAGCATTTACCCTCTATTGCGAAAAGGCGGCGAAGCGGATATGGAGCTGCAGGGTGTGACGGCGCTGGTCTCCGGGGGCGGCGGAGGGCTCGGCGCCGCCACCGCGCGCGAGCTCGCCAAGGCCGGAGCGCACGTGGTCGTGGCCGACCTGGAGGCCGCCGCGGCGGGCCCGGTGGCCGACGAGGTGGGCGGCACGTTCGTGGAGACCGACGTGACCGACGCGGGCTCGGTCGAGCGCGCCGTGCGGACGGCCGCCGAGGTCGCGGGACCGCTGCGGGTGGCGGTGAGCTGCGCGGGAATCGCGCCCGCCGCCCGTACGGTCGGGCTGGACGGCCGCCCGCACGACCTGGAGACCTTCGAGCGGGCGCTCGCGGTCAACGTGGTCGGCACCTTCAACGTGATGCGTCTGGCCGCCGCCGCGATGGCCGCGACCGAACCGCTGGAGGACGGCGAGCGTGGCGTGGTCGTCAACACCTCCTCGGCCGCCGCCGAGGACGGCCAGGCGGGCCAGGTCGCCTACGCCGCCTCCAAGGGCGCGGTCGCGGCGCTCACCCTGCCGGCCGCCCGCGACCTCGCCTCCGTCGGCGTGCGGGTGTGCGCGCTGTCACCGGGCCTGTTCGACACCCCGCTGCTCGCGGCGATCCCGCCGGAGTTCCGGCGCCCGCTGCTGCGGCAGATCGCCTTCCCGCCCCGGCCGGGAACCCCTGCGGAGTTCGCGCGAGCGGTCCGCGCCGTATGCGAACTGGGTTACCTCAACGCCGCCGTCGTCCGCCTGGACGGCGGCCTGCGCCTGCCGAACACCTGAGGGAACTCGCCGTACGTTCGGGAGCGGAACACCGGAAAGACCCGCCGAACACGTGAAAAACCAACGGGGCGTTTGGCGGCGCAACTTCCGAGCAGAACACCGATCCCGTGAACGCCGACACGTCTCGCCGGCGGGATGCGGGGTAGCGTCCCGTTACGTTTCCATGGTCGTCGATCGAAGGAGATGAGGAAATTGCTCACCCCACCCGACGGAATGCCGAGAATCACTCCCGTCATCTTCTACTCCGATGTCGAGAAAGCCATCGAATGGCTCATCGAGGCGTTCGGATTCGAAAAGCGCAAGGTGTTGAACGACGACGACGGGTCCGTCGTCCACGCCGAGCTGTCGTTCGGCGAGGGGGTCGTGCAGCTCGCCGGAACGGGTGACGGCCGCAAGCACGAGCCGCAGGGCGAGGGCGAGCTGCGCCAGAGCCTGTACGTGTTCGTGGACGACGTGGACGAGCACTACGAGCGCGCGAAGGCCGCGGGAGCGGTGATCCGCGACAAGCCGGACACGCGTTTCTACGGTGACCGCAACTACACCACCGAGGACCTGGAGGGCCATCACTGGGTCTTCGCCCGCAGGGTCGAGGAGATCCCGTACGAGGAGATCGACACCCCATGAGCGCCGTCGAGCAGGTCAGGGAGCTGTACGAACGCTACCCGTGCCCGTCGCTGACCGTCGGCGACGACCTGATCCTGGACCTGGCGCTCGGCATCGGTATGGTCGCCAGGGACAAGACCCTGGCGGGCAAGCGGGTGCTGGACGCCGGGTGCGGCACCGGGCACCAGCTGCTCGGGCTCGCCTCGCAGTATCCCCGGGCGCACTTCACCGGCATGGACCTGTCGCAGTCGTCACTCGACGTCGCCGAGGAGCTGCGCGAACGCAACGGGCTGACCAACGTGGAGCTGGTGCGCGGCGCCATCGGCGGGGAGGGGTTCGAGGGCCCCTACGACTTGATCGTGATGACCGGGGTGCTGCACTGCCTGGACGACCCCCGCGCGGGCCTGGCCTGGCTCGCCGAGCGGCTGTCGCCCGGCGGGCTGATGTACCTGTGGCTGTTCCACAGCTTCGGCGAGCACCAGCGGCTGATCGACCGCGAGCTGGTGCGGCTGCTGTCGGGCGGCGACACCGGCGAGGAGGGCCTGTCGGTGGTGCACCGGCTGGGCTTCGGCCGCTCCGCGGGCCGCTACGGCACGGGCACCGCGCCCGGCGCCGACCCACGCGACCAGGACGTGCTGGACGCCGACGCCTACCTGCACCCGGTCATGCGCACCCACCGCTTCGGTGACGCGGCCCGCCTGTTCGAGGGCCTCGACGGGATCGGCTGGGTCGCGCTGAACGGCGTCAACTGGGACGGCGGCGGCAAGATCCTGGACCTGGGCCGTCGCCACCCCGCCTCACCGGTGTTCCTGTCGGACGCCGACCTGTTCGACGACGAGGAGCTGCTCGCCCGCTACGCGGCGCTGCCCGTCGCCGAACGGGCCGCGGTGATGGAGCTGCGGCTCGCGCCGACCGGCTTCACCGTCGTGGCCGGCACCCCGGAGGCGGAGAGGCTGTGCGAGTCCAGGATCTCGGGCAACGTGCTCCTGCGGAACCAGATGGCCGCTCCCGGCGAGACCGGCGACCGGTGATGACCGTGACACCCTGCCGGACGTGCGTCCGGCAGGTGAAAGGCGCGTCCGGGCCGACCGGCGTGGGCCGGCCCGGACGCGCCGAACAACTCACTCAGGCGAGGTCGAACCGGTCGAGGTTCATCACCTTGACCCACGCGGCGACGAAGTCCTTCACGAACTTCTCCTTCGCGTCGTCGCTCGCGTAGACCTCCGCGAGCGCGCGCAGCTCGGAGTTCGACCCGAAGACGAGGTCGGCGCGGCTGCCGGTCCACTTGACCTCGCCCGTGGCGAGGTCGCGGCCCTCGAACGTGCTCTCGTCCTCCGACGTCGCCTTCCACCTCGTGCCCAGGTCGAGCAGGTTGACGAAGAAGTCGTTGGTCAGGACCCCGGGGGTCGTGGTGAGGACGCCGAGCGAGGACTGCCCGTGGTTGGCGCCCAGGACACGCAGGCCACCGACGAGGACCGTCATCTCGGGGGCGCTCAGGGTGAGCAGGTTCGCCCGGTCGATCAGCAGGTACTCGGCGGGCAAGCGGTTGCCCTTGCCGAGGTAGTTGCGGAACCCGTCGGAGGTCGGCTCGAGCGCGGCGAACGACTCCACGTCGGTCTGCTCCTGCGAGGCGTCCACCCGGCCCGGCGTGAAGGGGACCTCGATGTCGAAGCCCGCGTCCTTGGCGGCCCGCTCGACGGCGGCGCTGCCGGCGAGCACGATCAGGTCGGCGATCGAGACCTGCTTGCCCCCGCTCCGCACGGCGTTGAACGCCTCCTGGATCTCCTCCAGGACGCGCAGCACGGTGGCCAGCTGGTCGGGGTCGTTCACCTCCCACCCCTTCTGCGGCTCGAGGCGGACGCGCGCGCCGTTGGCGCCGCCGCGCTTGTCGCTGCCACGGAAGGAGAAGGCCGACGCCCACGCGGCCGACACCAGCTGGGAGACCGGCAGGCCGGAGGCGAGGATCTTGCTCTTGAGGAAGGCGACGTCATCGGCGTCGATCGGCTGGTACGTCGCGGTGGGCAGGGGGTCCTGCCACAGCAGCGTCTCGGACGGGACCTCCGGGCCGAGGTAGCGCACGACCGGGCCCATGTCGCGGTGGGTCAGCTTGAACCACGCCCGGGCGAAGGCGTCCGCGAACGCGGCGGGGTTCTCCAGGAAGCGCCGCGAGATCTGGTCGTAGACCGGGTCCACCCGCAGCGCGAGGTCGGTCGTGAGCATCGTCGGAGCGTGGCTCTTCGACGGGTCGTGGGCGTCGGGGACCGTACCGGCACCGGCGCCGTCCTTGGGCTTCCACTGGTGCGCGCCCGCAGGGCTCTTGCTCAGCTCCCACTCGTAGCCGTAGAGGATCTCGAAGAAGCTGTTGTCCCACGTCACCGGGGTGTTCGTCCACGCACCCTCGAGACCGCTGGTGATCGTGTCGCCACCCTTGCCGGTGCCGTAGGTGTTGTTCCAGCCCAGGCCCTGCTCCTCGATCGAGGCGGCCTCCGGGTCGGCGCCGACGTGGTCGGCCGGGCCCGCGCCGTGGGTCTTGCCGAAGGTGTGACCGCCCGCGATCAGGGCGACCGTCTCCTCGTCGTTCATCGCCATCCTGCGGAACGTCTCGCGGATGTCGCGGGCCGAGGCGAGCGGGTCCGGGTTGCCGTTCGGGCCCTCGGGGTTGACGTAGATGAGACCCATCTGGACCGCGCCGAGCGGGCTTTCGAGCTCCCGGTCACCGGTGTAGCGCTGGTCGTCGAGCCAGATGGTCTCCGGACCCCAGTAGACGTCCTCCTCGGGCTCCCAGACGTCCGCACGGCCGCCGGCGAAACCGAAGGTCTCGAAGCCCATCGACTCCAGGGCGACGTTGCCGGACAGGACCAGGAGGTCGGCCCACGAGAGCGCCTGGCCGTACTTCTTCTTGACCGGCCACAGCAGGCGGCGGGCCTTGTCGAGGTTGGCGTTGTCGGGCCAGCTGTTGAGGGGGGCGAAACGCTGCTGACCGGCACCGGCGCCGCCGCGGCCGTCGCTGATCCGGTAGGTGCCCGCGCTGTGCCAGGCCATCCGGATGATGAACGGGCCGTAGTTACCGTAGTCGGCCGGCCACCAGTCCTGCGAGGTGGTGAGCACCTGCGCGATGTCCCGCTTCACGGCCGCGAGGTCGAGGGACTTGAACGCCTCGGCGTAGTCGAACTCCTCGCCGAGGGGGTTGGCCACGGCGGGGTTCTTCGCGAGGATCTTCAGGTTGAGCCGCTCCGACCACCACTGGCGGTTTCCGCCGCCCTGAGTCGGGTGCGGGGCGCGCTCGTGCGCGACCGGGCAGCCACCTTCGCCCTCCGCCTTCGCGTCCGTGACGATTGCATCGTGGTTCTCAGACATGGAATCCTTCTGGATCTTCTGTTTCAGGGAGTCGCGGCGCTCAGGAGCCGCGAGGGGTGGAACAGCCGGGGCACAGGCCCCAGAAGATGACCTCGGCCTCGTCGATCGAGAAGCCGTGGTCGTCGGACGCGGTCAGGCAGGGCGCCTCACCGACCACGCAGTCGACGTCGGCGACGACACCGCACGACCTGCACACGATGTGATGGTGGTTGTCGCCGACACGCCCCTCGAACCTGGCCGGACTGCCGGCAGGCTCGATGCGGCGTAAGAGCCCGGCCGCGGTGAGCGCCTGGAGGGCCTCGTACACGGCCTGGAGTGAGATGTGGCCCACCCGATCGCGCACTCCGGAGGCGATCGCCTCGACTCCGAGGTGGTTGCCGTCCCGGACGGTCTCGAGCAGGGCCACCCGCGCGGCCGTCACCCGCAGGCCCACCCCGCGCAGCTCATCTGCGGTGGTCGGAGTGCCAGGTGCGGTCATGGGGCCAAATCTAGCGCCATAAACACGAAGAGTTCAAGTTAACGAACGATGCAAATTTAGAACCCCGCCAGGCGAGGAGACGGTCCGGGTTCCCCGAGGACCCGAGGACCGGCTCCGAGTGGCGACTCCGGCCACCCGGAACGGCCCGGTGGGAGTTTCGTCCTGGTTGTTCCGTCTCAGTTGGGGAGGACCGAGAGGCCGGACTGGGCGACGATGGCCTGAAGTGCGGCGACGTGGCCGGTGTAGGCGGCGCGCCCCTCGCGGGTGAGGCTGAACCATGTCCTCGGGCGCTTGCCGACGTGCCCCTTGCGGATCTTCACGTAACCGGCCGCCTCCAGGGCGCTCGCGTGCTTGGACAGCACCGAGTCGCTGACGCCCAGGTTGTCGCGGACGAAGGCGAACTCCGCCTCGTCGGCGGCGGCCAGCAGCGAGACGATCCCCAACCGGGTCGGCGCGTGGATCGCCGGGTCGAGTCGCGGCGTCATCGCGTCACCGCCTCCGCCCGGCGGACGGCCCGCCCGGACATCCAGCGGGCCAGAAGAGGCGTGGTGATCGCCGCGACCACAGTCATGATCACACCCATGAGCGTACGCGGGTAGGTGAGGCCCAGTTCCGTGAACCACAACGCCATCAGGGCGGCCCCGACACCGGTGGCGACCAGCCAGCCGGTGAAACCGATCCACGCCCACGGGTCCACCACGGAGGAGTGCAGGCGCATGTTCGCGTTCTTGACGTCTGTCACGAACTTGAGGACGGCGACGGCGAGACCGGCCGACAGGGCCGGCACCGCGATCCAGATCCACCAGGCGGGCGGGACCTCGGTGACGAACTGTATTCCGGCGACGAAGACCCAGACCGCCACGGGATACCAGGCGGGGAACATCGGCGGCGCGGCGCGCAGGGCCCTGCGCCGCGTCTCGTGAACCTGGTCCAGCGTCCGCGCAGCCTCTTCCGGGGAGATTTCCATGCCCACTCCTTCACTCTTTCCTATCTGGAAAGTACTTTCTACTTTCCAGATCGTCAAGTACTTTCCGAGACTGGCCAAGCATGGACAGGCCCTTCCGACGACCGCCCCCGCCAGGAGAGACTTCCGCGCCTTTCCGCGGACGATGCAACAGTTCGCCCGGTCAATCCATCTGAGAGGTGATGGGACGACGAAAGGCGAGGGCAGTTGGAATCAGATCCCCGGTTCGCCGGGTTCGTCGCCGAGCGCGGTGACGCACTGTTGCGTTACGGCTACGTCCTGGCCGGGAACCCGCACGACGCGGCCGACCTGGTGCAGGAGGCGCTGCTGAGGCTGCGCGCCGCCTGGCCGAGACTGCGCGCCAAGGACAACCCGGAAAGTTACGTGCGTACCACCATGGCCAGACTCCACACGGCGACCTGGCGACTACGACGGCGCGAGCTGCTCGCCTGGGACCCACCGGAGCACGGGTACCACGACACGCCGCCCGGCGAGGACGAGCGGGCGCTGGAGGAGGCGCTGGCCGGTTTGCCCCGCAAGCAGCGGGTGGTGCTGGTGTTGCGCTACTACGAAGGGCTGACCGACGAGGAGATCGCGACGGCCCTGAAGATCTCCCGCGGAACCGTGCGGAGCCAGGCGTCGCGGGCGCTCGGCAAGCTCCGTTCCGCGGCGGGCGAGCACACGGAGGAGAACGTCATGTCGGAGCACGGGGAGCGTCGATGACCGACATCGAGGAGCGGTTGAGCAGGTCCCTGGGCCGCATGGCCGAACGAGCGCCACGACTGGCCCCCTCGGCGGCGGAACGGCTGGAGACCGGCCACCGGCGGCGTAGGAGCAGGTCCCAGACCCTGCTCGCGGCGGCGACCATCGTGGCGGTCGCCGGCGGGATGACCGTAGCCCTGCAGGGGGGCGACGACGGAAGGGCGGTGACCGTGGCCGACCACCCGTCGGGAAGGCCGTTCGTGGAGATCGACACCATCGTCGAACCCGTCGAGAAGGTGTGGCCGCAGGCGGTGTGGAAGATACCCGCCAAGGATCCCGAGGGCAGGCGACTGCGTCCGATCGCACTGACCGACGACCAGAACCTGCTGGTCGAGGCGCTCTCCGAGGCCATGCGGCCCGAGGTTCTCTACCTCTACGACCTGACCGGAGGAGATCTACGAAAGATCACGGATATACGCGCGCCGGGGAACGCCGCGAACATCGGCCTGGGCGAGAGCATGGTGGCGTGGTCGACCTCGACGAAGACCTCCGTGCGCCTCTGGGCCGTACCGCTGACCGGAGGCGAGGCCAGGCAGGTGGCCGAGCACAGGACCGGAGGCGACACGATCGACGGCCTCGCCGTGGCGAAGGGCGCGATCGTGTTCTCCGTGCGGAAGGGCGGGGTGTTCAGCGTTCCCGTGGACGGGGGCCGGGTGACACCGCTCGACCACGGGACCGGGCTGCACCTGCTGTCCTGGCCGTGGGCGGGCTCGCCGGGCACATGGAGCCCACAGGACGGGGCGGACGGGGCGCCGTTCACCCACCTGGTCAACCTGGAGACCGGCCAGACCGACGACGCGGCCCCTGCCCGGCAGGGACAGCAACTGCTCGCCTGCGGCGTCCAGTCCTGCATCTCGACGACGCCCGGCGGCGCCAGAGCGTTCACCCGGTCACGTGACGGCTCGACACAGCAGGAGGTGCCGCCCGGTTTCCATATCCCGGAGCCTCCCAGCCAGAGCCGCTTCTACGCGCGCAACCTCCGAGACGACGCCCCAGGGCTCGGGCTCTACGACATGAAGACCGGAAAGCTGGCGGCCTTCGACAGCGGGAACGACGGCACGCAGGGCGGGGTCCCGGTCGCCGACCGGGCCGGGCGGATGATGACGTACCTCACCGTGGAAGGCAGATATGTGATCGACCTGTCCAGGATCCCCTGACGGCGCCGCGTACAGGGGCCCGCGCGGGCACCGGGGTCCGCGCGGGCGGCGCCCTCGGTGAGGATGCCGGTCCGCGACGCGGACCGGCATCCTCACCGGCTCAACCTTCGGCCAGTTCCACGAGATTGGTGACGGTTCTCCAGTTGCGCATGGTGGCCGGGGTCTTCAGACGTCGTTCGAGCGCGACCGGGAGCTTCGCGCGGCCGGTACCGTTCGGCAGGCTCAGGTAGATCTCACGGCTCGCCGTCCACATCTCCTCGGGCGCGAACCTCCCGGCGTCGAAACCGTCGAGCCAGTCCGCCACCAGAGGGTCGAGCAGGAACCACACCGAGTATCTGGTCGGATCGTCGGCCTTCGCCGGGCTCGCCTCGACGACCGCCCTCAGCTCGTCGGCGGTCCGCAGGATGATTTTCGTGGTCAGCCCGAGCCCGTCGGCGAGCCGCTCCTCAAGCCGCGCCGCGACCTTTCCCGCCTCCGGCTCGGCGGCGGTGAAGACGACGTTGCCGCTCTGCAGATAGGTCTGGATGTCGGTGTGCCCCAGCTCCGCGCACACCGCGCGCAGGTCGGGCATGGAGATCTTCTTGTGGCTGCCGAGGTTCACCGCGCGCAGCAGCGCCACGTATCGCGTCATGCCCTATTTTCTCCCTTCCGCTCTCGGAACGGCACGAGACCTGATCAGCGACCTTGACTCTGACGGTGGCACTCTCAGCGGTCCGGCGGAATGCGGTAGACGGACACGTGAGAACGCGACTCGGCGGTGAATTCGGCTCCGGCCCAGTCGGCGTGCCTGCTCTCCAGTGCGAACCCGGCCAGCTGGGCCATGAGGTCGAGCTCGGCCGGCCAGATATAGCGGTGCGGGCTGCGATACAGCTGGGCCTGCCTGCTCTCGTCGAACCTGAAATGGTGTGACACGACGTGCTGGCGCAGGGTGTCGTAGGTGTCCAGACCGATGTAGCCGGTATCGCTGTGCCAGACCATGGCCTGCTGACCCGGTGGGAGCTTGCGCAGCTCAGGCACCCACAGCTCGATCACGAACCGGCCGCCGGAGTTGAGGTGACGGGCGGCGTTGCGAAAGCACGCGACCTGATCGGCCTGGGTGAGCAGGTTGGAGATCGTGTTGAAGACGAGGTAGACCAGCGTGTACTCGCCCGGGGCGGCGGTGGTCGCCATGTCGCCGACGACCACCGGAATCGTCGCCTCGTCGACCTTGGTCCGCAGTTGGTCGATCATCGGAGGTGACAGCTCGATACCGGTGACGGGCACCCCTCGCTCGGCGAGCGGCACGGCCACGCGACCGGTCCCGATGGCGAACTCGAGCGCCTGCCCGTCCCCCGCGAGCTCGGCGAGGCGGTCCACGGTCGGCCCCAGGATCTCGGGCGCGAACATGCCGCTACCCGGCGTGTCGTAGCGCTGGGCGGCGTCGACGTCCCAGATCTCCTCCTGTCGCATGCCGCCAACGATCGCCGTCCCGACAGGCGTTGTCCAACGATTTTGTGCCCCCGCGAACGCGTTCGTTCGAAGCCTCGCGAAACGGTGAACACCCGAGTACTACCCTGCGCTCCCTGAAACTTTCGGGGCCGTCGGCTCCACCTGCCGCCCGCCCGGGTTGGATCAACAGACCGTGCGCGCCTCTCCGGATCGAGACCTCGGCACACGCCACAACGAACCGCGTACCGTCCGTTGACGGGGGTCCCTTCGCCGGGCTAAGAATGCGCCAACGCTCGAATCACCGTCTCCGTACGCTCGCCGTGAAATGTTATCGCTAACATCATGGAGGTACCGGAATGCGTAGGTATCACAGAGTTTTGGCCGCGTTGTTCACCGTCGTCATGGCCGTTGTCCTGACACCGGTGGCGGCCCACGCCGCAGGTCCGGTCCCCCACTACCTGATGACGGCCTTCACCAACAGCAGTGAATCGAACATGTACGTCTACGACTCCCCCAACGCCTCCACCTTCTCCCTCGTGCGGGCCAACGCCTACACGCCACCGTCGGGGCTGATCAGGGATCCCAGCGTGTTGCGGCACACCGACGGCTACTACTACCTCGTCTACACGACGAACTGGACCGGTGACACCATCGGCTTCGCTCGCAGCGCCGACTCCGTGAGCTGGACGTTCCTTCGCAACGTGACCGTCGGGCTGAACGGCGCCACCGGCAGCACCTGGGCTCCGGAGTGGTTCAAGGACTCCGACGGCAGCGTTCACGTGATCTTCTCGGCCTCGACGACCGGCACGGCGGGACAGTTCAGGCCGTATCGGATCACCGCCACCAACGCCGACCTGTCGTCCTGGAGCGCCCCGGCGGCGTTGGGCATCCCGGCGAACTACATCGACAGCTTCGTGGTCAAGGTCGGCTCCACGTACCACAACTTCCTCAAGAACGAGACGACGAAGTACATCGAGCACGCCACCGCCACCTCGCTCACCGGCCCCTGGCAGTTCACCGGCGTCGGGAACTGGGCGGGCTGGGGTTCGGGGCTGGAAGGGCCCGCGTTGACCCGGCTGCCCGACGGCAGGTGGCGGATCTATTTCGACAACTACACGGGCGGCCGCTACTACTACGCCGACAGCTCCGACCTGTCCACCTTCTCCGCCAAGGTCGAACTGTCCGGCCTGTCCGGCGTCGCCAGGCACTTCACCGTGCTGCGCGAGGACGCCGGCGACACGACGGCGGTGCCGACGGGTAACCGCTCGCTGCGCTCGGCCAACTTCCCCGACCGCTATCTGCGCCACCGCGACAATTTTGCCCGTATCGATCCGCTGAGCGCCTCCAGCGCGCTCGCCGACCGCCGGGACGCCACGTTCACCGTGACCGCCGGGCTGGCCAACAACGGCTGCTACTCCTTCCAGGCGGTGAATCTGCCGGGCTACTACCTGCGGCACTACAACATGCGGCTCACCCTGCAGCGTGACGACGGCACGGCGATCTTCAAGGGTGACGCCACGTTCTGCGGCAGGGCGGGGCTGGCCGGCGGCGGTACGACCTCGTTCGAGTCGTACAACCTGCCGGGCCGCTATCTGCGCCACTACAACTACGAGATGCGGCTGGACCTGAAAGCGTCCACCTCGGTCTTCGCCTCCGACGCCTCCTTCACGGTGACCTCCCCCTTGGCCTGACGAATGCCCCCTCGCCCAGGCGCCGCTCGCCGGCGCCTGGGCGGTCGACGTAGCCGGGCCGTGCCGGTCACAGCCGGTCACAGCCGGTCACAGGGCCGAGGTGGGATCGTACGTGGCTCGTTCGTGACGAACTACGATTGGCGCCGAACGCGCCTCACCTGCCGCATATCACCGCTTGTTCGGCGGCGGCGACCGTCGGCAAGACCGTGACACGACCATGACATGGCGAAGACGAGGCGGAGACACGGCCGGCCGACACTGGACGTGGTCGACCGGCGGACGAGTTACGGGGGCGTGCGGTGAGACTCGGCGGCGTGTCGCGAGTGCTGTTGATCGAGGACGACCCGGCCGTACGGGAGGGTCTTGAGCTGGCCCTGACCCGGCACGGATACCGGGTGCGCGCGGCGGAGTCCGGCGAGCAGGGGCTGGAGCGGCTGCGCACGGATCTTCCCGATGTCGTCGTGCTCGATCTGATGTTGCCCGGCATGGACGGGTTCGAGGTCTGCCGCCGTATCCGGGCCGCCGGTCAGACACCGATCATCATGCTGACCGCGCGCGGCGACGACATGGACGTGGTGGCCGGGCTGGAGGCGGGCGCCGACGACTACGTGGTCAAGCCGGTGCAGCCCAGGGTGCTTGAGGCACGCATCGGCGCCGTGCTGCGGCGGGTCGGCCGGGACCAGGCGGAGCTGGAGCGGCACGGGGAGCTGACCATCGATCGGGCCGGGATCGTGGTCGCCAAACGCGGCGTGCCGGTGGACCTCGCCCCGACCGAACTGCGCCTGCTGCTCGAACTCTCCGGCACTCCCGGCCGGGTGCACAGCCGCCAGCAACTGCTGGAGTCGGTGTGGGAGCACGGGTATTTCGGCGACTCGCGCCTGGTGGACGCGTGCGTGCAGCGGTTGCGCGCGAAGATCGAGGACGACTCGGCGACCCCCGTCTACGTGCAGACGGTGCGTGGGTTCGGGTACCGGTTCGGGCCGGTGTGAGCCGCCGGTGACACCTCGGCCGAGCCTGGGGCTGCGTGCCCGGCTGTTGTTCGCCTTCGCGCTGCTGTGTGTGGTCACCGCGTCGGCGGTGGCCGGTGGGATCTACGTCCAGGCACGCAACTCCATCCTGAAGAGGACCCAGGATGCCGCGGTAAAGGCGATGACCGGCCGCCTGCAGGCGCTCTACCCGTTGCGGAGCGCGACGCCCGGCCCGGACGAGCTCGGCGAGATCGCCGAGGCCGCGACCGACGGCGACGGCTTCGCGGTCGCGGTCTACCGCGAGGCGCACTCACCGCTCCCTCCGTCCTCGCCGCCGCTGGGAGGCGACAGGCCGGGCGAGGAGTCCCCGGCCCTGGATTTCGGGATGGCCTCACCGGAACTGCGACGGGTGGTGGCCGGTGGCCGCACCGCGTGGCAGAGGGTGGTGCGGCAGGGCGAGCCCACTCTCATCATCGGCATGCCGTTGCTGATCATCGAGGAGGACCGGACGACGCGGGTGTCCGGTATCGAGGTCTACATCGCGCGCAGCCTGCTTCCCGAGCAGCGCAGCATCGACGAGCTCGCCGCCATCGCCTGGCTGATCGGCGGGGCGGCCCTCGCGTTCGCGGTCGTCCTGGCGTTGCTCGCCGCCCGTGGCGTGCTGGGCCCGGTGCGCGAGCTCGGCCGGGCGGCGCGCCTGCTGGGCGAAGGCGAGATGCGGACCAGGATCGCGGTGCGCGGCTCCGACGAGCTGGCCGACGTGGCGCGCACGTTCAACAACACCGCCGCGGAGCTGGAACGGCTCGTCGGGCAGCTGCGCGAGATGGAGGCCGACGCCCGCAGGTTCGTGGCCGACGTGTCCCACGAGCTGCGCACCCCGCTCGCCGCGCTCACCGCGGTCGCCGACGTCCTGGAGGAGGAGGCGGACCGGCTGCCCGAACCCGCCGACAGGGCCGCCAGGCTGGTCGGCCAGGAGACGCTCAACCTCGCCGCCCTGGTGAACGACCTCATCGAGATCAGCAGGTTCGACTCCGGCGTCGCGGCCCTCGCGCCGAACGACGTCGACGTGGCCGAACTGGTGGACGCGACCTTGCGCGTTCGGGGCTGGTCGGAGCGGGTGCGCACCGAGGTTCCCCCCGGGGTGACGGCGCGGCTGGACCCACGCCGGGTGGACGTCATCCTGGCGAACCTGGTCGGCAACGCCCTGCGGCACGGCGAGCCACCGGTGTCGGTACGGCTTCGCGCAGACCCGCACCGGATCGTTCTTGAGGTCCGCGACCACGGGCCGGGGGTGGACGAGGCGGTGCTGCCGCACGTGTTCGACCGGTTCTACAAGGCCAGCGCGGCCAGAGCCAGGTCCGAGGGCAGCGGCCTGGGCCTGGCCATCGCCCGGGAGAACGCCCGCCTGCACCGAGGTGACCTCACCGTCACCAACGCCCCGGACGGAGGTGCCGTGTTCACGCTGCGCCTGCCGCGCCGGGCAGCCGATCCGGACGGAGGCCCCGAATGAGGACAGGATTCGCCCGCCGCGTGCTCGCTGTGGGCCTCGTATCGCTCGTCGCCGTGGCCGGCTGCGGCGTGCGCCCCAGCGACGTCATTCCGGCCGGCGACCCGCCGAGCGGACGTGTCGCACCGACCACGACGATCACCTTCGCTCCCCGGAACCCTCCTGGGTGACGGTGGGGACCCGTCCTCGGCGTCGAACGTGTCCGCGCCGAACTGCGGCACCGGCGGTCGTACGGCGTCAACGCGCTGTGCGGGGACGCGACCGAGGGTGCGTCACTCGGCGAGCGCGAAGCCGGCCGCCGCCTCCGCGTGCAGCCGGGCGCTCGGCAGCAGCGGGACGGCGGTGTCCTTCTCGGTGATCAGCAGCTCGATCTCCGTGCAGCCGAGGACGACGCCTTCGGCTCCTTCGGCCGCCAGATCGGCGATGATCTGGGCGTACGCGTCCCTGGAGGATTCCCTGAGCACCCCGCGCACCAGCTCGTCGAAGATCACGCGGTGGACCGTTTCCCGCTGCTCGCGTCGCGGGACGACCACGTCGAGGCCGTGGACGGCCAGCCGCTCCCGGTAGAAGGGCTGCTCCGTGGTGAAGCGAGTGCCCAGCAGCCCGACCTTGCGCATCCCCCTCGCCCGGATCTCCGCGCCCACGGCGTCGGCGATGTGCAGCACGGGCACGCTCGCGGCCCGCGCCACGTCGTCGCTCACCCGGCTGAAGGTGTTGCTGCAGACGAGCAGGACCTCGGCGCCGAGATCCTCCAGCTTCCCGCCGGCCTCGGCGAGCAGCGCGCTCACCTCGTCCCAGCGGTCGGCGAAGACGAGGTCCTCGACGGTCGTGTAGTCGACCGACCAGATGAGGCTGTTGGCCGAATGGCTGCCGCCGAGCCGCTCGCGGACCCGCTGGTTGATGATCTGGTAGTAGATCACCGTCGATTCCCAGCTCAACCCGCCGATGAGACCGATCGTACGCATGGAACTCCGTTTCGATGACTGGTGCCGCGACCGGCCAGGCGGTGCGTCGGCGTGGACTTGATCCGCTCGTCTCCTCGGCGACGCGCCGGCGGTCAGGCTCCGGCCAGTGCACGGGCGCAGGCACCGAGCCCGATCTCGCTGGAGGCCTTGACGAACACCACGTCTCCCGGTTCGAGAAGCGCGGTGGCCAGTCCGAGTGCCTCGGTCACGTCCTGGGCGGTGTGGACGGCCACGCCCTGTTTCGAGGACTCCGCCGCCTCCGCGATCGCGAGCGGATCCCCCGGTCCGACCGCGATCAGCACGTCGAAGCGGAGGTCGGCGACGAGTCGGCCGATCTCCGCGTGCCGGGTACGGGAGGCGCCGGCCTGCTGTCCCATCGCGCCGAGCACGGCGACGGTACGGCGGGTGCCGGCCAGGGCCTTCACCGCCCGCAGCCCGGCCCGCATGGATTCGGGGCTGGCGTTGTAGGCGTCGTCGACGACGGTGACGCCGTCAGGTCGTTCGACGATCTCCAACCGGCCCGCGGAGCGCCGCCGTGCGGCGTTCAGCCCGTCGGCGATCTCGGCGACGCCCAGGCCGAGTACGGTGGCGACGGCGGCGGCCGCCAGGGCGTTGCCCACCTGGTGCTCACCGATGAGGCCGAGCTCGACCGGGGCGCGTCCTGAGGGCGTGACCAGCTCGAACGCGGTTCGCGCACGGTCTGCCATCCGCACGTTCTCGGCTCGCACCCGCGCCTGTGCCGACCCGCCGTACAGCAGGACCTGGGCCCTGGTACGGCCGGCCATGCCCATGACGTACGGGTCGTCGGCGTTGAGCAGGGCGGACCCGTCCGCCGGGAGTGCCTCGACCAGTTCGCCCTTGGCCTCGGCCACGTCGGCCGGCCCGGCTCCCATGCGCTCCACATGCGCGCTGCCGACATTGAGCACCAGCCCGACGCGGGGCGGTGCGATCCCGGTGAGATACCTCAGGTCGCCCTTGCGGCCCGCCCCCATCTCCAGCACCAGGTATCGGGTGGTGGCATCGGCACGCAGCACGGTGAGCGGCAGCCCGAGCTCGTTGTTGAACGACCTGTCGGTGGCGACCGTCGCGGCGTGCCGTTCGAGCACCTGGGCCAGCAGGTCCTTGGTCGTGGTCTTGCCCACGGAGCCGGTGATACCGATCACGGTCGGGCTGATGCGTTCGAGCAGGTGCCTGGCCAGCAGGCCGATCGCGAGCTGGACGTCCTCGACCACGAGGGCGGGCACGCCGACGGGTCTTGAGGCCAGCACGGCGACGGCGCCGCCCGCGACGGCGGCGGCCGCGTGGTCGTGACCGTCGACGCGGGCGCCTGCCGTCGCGACGAACAGGCCGCCGGGCACCACCTCGCGGGAGTCGACCGCGGAGGGCGCCGTCACCGGTGCCTGCGGGTCGCGCACGTCGTGCAGGCTCGCGCCGACGACCCGCGCGATTTCGTGCAGCGTGATGGGGATCATGAGCCGCTCCTCGCGAACGCGAGGTCGATGAGGCGGCGCAGCAGATCCGGGTACGGGACACCGCTCGCGGCCCACGCCCTGGAGTAGACGGAACGTGACGTGAAGCCGGGCATGGTGTTGATCTCCAGTACGTACAGGCGTCCCGTGTCCTCCTCGTAGAGGAAGTCGACACGGGACAGGCCGTAGCCGCCGATCGCCCGGAAGGCGCGCAGGGCCAGTTCCCGCACGTCACCGACCACCCGGTCCGGCAGCACCGCGGGGATGGTGACGATCTCGGCCTGGCTGAGGTATTTGGCCTCGTAGTCGAGCCAGTCGCCGGGCACGATGAGCTCGCCGGGCACCGAGGCGTCCGGAGTGTCATGGCCACCGAGCACGCCGCAGACGACCTCGCGCGCGTTCACGCCCTGCTCGACGACGACCACCCGACCGTAGGCGAGCGCCAGATCCACGCCCGCGCGCAACTCCTCCATGGAGGTGACACGTGAGATGCCGATGGAGGAGCCCATGCCGGCCGGTTTGACGTACATCGGCCAGTCGAGCGACTTCACCAGCTCCCAGTGGTCGGTGGCGGTGACCCATTCGTGCTCGGTGAACCACACATGCGGCGTGACCGGAATGTCCTCTGCCAGGAACGCGCGCCGCATCGCGACCTTGTTCATGGCCACGGCGGAGGCCATGACACCGCAGCCCACGTACGGGATGCCCAACGTCTCCAGGTGACCCTGCACGACGCCGTCCTCGCCGAACGGCCCGTGCAGCGCGGGGAAGACCACGTCCACCAGACCGCGTCGCAACTCCACCGGCCACCTGCCCCTCCGGTCGATGATGACCGCGACGGGCTCGTACAGATCCCTCGGCAGAGCGTTGAGCACGGCCTGCGCCGACTGCAGCGACACCTCGTGCTCGGCGGACGGCCCACCGGCCAGCACGGCCACGCGTACGCGTTCGGTCACGATCGATCAGCCTTCCTCGACGGCACGGAGAGAGCCGGCTCCCCCCTGGAGAGCGGGCCCCATCCACTGTCGGGCGACCGTGTCCCCGCCTCGTCAGCGCCATGTCATGGTCGTGTCACGGCCGGCGGCCTTGGGTCCCGATGCGGGACGAGCCGGCCGTCCCCCGCTGACCATCGGGGTCCGTGCCCGCCGGACCGACCGGTTCGACTTCCCCGAATCGCCCTCCATGCGCTGACCAGGACCGGACTACAGCCGGTCCGTGCGCTCGCCGGCGTACCCCACGCCGGGGTGGGGCAGTCGCCGTGGCGGCCCGCCACCGCTGTCCGGGCGGTACTCGAAGTGCCACCACTCGTTGTCGTAAATTCGGTACAGGTCGTAGCGGGCGCCGTGTTCCTCCAGCCAGCGCGCGCCCTCGTGGGGGCGCACGTCCAACGCGACGCCCCTGACGTGGCCGGACTCCGCAGGTGGCAGCACGAGCATGCGCGCCAGCGCCGGGGAGCCCGCGCGGCGCACCTCCTCGTCGAACATCCGTTGCTGCACACGGGGATCGCGGTATCCCGAGGTGAGGCCGATGAGCCGGCCGTGACGCCAGAGCGCCCGGGTGCGTGCCGCGGTGAACGCCGCCAGGGCACCCTCGGTGAGCCCGGTGAGGTCCTCGGCGGGGAATCGCATCCGCAACGCCCAGCGGCAGGCCAGTTCACGGGCGCGGCCGGGGCCGCGGACGAACGCCGCGGGCAGCAGGAGCACGGCGAGCACCAGCGTGACCACGGCGTACAGCCGGTCACGGGGCCGAGTCGGGATCATGCGTGGCTCGTTCATGACGCACCACGATCGGCGCCGAATGTGCCCGCGTTGCCCGCCGCACGTCACCGTTCGTCGACGACGGCGACCGTCGGCGCGACCGTCTGCATGGCCGTGACACGACCATGACGCGGCGAGGACGAGGCGGGCACACGGCCGGTCGACAGTGGACGCGACGTTCCGTCCGCCGATCGGAACGTCGCGTCGAAGGTGACCAAGAAAAGGAGAAGGTTGTGGCTGACAACGGAGCATGGGACCGGCGTTCGCTGTCGCGGGGCGCCGCCGTGGTGGCCGGTGCCGTCGCGACCGCGCCACTGCTGGGCTCGGCGGCCACGGCACACGCCGGCGGCGGTGACGGGTATCGGCCTGCCGCTGCTCTCCGAGAACGGCCGCCGCCTGCTCCTGGCTCACCGGCTCTCGCGCGGCCACTGCCCTGTTCGAGCGGAGACGCGCCGTTCGGCGTCCCACACCGATCAGCGTGATCCTTTCAGGCTGTACGGCCATCCACGGATTGCCTCACTCCTCCAGGGAGAGTGCCTGGCCAGGGCACAGGTGCACCGCTTCGCGGGCCTTCTGGACCAGCTCGCCCTCCGGTGTCTCGTTCAGCACGATGACTGTGGCGTCGTCCTCGCTCTGGTCGAACAGCGCGGGCTCAGTGAGCACGCACTGTCCGGCACCGACGCACCTGTCGGTGTCCGCGATGATTTTCATGGCCCTCTCCTCCTGAGACGGGGATGGCGGTTCGTCCGCTACCAGGTCACCGGGAGCTGGTACAGGCCATAGATGTTCGCGTCGTCCTTGAACGGCAGCTCGTCGACATCCATCGCCAGCTCCAGCGTGGGGACGCGGCGGAACAGCGTGTCGAACACGATCTGCAGCTCCATCCGAGCCAGGTTCTGGCCCAGACACTGGTGCGGCCCGAACCCGAACGCAACGTGGTGGCGCGCGCCGCGCTCGATGTCGAGCTCGTCCGGGTTCTCGAACGCCCGCGGGTCCCGGTTGGCCGAATACCCGAGCGCCAGCACTCCTTCGCCGGCGCGGATCAGCTGCCCGCCGACCTCGACGTCCTCGACGCACAGCCGGGCCGTCGCCACGTCGATGATCGTGAAGTAGCGCAGCATCTCCTCGACCGCGTTGAGCGTTCTGCCCGGGTCAGCCTTGATCATCGCGAGCTGCTCCGGGTCGCGCAGGAACGCCACGGTCGACAGCGAGATCATGTTCGCCGTCGTCTCGTGGCCGGCCACGAGCAGCAGCAAGCCCATGCGGGCCAGTGCCGTCCGCCGGTAGGTGCCGTCCGCGCGCAGCTTGACGATCTGCCGCCCGAGCAGGTCGTCCGGCGGGTTCTCCTCCTTCTGCGCGATGAGGTCGGTCATGTAGCCCTGGATGGCCATCATGGCCGCCCCCCGCTCCTCGGGCGGCGTCGACTGCTTGATCACCTTCACCGTGTGCTCCTGGAAGAACTCATGGTCGGCGTAGGGCACGCCCAGCATCTCGCAGATCACCAGTGACGGGACCGGCAGCGACAGCGATTCCACCAGGTCACCGGGCCGCGGCCCGGCCAGCAGCGCGTCGATCTGCCCGTCGACGATCTCCTGGATCCGCGGCCGCAGCGCCTCCAACCGGCGCACCGTGAACTCGCCGAGTACGGCCTTGCGCGCCGGCCCGTGCTCGGGCGCGTCCATCGAGATCAGGAAGCGCTCCTCGTCCGGCCGCCGGAACGCCGCCTCGCCCTTGACCAGTGACGGGAAGTCCGGATGTTCCCGGTCGGCGCTGAACCGCCGGTCGTTCAACACGGTTCGCACGTCCTCGTGGCGGCTGACCACCCAGGCCCACCCGCCGTCGGGCAGACGAACCCGCGAGACCGGCTCTCCTTCGCGGATCTCCTCGTACGCCGGCGGCGGCGCGAACGGGCACGTACGGGCCATGGGGAACTCGTGCTTCTCTGCGGTGGTCATGACTTTCCTTCCACGACGTCACGGACGGGCGATAGAGGCTGGACAACGAAAAGCCGCATGTGAACGGCGGTTGGTCGACCGGTGCAACCGGGTTCGGCCCTGGGATGCGACGGACCAAGGAGCCGCAATGGACCACCGGGACCGACAGATATCGGTGGATTCAGACTCGTCCCGCCCCCTCGCGGGCGAAGTGCGGTTCCGCCGCTTCCAGTCGCGGTACCGAGATGCCCAACCGTCGTGCTTCGGCCAGGGTGTCCCGGCAGACCTCACGCGGCTCCTCGGCGTCGGGATCGGAGTGCGCCGTGAAACTCACGCGCGCGAGCGCGACATGAGCGGTCAGCCAGGCGAGCACGGGGGCCGTCAGCCAGGTGGGCACACGGAACAGCAGCACACCGCCCCGGTGACGTCGCAGGTCGACACCGCGCGCCTGCAGGAGCGGCAGAAGCTCCCGGCCGGCCAGCAGCCCTTCGCGCAGGTCGCCCCTTGTCCCGGCCAGCTTGGACAGGGAACCCAGCCGCAGGCCCTGTGAGAGCAGGCCGGCACCCGACGCGAAATGGACCCACAGCCAGCCGCGGAAGTCGGGCCGCTCCTTGAGCCGGAGTCCGGCCTCGCGAAACGCCTGGCGTACGGCCCGCTCCCGGTCGGTCGGGGGCGGGCCGAGGGTGCCGAAGACGACCGACGGCAGCAACGTCCCGCGGAGGACGCCGTCCGCGCCGAAGCCCCCACCGGCCTGAGGAAAGCCCCAGGCGACCTGCTCGGAGGGGAGGTCGCCGATCGCGGTCAGCGGCTCGGTCCAGACGTTGCCGAAGACCAGCACCGTGGCCCGGCCGACGCGCGGGGTCAGGAAGGCCGCCGCCTCGGCGAGGCGGTGGTGCGACACGCTGAGCACGATCAGGTCGAAGTCGTGGTCGGGCTCCAGCGTCTCGCGCAAGCGCACCGGCCACCTCTCGACGACGCGCTCCCCCCACGGCCGCCGTCGTGCGTCGAGCAGGTCGAGGTCTATCGCTTCGCCGTACGTCGCCGCGCGGCCGGGCCGGACGTAGAACTCGACGTCGTGGCCGGCCCGTTCCAGGGCCCAGCCGTAGATGGTGGCGATCACGCCTCGGCCGAACATCAGGATCTTCACGCTGCACCTCATGGGGTACGATTGATTTGGAGGTCATCTCCACTTATTTGAAGATATGGAGGCCATCTCCACTTGTCAACGCGAGGGAACGCATGACCGCCGACAAGCCACTGCGCGCCGACGCCCGGCGCAACCGCGAGGCCCTGATCGCCAAGGCCCGGGAGATCTTCGACACCGGAGACTTCTTCGACCTGCGCTTCGACGACTTCGCCCAGCTGGCCGGCGTGGGCACCGGCACGCTGTACCGCCACTTCCCCACCCGGGAGGCACTGGCCGAGGCGGTCTACCACGGAGAGGTCGCCGCACTGTGCGACCGCGCCCGCCGACTGCAGGCCACGCTGCCCGCGGCGGAGGCATTGGCGACCTTCCTACGCGGCATGGTCGACCACATAGACGCCCACGAGGGCCTGGCCCGGACATTGGCCACGCTCATGGCCGATCGCTCGAGTGCCCTCGCCGAGGGCAGCAGGGCACTGGAGCAGGCCGTCACCGACCTGGTGACCGCCGCCGTGCGAGACGGCGCCGTCCGCGACGACGTGGATCCCGGCTCCCTGATGATGGTGCTGCACGGCATCGGCGCGGCCCATGACCGCCCCGATTGGCGGGCCGAGGCCGACGGTGTCATCACCCTTGTGCTGGACGGGCTGCGCCGCCCGCTATGACAAGGTGCGACGCGAGGTCGCATGCCGCGAGCGAAGGATCCGGTCAGTGGTACGGCGGCGAAGATGCGGTCCGGGGCGGTCACCCGGGTCGCGGGCCGGTCAGGGAGTAACGGCGCGTGCGACGCAGTCGTGCAGCAGAGCGCGGCGGCGGTCGTGGTCGGCGGCGGGCTCGCCGGCCGTGGCGGCGTAGAAGGCGCTGACCGGTGACCACGCGCACGCCATGGCGATGATCAGGCCCATCAGGTCGGCGGGGTCGCCATCGCGCACGCGCCCGGCCGCTTGGGCGGCGGTGATGGCGGCGATCTTCGGGCCGTCGGCGGGGCTGTCGGTCAGGCGGCCGGTCGGGCGGCGCTCCAGCCGCAGCCAGGTCATGAGGCGCACCAGTTCCGGATGGCGCAGGTTCTCGTCGTACATGCCGACGGCCCAGCCGGGCAGGTCGTCGGCGTTGAGGGGGACCGCGGTCATGAGCCGGCTGGACAGGTCGGCGATGACCGCGTCGAACAGGCCGTCCTTGCTGCCGAAGTAGCCGTAGAGCTGAGCCTTGTTCGTGCGCGCCGCCGCGGTGATGCGGTCGATCCGGGCTCCGGCGATGCCGTACTGCGCGAATTCCTCGGCGGCCGCGTCGAGGATGCGGCGACTGGTCGCAGCGCCACGCGGGGTGGTGGGCAGTTCAGGCACGGGAGCACGATATCAGACAGACCAGTTGGTTTGCTTTCGCGACCAGAATAGGTACGGTGAGGCAGACCGAATGGTTTGTTTTTTTGGAGGATTCATGCGCACCACCATCGGCTGGCAGAGCACCGGCGACGGTTCCACGACGCTGGAACGGGTCGCGATCGAGCGCCGGGATCTACGCGATGACGACATCGCCGTGCGCATCGACTTCTGCGGTGTCTGCCACAGCGACCTGCACCGGATCACCGGCGCCCTGGGCGAGGGCGTCCTGGTGCCCGGTCACGAGTTCACCGGCACGGTCACCGCCGCCGGAGCCGCCGTCACCGGCTTCGCCCTCGGCGACCGGGTCGCGGTCGGTACCGTCGTCGACTCCTGCGAGGCCTGCGCGATGTGCCAGGCTGGGCAGGAGAACTACTGCTACGAGCGGCCCACCACCACCTACGGCGGGCTCGACCGCGTCGACGGCACCAAGACACAGGGCGCCTACAGCCGCGAGTACGTGCTGCGCGAGACGTTCGCCTACCGGCTGCCCGACACATTGGACGCGGCCGGCGCCGCACCGCTGATGTGCGCCGGGATCACCATGTGGGAACCGCTACGCGCGGCCGGGATCGGGCCGGGCAGTCGGGTCGCCGTGGCCGGCCTCGGCGGCCTGGGGCACCTGGGCGTGAAACTGGCCGCCGCGCTCGGCGCCGAGGTCACCGTCCTCAGCCGAACTCCGGGAAAAGCCGACGACGCCCGCAAACTCGGCGCCGCCGACGTACTGGTGACCACCGACGACGCGCGGCTCGCGGCGGCGCGCGGACGGTTCGACCTCATCCTCGATACCATCCCCGCCCCGCACGACCTGTCCCCGCTGCTGCGCATGGCGGTCATGGACGGCACGGTAGCCGTGCTCGGCTACCCGCTCCCCACCACCGTGTCGGTCATGGACCTGATCCAGGGCCGCAAGAAGCTCACGGCTTCCGGCACCGGCGGCCGCCGCCACACCGCCGAACTGCTGGGCTTCTGCGCCGAGCACCAGATCACCGCCGATGTCGAGGTGCTCCCCTCCACCCTCAACCAGGAAGCGCTCACCCGGCTCGGCCAGGGCGACATCCGCTACCGCTTCGTCCTGGACCTGTCCGACCTCGACCAACCCGCATCCTGACCACCCCCGACGCAACGGGCCGGTGGGTCACGACGGGGCCCGTCATCACCGGCCGGTGCGTCGCCGCTCAAAGCCCGTGACGCTCCCGTGGAGGACGAAGGACGGGGAACGTCGGGATTGGCGGGTTTCCCGACAACCCAATAGTGGGAAACCCGCCCCGATGAGGCGACCCCGCGAAGGAAGGTCGCCTCACCAAGGGGGTCGGTCAGCCGAGCAGCTCCGAGAGCCTGGTGTCCGGCTCCGCCACGGCGCGGGTGAGCAGCGCCGCCACCCGCGACAGGCGCTCCTCGACCTCCTTACGGTCCCACAGCTCGACGGCGTACTCCAGGTCGAGCACCACCTGCTCCCCCGCCATCCCGGCGTACATCTCCAGCTCGTAGCGGTTCGCCCTGGTGTGTACGTAGTCGAACCCCACCTCACACCCGGCCAGCTCGGGGATCGCCGGTCCGTCGCCGGCCCAGTCGGACGTCACCTGGAACAGCGGCATCCTGCGCGGGTCCGGGTGGATCTTCAAGGCCCGCACCACCTCGTTGAACGGGGTGCTCTGGTGGGCGTACGCCTCCAGCACGGTCCTGCGCACCCGCCCGGCCAGCTCGGTGAAGGTGGGGTCGCCGCCGCAGTCGACGCGCAGCGCCACCATGTTGACGAAGCAGCCGACCACGCCCTCCAGGCCGGGCAGCGGCCGGTTGTCGGCGGTGGTGCCGATCACCACGTCGTCCTGGCCGCTCCACTGGGCGAGCATCGCCGCGAACGCGGCCGTTACCAGCATGTAGGGGGTGGCTCTGTTCTGCCTGGCCAGCGCGAGCAGCCGCCGTGACTCCGCGTGCGGCAGGCGGTGGGCGATCATCTCGGTGTCGCGGCTCTCGCGTCGCCCGCCGCGGGTCCTGGGCAGGACCAGTTCCGGCGCCTCGCGCAGCCGCTCGCGCCAGAAGCGTTCCGAGGCCGCAGCCTCGGGGCCGCCGAGCCAGGCCTGTTCCCAGGCGACATAGTCGGCGAAGCGCAGGTGCGGAGCGGCGGGGGTGGCGTCCCGCTCGGAGTACAGGCGGCCCAGCTCGCCCACGAGCAGCCCGATGGACACGCCGTCGGTGACCAGGTGGTGCTGAACGAGCGCGAGGACGTGGTCGTTCTCGCCGAGCCGGTAGAGGGTGGCCCTCACCAAGGGCGCGGCCGACAGGTCGAAGCCGCGGTCGGCGTCGCTCGCGGTGCGGCGGGCCGCCTCCGGCGCGCGTTCCTGCTCCGGCAGGCCGGTGAGGTCCTCGACGGGCACCTCGACGCGTACGCCGGGGTCGAAGCGCAGCACCGGCACGTCGCCGACGAGCGCCACACGGGCGCGCAGGTTCTCGTGTCGCGCGACCAGCGCGTCGAACGCGCCGCGCAGGGCGTCCACGTCGAGCGGGCCGCGCACCCGGTAGGTGACGGCGGCGATGAAGTCGCGGGCGTCGCCGCCCGCGAGCTGCTCGTTGATCCAGATCTGCAGCTGCGCGGTGGACAGCGCGCTGGTGTCGGGCTCCTCGCCGTCCCGCTCGATCTCCCCGACGTCCTCGGTCTCCCCGACGGGGAGCGGACGGCTCGCGCGGCCCGCGTCGCCGAGGGTGTGCTCCAGTGTGGGATGCCTCGCCGCCATGTAGTCGGCGAGGTCGGCGGGGGTGCAGTTCTCGAAGAGGGCCATGAGCGGTACGCGCACGGCGAGCACGGAGGCGATCTCACGCACCAGGCGGGCCGCGAGCATGGAGTGGCCGCCCAGGGCGAAGAAGTCGTCGTCGGGCTCCACCTCGTCGAGGTTCATGACGCGTGCCCAGATGACGCAGAGCGCGGCCTCCAGGGCGGGCAGCTCGGTCCGCTCCGCGCGCTTGCCGGCGTCGGGCAGGCTGCCGGTCTCGACGCGGCCGTCCTCGGCGCGCGGGATGTGGTCCACCGGCACGACGACGGCGGGCACCATGTACTGCGGCAGCCGCTCGACGAGGGTGGCGCGCAGCTCGTCGGGCGGCGGCTCGGCGACGGCGTAGGCGACCAGCTCGCGGCCCGCGCCGCCCTCGACCGCCACGACGGCGGCGTCGCGGACGGCGGGGTGCGCGCGCAGTGCCTCCTCGACGTCCTCCAGCTGCACCTGGAAGGGGCCGATGCCGACCAGGCGGTCCTCGCGCCCGCGTTCGACCACGCGCCCGTCGGGCCTGCGGATGGCGAGGCGTCCGCTGGGACCTGCCACGCCCTCGCCGCCGGAGCGGTGAACCAGCCGGCCGACGGCCCCGGCGGGCAGCACGTTGCCGTCGTGGTCGAGCACGGTCACGTCGCCCTGGGTGAGGGTGACCAGCTCCTCCGGGCCGATCATCGGGATGTCGGCCAGGGTCCGGGTGGGGTCGTCGGCGACGGCCCGCAGCACCCGGTCGTAGTGGCGCATCACCCGGGCGATCGTGGCCTCGTCGAAGAGGGCGTCGTCGTACTCGACGAAGAGGTCGACCCGGTCGCCCCGGCGTACCGCCTCGACCGCGACGTCGAAGCGGGACCGGCCGCGTGTCACCTCGACCTCGGCCGCGGGCACGCCGCCGACGGAACGCTCGGCCGCCCCGGCGTCCCACATGGTGAAGACGACCTGCACGAGCGGGGTGTGCCCGGCGTCTCGCTCGGGCTGCAGGAACTCCACGAGTTTTTCGAAGGGCACGTACTGGTGGTCGAAGGCGTCGAAGGCGGCCTCGCTGACCGCGTCGGCCAGGTCGGTGAAGGGCATCTCGCCCGCCGGGCGCAGCCGTACGGGCACGATGTTGGCGAAGAAGCCGAGTGCGCCGTCGAACCCGCGTCCGGGGCGGCCGGGGGCGCCGGTGCCGAGCACCATGTCGCCGCGTCCCGTGTAGCGGTAGACGGTGGCGGTGAAGGCGGCGAGCAGCACGGTGAAGACGGTGCCGCCGACCCGTTCGGCGACCTCGCCGAGCGGGCCCGTGAGGGCGGGGTCGAGCGGGAAGCGCTCGCGCCTGCCCTCGCCCGCACGGCGGCGCGGCCGGGGCCGGTCGGCGGGCAGTTCGAGCACGGTGGGCGCTCCGTCGAGTTCCCGCCGCCAGTGGTCGACGTCGGCGGCGAGGCGGCCCCCGCTGAACTGTTCGCGCTGCCAGCGGGCGAAGTCGCCGTACTGGGCGGGCGGCTCGTCCGGTGACTTCTCTCGCGTCCCGTCCGATGGCTCGCCGGGCGGCTCGTCCCGTGAGCCGTTCCGCGAGCCGTTCCGCGACTCGCCGGAGGGCTCGTCACGTGGCCCGCTCGGCGATTCACCGGGCGGCTCATCGTGTGATCCGCCATGCGGTCCGCTCCGGGGCCCGCCGGGGAGTTCTCCCCGGTAGGCGGCGTCCAGTTCGTCGAGCAGCAGGTTCATCGAGAACCCGTCGCTGATGATGTGGTGGACCCCGAGCACCAGCGCCTGCCGATCCGCGCCGAGCGTGACGAGCGAGGCGCGCAGCAGCGGTCCCGAGGCGAGGTCGTAGGGGGCCTCGGCGACCTCGCGGGCGTACTCCATGAGCGCCTGCTCGCCGCCGACGGTCGCCTCGCGCAGTACGGGACCCCGCTCCCAGACCGCCTGCACCGGTTCCGCGCCCTGGTAGACGAAGGTGGTGCGCAGCACGTCGTGCCGCGCGACCACCTGCTCCAGCGCCCGCCCGAGCCTGGCGGCCTCCAGCGTGCCGTCCAGGACGAGCACCTTCAGCTCGTTGTACGAGCCGTTGCCCGGATCGTCCTGCTCGACGAACCAGAGCTGCTCCTGAAGGTAGGACAGCGGGGCGGTGCGGACGGGCAGGCCGGTCACGACGGCCCCTCCGTCTTTCTCGCGATCACCCAGAGGAAGCGTGACTCCCCGAGCGGGGTCCGTTGCGCCACGACCTCGTCGCGTTCGGGGACCAGGCCCGCCTCGCGCAGCAGGCGCAGGTTCTCCTCGGTGGGGAAGCCGGAGAAGAACATGGTCGAGCCGAACCACTCCTCCACCGCGCCGGGGATGTCCTCGGTCATGAGCGTGGCCAGCAGCAGACCGCCCGGCTTGAGCCAGCGGGCGATGCCCTTCAGCAGGGCGGGAAGCTCCTCCCTCGGCAGGTGGGTGAGGGTGTAGATGGACACCACCGCGTCGAAGGAGGCGTCGGGGAACTCCGCCTGGGCCATGTCGGCCTGGACGAGCGTCGCGCCGGGCAGGGTCTTCGCGGCGAGCCTGAGCTGCTCGGCGGAGATGTCCACGGCGGTGAGGTGGTGTGCCTCGGCCAGGCGGCGCGACGACTCGTGGCCGCCGCCGACGCCCAGCTCCAGCACGGCCGCGTCCTCGTCGGGCAGCATGCCGAGCAGGTGGCCGGTCCAGGTCATGCGGGGGCCGTCGGAGAACTCCGACTGGAAGGCGGCGTAGCGGTCGGCGATGTCGTCCCAGCCCTCGCGGACGATGTCCTTGATGTCGGAGCGGACCTCGGAGTCGACGGCGTCGGCGACCCCGGCGATGGTGGGCCGGTCGAAGAACTCGACGACCGGCACCTCGATGCCGAAGGTCGTGCGTACCTTGCCGAGGAGCTGGATGACCTGGATGCTGGTGCCGCCCAGCTCGAAGAAGTGGTCGTGCGGGCCGAGGGAGTCGACGCCGAGCAGCGGTTTCACGATCTCCTCGGCCACCCTGCGCCGGGTCGGCGTCCACTCGGCGTCCCTGGCGTCCATGGCGTGCTTGGTGTCCTCGGTGTCCTCGGCGTCCCTGGCGTTCTTGGTGTCGCCGGTCTCCACGGCGGCCGCGCGCCGCCCCCTCGCCTCGGCCAGGGCGTCGCGGTCGACCTTGCCGGCCGGGGTGAGCGGGATCTCGGGCACGTGGACGAACTCGTTGGGCACCAGCGGGGCCGTCAGCCACCTGGCCGCGGTCTCGCGCAGCTCGGTGACGCCGGGGGGTTCGGGGGCGGTGGAGACGACGTAGGCGATCAGGCGGGCGTCGCCGTCGTCGCGCGCCTCGGCCTCGACCACGGCGTGCGCGATGTCGGGGTGCCTGCACAGGGTCGCCTCGATCTCCTCCAGCTCGACGCGGACGCCGCGGACCTTGACCTGGCGGTCGGCCCGCCCGGCGAAGACCAGCTCGCCCTCGGGGGTCCAGCGCACCAGGTCGCCGGTGCGGTAGAGCCTCTCGCCGGGCGTGGTGGCGAACGGGTCGGGGACGAAGGAGGCCGCGCTCGTGCCGGGGCGGCCCAGGTAGCCGCGTCCGAGGCCGGGGCCTCCCACGTACAGCTCGCCGACCGTGCCGATCGGGACGGGACGCATCGACTCGTCCAGCGCGTAGGCCCGGTGGTTGGGCATGGCGCGTCCGATGGGCGGCGAGGCGTCCCAGTGTCCCTCGCACTCCTGGGTGATGACGCCGACGGTGGTCTCGGTGGGGCCGTAGCTGTTGACGAACCTGCGTCCGGCCGCCCAGCGGGTGGTGAACTCACCCGAGTAGCTCTCGCCTCCGACGGCGACGACCCGCAGGTCGGGGAAGTCGCCGGGCTCCAGCAGTCTCAGCACCCCGGGGGTGCCCATGTAGACGGAGATGCGGCGCTCGCGCAGCAGGTCGCGAAGGCGCGTCGAGGAGGTGCGGGTCTCGGTGGAGGCGACGTGCAGGGCCGCGCCCGACAGCAGCGCTCCGAAGGCGTCGAAGGTGGAGACGTCGAAGGCGATCGAGGAGAACTGCACGAAGCGGTCCTGGGGAGAGAGCCCGTACAGGTGCTGGGCGCCCCTGACGAACGCGGTGACCGCGCGGTGCTCGATGAGGACGCCCTTGGGGGCCCCCGTGCTGCCCGAGGTGTACATGACGTAGGCGAGGTTGGCCGGATGCGGCCGGACCTCGGGGTCGCTCTCGTCGTTGCCGGGGTGGTCGTCGACGTTGACCACGCACCACGGGCCGGGCGGCACCTCGGCCTCGGTGGTGGAGTCGGCCAGCACCACGGCGGTGTCGGCGTCGCGCAGGATCGCCTCGACCCGTTCCGGCGGGTTGCCCTCGTCGATCGGCACGTACGCGCCACCGGCGGCGAGTGTCCCGAACATGGACACGACCATGCCGGCCGAGCGGCGCTGGTAGACGGCGCAGCGGTCCTCGGGGCGCAGGCCGAGGGCGAGCAGGTGTCCGGCGAGGCGGTTGGCGGCGCGGCGTACCTCGTCGTAGGTGAGGGTCGTGCCCTCCTCGTCCGTCAGCGCCGTGGCGTCGGGCGACCTGGCGACCTGGGCGGCGAACCGTTCGATGACGGTCGCCGGCTCGTCGGCCAGCTCGGTGCGGTTCCATTCCTCGACGACCAGGCGCGCGTCGTGCTCCTGGATCGTGTCCATCGGCTCCTCCTTAGGGGGACCGTCCTCGGGGGACCGTTCGTCGGCGTGCTCCTCGGCGGGCGCGCGGGTCAGGGTCGCTCGCCGTCCATCCAGCGGCGCAGGCTCAGGGGACGCATGTCCGTCCAGACCTCCTCGATGTGGGCCAGGCACTCCTCACGCGTGCCGTTGTGGCCGACGCTGCGCCAGCCCTCGGGAATGTCACGGTCGGCCCACCATATGGAGTACTGCTCCTCGTGATTGCGCACCACCGTGTACTCGGCCGTATCCACTGACTCTGCCATTCGACTCTCCTTTGCCTCATTCGCCATTCGACACGACGTTGCAATCAAACAATGCCATGGTCAAGCAGAAGCGATTTAACGCACTTTCCGCGAAATGTTAGGGTTTTGAAGGGGAGCTATGTGTGGAATAGCCGGCGTATCTGTTCTCGATGGGACCGCCGGGCGGCTGGCCTTCGACGGGCTCGTCACCCTGCAACACCGTGGCCAGGAGTCGTGGGGCATCGCGGTGGCCGGACCGGAGGGCGTGCGGGTCCGGCGGTCGCTGGGGTTCGCCTCGCGCTCGGACTGCGGTGACTCCGCCCGCGACGACTGGCCCGCCGGGAGGCTCGCGGTCGCCCACACCCGTTACTCCACCACGGGCGCCACGCTGCTGGAGAACTCCCAGCCCTTCGTGCACGAGGCGCGGCGCATCGCGCTGGCGCACAACGGTGATCTCACCAACGCCGCCGAACTGCGCGCCCGGCTCGGCCGCGAGGGCTACGCGTTCCGCTCGACCAGCGACTCCGAGGTCATCCTCGCCCTTCTCGCCGGCGCCCTGAACGGCCTGAACGGGCCAGACGGTTCGGACGGCCCGCACGGCGCGGCCGCTCAGGATCGTCTGAACGGCCTGAACGACCTGAACGCCGTTGATGGCCCGGCCTCTCAGGACAGTGATTACCCCGACTCCGACCCGATCGTGGTGGCGGTCGCGCGGGCCATGCGGGTGCTGCGCGGCGCGTACTCGGTGGTGTGCGCCGTCGGCGACCGGCTCGTGGCCTTCAGGGACCCGCACGGCATCCGTCCCCTGGTCGCCGGGTTCGCCGAGGGCAGGGCGGTCGTCGCCTCGGAGACCTGCACGCTCGACGCGCTCGGCTGCTCCGGGCAGCGGGAGGTGGAGCCGGGCGAGCTGCTCGTCCTGCGCGACGGCCGGCCGATCGGGACGTACCGCGTGGCGGCCCCCGCCCCGCGCGGCTTCTGCGTGTTCGAGCACCTCTACCTGACCAGGCAGGACTCCAGGATCGGCGGCGCCAGGACCGGCGCGACGCGGATGGCGTTCGGTGAACGGCTGGCGCTGGAGTCCCCGGCGGACGCCGACCTGGTCGTGGCCGTCCCCGCCTCCGGTGTGCCCGCCGCCAGGGGGTACGCGCGGGCGGCCGGACTCCCGCTGGCCGGGGCGCTGGTCCGCGACGAGCAGGTGGGCAGGACGTTCATCGAGCCCGACCGGCGGCGGCGCGAACGCAAGCTGCGGCGCAAGTTCTCCATCGGCTCGCCGGTGGACGGGGCCAGGGTCGTGGTGGTCGACGACTCGATCGTGCGCGGGTCCACCATGCGGCGCATCGTCACGCTGCTGCGCGAGTCGGGGGCGAGCGAGGTGCACGTGCGGATCGCCGCTCCGGCGCTGATCGCGCCCTGCCACTACGGGGTGGACATCGTCGACACCGGTGAGCTGGTCGCGACCGGCCGCGAGACCGGGGAGGTGTGCCGGATCATCGGCGCGACGAGCCTGGCGTACCTGTCGGTGGCGGGCATGCGTCACACGGTCGGCAGCGCGGCGGGCGAGGGATTGTGCGAGGGCTGCATCACCGGCGAGTACCCCACCCCGGTGAGTCAGGGACGCGACAAGTTGAAGCTCGTACCCGCACAGGCCCTGCGGCACGCGGCGCCTCCGGCGGCCGTCCACCCCCGTTGACGGTGATCAAGGCCGCGCCTAGCCTCCGCCAAATGGAACCCAACACACAGCACACACAGCACATGCGGCCGACCGGCTACGACGACGACGGTGGATGCGACGCCCGGTACACCAGGACCGCCTGCCTGTGGGGACGCAGGCCAGACCGGATCTCCGACGCCCTGGCAGACGCGCTCTCCCTGCCGGCGGCCCCCGAGGAGATCGGCCCGCCCGCCTCGCCACCCGGCGCGGGCGCGCCCGCCGTCCTCGACGTGGGGTGCGGTGAGGGACGCAACGCGGTGCGGCTCGCCCAGCGGGGCGCGCGGGTGCTCGCGATGGACGTGTCGGCCGCCGCGCTGGAGAACGGCGCGCGGGCGTGGGGTGACGCCGGGGGGATCGAGTGGCGGCGGGGCGACGCGCGCACCGCCGATCTGGAGCCCGCCGCGTTCGAAGGGGTGCTGGCGTGCAGCGTCCTGCACTGGCTGGAGGACGAGGAACAGGTCGCCGACGTCGTCGCCGGACTCCAGGCGGCGACCAGGCCAGGAGGGGTGAACGCCCTGCTCATGTTCAACCGCGGCCACGCCTACGTACCTCCCGCCGGCGAGATGCGCATGCCGGTCCTGCTGCCCCACGACTGGTATCTCGCCAGGTACGCCGGGTGGACCGTGCTGAGCGCCACCGACACCGACTCCACGCACACCCACAAGGGCCACGAGGAACCGCACACCCACGCGGTGACCAGGCTCGTGGTCCGCAAGGGGGCGGTCGCGTGAGCCCGCCGCACCCGCTCGAATGGCCGGTCTACGACGACGGCGTGGCGGCGAGGGTCGCCGAGCTGGTGACGCTGGGGCGCACGTTCGACTACGACTACGGCCCCGAACTGGCCGAGCTGGAGCGGTCGTTCGCCGAGCGGCACGGCCGCGCCCACGCCCTCGCGCTCACCTCCGGCACCGCGGGACTGCTCGCCGCCTACTTCGCGCTGGGCATCGGCCCCGGCGACGAGGTGATCGTCCCGGACCTCACGTTCTTCAGCACCGCCTCACCGCTGTTCCTGCTGGGCGCGGTGCCGGTGCTCTGCGACGCGGGCGGCGCCGACGGGAACGTGGCCGCGGCGGACGTGGAGGCGCTGGTCACGTCCCGTACGGTCGCGATCGTCGTCACTCACCTGTGGGGCCACAGCTGCGACATGGACGCCCTGCGCGCGGTGGCCGACCGGCGCGGGCTCGCGCTGGTCGAGGACTGCTCGCACGCCCACGGCTCCACCTTCCGCTCCCGGCCCGTGGGCTCCATGGGCGACATCTCGGTCTTCAGCGTGGGCGGCAGGAAGCTGATCTCGGGGGGCATGGGCGGCATGCTCCTCACCGACTCCGAGGACGTCTTCGCCCGCGCCTGCCTGCTGACCAACTTCCGGCACCGCACCGACCTCACCATCGACGCCGCCCGCTACCAGCCGTTCCTGCTCACCGGGCTCGGCGGCAACTTCCGCATCTCCACGCCGGGGGCCGTGCTCGCCCAGAGCCACCTCGACCGCCTGGACGAGCTGGTGGAACGCAGGGGGGGCAACATGTCCGCCCTGTCCGCGGGGCTCGGCGCGCTGCCGGGCGTGCGCCCCTCCCCTGTCGCCGAGGGCGTCACGATGGGGGCGTGGTACGACGGGGTCGTCGAGGTGACGCCGGAGTGCCCGTTCAGCCGGGACGAGCTGGTGAGTGCCGGTCAGGAGCGCGGCCTGAAGGTGCGCGCCCCGGCCACCCGGCCGCTGCACGTCTTCCCGCTCTTCCAGGGCACCGCGCCCGACTGGTCACCGGCGGTCGCCGCCGCCGTGCGGGCCGCCGCGGCGGTGAACGACCGGCCGTTCCCGCGTTCCACGGAATTGTTCGCCAGGTGGATGAAATTGCCGGTGAACTTTCTTTGGGAACCGAACTCACCACTGGTCGGCGCGTATCTCGAGGCGTTCGACGACGCATTCTCGATGGCGCGTACCGCGTAACGTCATTCCTGTTTCCAGCGTCGATTCCGGAGTAATCCACATGAGCCGACAAATGTCTCCCGTCATCCATGCCGTCGCCCCCGCCAGCCTGGAGAGCTGGTTCGGTCACTTCGTCGACCTCGGCCCGCGGGACCGGGTCGTCTTCACCGGCGAGGACCACCGCGTCGACGTGGCCCCGCTGCTCGACGCGATCGGCGAGACGCCACGGGCGACGGTGGTCTTCCACTCCAGCCACACGACACTCGGCCGCGACCAGCTGCTCGCCTTCCGGCTCCGCGAGCTCGGCCACGGGGCCGAGTGCCAGTCACGGCTGTGCGCCTCGCTGGGCAGCGACAAGATCCTGATGAAGGAGTTCTTCGACCGCTACCGCCTGGTCTCCCCGCCGTGGGCGCGGGCCGGTGAGCCGCTGCCCGAGACGGGCCCCGACACCCCCGTGGTCATCAAGGACCGGCACGGCACGCAGAGTGTCGGCACCCGGCTGACCCGGGCGGACGAGTGCCGCCTCGCCCCCAACGAGCTGGGCGAGTTGTATGTCGACGGGATCGAGTACTCGGTGCTGGTCTACCGCGACGAGCACGGCACGGCGACGTTCCCGCCGGTGTGGAAGGGGGCGACCTCGCCCGACCTGATCCCGCCGTGGCGGCGGCTGCGGCTGTGCCCCGGCCCGACGCTCGGCGGCACCTGGGAGCGCAAGCTGCGGGCCGTCGGCAAGCGGCTCGCCGACCTGGCCGAGGCGCACGGCTACCTGGAGGTGGAGTTCCTGCTGACCAGGACCGGGGAGGTGCACCTGCTGGAGATCAACCCCCGGGTGTCGGGCACCATGCGGCTGGCCGCGATGGCGACCCGGCTGCCGATCTTCTCCCTGCACGCCCGGCCCGAGCTGCGCGACCACCTGTACGCCGCCCGCTTCAGCGGCGAGATCCCCTACAGCGGTGACCCGATCACCGACGCCGACGGCGAGGTGTTCGCCACCTCCCGGCTCACCGTCGCCGGGGAGAGCCCGCAGGAGGTCCGCGCCAAGCTGCGCGAGCTGGGCACGGAGCCCCGGGTGCTGCCCCGCGCCTCCTGACCCCGCTCCCCCACCTCCCCGCCCCTCCTCTCGTCGCACCCGTTCATGGCTTCCCGCCTCCCCTGTTCTTCACCGGCCCCCTGCTCTCTCCTCGCCGGCTTCCCGCTCTCCCCCTCCCCGATTCCCCGATTCCGGCCTCCCGTTCTCGGCCCCCGATCTCGGTTCAGGCGGATCGGGGCACCGCTCCCGCCGCCTCGGGCTCCCCTCGGCTCCCGTCCGACGCCTTCCCGTCGCGCCGCGCGTCCCACCGGTCGAGCAGCCCGAGCAGGGGCGCCGTCGCGGCCGTGGAGACCAGCGCGACGATCACCAGCATCGTGAACAGCACCTGGGTGATGATGCCGAGGCCGAGGCCGATGCTCAGGATCACCAGCTCGGTCACCCCCCGGCAGTTCATCAGCACCCCGAGCCGCACGGCCTCTCTCCCCGGCACACCCATCGGCCTGGCGATGACCATCACGCCGCCGACCTTGCCCACCACGGCGACGGCGAGGATCAGCAGGCACCATCCCCACATGGCCAGGTCCTGGCTGAGCAGCCCGATCTGGGTGTTGAGCCCGACGAAGGCGAAGAAGGGCGGCAGCAGGAAGGAGGTGGTGAAGTCCTGGGTGCGCTCGCGGACCCGCCGCAGCCGTACGTCGCCGTCGCGCGGGAACAGGACGCCGAACAGGAAGGCTCCGAAGATCAGGTGGATGCCGATCAGCTCGGTCAGCAGTCCTGAGACGAGCAGGCCCACGATGACGACGGGCAGGGTCGCCTCCTGGGAGAGCCCCCGGCGCAGCAGCCGGGTCAGCAGTGGCCGTACCACCCCGACCATGACGGCGGCGAAGGCGACGGTGAGACCGAGCGTGCGCAGCGCCTCGGCGGGCGAGGAGCCCTTCGCCATGGTGACCGCCACGGCCAGCAGCAGCCACGCGGTGACGTCGGCGATGGCGGCGCAGGTGACGGTGAGCGCTCCGGTCGGGGTGTGGAAGAGCCCGCGTTCCAGCAGGATCCTCGCCAGTACGGGAAACGCGGTGACACTCAGCGCGGCCCCGACGAACAGCGCGAAGACCGGGAAGTCGACGGAGGCGGTCGCCAGCGGCGTGTAGATCAGCAGGGCGAGCGCGACCCCGAGCGCGAACGGGATCGCCACGCTCGCTTGGCCGCAGAGCGCCGCGACCCGGCCCCGGCCGCGCAGCAGGTCGCCGCGCAACTCCAGCCCGACCAGGAACATGAAGAAGGCCAGCCCGAACTGGGCCAGCAGGTTCAGATACGGCATCACGGCGCTGGGGAACAGCGCGCGGTAGGCCTCGGGCCACACGGCGCCGAGCAGGGAGGGGCCGAGCACGATGCCCGCGGCCATCTCCCCGATCACCCGGGGCTGGCCCAGCCCGCGGAAGACGGCCCCGCCGAAGTGGGCCAGCGCGACGACCACCGTGATGGACAGCAGCAGCAGAGGGGTGGCCGGCACCTCCTGCTCCCGCCCCGGCTCCACCGAGGGCACCGGGACGGGACCGGTGGCCGTCCCCGGGTCGAGTCCCAGCATCAGCAGCGCCAGCACGGAGGGCAGCACGATCGCGAGACCGTACGCGACCAGAGAATGACACAAAGTGCGCGTATTCGCGGACCGAAACCTTGGATACGGCATGATCGATTCCATTTCCGAGAGGTTGAATTCTGAACCGGCGCGTATATCACAGAGCAAAAAAAATCGCCAAGCTGATTGGAGACTCAGCTGGTCAACGGCGTGTTTTCGCATTTCCGTTGTACCTCAGGAGGGCCGTCTCGAAATTACTCATGATCGAAAGTGCGCTTTCCGGAACGACGGGTAAGGGACAGACCTGACTCACTCCAAGTGCACAGAAATCCGGAGGAACAGTCGCATGCAGGTGCTCTCCCCCAACCGAGAGGCGAACCGCCAAGTCCCCCCATCCTGTGATGAGAGGCCTCCCGTCCCGGCACCGCGCCGCAGTAGCCCACAGGGCTCCAAGCTGGCCCTGGACGCGTCCGCCAAGCCCCGGAGGACCGGGCTGCAGCTCCCGTCGAGCCTCCCCTTCGACACCTGGCGGCGGATCGGTCACCAGATCTCCCTCATCGCCGACTCCTCCGCCTGGTGGCTCGGCGACTGGCTGGTCTACGGCGAAACCGAATACACCGACCGTTACAAGAGAGCGGTCGAGGAGAGCTCCCTGGATATCCAGACCCTGCGCAATTACGCCTGGGTCGCGCGGCGATTCCCGGTATCCCGCCGGCGAGACAAGCTCAGCCTTCAGCACCACGCGGAAGTGGCCGCGCTTCCCGACCACGAGCAGATGCTCTGGCTGGACCGCGCCGAACGCTTCAACTGGTCCAGAAATCGTCTCCGCAGCCAGATCAAGGCCCACCGCACCGCGGCCCTTTCCGCGTCGGACCGGGCCGCGCAGGCCGCCAAGGAGAAGGCCGTCATCCATATCGACGTACCGGTCGACCAGGAGCAGTCGTGGCGTGACGCGGCCCGCCGGATGAACCGCAGCGTGGAGGAGTGGGCGAGGCTCATCCTCAACCAGGTCGCCACCGGTGAGATCCCCGCACGCGAGCTCCGCGACGCCAAGGCCGGGTGAGGAACGGAGGACAGGTGGACGCCGTCCACACGCTGTTCGAGAAGAAGGCGTCCGAGGCACCGAACAGGACGGCCCTGGTCTCCGGGGCCGTCCTGTTCACGTATCGAGACCTCGACGCCCGTGCCAACGGCCTCGCCCGCTCGCTCCTGCGACGCGGCGTCGGCCCCGAGACCCTCGTCCCCCTGCGGCTTGACCGCTCCCCCGACCTGCTCGTCGCGTTGCTCGCCGTCTGCAAGGCGGGCGGCGCGGCGGTGCTGCTCGACCCCGGCTGGCCCGAGGACCGTGTCGCCGCGGTCCTCGACGGCTGCCCCGTGGTGATCGACGGTCCTCTCGACGCCGAACCCTCCGGCGAGAGTCCCGGCGTCCCCGTGCACGAGGACCAGCTCGCGTACGCGGTGCACACCTCCGGGTCGACGGGGCGACCCAAGCTCGTCGGGGTGACCCACCGGGCGATCGCCCACCGGGTCGCCACCCACGCCGAGGCGTACCGCATCACCCCCGCCGACCGCTCCAGCTGGCTGGCTCCCCCGGCCTCGTCGGTCTCGGTGGTGGAGTTGTGGCCGTACCTGTGCTCCGGCGCGAGCGTGCACGTCGCCGACGCGGCGACCGCGGGCTCACCACCGGAACTGCGCGACTGGATGGTCGCCTCGGGCATCACCCGCGCGTACGTGAACATGCCGCTCGCCGAGTTGCTGTACGGCCTGCCGTGGCCCGAGCGGACGGCGCTGCGGCTCATGACGGTCGGCAGCGACGCGGTGCGCGTGTGGCCCTCGCCCGACCTGCCGTTCGAGGTCGCGGTGGAGTACGGCTCCGCCGAGGCCAACGGCGTGACGAGCTGCCTGGTCCCGCTGGAGGACCGCCTCACCTCGGTCACCGCCGACGAGGCCGCCAGGCGCGCCCGGCCCCCCATCGGGCGCGCCTGGCCCGATGTCGGCGTGCCCGTCCTCACCTCCGGCCTGACTCCGGTCGCGGCCGGCGAGGTGGGGGAGCTGTTCGTCTCCGGTCCCGAGCTCGCCCGGGGCTACCTGGGCGAGCCCGCCCGCACCGCGGAACGCTTCCTGCCCGATCCCTCGGGCGGAGGAGACCGTGTCTACCGGACCGGTGACCTCGTGCTGGAGCGGCCGGGCGGGCGGCTCGAGCACCGCGGCCGCGTCGACCAGCAGGTCAAGATCCGTGGCCATCGGGTGGAGCCCGCGGAGGTGGAGGCCGTACTGCTCGAACACCCCGCGGTGCGCGAGTGCGTCGTGACGGGCGTGCCCGGTCCCGGGGGCGACCTGAGACTGTGCGCCTACGTCGTCCGGGACGGCACCGCGGACGGCACCGTGCGCGAGACCTGGGCCGGGGAGCTGCGTGCCTTCACCTCGGCGCGTCTGCCCGCACCGATGGTGCCGGTCGCCTGGACCGCGATGGAGCGGCTGCCGCTGAACTCCAGCAACAAGGTGGACCGGCGCGCGCTGCCCGCGCCCTCCTGGGGCGATCCCCGCGGAACCGATCACCCGGGAGCCGGCGCCCCGAGGGAAGCCGCTCCCCCCGGAGACGGCGGGCACGAGAAAGAGACCGACCTCGTGACGGCGGGGGTGCTGGAGCTGTGGGAGCAGGCGCTCGGGGCGCGCGGCGCGCTGGGCGACCACTTCATCCGCTCGGGCGGCGACTCCCTTTCGGCCACCCGTCTCGTCGACCGGATCGGGACGCGCTACGGCGTGCGGATCCGGCTGCGCGACTTTCTGCGGGCGCCGACCCCCGAGACCCTCATCCGGAACATCAAGGCGGAAGGAAAGGCGAGATGACCGAGAGAAAGCGGAGGAAGAGCCGCCCCACGTGGCTGTTGCGCACCCCCGCCCCCGAGGCGAGGGCGAGGCTGTGGTGCCTGCCGTACCCGGGGGCGGGGGCGTCGATGTATCACAGCTGGCCCGCCGAGGTGGACGGGATCGAGCTGTGCCCCGTCCAGCTGCCCGGCAGGGAGAACCGGCTGCGCGAGCCGTTGTTCGAGAGCTACGCGGCCGTCGCCGCCGAGATGCTGGAGGGCCTGGAGCCCTACCTGGACCGGCCGTTCGGCTTCATCAGCCACTGCGGCACGGTCTTCATCGGCTACGAGGCGACACTGCTGCTCATGGAGCGCGGCGGCCCGCTGCCCGGCCACCTGTTCGCCTCCTCGATGGTCCCGCCGCACCGGGCGTCGTGGCCGAGCATCCTCAAGCTCGACGAGGAGCAGGTGGGCGCGCTGGTGTCGGACCTCATGCGGGCGCGTGGCGCCGAGCCGATGCCCGAGCTGGTGGAGATGGCCGCGGACGTCATGCGCGCCGACGTGGCCGCCTACGGCCGCTTCGACAAGACCGACCCGGTGGAGCTGCCGTGCCCGATCACCGCGATCGGCTGGTCGGGCGATACGCAGATCCCCCCGGAGCAGATGGCCGGCTGGGAGTCCTACGGCGAGGCCCGCTACACGGTGCTGGACGGCGGGCACTGGAGCTACCTCCAGGCGCCCGCCGCCCTGCTGGACGAGATCTCGCGGAGCATGTCCGCGCGTGTCCCCGGTTGAACGAGTCGAACCGTTGACCTCAGACGCCCTTGCCGTCCTCGCGCCCGCCGGGTCCTTCGGCCTCGGCGGGCTCCTCGTCGTCCCGCAGGAACTCGGCGTCCTCAAGCCTGCGCAGGTGCGGCACCGGGGAGCGGAACAGCAGGATGATCCAGGGCAGCAGGAACGCGGCCCCGGCGTAGATGGCGGGCTTGATGCCGATCAGCTCGCCCAGCACGCCGGCCAGCATCGCGGACAGCGGCAGGATGCCGAGGTAGACCGCGCGGCTCGCGCCGATGACCCGGCCCCGCAGGTGGTTGGGGATCACGTACTGGAAGAGCGTGAGCTGGCCGATGTTGCCGGCCACCACGCCGAACACGGTGACGAACCAGATCACCGAGAACAGGGTGATCTGCAGCCACTGCGGACCGGCCACGAACGGCGTGAAGCACAGCACCCGGAACGCGATCAGGGCGGCCATGATGCCTCGGCCGTAGCCGAGCTTCTCGAACAGCTTGCTCGCGAAGACGGCGCCGACGACGCCGCCGATGCTGCCCATCGCGTAGATGAAGCCGATCCAGGTGCCCGACAGCTGCAGTTCCCTCGCCGCGTACAGCAGGAACAGGGTCAGGATCATCATCGACCCGAAGTTCGCCCCGGCGGAGTTGATGATGAGCGGCCGGGCGTAGTCGTTGCGGTAGGTGACCTTCAGGCCGTGCTTGATGTCGTGGAGCATCGCCGCGACGGCGCCGCGCCCGCCGCTGTCCTTGCGCTCGACGGGCGGCTCGACGTGACGGATGCGCGACAGGGCGAAGGCGGAGATGAGGAAGGCGATCGCGTCGCCCAGCATCACGTACGCGGGCCGGAACAGGTCGATGAGCACGCCGCCCGCGCTGGATCCCGCGATGGCGCCCACCGACTCGGTCGCGGCCATCCGGCTGTTGCCGGCGACCAGGTGCTCCTCGCTCAGCAGGGTCGGCATGTAGGCGGCGTAGGCGATCCCGAAGACCACCGACAGGCCGCCGACCACGACCGCGACCACGTAGAGCACCCACATGTCGAGGAAGCCGACGAAGGCCGCGATCGGGATCAGCATCACGATGCCCGCCCGCCCGAGGTTGGAGGCGACCATCAGCGGCCTGCGGCGGTAGCGGTCGATGAGCACGCCGGCGACCAGCGTCAGCAGGAGCGCGGCGATCGTACGCATCGTGTTGAGCAGGCCGACCTCGAAGGAGGTGGCCTGCAGCATGAGGATCGCGGTCAGCGGGAGTGCCAGGGTGGTCAGCTCGGAGCCGAGGACCGAGACCGACTGGCCGGCCCAGAGCCGGTTGAAGTCGGGGTTTCGCCAGAGAGAGGGCGGCTTTTCCTCCGGCGCCCTGACTTCTGTTCCCTGAGTGTCCATGAGATCGTTCCGTCCTTGTCGGGTTTCACCTCTGGTTGACTGTAATAAGGTTTTTGTTAAGGGTGATGATATGCGAAATCACCGAAGAGGCACACTGGAAAACAATCAGCGAGTGCGCCAGATGACACTCCCCGACGGTCATGTGGTATTCCAGCTCAATCCCGCCGAGACCAGCCTGCAGTATCGCAGTATCGTGGGCGACAGAAGCTACTTCAGGCATGATGTTCGCCTTGAGCCTGGAATGACGGTGTTCGACGTGGGAGCCAACATCGGAATCGCCGCGCTGGCGTTTCATTGGGAATGTCCGGGCACCCGGATTCTCGCGTTCGAGCCCGCCAGGCCGCTTTACGACGCGTTGTGCGCGAATCTGTCCGCCCACGGCCTGAACGCCAGGGCGTTCGACTGCGCGCTCTCCCGCGCCCCGGGGACGGCGGTCATCACCGTCTACCCGGAGACCACCGCGATGTCGGGGATGTACACCGACGTCGACCACGACGCCGAGGTGACCAGGACATTCCTCGCCAACAGCGGTTTCGCCCCCGAGGACGTGACCGACATGGCCGAGGGCAGGCACGTCACGGAGAAGCAGGAGTGCCAGGTGCGGACGATCTCCGAGGTGATGGCCACCGAGGGCGTGGACCGCATAGGGCTGTTGAAAATCAACGTCGAGAAAGCCGAATGCGATGTCCTGGACGGAATCGCTCCCGGCGACTGGGAGGCGGTCGACCAAATCGTCATGCAGGTCCACGACATCGACGGCAGACTCGCGTCCGTACGCGACGATCTCACCGGCCGTGGATTCCAGGTCGACATCGGCCAGGATCCCCTGCTGAAGGACACGGACATCTTCGACGTGTACGCACGGAGGAATTCCCTATGACAGTGGACACGACCGTGAATCTGAAAAATCTGGATCTGGCGGATCCGGACATCTACACGGCCCCCGACTCCGGCCTCGGCGTCCTGCATTACCTGCAGGAGCACCGGCCGATGTTCTGGAACGCCAGGTCGGACGGGCCGAGTTTCTGGGCTTTCACCAAATACGCGGACGGCGTCGCCGTCTATCTCGACAAGACGAATTTCACCTCCGAGCGGGGCATGCAGGTGGGGCAGACCGAGTCCGCCGCCCGCGCCGCCGCCGGCAAGATGCTCATCGTCACCGACGGCCGCCACAGCCAGCTGCGCGACGTGATGAACCCCGCGCTCACCCCCCGGGTGGTACGCCGCCTGGAGGGCGCGATGCGCGAGACGGTGGGCGGGATGCTCGAGGAGAACGCCCAGAAGGACTCCTTCGACTTCGTCGACACGGTGGCGGGCAGGCTGCCGCTCTCGGTCATCTGCGAGCTGCTGGGCGTGCCCCGCGCCGACTGGGACCTGATGATCCAGTGGACGCGCACCGCGTTCGGCTCCGCCGCCTCCGACGACGTCATCTCCGACGCCGAGAAGGCCGAGGCCAACGCCAACATCTTCGCCTACTACGCCGACCTGCTGGCCGAACGGCGCGACGACCTCGGCGACGACGTGATCAGCGTGCTGATCCGCGGCCGGATCGACGGGACCCCCCTCACCGACGAGGAGATCCTGCTCAACATCAACGGCCTCATCACCGGAGGCAACGAGACGACCAGGCACGCCTCGGCGGGGGCCGTCATCGCCCTGGTGGAGAACCCCGACGAGTGGCGACGGCTGCGCGAGGACCCCTCGCTCATCCCGACCGCCGTGGAGGAGGTGCTGCGCTGGACCGCCCCCAGCCTCAACGTCATGCGCACCGCGCTGCGCGACACGAAGATCGGAGATCAGACCATCCGGGCCGGTGAGCGGGTCAGCGTGTGGCACCCGGCCGTCAACCGCGACGAGGACGCCTTCCCCGACGCGCGCCGCTTCGACGTCGGGCGCACCCCCAACAGGCACCTCACGTTCGGCCTCGGCAAGCACCTGTGCATCGGCGCGGCGCTCGCCAGGTTCGAACTGCGCGTGCTGCTGGAGGAGCTGACCCGCCGGGTGGCCCGCATGGAGCTCACCGGGCCGGTGAAGCGACTGCGCTCGAACCTCATGTGGGGCGTCGACCGCGTCCCCGTCCATCTCGAACTCGACCACGCCGGACACTGATTGGAGCACCCCATGCCGGACAGCAAGACTTCGCTGTCGCCGATCCAGGAGAGCGGGTGGAGGTCCTACCGGGCCAAACCCGCAGGTGACCACACCGACCAGGTCACGCTCGCGGCGCGGTTGCGCGGCCCCGTGGACAAGAAGGCCCTCATCACCGCGCTGGAACACGTGCTGGAGGCGCGCGAGGACCTGCGGCCGGCGTTGCCCGGCGACTCCGGGGCCGAGCCCCGGCGCGTCACCGTCCCTTCGCCGGTGGAACTGGGCAGGCACGACGCGAGCCGCCGCGAGGAGGCGCTCGCCCGGCTCGTCTCCGAGCAGGCCAACCGGGGCCTCGACCTGGAGAACGGCCCGCCGGTGCGGATCGCCCTGGCGCGGATGGCCGACGACGACCACGCGCTCGTCGTGACGGCGCACCGGCTCGTGGCCGACGAGCGCGTCCTGGCGGGCCTCGCGCGGGAGATCTCCCTGGCGTACGAGAACGCCTCGGGCGCCACGCTCCGCGCCTCCTCCAACGGCGCCCCCGCCTTCGACGCCTCCTCCAACGGTTCTCCCGCCTTCGACGCCTCCTCCAACGGTTCTCCCGTCGGCCATGCCTCGCCCAACGGCTCCTCGAACGGTTCCTTGAACGACTCCCCCACCGGCCACGCGTCCGCGGGCGGGCACGTCCCCGACGACCACCGCTCCCCCGCCGGCCCGGCCGCCCCGGCCGACGGCCACGCCTCCGTCGACGGCACCGGCGCGGAGGCCGCGGACCTCGCCTACTGGCGTGAGCGGCTCGACGGCATGCCCCCCGCCCTGGACCTGCCCTCCGACAGGAGCCGTCCCGCCGTACCCGGTTTCACCGGTGCCCAGGTGACCTTCACCGTCCCGCCGGAGACGGCCGCGCTGGTCGAGACCATGGCCCGCGAGGCCGACGCGGAAAGCGCCACCCGGGCCGCGCGGGCGATGACGCTGTCCCGCTGGTCGGGGCAGGCGGAGACCGTCCCGCCCGGCGAGACCGACACCCGGGCCGTCACGCTGGCCGCGTGGGCGGTCGCGCTGTGCCGCTGGTCGGGCCAGGACGAGGTCGTGGTCGGCGTACCCGTGCCCGCCGCAGAGCGCGCCCCGGCGTTCCCGATCCGGATCGGCTGCGAGGGCGACCCCTCGTTCACCGCCGTCGTCGCCCAGGTGCGCGACGCGCTGGACGAGGCGGCCGCGCACGGCTCCTACCCCGCGCACCGGCTGGCCGAGGAGCTGGAGCTGGACGCCTCCAGTGGCGTGCAGCCGTTCTACCAGGCGGAGTTCGACCAGGCAGCCCCGGCCTGGGGCGCGCTGCGGCTGCCGGGCGTCCAGGTCTCGCCCCTGGTGGCGGGCCGTTTCCCGCTCGCCTCGGACCTCGCGCTCGTCCTGGTGCCCGGCTCGCTCGACGGGGAGATGCGCTACGGGCTCGACCTGTTCGACGCGCCGGGCGCCAGGACCATGGCCGAGCAGTACGTCACCCTGCTGTCCGACGCCGTGCGCGACCCCGCGCGGCCCATCTCGTCGCTCTCGCTGCTGGACGCCGAGCAACTGCGGCTGGTGGTCGAGGAGTGGAACCGCACCGAGACGCCCTTCGACGAGGAGGCCGGCATCGGCGCCCTGTTCGAGGCGCGCGCCGCCGCCGCCCCCGACGCGCTCGCGGTGCTCGCCGGTGAGCGGCGGCTGACCTACCGGGAGCTGGACGAGCGCGCCAACCGGGTCGCCCACCGGCTGATCCGCGACGGGGTGCGGCCGGGCCACATCGTCGGCTCGATGACCGGCCGCTCGGCCGAGGCGCTCGTCGCCTTCCTCGGCATCGTCAAGTCCGGCGGGGTCTACCTGCCGCTGGATCCGGCGCTGCCGCCCGACCGGCTGGGCTACATCCTCGACGACAGCGGGGCACGGCTCGTCCTCACCGGCGCCGAGCACGCGGGCCGGGTGCGCGACGACCGGGTGCGCACGATCGAACTGGACGCCGAGTGGCGCACGATCGAGGCGGAGGAGCCGGGCACGAGTCCCGGCCTGACGCCCGCGCCCGACGCCCCCGCCTACCTCATCTACACCTCGGGCTCGACCGGGCGGCCCAAGGGCGTGGAGGTGCCGCACCGCGGCGTCGGCAACCTCGCCTCGGCCCTGTCCCGGGAGTTCTCCCTGACGTCCGACGACCGGGTGGCGCTGTTCGCCTCGCTCAGCTTCGACGCCTCGATCTGGGAGATCACGATGGCGCTGCTGAACGGGTCGGCACTGTGCGTGCTGGACCCGTCGGCCATGACCCCGCAGGAGACGGCGAAGGCCATCTGCGAGCAGGGGGTGACCGCGGCCACGTTCCCGCCGACCTTCCTCAGCACGCTCAAGGGCGACGAGCTGGACACGGTGCGGCTCATGGTCGTCGCGGGCGAGCACTGCCCGACCGGGCTGGTGCGGACCTGGGCTCCCGGCCGTGTCTTCGTCAACGCCTACGGGCCGACGGAGACGACCGTGTGCGCCACGATGGGGACCTGCGACCCCGCCGCCGCGTACGCGCCGCCGATCGGCCGGCCGCTCGCCAACTTCCGGGCCTACGTGATGGACCGCTGGCTCAACCCGCTCCCCGCGGGCGTGCCCGGCGAGCTGTACGTCGGCGGCACCGGCCTGGCGCACGGCTACCGGGGCAAGCCCGGCCTGACCGCGCAGTCGTTCATGCCCGACCCGTACGGCCCTCCCGGCGCCCGGCTCTACCGGACCGGCGACCTGGCCCGCTACCTGCCCGACGGCCGGCTGCAGTACGTGGGCCGGGTGGACCACCAGGTGAAGATCCGCGGTTTCCGGGTGGAGCCCGCCGAGATCGAGGCCGCGATCACCCGCTATCCGGGGGTGCGCGAGGCCGTGGTCAGCGTGCGCGACGACCGGCTCGTCTCCTACGTCGTGCTCGACGACGCCTCCAGGATCATCGCCGACCGCAGCGGCCTCACCGGCGAGCTGCACCGGTTCCTGCAGGGCTCGCTGCCCGCGTACATGCTGCCCTCCTCGTACGTGACGCTGGACGCGATGCCGCTCACCTCCTCGGGCAAGGTGGACCGCCAGGCGCTGCCCGAACCCGGCGGCGACGGCGGTGACGGCGGTGACGACGACTTCGACGCGCCGCAGACCGCGACGGAGCAGACGATCGCCGAGATCTGGGCCGAGGTGCTGAAGCTCAGGCGGATCGCCCGCGAGGACGACTTCCTGGAGATCGGCGGTCACTCCCTGGTGGCCGCGCAGGTGATCACCCAGGTGCGGGAGAGGTTCGCGGTGAACGTGCCGATCCGGGTGCTGTTCGAGAACCCGGTGCTCGCCGACTTCGCCGAGGCGGTGGACGGCGCTCTCGCCAAGGCCGAAGCCAAGGCGGAGGCGAAGGTCTGAGCCGTGGGGCCCGGGCTTCGCGCCCGGACCTCGGGCGGCGGGACATCCCGCCCGGCGGGATGCCCGGCCCCCTGACCCGCGCATGACGAGGGCCCGTGAGGATGATCCTCACGGGCCCTCGTCATGCGTGGCCTCGGTCCTTCGTCACCCGCGGCCACGACCCTCATCGCGTACGGCCGCGGTGACCTTGGCGGCCCCGGCGACCCCGCGCCCTCGCGGGCGGCCCGGCGGACGGCTCCGCGCCTCTGCCGGGCAGCGCGACGGGAGGTGCTCAGCGCCGCCCGGGAAGCGCGGCGGTCTCGGACTCGGGCCGCCAGGTGGGGAGATACTCCCGCAGCCGCAGCACCATGCCCTGGCAGTAGGAGGCGTTGTGCTCCAGGCTGCGTTCCGGCATGAACGGCAGCTTGCGCCCGCGCGGGTGGTCGAGCTCGAAGCGGGTCAGAAGCTCCTGGCCCGCCTCCAGGCCGGTCACGTCGAGGTCGATGAGCAGGGCCGCCAGATCGGCGGGCATGTCCACGACCGAGGTCGTCTTCCCGCGCGCCCCGGCGCGCGACTCGACGCCCAGCTCGGTGAAGTCGTAGCGGGGCGGCTTCGGCTTGGCCAGGTAGATGTAGGGCCGGGCCAGCAGGTCGAGCTCGAACGCCGCCCGCGCCCCGGCGTCCCGCCACCAGGACTGACTGCGGGCGAAGTCGACGAGCAACGCGTCGAACTCCTCGCGGTGCGAATGCAGGACGAGATGCGCGACCATCCCGAAATTATGGAAGTCATAGTTCCAGAGTTTCTCCACGGAATCGCGGAAGAAAGTCGCGACCTCGGTGTCCGTACGGCTCTCGAAATATGTCGCGGCGTCGGTGAAGAAATCCTCGAAACTTCTCCTGCCCGACCTCTCCAGATAATTGGCGAGATAATACAGGCCGCGCAGGTTGTAGAGCGAGTGGACCGCGTAGTAGAACCACGTTCCACGCTCGCACTCCTCGCGGCTGACCCAGTTCGTGCCGACCACGACATCGGCTTCCGTGACATCACTGGGAACGCGTTCGACCTGCACTCCGAGAAGGTCGCGCTTCGCGTGGATGGAGGTGTTGTGAAGAAGGAGCTGCGGATAGACGATCAGCGTGTCGGCACGCAGCCGGCACAATTCCGCGACCCCTTCCTTGTAGGAGTCGAGGGTTTCTCCGGGAAGCGGCCAGATCAGCTCGATGTAGGAGCTGATGCGCTTCTCCCTGAGCGTCCTCTGCAGCTCGGTGTAGGTCGCGGGCTTGATGTTCGAGCGGTCGACCAGTTCGAGGGTCTTGGAGCTCATCGACTGCAGCGAGATGGGCTGGCTGGTCAGCAGGCCGCCCTGCACGAGGATCTCGGTGATCTCGGCCATGCGGTCCGGCTTGTTCTTCGCCGCGGCCATCGAGACCATCACCGGGTAGCCGTTCTCCTCGCTGCACTCCACCAGGTGGCGGGTGAGCTCCACGTCGCGCGGGGCCATGCCCCAGTTGGCGTCGGCGATGAAGATCGACACGAAGTTGTTCTTGCTGATCCAGGTGATGTCGTCGCGGACCCGCTGGTCCTCGAACTTGTGCACCTTGTCGTTGGTCGCCGCACCCCAGAAGCAGAAACCGCAGCTGAACGGGCATCCGCGGTTGGTCTCCAGGATGGCGGTGGTGTACTTGCCCTCCTCGAAGACGCCGGAGGTGAAGGGCGAGGGCACCTCCATGAGGTCGCGTACCCGCTCGGCGGCCTCGGTGGTGACGAGCTCCCCCGACCGCCAGAAGCTGATCCCGTGGACGGCGGCGAAGTCGGGGTCGTCGCTGAGGACCTGCCTCAGGTACTGCACCATCGTCTTCTCGCCCTCGCCGTTGCAGACGACGACGTTCTCCTGCTCCGGGGGGACGTACTCGTGGGCGTGCTGCATGACCTGCGGGCCGCCGAGGATGAACTGGGCCTTCGGGAGCCGCTCGTGCAGCGCGGCCAGCACGGCACGCGCGAATCCGATGTTCCAGATGTAACAGCTGATGGCGTACACGTCGCTGCGCCTGCCGAGGAGTTCATCGATCACTTCCTCCCGGTTCGCGGACACGGGTGCGGAGAAGATCTCGAACTCACATCGCGGCCCCACCTCGGGGTCGCGCTGTGCGTAGGCCTGCATGTAACCGGAGGCGAGGGGCAGGATGGCCTCGAATGCAGACAGCTCGACGAATGTGACTTTGGTGTTCATGACGCTCGTCCCTGCGTAGTCTGAGTAATCGCTGAAGCCGGTCGGATGGAATCCGCTTATGGTTTCACAGCGGGAGTGGACGAACAACGCACGCCATTTGCGTCCGCCAATCGCGTGTTACGGTTCTGAAAACCTCGATGACCACGGACTCGATAACCACGGAGGAGAAAACGCATGCCGACTCCCAACTACGAGACCGGCCACCGGAAGCTCTCACTCGACGATCGGATCGCGGAGCATCTCGAAAAGACCTTTCAGGACCCCTGGGAAATCCGTAAACTTTCCCATGATTTCCGCAGGAACGGCTATGTCAAGCTGCGGAACGTGGTCTCCGGCGAGATCAAGGATCTCGTCTCGAACGAGGTGGACCGGCTGCTCGACCTGCACGCGCGCCGGATCGACATCAACCTCAAGGAGACCAGCAACTCGCCGAGGAAGATGAGCACGGTCAGCCAGCAGTCCATCGCACAGGACAGCACCCTGATCCCGGAGCTCTATGACTCCGCCACCCTCAAGGACTTCCTCGGCCGGCTGGCCAACGAGCCGGTCGTCGCCTGCCCCTGGGACGAGGAGAAGTACGTCATCATCCGCCAGGAGAAGCAGGGCGACACCCACGGCTGGCACTGGGGCGACTTCAGCTTCACCCTCATCTGGATCATGGAGGCGCCGAGCAGCGAGTACGGCGGCATGCTCCAGTGCGTCCCCCACACCAACTGGGTGAAGGAGGACCCCCGGGTCCACGACCACCTCATCAAGCAGCCGATCAGCACCTACGCCCACGAGACCGGCGACATCTACTTCCTGCGCTCCGACACGACGCTGCACCGCACGGTCCCGCTGTCGGAGGACCGCACCCGGATCATCCTCAACACCTGCTGGGGCAGCGAGTCCGACGCCAAGAAGGAGCAGTCGCACGAGACCATGGAGGCGATGTTCAGCTGAGCCTCCCGGCCCCGGCGGCTCCGGGACACCTGGGAGATCCGGAAGCGGTACGGGGAACACGGGAACGACGAGAGGGCCCGGTCGATGATCGACCGGGCCCTCTCGTCGTTCCCCCTGTCCTCTCGCCCCGCTGTCCTCTCGCCGCTCGCCCCATCGAGCGTCCGCTCGGTCCTACAGGTGTCCTGCCGGTGCCTTGACGGTGAGGCGCGGCAACGGTCGACGCCCCGCCGAGCCCCGTCCGACCGGCGCCTGCCGAGACGACCGTGCCCGTGCGCGCGAGGGCCGGGGCGTCGACCCCGGAGGTTTTCAGCGGCGGCCAGAGCGGACCGGGCGCCCGCCTCCCCGCGTCGCGTACTCCCGCCCTCGCCCCGCCTGCTCCTGCTCACGCTGCCTGCGCCGCCGTCCCAGGAACCAGCCCGCCCCCAGGATCGCCAGACCTATCGGTGTACGAGACAACCTTCGTGCCACTACGACCTTGAAGAACTTTTTCATAGGGGCCCCCTGCCCCTCAGCGGCCCGATTAGGCATCGGCTTCGCCCATGGCCGCCTCGATCCCGTCCAGGAGGATGACGAGCCCGGCGGCGAAGGTGTCTCTCCCCTCCTGTTCCAGGTAGGGGACGGTCTCGTCCTGAGCCTGGTAGGCGCCCTCGCCCTCCATCCAGGTCAGCGTGGGGAACCGCTCGGCGAAATCGGGGGCGACCTCCGTCAGCAGGGCCGAGCGGGCGTACCACCACTCCTCGTCGGACAGCCCGGTCGCCGCCGGGGCCTGACGCGCCTCCGCGACCGTCTGCGCCGCCCCGCGCACGAAGCAGGAGAGCGTCCCCGCGACGCGCCGCAGCGTCCCGGCGTCCAGCCCGGTCTCCCGGAGGATCCGCATCAGCTCCTCGATCATGACGTACTCGTTGGGACCCAGCACGGGGCGGGCCTGCGACACCTGCAGCATCCACGGATGCCGTATGTAGAACTCCCACGCCTCCCGCGCCCAGGAGGTCACGGCCGCCCGCCAGCCCGCCTCCAGGTCGTGGTGGGTGGACAGTTCGGCGAGGGCCCGGTCGTACATCAGGTCGACCAGCTCGCTCTTGCTGGGGACGTAGGTGTAGAGGGCCATCGCCGTGCGTCCGAGCCGCTCGCCCACCGCGCGCATGGAGAGCGCGGCCATCCCCTCGGAGTCGGCGATCGCGACGGCCGTGTCCACGATGAGGTCCACGCTCAGCGCGGGCTTGGGCCCGGGACGCGCCTGGTCCGACCTGGTGGTACGCCACAGCAGCGCCATCGAACGGCGCGCGTCGCCCTGTCCGGCGAAGACGACCACTTGCAACTCCTTACGGCATAAACTAACTTTGCCGGGCTAACTCTTTACACCCTAAGGATATCGCGTGAGAAGGTTCGTGTTCCCACCCGCCACACCGGTCGGATCAGGCGGCCCGCGGCGCCGCCCGGCCGCCGCGGACAGCCACGACGTGATCGAGGTTCGCGGCGCCAGGGAGAACAACCTGGCCGACGTCTCGCTCGACATTCCCAAGCGGCGGCTCACCGTCTTCACCGGGGTCTCCGGCTCCGGGAAGTCCTCCCTCGTCTTCGGCACCATCGCGGCGGAGTCGCAGCGTTTGATCAACGAGACCTACACGGCCTTCGTCCAGTCGTTCATGCCGAGCCTCGGCCGTCCCGACGTCGACGGCCTGCGCAACCTGAGCGCGGCGATCGTCGTCGACCAGGAGCGGATGGGCGCCAACTCCCGCTCCACGGTCGGCACCGCGACCGACGCGCAGACGATGCTGCGGATCGTCTTCAGCCGGATCGGCACCCCTCACGTCGGCACCTCGAGCGCGTTCAGCTTCAACAGCGCCGAGGGCATGTGCCCCGAGTGCGAAGGGCTCGGCCGGGTCTCCGACATCGACGTCTCCCAGCTCGTCGACGTCGACCGCTCGCTCAACGAGGGGGCGATCACCGCCCCCAACTTCACCGTGGACTCGTGGTACTGGCAGGGCCTGGCCCACTCGGGGTTCTTCGACCCCGACGTCAAGCTGAGGGACTACACCCCCACCCAGTGGGAGGACTTCCTGCACAAACCCGCCACCAAAATCAAAATCGGCACGATGAACACCACCTACGAGGGGCTCCTGGTCAAGGTACGGCGGCTCTATCTCGTCAAGGACCGGGAGTCGATGCAGCCCCACATCCGGGCGTTCGTGGACCGGGCCGTGACGTTCACGAGCTGCCGCGCGTGCGGCGGCAGCAGGCTCAACCCCGCCGCGCTCGCCTCGAAGATCGACGGCCGCAACATCGCCGACTGCGCGGCGATGCAGATCAGCGACCTGGCCGACTTCGTCCGGGGCATCGAGGACACCTCGGTGGGGCCGCTCGTCGCCACCCTGCGCAACACGCTGGAGTCACTGGTGGAGATCGGCCTGGGCTACCTGAGCCTGGACCGCGAGTCGTCCACCCTGTCGGGGGGCGAGGCCCAGCGGGTGAAGATGGTCCGCCACCTCGGCTCCAGCCTGACCGACGTCACCTACGTCTTCGACGAGCCCACGGTCGGGCTGCACCCACACGACATCGAGCGGATGAACAACCTGCTGCTGCGCCTGCGCGACAAGGGCAACACGGTCCTGGTCGTCGAACACAAGCCGGAGACGATCGAGATCGCCGACCACGTGGTCGACCTCGGCCCCGGCGCCGGCTCCTCCGGCGGGCGGATCTGCTTCACCGGCGACGTGGCCGGGCTGCGCGCGTCGGACTCCCTCACCGGCCGCCACCTGGACCACCGGGCCCGCCTGCGCGAGAAGGTACGGCAGCCCAGCGGGCAACTGTCGATCACCGGCGCCCGCCTGCACAACCTCAAGGACGTGAACGTCGACATCCCGCTCGGCGTGCTCACCGTGGTCACCGGCGTCGCCGGCTCGGGCAAGAGCTCGCTGATCCACGGCTCGCTCCCCCGCAGGGACGACGTCGCGGTGGTCGACCAGGCCCCGATCCGGGGCTCGCGCCGCAGCAACCCGGCCACCTACAGCGGGCTGCTCGACGCGATCCGCACCGCCTTCGCCAAGGCGAACGGGGTCAAGGCCGCCCTGTTCAGCGCGAACTCCGAGGGAGCCTGCCCCAACTGCAAGGGCATCGGCCTGGTCTACACCGACCTGGCGATGATGGCCGGGGTGGCGTCGGTGTGCGAGCAGTGCGAGGGCAAGCGGTTCACCCCCGAGGTGCTCACCCACAAGCTGCGCGGCAAGGACATCAGCGAGGTGCTCGCGATGTCGGTGGCCGAGGCCCGCGACTTCTTCGCTCCCGGCGCGGCCTCTTCCGCCGCAGCCTCTTCCCCTGCGGCCTCGAAGGCGAGCTTCGGCGCGGCGCGGGCCGTCCTCGACCGTCTCTCCGACGTGGGCCTGGGCTACCTCGGCCTGGGCCAGCCGCTCACCACCCTGTCCGGCGGCGAACGACAGCGGCTCAAGCTCGCCATCCGGATGGCGGAGAAGGCCACCACGTACGTGCTGGACGAGCCGACCACCGGCCTGCACCTGGCGGACGTGGACCAGCTCCTCGCCCTGCTGGACCGGCTCGTCGACGACGGCAACACGGTCGTCGTCATCGAGCACCACCAGGCCGTGATGGCCCACGCCGACTGGATCATCGACCTCGGCCCCGGAGCCGGACACGACGGCGGCCGGATCGTCTTCACCGGCACCCCCGCCGACCTCGTCTCGACGGGAGACTCCCTCACCGCCCGGCACCTGCGGACCTACCTGGGCGGGAACACCACCCGATAGGCACATGGGGAGAGCTCTCCGGAACGCGGGACGTCACCTCGCGCCGTACCGTCCCGACAGAGGTCGCCGCCCGGCATTTCCCGGGTCATCCCGCCCGGCACGTGTTTCCGGTCACGCCGCCCGCTCCCCGCCGCTCACGACCACTTCGCGCCTGGTCACACGAACCCGGGCGAAAAGCCGGACGGCAGGCGGCCTCGCGCCGCCTACCGTCCGGCCCTGACAGGTCTTCTTCAGGACGGGCGCGGTCCTGCCAGGAGCTCGCCGACCTGGACGACCGCGAACTCGACCTGGCTCTGTCCCTCCTCCCAGTTGGCGATCAGCGTGCACCCCTGCTCGGCGAGCAGGTCGCCGCCCGACCGCTCGGTTCGCAGGTACATCAGTCCCTCCTCGCCCTCGGTGCAGAAGAAACTCAGGTGGGCGGACAACTCGGGTGGCGTGAGGCCGGCCAGCGCCTCCTGCCACTCCTCGGCCGCCTCGGTCTCAAAGGGAAGAAGGCTTTCCGGGCCCGTGCCGAGCGCGGTGGCGACCCGCATCGCGTCGAAGAGCGTGCCGTCCGAGACCAGCCGCGGATAGCAGACAGTCCACGTGTCGCGCAGATCGGACGCGGCGAGGTCGTACCGTGCGGACAAGGAAGCCAGGTCACCGCCCAGGACGAGCCGACCCGCGAAACACGCCGCCGCGAGATCCTCCTCGAACTCCGGCGGCAGCCCGGTTTTGTCGAACTCGAAGACCGACCGGCTCGCGTCGAACTCCGGCAGCGGCTCCTCCAGGTCGAAGATCGGGCAGTCCCAGACGACCGGCTCGGCGCCGCGAAGGGCCGCCGGGGTCACCCAGGCGGTGTCCCGCGCGAAGCCGAGCTCGTTGATGAGGTCGCCGCCGAAGAACGTCGCATAGACGGCGTCGGCGTCGAAACTCGCCAGCGGACGGCCGAGCAGGATCTCGAAGGCGCCGGTCAGCTGTTCCCGCCATGGGCCGGAAACGGTGGTGGAAGCGGATTTCATCCCGGGACCATATAGGCCAGGACCGTCATTCCACCCCGGGTCCGTCGGAAGCGGACCGGATCGTCAATCTGGTCGTCGGCCACGGGGCCTATGCCGAGCTCACGCAACGGAACGTCGACGCCGGGCACCTGCGGACCTGCAGGGGAAAGACGGCACACAGCTGAGACGTGCGTCACACCCGGCTTCCTGTCACGTATGGCCGGGCTACCCGGTCAACTGTGTGCAGGACATCGACCATCACCTTCGTCAACGCCTGCGACCGGATCAATGCCATCGGCCGGCCGCCTTGAGCACCACCAACCCGGCCGTTCGGCCAGGACCGGATCACTCAAGACACGGCCTAAGACAGACCCCGCCATTCCGCATCGGACCGACGTGGCGAGGCAGAGCGACCCAGTGTGCCCGTGAGGTCGCCTTCTCTCTGCTTCGCCGCCACGACCTGAAGGAGAAGACGCATGTCCCAGCCTCTCCCGTTCGTCATCGATCCCACCGGTGCCGACCGGCACGCCGAATACCAGGCCCTGCGGGCTCGTGGTCCGGCCACCCCCGTGGACATCCTCGGCCTGCGCGCCTGGGCGGTCACCGACCCTGCCCTTCTCAAGGCCCTGCTCACCAGCCCCGACGTCTCCAAGAACGGCCGCGCTCACTACCCGGCCTTTCAGCAGACGATCGGCACGTGGCCGCTCGCCCTGTGGATCGAGGTGCAGAGCATGCTCACCGCGTACGGCGCCGACCATCGCAGGTTACGGCGAATGATCGCCCCCGCCTTCAGCGCACGCCGCATCGCCGAACTGAGGCCGACCGTCCGATCCCTGGTCACCGAGTTGGTCGACGCCCTGGCCGCGCTGTCCCACGGCCAGGTGGTGGACCTGCGTGAGCGGCTGGCCTACCCGCTGCCCATCGCCGTGATCGGCCACCTGATGGGCGTACCCGAAGACCAGCGGGACGATTTCCGGCAGCTCGTCGACAACGTCTTCGACAGCACGCTCACGCCTGAGCAGGCCAAGGCCAACACCGCACGTCTTTTCGAGGCCACCGACCAGTTGATCGCCACCAAGCGCGACAACCCCGGCGACGACATGACCTCCCTCCTCATCGCGGCACGCGACGAGGAGTCGGACGGCGCCGGCCTCACCGATGTCGAACTGCGCGACACGATGATTCTGATGATCAACGCGGGGTACGAAACGACCGTCAACGTCATCGACCAAGCCGTCCTCGCGATGCTGACGTCCCCCGGCCAGCTCCACCTCGTCCGCACCGGCGAAGCCACCTGGGAGGACGTGGTGGAGGAAACCCTTCGCGCCGAGCCCGCCATCAAGTATCTGCCGCTGCGCTTCGCCGTGACCGACATCAAGCTGCCCGACGGGCAGGTCATCGCCGCAGGAGACCCCATCCTCGCCGCGTACGGGGCCGCCAACCGTCACCCCGACTGGCACGGGCCGGACGCCGACACCTTCGACGTCACGCGCAAGGTGAAGGACCACCTGGCGTTCGGCTACGGCGTGCACTTCTGCCTCGGCGCTCCACTGGCCCGCCTCGAAGTCGCAGAAGCCCTGCGTCAGCTCTTCGAGCGTTTCCCCGCCATGTCACTCGCGACACCGGCCGACACATTGCGTCCGATACCCACCCTCATCAGCAACGGTCACCAGGAACTCCCCGTACACCTACACGCCGTCGAGTAGCACGGCCGAGTACCACCACCTGCTCCGAAACCCCGGACAGGGACCCCGAAGCACCGGAGCCACCTTCGTCGTCACCACTTGCGTCTCGGTATCCGTGCGAACTCATGGCATCGTGAGAATCTGAGCCCGAGGCGACCATGCGGCGATGCTTGCGGCGAGTACTCGTAGACGGGTGAGAGTCCCCACAGCAGCGGGGACCCTCACCTCAAGCGGCCACCGGACAGAACCAGCGGATCTCAGATGAAAACTCGCCTTAGCCTGCGGAGTCTGATCAGCTCAGGCGAGGTGGTCGAATTCGCCGTCTCTGGCTCCGGACAACCACGCGTTCCACTCGCCTGGAGTGAACACGAGCGTTTCCTCCGTGGGGGTGAGACGCATCGCTATGTGGGCGTCGACGAACGCGATCGACAGGTGGGTGTCGCCGGGGTTGGGAGTGGACAGCCATTCGGCGGCGGCCAACCCGAGGGCTGCTGCTGCCGGTTTGGGCAGGTGGGATGGTGTTTCGGGAAGTTGAGAGGGCAGGTCGTAGGAGCCGTTCCGCGCCTCGGTCACCAGGGATCTCCAGGCATCGGGGGTGCACAGGAGCCGGGGTCCTTCCGGGTTCTTGGAATCGCGGATGGCGACCCCGGACGGCATCGGCTTCATCTGGACACACTGCTGGCCACTGCCGCTGTAGCTGCTGGTGATCCAATTCTGATCATCGGTCATCAGATCGCCTTTCTCACGTCCTTGATCAGCGTCACCGACTCATCGGGGGCGAGGGCTTTCTCACGCGCGACCTCGACGGCCCGGTTATATCGGGCGACGTCACCGGGTGCCTCCACGAAGATATCTCCGAAAAGTCCCTCCTGATAGGCCACGGGAGGGTCTTCCTTGTCAGGAAAGTCCAGAATGGTGAATTCGCCGTCCAAACCGGAGTAACTGCCTGCGGCGAGAGGGACGACCTGAAGGGTGACCGCCGGGTGCGCGGCGACGTCGATCAGATGGTCGAGTTGGGCGCAGGCGATCTGGGTGCCGCCGATCTTTCGCCACAGGATGGCTTCGTTGAGGATGACGCTTATCTGGGGCGGTTCGGCACGAGTAAGAAGTCGGCGCCGGGTGACCCGCGCCTCGACACGTCTGCGGATCTCCTGCTCGGAGCCGTCCAACAGGGTCCCCGCGATCAGGGCGTGGGCGTATTCGGGGGTTTGCAACAGTCCCGGAATGTTGTGAACAAGGAAGGTGATCGCTGAGGCGTCGTCCTCCAGGACGAAGTACGACCCACCCTTGTACATGTCGCTGTAGGCCAACCACCAACCGCGCTTCCATGCCTCTCGGCAGAGCTTGCCGAGCGCTTCGGCCTGCGGGGAGGCTACGCCATAGACGCCGAGGAGCAGTTCGAGGTCTTCCAGAATGAGGCGGCTCTCTCCGTTTTCGACGCGGTAGATCTTCGAACGAGACCAGCCGAGTCGTTTGGCGACCTGTTCTGGGGATAGGCCAGATTTCTCACGAATGCCGCGTATTTCTCGCAGGAGCCGGCGTCCTCGGACCGACAGGCTGTATCGCATTTTCGTCACCTCTATGTCCGCTTATGTGATGACTTCTCGTGAACGCTGCTTGACGCTTCAGTCGCGAATTTGGGATTTCTCATCAATCAGCAGTTGCGGATTGAGGAAGTCTCGCATAATGATAGCCAACACAGCACGCTCCGTAGCGAGAAAGTCACGCTGAGCCCTGGCGGGCTCGACTGCGGAACTGCCTTCGTTCCCACCCGTTAGGAGCAACGATGCTCATCGAGCATGTTCCGGACCCCGGCGAGTACGGCAGAGCCCACAACCGCTTCCGAATGGTCGCCTGGTGCCTGCCTCCCGGCAACGCCGCCCGGCGGGCCCGGGAGTTGTTCCGCGACCAGTTGGGCAAACTGCTCCCGGCCCCTGACGTGCTCGACGACCTGGAGATCGTCGTCTCCGAACTCGTCACCAACGCCACCCGCTACGCCCCCGCCCCCTACGAACTACGCCTCCTGCACGACCACAACCTGCCCGTCCGCGCCGAGGTCGTCGACGCCGGAGCAGGCACCACCCTCATCGACCACCTCCTACGCCGCCCACCCACCGTCCCCGAACACCTCGACGACCTCGAACTCGGCGGCCGGGGCCTGCGCATCGTCACCGAACTCACCCACGGCCACTGCGGCACCCAATGGACCCGCCTGTGCGGCACCGGCCAACTCGGCACCGCCGTCTGGTTCGACCTCCCCACCAACCCTCAACCCCCAGACCTCCGGGGCAGCCGGGATCGTCCCCCGATCCCCTGACCCCGGAGCCGGTCCACGCCCACCACTCCCCGTCCCAGGCGTGGACCACAACGGAGGCCGACGTCCACGGACCCGCTTTCCCCCGGTCCGGGACGTCGGCCTCCCCATCCCCGCAGCGTCGGGGACGCGTCGGTCAGATCCGCGTCCACTTCTGGTTGGTGGCGCCGGTGCAGCTCCAGATCTGCACCCTGGTGCCGTTGGCGGTGCCGTATCCGGAGACGTCCAGGCACTTGTTCGCTCCGACCGCGGTGATGGTGCCGTCGGCGTTCAGGCGCCACTTCTGGTTGTTCTGCCCGTTGCAGTCCCAGATGATCACCGCGGAGCCGTCGGCGGTCCCGGCGCCGTTGACGTCCAGGCACTTGCCGCCGTAGACCCGCAGCTCACCGGCGGCGGTGGAGGTCCACCGCTGGTTGGACTGCCCGCTGCAGTCCCAGATGTGCACCGCGGCACCGTTGGCCTGCGAGGCGCCGACCACGTCCAGACACCGCCCCGACCCCACACCCCGCAGAGCACCCGTGCCCCCCGAAGGTGACGGCGACGGGGACGGGGAGATGGACGGTGAGGGGGACGGCGTGGAAGAGCCGCCGCCGTCGAGGCCGAGGAAGGTGATTGCATAGGCGAGCTGGCCGCTCATCGGCAGCTGGTGGCCGACCCCGCTGATGCTGATCCCCTCCACCGTGGCCTGGGCCGAGGTGACGCCGTACCTGGTCCGGGTCCAGTTCGACTGCGGACGGTCGGTGAACGCCGGAGTCTGGCTCAGCCCGTGCAGGTTCGTCCACTGCTTGATCTCTTCACCGAAGTTGTTGTAGTGCAGCGTCGTGTCCGTGCTGCCGTGCCACAGTTGCATCCGTGGGTAGCGCCCGGTGTATCCGGGATACATCGACCGGGCCTGGTCGCCCCACTGCTGCGCCGTCTTGATGAGTTGCCCGCCCGAGCACTGACTGTTCCACAGCGATCCGTTCGTGGTCGCGAAACACCCCGCGGGAACTCCGGAGAACGCCGAACCGGCGGCGAACACGTCCGGATACTGGGCGGCCAGCACGTTGGTCATCATCGCCCCCGAGGAGAACCCGCTGACCACGATCCGTTCCGGGTCCACGTTGTAGCGCTGCCGCGCCCAGGTGACCATCGCCATGACACCGGTGGAGTCGCCGCCGCCGTCGCGCCGCAGCGCGGCGGGGGTGGACACATCAAAGCATTTCTCGCTGCGGGTGACCTCCGGAACCACGATGACGTATCCGTACCTGTCGGCCGCGGTCACGTAGTCGTGCCCGTTGCCGTTGAAGATCGCGCCGGCCGACCCGCCGCAGTAGTGGGTCAGCACCAGCAGTGCGGGCCGTGCCGCGACCCTGTCCGGCACGTAGATGTACATGTTGAGGTTCGTCGGGTTGGTTCCGAAATTCGTCACCCGGGTCAGGGCCGCGGCGGACGCCGACGGTAGCCCGACGAGAACTCCGGCGGAGGCCAGGCACAGGACGACGGCCGCCAGCACCGCTCTGATCATGCGTTTCACTCGTTCGCCTTTCGTTTCCGGTCGACCCGCGCCGGTTGAACCCGCTGCTCCTCACCGGGACACCACGAAGGGACGCATGGCGAAGCGAGGTTGTGGATGTCGACGTGGACCGCCATGATGCGGAGGGCCGCGAAGCGCCTCCACACTGCGCCCGTGTGATCCGGCCACAGAGGTTCCGGAAGGAGCGCGTCCCCGGGGCCTCGCCTCTAATTACGGTCGGAGTCACGAGGCCCGTCAAGACCTTAAGCCTGCTTATTTCACCATTCGCACACCGAGGGTCCGGCCACGGTTAGCCGTTTTACCCCTTCAACAGCGGTGATGCCCAGCCCCACAGGTATCCGCGCCGACCATCCTCATATGAACCGTTCAGATATGTCGTACTCATCGGACAGCGTGGGCTCCTGAGGCAACCTCGCGTCGAACCGTGCGGGTTCGAGCGGCCGGGCGCACTTCGCCGTGGAGTGTTCTCCTCCATGGCCGCACCCCGGACAGGGCCTCCGCGATGAAACTTTCAGTCATCCGAAGATCGACATGGTCCCGGGTCCGGCTCGCACCCCGATTTCCTGCCGCACCGTATGGCGTGATCATTCTACCGACGGCCGTCGGATCGGCTCCTCTCCCGTGCACCCGTCGGCGGGCCGTCATCGCCGGTCCGTGACGACCTGCGTCACCCCGTGGATTCCGGGCCGGATCATCGAACCGATTCGCCTCAACCACCGAATCCGGGGCTGAGCATGACCCGGCCGACGCCCGACAGAGGTCAGCAGCGCCCGAAACCATGCGTTTACTTCTATAACACACGTTGTTGACATCACTGACAGCGAAATCTAGGCTGCGGTCGAATCGATTCGACTTAGGGACATCCCGGTTTTCGAGCCCCCACCCCCCACGAAGCCATTCCACTCACATGTGCGCGCAGCACTCACGAGTGAGGAGAGCCGAAGATGAACGTTGGCGACATCGTCCGCCGAGCCCGACTGTGGCGTCTCACGCCATCGCTCCCAGCCCATCCGCCCCGCCCTCACGCGTCTGAGACGCCAGAGGCGGACATCACCCCCGGCAGGCGGCACAGAGGCCGCCGCGCGATCGCCGCCTTTCTCGCCGTCGGCGCCCTCGTCGCGGGCCCCGTCGTGACGTCCGCCACGCCGGCCCAGGCCGCGGACCAGTCCATCGCCGTCGACTTCTCCGCCGGCGGTGGCACTCCGACCTACCGTGCCTCCGGCTGGATCTACGGCATGACCGAGAACGCGTCGGGCCCGCCCAACCAGTACTTCACCGACGTGAAGTTCCGGTACATGCGGGCCGGTGGGGCACAGCTTGACAGCCCGGGTGGCTGGGTGTCGGGCAAGTACGACCGACGGTGGAACGCCACCCGTGCCCAGTTGCTGCGCACCCGGTCACTGGGCGGGGAGTTCATCCTGCTCGTCCACGACCTGTGGGGCGCCGACGGCTACCCGATCTCGCGCTTCCCCGGCGACAACGGCAACTGGACGGACTACGACAACTTCCTCACCCGTCTGATCAACGACGTGCAGGCCACCGGCGCCCCGGTGCAGTGGGACCTGTGGAACGAGCCCAACATCACCCTGTTCTGGAACCGCCCGATCTCCCAGTACCTCGAACTGTGGCGCCGCACCTACCAGCGCGTCCGGGCCGCGTTCCCGACGCAGCTCATCGTCGGACCGAGCTGCGCGTGCGTGCCGTCCACCGGCCACGCCTTCTGGAACCAGTACCTCGACTACGTCAAGGCCAACAACGTGGTTCCCGACATCATCAGCTGGCACTCCCTGCCGGGCGACCCGGTGGCCAACGTGGCGGCGGCCGACACCACGTTGAACTCCCGTGGCATCCCGCACCCGCGGCCCTACCAGATCAACGAATACGGGGCGTCCAACGAGCAGAACCCCGCCGACGGCGCCTGGTACATCGCGCGCCTGGAGCGGGCCGGCGCCGACGGCCTGCGCGCCAACTGGGCGGGCGGAGGAAACCTGCACAACGACCTCGGCAACCTGCTCGTCCGCAACTCGTCGGGCCAGTACCAGCCGAAGGGCGAATGGTGGGCCTACCGCTTCTACGGCTCGCAGACCGGCCAGATCGTGTCCGTCACCCCCAGCGCCTCGTACGACGCGTTCGCCACCAAGGCGGCGGGGACGGCCAAGATCCTGGTCGGCGGCGGCACCACGACCGGCAACATCGCCGTCAACCTGCGGCGCCTGGACGCCACCAGCGGCATCGTGGAGAACAACCAGGTGAGGGTCGTCGCCGAGCGCATCCCCTACAACGGCGGCGGCGCCGTCACGGCCCCGGTCACCGTCCAGAACTCCGTGGTGACCCTGTCCGGCAACGGCACGACGGTCAACCTGCCGCACACCGCCATCGACGACTCCTACACCGTCACGCTGCTGCCCCCCTCCGACCCGGGCCCCGGTCCCGGCCCTGGCCCCGACCCCGGGTCGACGTCGGTGTTGCGCAACGTCAACGCCGGCCGGTGCCTGGACGTGCCGAACTCGACCACCACCAACGGCACCCAGCTCCAGCTGTGGGACTGCGGCAGCGGCACCAACCAGCGCTGGACCTCCACCTCCGGTAAGCAGCTGCAGGTGTACGGCAACAAGTGCCTGGACGCCTCCGGGCAGGGCACCGCCAACGGCACCCAGGTGATCATCTGGGACTGCAACGGCGGAACCAACCAGCAGTGGAACATCAACGGCGACGGCACCATCACCGGCGTGCAGTCCGGCAAATGCCTGGAGGCGAGCAACTTCGGGACCGGCAACGGAACCAAGGTGCAGCTGTGGTCGTGCACCGGCACGAGCAGCCAGAAATGGACCAGGAGCTGACCCACCGGCACGTGGAGTGCCTGGACTCCATCCTGACCTGGCCGCGCCTGCCATCGCGGCGGGGACGACGGTGAGAGGCCCGGCGGCGAGATCCTTCTCGCCGCCGGGCCGGTTGAGGGGCACCGTCGGCCATCAGGAAGTTCTTCCAGGTGAGCGGTCATTCTCCAGGGCTGGAGCTCGTGGAACGCGTCGTGGGTGAGCGGGATCTGTCCAAGAGTGAACCGCTGCAACAGCGCCGCCGCATTCCCGGGATGGTTGCGGCGCACCGCCAGTCAGGCCGGCCCGCTGCCGGGCTGCTCCATCCCCCTGAGCAGGTCGAACAGGGGCCTCGGCTCCGGGCGGATGCGGCCGGTTCCATGTCGGCCGGAGTGCAGGAGGGGATGTCGCAGAGCGCGGACATCACCTGCATGGACAGCCGTTGGGAGTGCCGGAGACCAGGTGGTGGACCTGAGAGGCCGACAGGTCGATGCCGCGCTCACGTAGGAGCGGCACCAGTTCGGTGGCCGTGTAGATGCGCCGGCCGGCCATGATCTCGCGTAGTTTCCAGGTGTAGTCGACCTTGCGTTTCATCATTTGTTCCCCGTCTGGTCCTGGAGTGCGGCGGCGACGGCGTCTAGGTGCCGCGCGATCGACGTGATCGTCCGCTCGCCCTCCAGCACCATGCGGACGGCTTCTTCCTTGAACTCCAGCGAGAACCGCCTACGACGCCTCGCCACACACCTATCCCTTCCAGGCTGTGGATTAGCAAATCCTGATTGAATGCCGTCCCGTACCCTTGGTACGGGACGGCATTCACCCTATTTCCGAAAGGAGAAAAATGGCTAGTCGCCACCTCTATGATTTGCTTGAGGCTCATTGGGGAGGACCCATTGACACCTTCGCTGCCGTGTGGAGCGAAGGCCTCAGTGTAGAGGAAACCGCTTCCAGGATCGAGGCTGACCTCAATAGCGCATACAAGGTCACTCTGGCCAACCTGGCAGAAGGGTTCGAGGGTGATCAAATTCCCGATGACTACGAAGGGATAGTCTTGATTGGGGAATTCGAATCGTGGTCGCTGACCCTTCAGGTGCAATGGTTAGATGTAACCGAAAAGAAAGTATTGTCTACGCTCTCACGCGATGGCGGTTGTGCAATTGGCATCAACTGGCATAGCGGGGGTGACAATCATCGCATCTTCCATGCAGTTGATGGGTTGACAGTCGACGATGCTCCCATGATGTATATTCCCGAGTCCTTAAAGCCTTACGCTCACGGACTAACAATGCCGGAAGACTGGGACGTTCCTGTTGACCAGGGATCCCCAACGGAAGAAATGGTTACAACAAGCCTGATCCTCATCGGCCGAATAGTCGGCCGGGAGATTGACCAAGAATGGCTTGAGGTCCCACACATGAGGTTTATTATTCGCCGAAATATTTGACTGATTTACTTTTAGCGCCATCTGGTTGCCGAGGCATTCAAGCGGACATGGACGGCACTAGCAACGCATTCGCCTCCACAGTAGTCCAATGGAAAAATGTTTTCCGGCAGCGTAGCGTCGAGCCATTAAATTTCGCCTCGGCCCTCTGTCTTTCAGCAGAGGGCCGAGGCGAATCGGCAGCTAGTTCGAATATGACATAATTGCCTTATGCGTGAAATGCTAATCCGAGGAGCGTCATGACGGATTTCGGGCCTACAGGATGGTCTGGCATCAAAGGGTACGGCTAGGGTGATCTTGAGGCGGTTCGCGTTAGGCTGGAAGCGGGTGCCGATCCGAACTCGGGCGTCTACGCCTTCGGCGGCTACGACGGAAAACCTTTGCACCTCGCGGCCGAATGGGGAACCCCTGAGTCGGTGACCGAGCTGGTCCGTCGCGTCGACGACGTGGACGCCGAGTACGACGACCGGACCGCCCTGTGGGTGGCTGTCTTCGCCCGCCGTCTGGATAACGCCCATGTTCTGGTCGCCGCCGGAGCGGACCCGTGGCGGCCCATGATGGCGGGATGGTCTCCTGGACGGCTCGCCCTCGCCGGTCCGGCGCCCGACCTGTTCCCCGTCCTCGCAGGGCACCCCGGCCTGTCCCCTGCTGAGGCCGCGACGGTCGCGGAGGCACGACGCTTGATCGCCGCGCTGGGGAATGCCGGCGAAGAGACCGTGGGCGTGGCGTGCGTGGCGAACATCACCGCCAACGAAGCCGCCCGGCGGATGGAAGCCCAGCCGGTTGATGAAGCCGATATCGAGGCGGTCCTGGATGATCCGTGGTCTAATCCCGATGGCAGCCTGGGAATCGTCGGGGTCACCGACGTTCCCGGCGGATGCGTCGTCACCCAGCCATGGGGATACGCCCCCTCCACTCCTGAAGTGATCCTGCCGTTGTCGGTGGGAACGGTCTGCTACAGCATGTTCGCCAACCCCAAGAGCGGCAACCAAGGAGCTGTGAGTCGCGACGGCGTCCTCGAGGACTCGGATACACATCCCGGTGGCGGCGACGCCGGTGGACACCTGACAGCTGACGAGATTCTCGCTGAGTACCTATACCAGGGCCAGGCCGTAGCCTATTGCTGCGCTGCGGCGGGACTGCGAGTGCCCGACGCGCGGGCCGTTGTCGGCCCACCGGATCTGTGGTTGCGGCTGCCAGAACGAGATCGTTGAAGCTGGAGCGACCAGTCGGCCTTGGCGACGTCTGTCAAGGCTGCTTAAAATCCACCTGCGGCACCTACTTCGTCGAGAACCGCCTACGACGCCTCGTTACACACCTACCCTCTTCCAGACTTCTGGCGGCTTATAGAGCCAACTGCCCGGAACTTGTAGGTCACCTCAGCTGGGTAGTCATTAGCGCGGTCTCCTGGATCAACGCCCACGAAATCCAACCGAGCGACGTGCTCTGTCGAGCGGTCCCGCAAGCCGTCGTTTAATGCGTGTCGGGACTCCTGGGGCGGATGGCATGCTGAAGGTGTGAGCGAATCCGATCTCCACCTGCGTATCGCCCCCGAGTTGCTGCTGTTCCTGCCCGCGCGACGGCGACGCGAGTGGCAGCGGGTGACACCGGACGGGACGTCGACTCTGGGCCATGTCGTGGAGTCGATCGGCGTTCCGCTGCCCGAGGTGGGGCCGCTGATCGTCGAAGGCGCGGAGGTCGGCACGTCCTATCAGCCCGTCGCCGGTGACGTGGTCCATGTTCACGCCGTGCCCCGCCCTCAGCGGGTGCCGCTCGAACCCGGCCAGGACGCGCCCCGGTTCCTGCTCGACGTCCACCTGGGCACTCTCGCGCGACGGCTCCGGCTGCTGGGCGTGGACGCGACCTATCACAACGACATGGACGATCCCTCCCTCGTCGCCGAGGCGAACAGGGAACGCCGCGTGCTGCTCACCCAGGATCACGGCCTGCTGTGCCGCCGGGCGCTCTGGCTCGGCGCCTACGTACGAGGCACCAAGGCGAACGACCAGCTTCGCGACCTGCTGGAGCGGTTCGCGCCGCCGCTGCGGCCGTGGACCCGCTGCACCGCCTGCAACGGGGAGCTGGCCCCCGTCGACAAGAGCGAGATCGACCGCCTGCTGGAGACCGGGACGAGGCGCTCCTACGACGTCTACGGCCGATGCTCGGAGTGCGGGCAGATCTACTGGCGTGGCGCGCACAGCGAGCATCTGGAGGAGATCGTACGGTCGGCCCTGCGCACGACCCGCCAGGAGTCACAGGTCGGCGGGGAGTCGCGCTGAGGCGGGCCGGAGACGGCCTGCCCGGTTGTCGCCGGTCCCGGTCAGCTGGATGTCGCGGCGGAGTATGAGAGCTTCCGGTCACACTGCGGGATGTCGCGGCGCGGCATGAGGGCCTTCGGGGTGCCGCGCTGCGGATCTCGCCGATCCGCACCGGCCCCGAAGGCCCTCACCCCACTACGGCCGCCCCGCACCGGACCGGTGCGGGGACGACACTTCTAGCGCTGCCAGACGCGCACGTAGTCGACCTTGAAGTCGGCCGGGAAGGTGGTCGAGGCGTCCGGGTCGCCCAGCCAGCCGCCGACCTGGAAGTTGATCCGCAGGTGAAACTTGCGCTTGTAGCTCGCGTCGGAGCCGAAGGTCTCCTTCAGCCAGGCGGGCGTGTTGCCCTCCCGGCGCCAGATCTCCTTGCCGTCGATGTACCAGCGGATCACCCCGGGCTCCCACTCGGTGGTGTAGGTGTGGAAGCCGCCGCCCGGGTAACCGCTCGGGAAGGTGTAGCGGAAGTCGCTCTTGGTGGGCGTGTAGTCACGGAAGATCGCGGCGGTCGCGGCCTTGTAGTACTTGGCACCGCCGGGAAGCTCGGTGACGTCGATCTCGCCGTTGCCCCCGTCGTCCGGCCTCATCCAGAAGGCGGGCCACAGCCCCGTGGAGTTGGTCGGCCCGTTCGGCGACTTCGCGCGCACCTCGAAGCGGCCGTAGGCGAACGACGCCTTGCCCTTCGTGTCGAGGTAGGCGGTCGTGTAGTGACGGGTCGTGCCGGCGCACTTCCAGTCTTCCTTGAGTGCCCGCACCGTCAGGATGCCGTCGCGGACGAACTGGTTCTCCGGCCTGCTGGTGATGCAGGCGCGGTCGTAGTCCACGGAGCTGTCCTTGGGGTTCCACTTCTTGGTGTCGAGCGCGGTGCCGTCGAACTCGTCGGACCAGACGAGCTTCCACCCGGGCGGGTTCGTGGAGGTCGCCGTCGGTGTGACGGTCGGCTTCACGGTCGGTGTGGCCGTGGGCGTGACGGTCGGTTTCACCGTCGGCGTTGCCGTGGGCTTCGCGGTCGGCGTGGGGGTGGCCGTGCCGCCCGTGGTGTAGGTGACGACGAGGCGTGGCCGGATCGCCGCGTTGGAGTTGTCGGCGGAGGCCCAGTAGGTGCGGGTGTTCCTGGTCGACTGGCGGACGGCGAAGGTCACCGCGCCGTTGCCCGTGACGGCCGAGGAGACGTCCCAGGCGTTGTAGCCCTTGGTGACCGCGCTGGAGGAGTCCAGCGCGGAGCCGAGCGTCGGCCTGCTCTCCCAGGTTCCGGGGCTCGAGGCGCCGCCGCTCGCCTTGTGGGCGGTGGTCGTGGTCGCGGCGAAGGCGTTCCAGGAGTACAGCTCCAGGCGGGCCTTCACGTTGCCGGCTCCGGCGGGAAGGCCGGCGACCGTGAAGGCGACGACCGCCTGCCGCTCTCCGGCGGAGTTCCCCTCGCAGGACTGCGGGCAGGTCGCGAGCGTCGTCTTGGCGCTGCCGTTACCGTCCTGGGACACCTGCGAGTAGGAGGTGTCGGCCGACGGCTTGATCGTGACGCTCGGCGCCGCCGCCGAGGCCACGCCACCTCCCCAGATCGTGACGAAGGCACAGGTCGCGGTAAACGCCGCGACGAGGTGCCTTCTCGGGAGTCGCGAGCCTCTCGGCCGCGAGTTTCCCGAGCGCGAAACTGTCATCTTCTTCCCCCATGGAATGTCATCGGACCGCTGCTGCAAGCGGTCCATGATCATGTGAACGGGATGAAGATAACAGCGAAAATCAGGGGCTGTCGTTTTTTGAAAATTTGGACGGTTCCATTCTGATACTGCCGTTCACCAGCATCTTTGACGGAAATCTCACCCTGTCGGTCAGCTCTCCTTCGCCGCGCAGGAGTGACGAACCGCCGGTAGGTGCGGGTGGCCGACCGGCCTCCCGCACCTCCGCCACGACGGAGAGCGAGTCGTCTACGGGGCGAGCCGGTGCAGGTCCCGGGGGAAGAGCGTGACCTGGCGGATGTTCTGCACGTCGAGCAGGCGTGCCATGAACCTCTCCAGCCCGAAGGCGAAGCCGCCGTGCGGCGGCATGCCGGAGCGCATCGCGTCGAGATATCCCGAGTACGCCGACAGGTCGCTCTCACCACGCGCGGTCAGCGTTCGCACGTAGTCGTCGTGGCGGTGCATCCGCTGGCCGCCGCTGACCAGCTCCAGGCCACGGAATATCAGGTCGAACGCGCGTGAGTGGCCGGGGCGCGCCGGGTCCGGATGGGTGTAGAAGGCGCGATGCGCGGTCGGGTACCCCTCGACGAACACGAAGTCCGAGCCGTGCTCGCGCGAGGCCCACCCCCCGATCCAGCGCTCGTGCGCCGGTGCGAGGTCGGGCTCGTCGGTGATGTCCTCGCCGGTCGCCTTGCCGATCATCTCAAGGACGTCGGAGAAGTGCACCACCACGGGGTTCTCCGGCAGTACCGGCATGGTGACGTCGAGAAGGTCGAGCGAGGGACCGGCCGCCGCCCGGATACCGGCCAGCATGCCCGCGACCGTCGCGTGGCACGCGGCGATGACGTCGCGGTGGTCCTCGACGAAGCCCATCTCGGCGTCGAGGGACGTGTACGACGCCAGGTGGCGGGCGGTGTCGCTCGGCTCGGCGCGGAAGACCGGTCCGACCTCGTAGACCCGCTCGAAGACGCCGACCATGATCTGCTTGTAGAGCTGGGGCGACTGCGCCAGGTAGGCCGGGCGGCCGAAGTAGTCGAGTCGGAAGACGTTGGCGCCGCTCTCGGTCGCCGCGCCCACGATCTTCGGGGTGTGGATCTCGACGAACGACATGGCTTCGAGCACCGCACGGAAGCCGCCGACCGCGGCCGCGCCGATGCGGTGGACGGCGGCGAGCTTCGGGTGGCGCAGGGCGACCGGCGCGTGGTCGAGCATCGTCGGCAGGCTCGCGCGCAGATCGGGCCGATAGAGGTCGAACGGGACCGGTTGCGCGGGGTCGGTCAGTGCCTCGATCACCGGCGAGGTGATCTCGACTCCGCCAGGCGCGGACCGCTCGGCGGTGACCGTGCCGACGACGGAGACCGTCGTCTCCTCCGGCAGGGCCTCCAACTGGGCGCGGACGGTTTCCTCCGACACCACGACCTGGGTCAGGCCCGTGGCGTCGCGCAGGATCAGGAAGGCGACCGACTTCAGGAGTCGGCGGCGGTGAATCCAGCCCGCGACGTGTACGGTCTCACCGACGTGCGCGGACAGCTGGGTGGACAGGATGCGTTGCATGGTGGTGACCTCCTTGAGTTCGCAACGCGTCCCCTGAGAGGCGTGGGCGAGCGGGATCCTCGCGGTACCACCACACCTTCGCCACGCCGCCGGTTGGTGCGGCGCGGCCTCGGCAAACCCGTGACGTGGGCGATTCGGCGGGGCTCTACTGGGCCCGGAGGCCGTTCTTCCCCGCAGCTCGGAAGGGTCTTCGCGCCCCGGCCGGAGTCCGCCTTCGCAGCTGCCGGCGGCTCTCTCCGACTCCGGTGATCGAGGCTCTACTCGTCTTCGTCATCGCTGTTGATCGCCACTTTATCCGGCCTCCCTCGCACCTGCCCAGCTCATTTACCCGGTTCAGAGCACCTTGCGCGCACCGGGCAGGGCGCGGACCAGGTACGCCGTCGCCCAGCAGAGCGGCAGCGCGAGCGCGGTGAGCAACGCGCCCTTCGCGACCGCGGGCGCCTGCACGTCGCGAAGTGCGTACCCCAGGGCGACGAGCACCACCGGATGGATCACGTAGACGGCGTAGGCGTGCGCCGACAGGAACCGGCGGCGGCGCCCCTGGTGGCCGAGCCGCTCCCGGAACAGCACCAGCAGGCCGAGGATGACGCCGACGGCGAGCACCGACTCGCAGGTCGCCGCTGTCAGGGACGCCAGGGTGCCGTGGCCCAGGATCCCCTCTCCCGCGAAGATCAGGCAGAGGACGAGCACGACCGCGGCGACGGCCGCGACGGCGAACCCGGCCCGGCCGGCCGTTCTGGACAGGCCCTCCAGCCAGCCGCGCCTGGCCGCGACCAGCCCGACGACGAACAGTGCCACGTACTGCGGCAGGTAGGCGGGTGAGGGCAACCCCAGCACGGAGATCCCCATCGGCACCACGATGCGCCACAGGTAGGTGACGAGGGCCAGCCCGACGGTGAACCCGATGATCGCGACGGCGCCGGGCGCCCGCCCCGCGACCCGGGCCGGTTCGGACGCGCGCCGGTCCTCGCCGGTGAGGTGCCGCCAGAGGACGTAGAGCACGCTGAACACCAGCAGCACCTCGACGAACCACATCGGCCCGGGTGTGAACGAGCTCAGGTAGAACTCCCAGTAGGGCAGCTCACTCCCCCGCTGGACGGCGGCGTCCCTCGCGGCGGTGTACCGGCCGACGGTCACCAGGGGGCGGAGCACCAGCAGCCAGAGCAGCAGCGGGACTCCCAGGCGCAGCAGCCGCTCCTTCAGGAATCGCCGGGTCCCCCTGCGGTCGTAGGAGCCCGGCACGAAGAGCCCCGAGACGAGGAAGAAGGCGCCCATGAAGAACGCCTGGTTGAGCACGAGCAGGATGTCCAGCAGCGTTGCCGAGGAGTCGGCCGGGGGTTCGACGTAGTACCAGCGCGGCACGTTGCTGTAGGCGATCACGGAGTGGTGGACCACCACGAGTGCCATCAGGGCGGTGCGCAGGTTGTCGACGTAAAGGAGCCGCGGGCGGGTGCCGGACGGCGTGGCCGGCCGGTTGACGGACTGTGTCATCGATTCGACGTCTCTCCGCGAGGTTCGGCCCGAGCGGCGTGCTCGAACAGGTCCGCCAGTTCTTCCGCGTGCGCTTCCAGGTCGTGGTCGGGGTGGGCCACCCAGTAGGCGAACATGTCGTCGATCGCGGCCTGCACGGTGACGGACATCACGCGGGGGTCGAAGGAGCGGAACTCGCCGCTTTCCTGGCCGCGGCGGAACAGCGCCTCCCGCGCTTCGTAGATCGGCTCGTTGAAGGCGATGCCGTAGCGCGGCCTGCCGTCGGGGGTGCGGAGGTTGTTGAAGATCTCTCCGAGGGCGAGCAGTTGGGCGCGGTGGCCCCGCATGTACTCGGCGACGGCGCGGAAGCTCGCCCGCAGCTCGCCGGCGACCGTGGTCTCCTTGTCCGTCCGCGGCAGGACGAAATCGGCGATCTCGTGGTAGACCCGCTCGACGATCTGCTCCATCACCTCGGTCTTGCCGGCGAAGTGGTACGAGATCACGCCCTTGCTGATCCCGGCGCGCTCGGCGATGCGCGCCAGCGAGGTGTTGGCGTAGCCCAGCTCGGTGAAGGTCTCGATGGCGCTGTCGACGATCTGCTTGCGGCGGGCCTCCTCGATGAACGATTTTTGGCCACTCGACTTATTTTTTGGCCGCATGGTCAAAAAATAGTGCGAACGGCCAGAGGCCGCAACCCGACGGGTCGCGGAAATTCGGGGACAGGACGCGTCCGGGTAGATAGCCACATCGTGTTGCTATAGTTCGCGACATGTCGTCGCCAAATTCTCGTCAAAGTTGGCTGCCTCTCTTCGTGCTCGCGGTCGGTGTGTCGATGATCGTCATCGACGCGACGATCGTGAACGTCGCCGTTCCGGCGATAATCGACGATCTAGGGCTCACGGTCACCGACGTGGAGTGGGTCAACTCCCTCTACCTGCTGGTGTTCGCGTCCCTGCTCATCCCGCTTGGCCGCATCGGTGACCAGCGCGGCAGGCCGCAGCTGTTCGCCGCCGGCATCGTGGTCTTCCTGGTGGCGAGCCTGCTGGCGGCGATCGCGGGAAGCGGCGCGATGCTGATCGCGGCCAGGGGAATCCAGGGAGTGGGCGCCGCGATGGCCACGCCCATGACGCTCGCGATCATCAACTCCACCTACTTCGGCAGGCGGCGAGTGATCGGATTCGCGATCTGGGGCTCGATCATCGGCGGTATGGCCGCCATCGGACCGCTGGTCGGCGGCTGGCTGGTCACCGACTACGGCTGGCGCGCGGCGTTCTGGATCAACCTGCCCATCGGAGCGCTGGTCCTGCTCGGCGCACTGCGAATCCCCGCCTCCCGTGAGGATCGGGCCACCGGCCACGACCCACTGGGCATCGTGCTGATCGTGCTGGGCATGTTCTCCATCGTCTTCGGCCTCATCGAGGGGCAGAAGTACGGCTGGCTCACTCCCCTGCGGGCCGCCGAACTCTTCGGACTGCGGTTCGAGGAAGTCTCCCCCGTGCCCTTCGCGTTCGGCATCGGCATCCTGGCCATAGCCGTCTTCATCCTGCTGGAGCGGCGACGCAGGCGGGCCGGGCGTCCCGTGCTGATCGACCTGACGCTGTTCACCCTGCCCGGCTTCCGCTACGGCTCGATGACCGCGATGATCGTGGCGCTGGGCGAGTTCGGCGTGATCCTGGTGCTGCCGCTGTTCCTGCAGGCGGCGCTCGGGTACAGCGCGTTCACCGCCGGTCTCGTCATCGCCACCCTCGCCGTGGGCACCTTCCTCGCCGGCGGCGCGGTCCCCGCCCTGACCAGGAAGGTGAGTTCACGGACGGTCGTGCAGATCGGCCTCGCCCTGGAGGTCGTGGGCGCCATCGGCCTCGGCCTCTCCCTGGAGGCCGACATGAGCGTGTGGCGGATCGTGCCCTGGATGGTCGTCTACGGCTTCGGCATCGGCTTCGCCACGGCCCAGCTCACCAGCGTGCTGATGGCCGACGTACCCGCCCGGCAGGCGGGCCAGGCCTCCGGCTTGCAGAGCGCGATCCGCCAGGTCGGTGCGGGGCTGGGGGTCGCCATCCTGGGCGGCGTGCTGGTCACCGGACTCGGCTCGTCGGTCGAGAAGACCATGGCCTCCTACCCCGAGCAGGTCCGCACGAGCGTGGCGAACGCCGTGCGGGAGAGCGGTGGCGCGGCCATCCCGGGGCTGAGCGATCCTGCCGTCCACACGGCGGCGGTCGCGGGTGCCACCGAGGCGACCCGCAGGGTGCCGGTCATCACCGGGCTGATCCTGCTGGCCGGGCTCGGCTTCACGTTCCTGCTCCCGCGTACCGCCGCTCCCACCCGGGGCCGTGATGGCGCGGGCGGGGAAGAAGACGGGGAGAATGACCGTGACGGAGCGGGGACGCCCGAGCCGGACGGCGGAGGGCGCCGACAGGAGGTGTAGATGCCAAGGATCAGCGCGGCGACCGTCGCCGACCACCGAGCCAATCAGCACGCCGCCCTGCTGGAGGCGGCACGCGAGATCCTGGCCACGCGGGGTGTGCACGCGCTCACCCCGGCGGCGGTGGGTGCCCGGATCGGCCTGGCCCGATCGAGTGTCTACCGTTACTTCTCCTCCACCGCCGACATCCTCGCCCAGCTCACCGAGGAGGGCTTCCCCCGCTGGGCCGGCCGGCTGCGCGCCACCGTGGCGGCCCCCTCGCCCGGCGGATCGGCCACCCCACTCGACGAGCGGCTTCTGGCGTACGGCAGGGTCGCGCTGGAGTTCGTCGGCAGTACCGACTACGCGCTGGTCCCGGCGGTGCAGACGCTCGGACTGCCGGCCGAGTGCCTGACGCGACTGGAGGAGTTGCACGCGTCGCTCATCGAACCGCTCTGCGAGGTGCTCCGTGAGGCGGGATACGACCACCCCGCCCTGCGGGCCGAACTCGCCTGGGGCGTCCTGCGCGCAGGCACCCGACGCCTCGCCTCGGAGTCCTCCGGCGAGGCCGGCGCGAAGGACACGACCGAGATCATCGAGATCACCCTCGACATGTTCTGCCGGACCCTGCGCTGACCTTCCACTTCACCGGGTGCGCTCCAGCCCTGGTCCCGGTGGTCAGGCGAACAGGGCGCGGCCCCAGTAGTCGCCCGCGTCGCGCACGCCCGGCGGGCAGGCGAACAGGCCGCTGGAGACGTGCTTGATGTACTCGTTGAGGGAGTCCTTGCCCGCCAGGGAGCGCTGCACGGTGACGAACTGCCGGTGCGGGTCGCGCTGGTAGGCGATGAAGAACAGCCCGGCGTCCAGCCGGCCCAGCCCGTCGGAGCCGTCCACGTAGTTGTAGCCGCGGCGCAGGAGGCGGGCACCGCCGTTGTGGGACGGGTGCGCGAGCCGCACGTGGGCGTCGTCGAGGATGAGCGGATTACCGTCGGCGCCCTTCGCCTCGAAGTCGATGGCGTCGAACTCGTTCTTCCCGCCCAGTGGGGCGCCCTCGCCCTTGTCCCGGCCGAAGATCTGCTCCTGCTCGGCCAGCGGCGCCCGGTCCCAGGTCTCGATCATCATCCGGATCTTGCGGGTCACCAGGTAGCTGCCCCCGGTCATCCAGTCGGCGCCGTCGCCGGGGCCCACCCACAGCTGCTCCTTCAGCAGCTGCACGTCCTCCAGCTTGAGATTGGCCGTGCCGTCCTTGAACCCCATCAGGTTGCGCGGCGTCGCCTGCGCGCGCGAGGTCGACGAGGTGCGGCCGAAGCCGAGCTGGGACCAGCGCACCGAGACCCGGCCGAAGCCGATCCGCGCCAGGTTACGGATGGCGTGCACCGCCACCTGGGGGTCGTGCGCGCACGCCTGCACGCACAGGTCGCCACCGGAGATCTCCGGCAGCAACGCGTCACCGGGCAGGTGCGGCAGGTCGGCGAGCGCGGCCGGCCTGCGAGAGGCGAGCCCGAACCTGTCGTCGAACAGCGACCCGCCGAAGCCGACGGTGAGCGTCAGCCCGGAGGCGGGCAGGCCGAGCGCCTCGCCGGTGTCGTCGGGCGGCGCCTCGGGCTGGCCGCCGATCGCGCCGAACGTGCCCGCCTCCTGGCCCTGCGTCATCCGCGCCGCCGCGGCGGTCCACTCCTGCAGCAGCTCGGCCAGCTCCGCCTTCTTGTCGGTCGTCACGTCGAAGGAGACGAAGTGCAGCCGGTCCTGTGCCGGGGTGACGATGCCCGCCTGGTGCTCACCATAGAAGGGGACGGCGTCGGAGACGGCGGCGACCGTGGTGGGCGCCGGCTCGCCGCCGATCCCGCGTACCGCGACCACACCCGCGCCGGCGGCCGCCACACCGGCCGCCCCCATGCCGAACAGTTTCCTGCGGCTGATCCGCTCGCTCACCGAACCCCTCCTCTCATCTGGGACGATCGTTACTTCGCCACCACAGCGGCGATCTTGCTGATCGGTTCGGCGAGTGCGTTGATCGCGTCCGACAGCTTCTTGAGGTCGTCCTTGGACAGCTCGGTGTGCAGCTTCCAGCCGTCGCCCTTCCGGTGCGCGCCGAGCGCAGCCTCGGCCCCGGCGAACTTCTCGTCCAGCGTCTTCACCAGTTCCGGGGCGCGCTCCTCCAGGACGGGGCGGAGCGCCTGGACGGCGGCCTTGGAACCCTGCAGGTTGGCGTCGAAGTCCCACAGGTCGGTGTGCGAGTAGCGGTCTTCCTCACCGGTGATCTTCCCGGAGGCCACCTCGTCGAGCAGGCCCTTGGCGCCGTTGGCGAGCAGCACCGGCGACAGCTCGGCGGAGTTGGACTGCTCCACGATGGTCTTGATGTCGGCCATCAGCTTGTCGGCGATCGGGCCGTCCTCGCTGACGTCCTTCTTGACCCACAGGTCCTTCTCGATCCGGTGGAAGCCGGTCCACTCCTCCCCCTCGGCCACGTCGTTCTCCCGGGCGTCGATGGCCGGGTCGAGATCCCCGAAGATCTCCGCGACCGGTTCGATCCGCTCCCAGTAGGTGCGGGAGACCGGAAAGAGCGCCTTGGACTTCTCGATGTCCTCGGCCTTGACCGCGTCGACGAACTCCTGCGTCTTGACCAGCAGAGTGTCGCTCTGCGACTTGATGTAGCGCTTGTAGCTCGCGGTCGCCCCGGCGAGCTGGGCGTCGTCGCTGAGCGGCTTGTGCTCGCCGGTGACCTTGAGCGGGCCGCGGACGCCCTTGCCGACCATGCCCGGCTTGCAGGCGGTCTCGTAGCTGCCGGTCGGCAGCTCGACGATCACCTCGCGGGTGAGGCCCGGCACGATGTTCTCCACCTCGCCCATGACCCGGTCGCCGGGGGCGTACACATAGAACTCGGTCACCTTGGTGCCACCGTTGGTGATCGCGAACGTCGAGGTGCCCGCGGCCACCTCGGTGACCGCGACCTTGCACTCGGTGTCGGTGGCGGCCACCGCGATGGGGCCGCCCTTCTCCGGTGCGGCGGAGGTGCCCGCGCCCGGGGCTGCGGTGGGCTCGGCGGAGCAGGCCACGAGACCGGCGAGGGCGAGGACACCCGCGGCGACGGCAAGGGAAGTACGCATGATCGTCCTGTTCGGGAAGTCTCAGCCCGCGGGCTGCGGGTCGGTGGAGGGAGTGACGGTCGACGGGGTCGGGCGGTCGCGCCGCGGCCGCAGGAAGAGGATGAGCGTGGGCACCGCGTAGGCGGCCCAGGCCACCGTCTCCAGCACGCTCGGCTGCGGGGTGATGTTGAACATCCCGGACAGCAGGGCGCCGTACCAGGAGTCGGCGGGCAGCGCGCCGCTGATGTCGAAGGCGTAGGTGGACAGGCCCGGCAGGACACCGGCCTCCTGCAGGTCGTGCACGCCGTACTTGAGAATGCCGGCGGCGACCAGGATCAGCAGCAGGCCCGTCCAGGTGAAGAATTTGGACAGGTTGATCCGCATCGCGCTTCGGTAGATGGCCCAGCCCAGCGCGACCGCGGTGAGCAGGCCGAGGCTGATCCCGATCAGCGGGACGGCGGTGGCGGTCGCCCCCTGCACGGAGGCGAAGAACAGCAGCGCGGTCTCCAGGCCCTCACGTGCCACGGCGAGGAAGGCCATCACGACCACCGCGACCGCGCCGACCTCCAGGGCCTCGCTCAGCCTGGCGCGCAGGTCGCCGGAGATCGTCCGGGCGGCACCCCGCATCCAGAAGATCATCCAGGTGACGAACACGGTGGCGAGCAGCGAGGTGACCGCCTCGAACAACTCCTGCTGCCGGTATTCCAGATGGGCGACGGTGAAGGTGAGCAGCGCGCCGAACGCGACCGACAGGACGAGGGCGGCGCCGACCCCGGCCCACACGAGGGGCAGCCGGTCGCGCCGGTCGCTCTTGACGAGGAGCGCGACGAGCACGGAGACGACGAGCGTGGCCTCCAAGCCCTCGCGCAATCCGATGAGGTAGCTGGCGAACACCGTCACTCCATAGATGGGAAGCCTTACCTAAATTAGGGCAGGGCAACCTTACTCTTCGCAAGGAGGTGATTCCCACCGGGGGCCATAAGATATGAACGAGGCGGCGATATCGCGGTATGTGTGCGGTCAAGCACTCATACCGGCTCAGCACGTTCCGGGTGCGGTGGGTGAGCCACCCTCTCCTCCGGAAGGCGGCCCGGTCAGAGATATCCCCACTCGGCGCAGATCTCCCGGAGCTCCTCCGGAACCTCGTCCCGGGCGGGCAGCGGCCGGCCGGGCTGGACCCTGCCGGTTCTGATCTTGTCGCGCCAGTCTCCGATGCCCTTCACGAACTCTCCGTGCTCGTGGTCGCCGTAACGGACCATGCCCGGCTCGTAGTCGATCCCGAGGTGGGCGCAGACTCCGCGCATCTCCTTCTCGGGGGCGGCGACGACTCTCTCGTAGGTCAGGGTGAGCCCGTCGAGCCGCCGCCGCGCCTCGGTGAGGTAGCGCATGTACCGCAGGGTGTGCTGGATCGCCTCCTCCCAGGGGCGTTCCAGCGGATCGGCCTCGTGCCACGACAGGGCGATCGAGGCGGGATGGCGCATCAGGAAGATGTAGCGCGCGTCCGGCCAGCAGGTCGCGAGGCGACGATGGGCGAAGACGTTGCTGGGCGTCTTGTCGACGATGATCTGCTTGCCGCTTCCGGTCAGCTCACGGTGGAGCATGCGATCCCACAGCAGGTGCTCGATGTCGCTGGTGGAGAAGCCGAGCGTCTCCATCGCCTGCCGCAGTGGATCGGTGGTCAGCGTGACCGCCAGCCGTCGTACATGTAGTTCGTGCGGTGCGTGGATCCGGGAATGGCTGTTGAGCATGACCCGCAGCAGGGTGGAGCCCGACCTCACCGGCGACAGCACGAACACCGGCTCGCGCACCAGCCGGTCGAGCTTGGGATCGGCCGGTGGCCGGGGGACGTCGGCGGGTGGTTGTGGCGCCGGAGGCGGCGGTGCGACCTCCCGCCGCACCCTGCTGACGCTGTAGCCCGTCATCCCTTCAAGAGCCGTGTTGACCCTGGTCTTCCATCCCATGGTCGAGCACCGTAGTGACCCCAGGCGTCCGGAAAGTTAACGTGACCTGTGTGTTCACCGTGCCGGGTGGTGCGGTCGGCACCGCACCACCCAGCCGTCCTCAGGTGCGGAACGGACCGGTCACGCAGTAGGTGATCCCCCCGGAGGAGGAACCCGACGTGCCGCGCTGGGAGGAGAAGTACAGGCGATTGCCCGCGGGGGTGAAGGCCGGACCGGTGATTTCCGAGGATCCCTGACCGTTGACGCGCAGGAACGGGGAGACGGTGTCGTTGGGAGTGATCAGGCAGATCTCCATGTTGCCGCCGTCCTCGGCGACGTAGAGGTCACCGAAGGTCGAACCGGTGATGTTGTCCACGCCGGTCAGCGGCGCGGTGCCGGGGCTGACGAGGTTGTCGTCGTAGGCGAGTTCGTAGGTACCGGCGGCGACGTTGACCTGCCAGACCCTGTTGTCGCCCTTGGTGGTGAACCACACGGTGTCGTCCGCGTAGTGGCATCCTTCGCCGCCGTTGAAGGACTTCGATCCGGAGACCTGGCTGCGGGTCGCGGTCGGGGAACCATCGGGATCGGGAACGTTCGCCCAGGTGAAGGAGCCCGAGGTGGCCGAGCCCGCGCACAGCACCTGCAGCGTGCCTGAGGACAGGTCGCCCCAGACGGAGGGGACGAAGCGGTAGAACCGCCCGTTGCTCTCGTCCTCGGTGAGGTAGACGACCTTGCGGACCGGGTCGGCGGCGGCCGCCTCGTGTTTGAAGCGGCCCATGGCGGGACGCTGTGTCGCCGCGCCACCGAAGGGACGGGTCTCGTAGACGTAGCCTCGGTCGACCTCCTCACATGACAGCCAGGTGTTCCACGGTGTCGCGCCGCCCGCGCAGTTCTGCCGGGTGCCCGACAGGATCGAGGCGGCCGAGACGGCGTTGCCCGCCGCGTCGAAGCGGATCGCCGAGGCGCCGCCGCCGGGGTTGATCTCCGAGTTGGACACGTAGATCCAGCCGCTGCCGTCGGCGAAGCAGGCACCACCGTCGGGAGCGCTGTGCCAGGTGTAGGAGGTGCCGGGTACCACCTGGCCGGATCGGGCGACCACCCGGCTGGTGAACCCGGCGGGAAGCTGAATGCCGTTGGCGTCGGCGGCCAGCAGGGGACCATAGGGGCCTGTGGCGTTCTGGGCCGGGGCCGCGAGGGCTCCCTGCCAGAGGCTTCCGGTGAAGGCCAGGGTGCTCGTGCCGAGCACCGAGGCACGAAGGAATGTGCGGCGTTCCATCGACGAACCTCCAGGACGAGGATCAGCAGAACAACTTCCCGAGTGATCTCGACGGTAGGAGCACCGGTGAACGGCTACCCGTGAATCTGGTTAATGAATCATGGCCGACATATGCCGTTTAAAAGGGAAAGAGCGCAATATTCCCATGCAACTCATTCGTCTCGATGGACCCTAGGCCTGCCGGACGAACCCGCCGCAGGCCCGGTGGTTCACCCTCGGCGGGCGGCACGATGGTAGACGCCCGGGGTGATGCCGTAGTAGCGGACGAACCAGCGGGTCAGGTGGCTCTGGTCGGCGAAGCCGGTCTCCGCGGCGACGTCCGCGATCGGCAGGCCCCGAGACAGCAGCCCGCGAGCCGCGCGCAGGCGGACCTGCCGCTGGTACTCGCTCGGCGCCATCCCGTACGCCGCACGAAAGGCCCGATAGAGGGTGAACCTGCTGGATCCGGACAGGGCGGCGAGGGAGTCGGCGGTGTGGTCGGTCCGGTAGTCCTCCTCGAGCAGTTCCGCCGCGCGCCTCGCGAGGCCCGCCGTGCCCCGGCCTCCCGCCCGGAACCTCGGGCTTCTCGTGACGGGACCGCTGAGGGCCGCGCGGCGGACCAGGGCGGGGACGACCGCGTCCAGCAGCTCGTCCGCGACCAGGGCCGGGGCTCCGCCGAGGATCGCTGTGTGCAGACGGCCCAGCCCTCCTACGAGCACCGGGTCGTGGACGACCGGCTCTGCGAACAGCGGCAGCCCGACCGCGCGGTCCGCGACCCCGGCCAGCGCGGCGGAGACGAGCTCGGGGCCGATGTGCACGATCCGGTAGGTGAAACCCAGCTCGTCGGCCGCCCAGCCGTCGTGCGGGTCGTCCGGGTTGAACGCCATCACCATCCCCGGCGTGCTCGTGTGGCCCGCCCCCCGGCAGGTGAACGCCTGCCTGCCGTCGTCGGTGATCCCGAAGGAGTAGGTCTCGTGACTGTGCCGGTGGTAGGTGTGCCGCTCGAAGTGGGCGTGCATCGCCTCCAGCCCCAGCCGGGGCGAGCGCCAGTAGCGCGACCAGTCACCGGACATGGACCCATTCTCGCGCCGCACGAGCGTTCAAGCCCCGGCGAGGCGGTTGCGGCGATGCTGCCTGGCATGCGTTTCGACACGAAGATCGGCATTGTGGTGCGTGCGGACCTCGCCGTCTGGCAGAAGCTCAACGTCACCGCGTTCCTGGCCAGCGGTGTGGCGGGCGGCGGGCCCGAGGTGATGGGCGAACCGTACGTCGACGGGTCAGGCAACCGTTATCTGGCGATGTTCCGACAGCCCGTCCTGGTCTACGCCGCGGACGAACCCGGCCTCGCCGCGGCGCACGCCCGCGCGCTGGCACGCGGGCTGGAGGTGGCCCTGTACACGGAGGAACTGTTCAAGACCGACCACGACGAGGACAACCGGGCCGCGGTGCGCGCCGTGCCCTCCGACAGGCTTCGCCTGGTCGGGCTCGCGGTGCACGGGCCGCGCAACGGGGTCGACAAGGTGCTCAAGGGGCTCGCCCTGCACCCCTGAGCCAAGGCGGAGCCTCCGTCCACACCGCGAGCCCTCGCGGTGTGGACGGCACGGCCACGCGGATCCGGTCCACGGTCCGCCGCCGCGCGGCTCACCCGGTCAGGGCCTGGTGATCTGTGTGGGAGGTTTCCCCTCGGGCTTGGGAACACGGACGGTCTCGGAAGGCTTCTCCCCCATGTTGCGCGCGGTCAGGGTCGGATAGCAGTCGTAATAGCAGTAATAGCTGTCGCAGTAGCGTAGAAAGCAGATCCAGCGATCGTCACCCGTGTCCGAGCAGACCGCCGCCGGTGTGACCTGGGGCGACACGGCGGGCGACCCGGCGTGGGCGGCGGTCATGGGAAGCAGGCCGAACAGGCCGGTGCCGGCCAGAACCGCCCCTGCCAGGCCGATACCGGCACTGCGGATCAAGGTATTCATGACTCTCCCCGGTTACCTATGGAACACAACGCCACCAAAGGTAGTCAAATAAATACACAGAGTCACGTAGCCGCTCACCCTCGTGTCGGGACGCCCTTGAGACCGCAGGCCACATACGGGCGGTCACGACTCGGCTCCCTGGGGGACCTGCGCCGAGCGCCGGGCGATGGAGCGCACGATCTCCCCGGTGCGGACGGCGGTCATGGACAGCAGCGAGGAGGCGATCCCGTGGGTGCCCTCGGTCGCCCCCTGGAGGTAGACACCCCAGGTCCACCCGGGAGCGGTGGCGACCCGGTAGTCGCGCTCCACTCTCAGTTCGCCCTTCTCCCCCGTGAGGCAGTGCTCGCCCGCCTCGCCGAGCAGGTCTCGCGGGTCGCGCTCGCGGTAGCCGGTGGCGCAGACGACCGCGTCGGCCTCGATCGCGCTCACCTCGCCCGTGGGCAGGAAGCACACCCGGACGCGGGCGGTGTCGCCGTCGTCGTGCACACCGAGCAGGCGGGAGGCGTTCAGCATGCGCAGCCGCTGGACCCCGGCGACCTTCTCGGCGTAGGAGCGCCGGTAGAGCTCGTCGATGAGATCGAGGTCCACCACCGAGTAGTTGGTGTTGCGGGAGTAGGCGAGCAGCATGTGCTTCACCTCCTCGGGCGCGGTGAAGAAGTGGTCGACGGCCTGCGGGTCGAAGATGCGGTTGGCGAAGGGGCTGTCGTCGGCCGGCGAGTAGCCGTACCGGGTGAAGACCGCGCAGACCTCCGCCGACGGGTAGGTCCGGTGCAGGTGCTCGACGGCCTCGGCCGCGCTCTGCCCGGCACCGACCACGACAAACCGTGTGGGCTCGCGCCCGCCGAGGGTTTCGAGCCGGGTCAGCAGTTCCTCGGTGTGCCAGATCCGCTCGCCCTGCCGTACCCCTTCGGGGAGTACGGGGTCGAGTCCGACCGCGATCACGAGGTTGCGGGCCAGGCAGGTGTGCAGCTCGTCGCCGTGTTGCACGACGACCTCAAGGGTGTCGTCGTCGTGCGGACGCACCGCGACGACCTCGGAGTCGTAGCGCACCAGGCCGGCGAAGGAGGCCGCGGTCCACTCCAGGTAGTCGTGGAACTCCAGCCGGGTGGGGAACATGGTCTTGTGGTTGATGAAGTCGACCAGTCTCCCCTTCTCCTGGAGATAGGACAGAAAGGAGTGGGGGCTGGCGGGGTTGCGCAGGGTGACCAGGTCCTTGAGGAAGTGGACCTGCATCGTGGCGCCCTCGATGAGCATGTCGCGGTGCCAGCCGAACCTCGGCTGCCTCTCGAAGAAGACCGCGTTCACGCCGGAGCCGTACTCCTCCTCCAGGGCCACCGCGAGCGCGAGGTTGGAAGGGCCGAAACCGATGCCCACGACGTCATAGACCGGGCTCGACATGTTCGCCTCTCACGTGCTGAAGGGGTGGTCCCCCGCGGCCGGGACGGCGGCGGGGGCGGTGTGGAACGGGGGTGTTTCAGGCGGCGTCCGCGGCCTTGGCCGCCTTGGCGAGCTGGGGCACGACCTGGTCGATCACGTAGGGGACCGCGAGCGGCGTCGGTGTGCGCAGCGGCCAGAACGCCTTGAGGTCCAGCGGCACGTACGAGCCGCGCCTGACCACGTCGAGGCCGGCGAACAGCTTGCCGGCCTCGATCTTCCGCTGCGTGGCGGCGTCGTCGTTGTAGTGGCTGAGCAGCAGGTCGACGTCGAGGACCTTCACCTTCTCCATGCTCAGCTCGGCCGCGAAGCCCTCTCCGGGAAGCGCCTTGATCTCTTCGGGCAGCGCGAGCCCGAACTGGCCCAGCAGCTTGACGCTGATGTCGGTGTCGGACTTCATCACGCCGATGTTCCCCGAAGGGAAGACGCTGGTCAGCGCGAACTTCTTACCGGCCAGCTCGGGGTGGGCGGTCTTCACCGAGGCGATCTTCGCCTCGACGTCGGCGACGAGCCTCTCCCCCTCGTCCGTCCTGCCGACCGCCTTGGCGACCTGGCGGGCCACCGTCTGCCAGGAGTCCTCCGCGGGACCGGTCTCGTAGGCGGTGGTCGGCGCGAGCCGGGAGAGATTGGCGTACTCCTTGTCGATGTAGTAGTCGCCGCCCGCGAGGATCAGGTCGGGTTCGAGCGCGGCGATCTGCTCCAGCGAGAAGCCCGCCTCCCCGGCCTTCAGCAGCGTCGGCGCGGTGCCGGAGAGCTTCGGGGCGCTCCAGGGGGTGAGCCCGTCGTCCTGGATACCGGTGAGCTCCGCCATGGCGACGGGCTGCACGCCCAGGGCGAGCAGGGTGTCCTGGTCGGCCTCGCCGAGGGCGACGATGCGCTGGGGGGCGGATTCGATCGTGGTGGTTCCGAGTTTGTGCGTGATGGTGACCGGGAATCCGGGGGCGGCCTGGGCCGCGGGGGCGTTCGCGGCGGGCTGTCCGGCTCCGCCGCTCTCACCGGCGCACGCGCCCACCAGGCCGAGGCCGAGCAGCAGCGTTCCGGTCGCGGCCAGGCGGCGCATCGTGTCGCGCATGGGTATGGGTGTCCTTCCGAGGCCCGAGAGGGCACTAAGAGTTAGGTTAGCCTCGCCTAAGTTAACAAGCTTTGGCGATTGGGGGAAGCGCCTCATTCCAGGTGATTCAGGAGTTCCGCGACGGTCTGGGCCGTCATGAGCGTCGCGACCTTCACTCCGCCGCATCCCGGCTCCCGCCGGATGCGGCGCACCAACCCCATGACGAGCAGCGAGTGCCCGCCCAGGTCGAAGAAGTTGTCGTGCGGGCCGACCGCGTCCACCTCCAGGACCTCGGCGAACGCCCTGCACAGCATCGCCTCGCGGTCGTTGTCGCGCCGAGTCGCGCCACCGCCACCGTCGCCGTCGGCGCCGCCGTGTCCGTGGCCGGTGACCGTACGGGCCGTGAGCGTCACGGGCAGGTCGCTCAGACGCGTCCCGGGGTCGGCCGCGACGGTCTCCAGCACGCCGACGAGCGCCTCGATCATCGTGTCGATCGTGGCCCGGTCGAACAGGTCGGCCGAGTAGTCGACGACCAGATGGAGCCCCTCCCCCCTCTCCCGGAAGATGAAGTCGAGGTCGAACTTCGCCGCGGGCGGGCTGAAGAGCGCCTCCCGCTGCCGCAGCCCGGGAAAGCGCACGTCGCCCATCGACTGGTTCTCATAGCCGACCATCACCTGGAACAGCGGGTTGCGGCCGGGGACCCGAGGTGGCCGCAGGGCCTCGACGAGCACCTCGAACGGCAGGTCCTGGTTGGCGAGCCCGGCCAGGTCGGTGTCACGGACCCGGGCGAGCAGTTCGGCGAAGGAGGGGTCCCCCGAGGTGTCGGCGCGCAGTACGAGCGTGTTGACGAAGAAGCCGACCAAATCACCGGCCGCCTCGTCGGTACGACCCGCGACCGGGCTGCCCAGCGGGATGTCCTCCCCCGCTCCCGTGCGGTGCAACAGCGCGGCGACCGCGCTCTGGCAGACCATGAACATGCTCACCTGGGCATCGCGCGCCAGCTCGCGGAGCCGCCCGACCAGCGGAGGCGGCAGCCGCCTGGTCGTGGACCCGCCGCGCTGGCCGACGGTGGCGGGCCTGGGCCGGTCCACCGGCAGCGGGATCTCCTCCGGCATGCCCGCCAGGGCCCCGGTCCAGTAGGCGAGCTGGCGGGCGTGCGGGCTGCCCGGGTCGGCGGGGTCACCGAGCAGCTCACGCTGCCAGAGCGTGTAGTCGGCGTACTGCACGGCGGGCGGCTTCCACCCCGGCGTGCCGTCCGGCCCCTCGTCCGGCGCCCTTCCCTCCAGCCTCGCGGCGTAGGCGCGCGCCACATCCCTGGCGAACGGCCCGAACGACCACTCGTCGAACGCGATGTGATGGAAGACGGCGAGCAGTAGGTGCTCCTCCTCCCCGTCCGATTCCGCGGTTCCCCCGAACACCTCGGCCCTCGTGAGCTCTTCGGTTTCCGTGAACTCAGCGGACCTCGCGGCCTCCACAGCCTCCACGGCCTCGGCGGACCTCGCGGACCTCGCGGGAATGAGCGCGACTCGCAACGGGATCTCGGTGGCGAGGTCGAACGGCCGCGCGATCACCTCCTCGGGCGAGCAGGTGGTGATCTCCAAGACGGGACGCGCGGCCTCCGGCGGCAGGATCCGCTGGTAGGGCACCCCCTCGTGCTCGGCGAAGACGGTACGCAGGCTCTCGTGCCGCGCCGTCACGTCGCCGATCGCGGCACGCAGCGCGTCCACGTCCAGCTCGCCGCTCAGGTGCACGGCCAGCGGCAGGTGGTACGCCTCGCGCGGCCCGTCGTCCTCGCGCAGGATCTGGTCGAGCAGCCAGAGCCTGCGCTGCGCGTACGACAGCGGGACGCGCTCCGGCCGTTTTCCCGGCACCAGCGGGGGCCTGAGCGTGACACCGGCCCTGTCGTGCAGCCGGGTGGTCAGCTCGGCGACGTTCGGCGCCTCGAACAGGTCACGGATCGCGAGCTCGGCGCGCAGCACCGCGCGGACCCTGCCGACGAGCCGGGTCGCCAGCAGCGAGTGCCCGCCCAGGTCGAAGAAGTCGTCGTCCACGCCGACGCCGGGGACGTCGAGCACCTCGCCGAACAGGGTGCACAGCAGGTGTTCCACGGCGGTCCTGGCCGCGCGGCCCGACCCGCGCGGCCCCTGCCGGTCGGGGGCGGGCAGCGCCCGCCGGTCCAGCTTGCCGTTGACGGTGAGCGGCAGCGCGTCCAGCGTGACGACCGCGCTCGGCACCATGTAGCCGGGCAGCCGCCTCCTGAGTCCTTCGCGCACTCGCGCGGCGAGCGCCCCGTGGTCGCGGGCCGCCGCCGGGTTGTTCGCGTAGGACGCGGGCCCGCGCTCCGGGTCCGCGGGGAGAAAGGCGGCCCCTCCGCCGAAGACGGCGTCGTAGTGGCCGATCTCGTCCGACGGGGTGGTCACCACACCGGCATCGAGCGCGTACATCAGTTCGGGCTCGATCCCTCTCGGGGGGTCCTGGAGCAGCTCGCGCGCCTCCCGGTGCGGGGCGCCGCCCTCCAGCGCGCGCAGCGCGGCGAGTTCGGCCGAAAGCCTGGGGTCGGGGATGGCACGCACCCGCAGCGGCCCGGAGCGAGCGGCGAGGCGGGCCGTCAGGTCCTCCATCCCCGCCCAGTCCACGACCGTGGTCCCCGCGGGCGATGCGGGCGACGCGACCGGACGCGCACCGGTCCGCGGGTCGAGCGGTGCGCCGGTCCGCGCGGCGAAGTTCACGGCAAGGTTCACGGCAAGGTTCGCGGTGGGGTTCGCGGTGGGGTTCGCGGCGGGTGACTTCCAGAGGGTCACGTCGTAGCGGTGCCTGCTGAGCTCGTTGTGGTGGACGCCCCGCTTGGTGCGGATCTCCACCCGCGTGGCCAGGCCGAGGGCGGTGAAGAACGCGGGGTCGAGCAGGAGCTCCTTCTCCATCCGCACGGCCCGGTCGATCGCCGCCGTACCGACACCGGAACCGTCGTCGTCGCCCCGGCCGAGCCGGATCGCCGCGTGCAGGCAGCGCACCGACCGCAGGTCACGCACGTCGCCCACGAACAACGCGCCACCGGGGGCGAGCAGGTCCATCGCGGCGGCGATCACGTCGGCGAGGTATCCGGCGCTCGGGAAGTACTGGACCACGGAGTTGACGACGATCGTGTCGAAGTGGCCCGCGGGCAGGCCGGTGGTGTCGTGCGCGGCCTGGCAGCTCAGGCGTACCGGCGAGCCGGGGCCGAGGTCGGCCCGGAGCTTGGCGATGACGGGCGCCGCGAAGTCGGTGCCCCAGTACTCGTCGCAGCCGGGGGCGAGCCGCGACAGCAGCAGGCCGGTGCCGACGCCGATCTCCAGCACCCGCCGAGGGCCGAGGGCCTCGACACGGGCCACGGTGGTGTCACGCCACTCGCGCATGTGCTCCAGCGGGATCGGTGACCCGTCGTAGCTGCTGTCCCAGCCCGCGAAGTCCTCGGTGTGGACGGCGGTGCCGATCTCGGTGTACTCGGCGTCGTAGATCTGCCGCCACTCGGCCAGGTGCTCGCGCTCGGCGTCGGGCCGCGCGGCTCCGTCGGGCACCACGTAGCCGATGAGGCGCTTCACGCCGGGCACCTCGGTACCGACAGCGACAACGGCGGCCTGCCCCACACCCGGCTCGGCGGCGAGCGCGGTCTCGACCTCCTCCAGCTCGACCCGGTAACCGCGGATCTTCACCTGCTCGTCGGTACGGCCGAGGAAGTCGATGTTGCCGTCCCGGCGCACCCGTACGAGGTCTCCGGTGCGATACATCCGGCCGCCGCCGAACGGGTCGGCGACGAACCGCTCGGCGGTCAGGCCCGGCCGGTCGAGGTAGCCCCTGGCCAGACCCGCCCCGGAGATGTAGAGCTCTCCCGGCGTGCCGGGCGGTACCGGGCGCAGCCAGCCGTCGAGCACGTAGCCCCGGGTGTTCCAGATCGGCCTGCCGACCGTGGGGGTGGCGCTGTCCTCGGTCCCGCCGCCCAGCGTGTTGATGGTGTACTCGGTCGGGCCGTAGAGGTTGTAGCCCAGCACCCCCTCGGCCTCCGCGAGCCGGTCCCACACGGCGGCCGGGACGGCCTCGCCGCCCAGCAGCACGAGCGGCGGGCGGTGCTCGCCGTCCAGCAGCCCCTCCTCCAGGAGCTGCTGGGCGTAGGTCGGCGTCACGTTGACGACGTCGACGCGGTGACGCCGCAGGTATTCGGTGAGCGCCTCGGCGTCGCGCCGCAGCTCCTCGTCGCAGACGTGCACCTCGTGGCCCTCGATGAGCCAGAGGAGTTCCTCCCACGACATGTCGAAGGAGAACGACACGGTGTGCGCGATCCGCAGCCGCCGTCCGGCCGAGGCCACCACCGGGTCGAAGATGTTGGCCCGGTGGTTGAACTGCATGTTGGTCAGACCTCGGTAGGGGGTGACCACCCCCTTGGGACGTCCGGTCGACCCCGAGGTGTAGATCACATATGCCGGGTGCTCCAGCCGTCCCGGCGCGTCCCTGCCGAAGCCGGGCAGTTCCTCGTCCGTCAGCCCGGTGCCGGGCAGGCCCGCCAGCGTCTCCCGTACGGCGGGGTCGTCGAGCGGGATCGAGGCGCCGGGGTTCGCCAGCCCGGCGGCGATGTCGCGGTGCGAGACCAGGCAGACGGGGGCGGCGTCGGCCAGCATGAAGTCGAGCCGCTCGGCCGGGTAGTCCAACTCCAGGGGAAGGTAGGCGGCGCCCGTCTTGAGCACCGCGAACAGCGCGACGACCATCTCGGCGGAGCGGGGCAGGGCGAGGGCGACCACCCGTTCCGGGCCCGCGCCGTGCGCCTTCAGCAGCCGGGCGAGGCGGTTGGCGGCGGCGTCCAGCTCGGCGTAGGTGAGTCGCGTGTCCGGCTGGGAGACCAGGGCGAGCTCGTCCGGGGTGCGCGTGGCCTGCTCGGCGAGGAGTTCGGCGATGGTGAGGTCGGGGACGGACCGTTCGGCCTCGGCCCAGTCGCGGCGCAGCCGGTCGTGCTCGTCGGGCAGGAGCGGGTCGAGCCGGTGGCAGGGGGTGTCGGGTTCGGCGGCGACGGTCTCCAGGAGGCGTACGTACCGGTCGGTGAGACGCCTCGCCTCGGTCTCGGTGAAGGCGTCGCCCCGATACATGACCCGCAGGCCGGCGCCGGGCTCGACGACCATGGTGAGCGGGTAGTGGGTCGCGTCGCGCACCTGACGGCCGGTTACCCGCACGTCGCCGCCGGGGCCGAAGCCGCGTCCGGTGGGCATGCCGGGGAAGTTCTGGAACACGAAGAGGGTGTCGAAGAGGGTCCCGAGGCCCGCCACCCGCTGCACGTCGGCGAGCGCGACGTAGGAATGGTCGAACAGCTCCGAGGTGAACGTCTGCACCCGTTCCAGGACGGTGCGCAGCGGATCGGCCGCCGAGGCGCGCATCCGGACCGGGACGGTGTTGAACAGCAGGCCGACGACGGACTCGACGCCGTCGACGTCGGGGTGGCGGCCGGACACCGAGACGCCGAAGACCACGTCGTCGCGGCCGGTGAGCGCGGTCAGGAGCAGCCCCCAGGCGCTCTCGTACAGGGTGCCGAGGGTGAGGCCGGACTCGCGGGCGCGGGCGTCGAGCCGGGCGGCGAGGCCGTCGGGAAGCGCACGGTGGATCTCCCCCGCGGTGGTGAGGTCGGCGGGCCGGTCGATCAGGTCCGGCCGCAGCAGGGTCGGCTCGTCGAGCCCTTCGAGGGCACGGCCCCACGTCTTGATCGTGGCCTGCCGGTCCTGCCCGTTCACCCAGTCGAGGTAGGCGTGGAAGGGGGTCACGGGCCGGGCGCGCTCGGCGCCGGCGTCGGTGTAGAACTCCAGCAGCGAGGTGACGAGCAGGCCGCCCGACCAGCCGTCCAGCAGGATCAGCTCGGAGGTGAGCACCAGCCGGAAGTCGTCCTCGCCCACCCTGGCCAGCGCGAAGCGGATCAGCGGCGGCTCGCCGGGGACGAACGGCCGGGCGCGCTGGGCCTCGACGAACTCCTCCAGCGCCCGCTGGTCACCGGTCTCGGCGTAGGTCCAGTCGACCTCGAAGCGTTCGGGGACGAACTGCACGCTGCGGCCGCCGTCGGTGCGGAATCCGGCCCGCAGGTTGGGGAACTTCAGCAGCACCTCGCGCGCGGCTCCGGCCAGCCGGTCGGGATCGACCGGCCCCGCCAGGGTCACCACGGCCTGCTGGACGTAGATGTCGCGGTCCCCACCGGCCAGCATCAGGTGGAAGAGCAGTCCTTCCTGCAAAGGCGAGAGCGGCAGCTCGGCCCGCGCCCGCACCGGACCGTCCGCCACGACCTCGGCGGGCGGTCGGGAAAGGTCCGCGACCTTGGCCAGGGCCTCGACGGTACGCAGCCGGAAGACGTCACGGACGGCGAAGGGGAACCCGGCCCGGCGGGCACGTCCCACCAGCAGGGCCGCGCTGATGCTGTCGCCACCGGTGCGGAAGAAGTCGTCGTCGGCGTTGACGCCGTCCCGCCCGAGGGTCTCGGCGACGAGCCGGGCGACGGCGCGCTCGGTGCCGGTTCGCGGCGCCCTGCCCTCGCGGACGGCGGGCTCGGGCAGCGCGCGGCGGTCGAGCTTGCCGTTGGGAGTGCGCGGCAGCCGGTCGAGGCCGACGAGCACGGCGGGGACGAGGTGATCCGGCAGGATCTCTTCGAGCCGGAGCCGCAGCGCGTCGAGGTCGGGTTCGGAACCGGGGTCACCCACGACGTAGCCGACGAGGCGCGGCCCCGAGCGGGCCGCCACGGCCGCCTGGCGCACGCCGGGCTGTGCGGCGAGCACCGCCTCGACCTCTCCCGGTTCGACGCGGAAGCCTCGGATCTTGACCTGGTCGTCGGCCCGGCCCAGGAAGTCCAGGCCGCCGTCGCGGCGGCGGCGCACCCGGTCGCCGGTGCGGTAGAGCCGCGATCCCGGCGGGCCGAAGGGGCTGGCCACGAACCGCTCGGCGGTGCGGGCCGGGTCCTTGAGATACCCGCGCGCCAGGCCGTCCCCGGCGAGGTAGAGCTCACCGACCGCGACCTCGCGGAGCCCGGCGTCCAGGACGTACGCCACGGTGTTGGCGATCGGGACCAGTCCGCCGCCGCCCTCGGCGATCAGGCTGTCCCCGGCCGCCTCCGAGCAGCCGTACAGGTTGACCAGCCGGGCGGGGACCCGCCGGGCCAGGGTGGCGGGCAGCGCCTCGCCGCTGCTCACCCAGGTGGTCACCGAGCCGAGCCTCCCGCTCGGCGCGCTCTTCCCGGGCTCCCGATACTCCCGAGGCTCCTCGGCTTCTCCGACTTCCCCGTTGCGCGCGCTCTCCCCGGGCTCACCGTTTTCTCCGGGCCGTTCGTCGCGTGCGGCCTCCCCCGTCTTCTCCCTCTCCTCGTTCTCCATGAGCGCGGCCAGCAGGCTCGGCACGACCGTCACCAGGTTCACACCGTGGCGGTGGATCAGCTCGGCGAGGGCGACCGCGTCGGTGGCGGTGTCGTCGTCCGCGACGACGACGGTGTCGCCGGCGACGAGGCCGCCGAGCAGCTCGGTGCTGCCGTCGATGAAGGCCGGTGAGCTCTTGGCGACCCGCACGCCGACGGTGGCGAGGTCCGCACCCCAGGCGAGCCGGTTGGCCAGGGCCCGCTGGGTGCCGACGACGGCCTTCGGGGTCCCGGTGGACCCCGAGGTGAAGATCACGTACGCGGGGTGGTCGGGGAGGATCGGAGTCCTCGCGCGAGGCGGGGCGTCCGATGGTGGCTCGTCCACGCCGAGGACGAGCAGGGGCCCGGCGGTGTCGAGCATCAGGTCGATCCTGGAGCGCGGGTAGGTCGTGTCGATCGGCAGGTAGGCCGCGCCGGTCTTGAGCACGGCGAGCAGGGCGACGACGAACTCGGCCGAGCGGGGCAGCGCGATCGCGACGATCTCCTCGGGACCCGCCCCCGCCGCGGCGAGCCGGTCGGCGAGGGCCTCGGCGCGCTCGTCGAGCTCGGCGTAGCTGAGCGTGATCCCGCCGTCGCCACAGACATCACTGCGGACGTCACCGCAGACGACGGCGGTGGCGTGCGGGGTGCGCGCCACCTGCGCCTCGATCCGCTGGGCGACGGTGAGCGGGGCGAACTCGTCCACGGGGCCGGGTCCCGCGAGTGGCCCGAGCGGGGCGCGGAGCGACGACAGGCGCCGCGCCGGATCCTCGGTGACTCGGTCGAGCAGTTCGCCGAGGTCGGCGATCATGCCGGTGACGGTCTCGGCGTCGAAGAGGTCCGTGGCGTAGGCGACGAACCCCTCGATCAGTTCTTCGCCCTCGGCGAAGTAGACGTCCAGGTCGAACTTGACGCCGCCGGTCTCGGGAAGGAACGGTTCCGCGCGCACGCCGGGCAGCCGCAGCCGGACGTCCTCCAGCCGCTGATGGACGATCATCACCTGGAACAGCGGGCTGCGGGCGAGCGAGCGTTCGGGGGCGAGCCGCTCCACCACCTGCTCGAACGGCACGTCCGCGTTGGAGAACGCGGCCAGGTCGGTGCGGCGGACCCGCTCCAGGAGTTCGGTGAAGGTGGGGTCGCCGGTCAGGTCGGTGCGCAGCACGACGAGGTTGACGAACACGCCGACCAGGTCCGCGAGGTCCGCGTCGGTACGGCCCGCGACGGGCGAGCCGAGCGCCACGTCGTCGCCCGCTCCGGCCCGGTGCAGGAGCGCGGCGACGGCGGCGTGCAGGACCATGAAGACGCTGGTGCCGGTCTCCAGGGCGAGCCGTCGCGCCCCGGCCGAAGGCAGCCGGAACGGTACCAGCCCGCCCCGGTGGCTCGCCTCGGCGGGGCGGGGCCGGTCGGCAGGTGGCGTGCTCTCCTCGGGCAGCCCGCGCAGTGTCCGTTCCCAGAAGTCGAGCCGGTCCGCGGGAGCCGGGGACTCGTTCCGCCAGACGGCGTAGTCGGCGTACCGCACGGGCAGCGGCGCCCAGTCGGGCGCGGTGCCCGTCCTGCGGGCGGCGTAGGCGCGTGACAGGTCGGCGAGCAGCGGGGTGAACGACCACTCGTCGGCGGCGGCGTGGTGCTGGAGTATCACCAGCACGGACTCCTCGGCACCGACCCGCAGCAGGGTGGCCCGGATGGGCAGGTCGGTCCCGAGGTCGAAGACGTGCGAGGCGGCCCTCGTCTCGGCCGCGCGCACCCGTTCCTCCGGCCGGCCGCGCGCGTCCACCACGTCGAAGGCGACCTCGAAGGTGTCGAGGACGCGCTGGACCGGCAGCCCGTCGGGGCCCTCCTCCAGCAGGGTGCGCAGCGCCTCGTGCCGGGTGACGACGTCGGCGAACGCGGCGCGCAGCGCGTCGACGTCGACCGGCCCGTACAGGCGCAGGCCCAGCGGCAGCGCGTCGGCGGCCGAGGGGCCGCGCAGGCGTTCCTCGAACCAGAAGCCGCGCTGGGCGGGAGAGGCGGGCACGATCTCGGGCCTGCTCACGTCGCGGACCCTCGGCCGGGTCCCCCGTACCAGCCTGGGCGCGAGCGTGGCGACCGTGGGCGCCTCGAAGACGTCGGCGATGGTGAGCTCGGCGTCGAGCGCGGCGCGCACCCGCCCGGCGAGGCGGGTGGCCAGCAGGGAGTGGCCGCCCAGGGCGAAGAAGTCGTCGTCGATGCCCACGGTGCGCAGGCCGAGGGTCTCGGCGAAGACCGCGCACAGCGCCGCCTCTCGGTCGTCGCGCGGACCTCGGCTCGACACCCGCGCCTCGGGCGCGGGCAGCGCGGCCCGGTCGAGCTTGCCGTTGACGGTACGAGGCAGTGCCTCAAGCCGGACGATCGCCGAGGGAAGCATGTACTCGGGCAGCGTCTCGGCCGCCGTCGCCCGAAGGTCCGCCTCCTCGAGGTCATCGAGGTCTCCGTCCGGCACCACGTACGCGACGAGCCGCTTCTCGCCGGGCGCGTCCTCGCGGACCACGACGGCGGCCTGGACGACGCCGGGGTGGGCGGCGAGCACGGCCTGCACCTCGGCGGGCTCGATGCGGAACCCGCGGATCTTCACCTGGTCGTCGGTGCGTCCCAGGTATTCCAGCGATCCGTCGCGGCACCGGCGTGCCAGGTCGCCGGTGCGGTACATGCGCTCGCCCGGCGGGCCGAAGGGGTCGGCGAGGAAGCGTTCCGCGGTGAGGTCCGGCCTGCCCGCGTAGCCGCGCGCCAGCTGCGTCCCGGCGAGGTAGAGCTCGCCGGGGACACCGATCGGGGCGGGGCGCAGCGCGGCGTCCAGGACGTAGGCGCGGGTGTTGGGGAACGGCCTGCCGATCCCCGAGGACGGCAGCTCGGCGGAGGTCGCCCAGATCGTCGCCTCGGTCGGCCCGTACACGTTGACGGCCGACGCCGCCACCGCGCGGAGGGTGCCGGCGAGCGCCGCCGGAAGGGCCTCACCGCCGACGAGCACCCGCAGCCCGCGCAGCGCGGCCGGGTCCAGCGAGCCCAGCAGTGACGGGGTGCCCTGGACGATCGTCGCCCCGGTGAGCAGCGCGCCCAGCGCCGCCGGGTCACGCACGCTCTCGCGACCGGCGAGCACGACGGTCGCGCCGCTGATCAGCGGCACGTACAGCTCCAGCGCGGCGATGTCGAACGCGATCGTGGTCACCGCGACCAGCCGGTCGGCGGCGTCCAGGGCGAGACGCTCCCTCATGGTGAGCAGGAACGCGGTGAGCGCGGTGTGCGGGACGGCCACGCCCTTGGGCCGGCCGGTCGAACCCGAGGTGTAGATGACGTACGCCAGGTCGCCGCCTCGGACCGGATACGGCTCCTGGCCTGCGGTCGGCTCGGAGGATGTTCCGGGGGGCGCGTCGGGGAACGTGTCGTCCGGTGTCGGCGCCTCGGCGCGGGGGGCGGCGAGCACCGGGGGGACATGGGCGGGGCCGAGCGCGCCGCCCGGCGTCAGAGTCTCGGTTGTCAGCGTCTGGGGTGTCAGCGTCTCGGTTCCCCGTGGGATGAGGGCGGCCGTCTCCGGGGTCGCGATCGCGCAGAGCGGGGCGGCGTCCCGGATCATGTAGGCGATCCGGTCGGCCGGGTGGTCCAGGTCCAGCGGCAGGTAGGCGGCGCCGGACTTCAGCACGGCGAGCAGCGCGACCACCAGGTCGGGGGTGCGGGGCAGGGCCAGGGCGACGACCCGGCCGGGTCCCGCGCTGCGCTCGCGCAGCACCCGGGCGAGGGCCGAGGCCCGCAGGTCCAGCTCGGCGTAGGTGAGCGTGGCCCCGCCAGTGCCCTCGACGGCGACCGCGCCGGGAGTGCGGGCGGCCTGCTCCTCGAACAGGGAGGTCACCGTCGTGTCCTCGACGGGCCGCGCGGTGTCGTTCCACTCCTCCAGCAGGGCCGCCTCGGCCGCACCGAGCAGCTTCAGGTCGGCGATCCGCCGGTCCGGGCGGCTCACCGCGTCGCCGAGCAGCGTCTCCAGATGGCCGAGGAGCGCGTCGATGCGCTCGTCGTCGAACAGCTCGCGACGGAAGGTGGCCTCGACGGTCATCCCCCGGGGCCTGACGAATGCCTCCAGCGACAGGTCGAAGTGGGTGGTGCCGTTGTGGATGTGCGTCCAGCTCGTGGTGACGCCCGGTAGGTCCAGGTCACCGATCTCCTGAGCGAGAAAGAGCAGCATGGTGTCGAAGAACGGCGAGCCGCCGCGCCTGCGGGCGGGCCGCAGCTCCCGCACGATCGTGTCGTAGGGCAGTGTCCGGTGCGCGAACCCCTCGGTGCAGGTGTCGCGGACCCGGCGCAGGACCTCGCGGAAGGTGGGCGCGCCGGACAGGTCGGTGCGCAGCACGAGGGTGTTGCCGAAGTTCCCGGCCAGCCGCTCGATCTCGGTGTGCTCGCGGTTCATCACCGCCGAACCGATCGCGATGTCGGTCGCGCCGGTGTAGCGGTGCAGGAGCACGGCGTGGGCGGCGAGCATCACCATGTACGGGGTGAGGTTCTCCCCGGCGGCCAGTTTCCGCATGCCGTCGGTGACGGTGTCGTCGAAGCGGCGGGCCCTGCGTCCGCCGCGCTCGGAGGCGGTCGCGCCGCGCGGGCGGTCGGCGGGCAGGTCCAGGGGCGCGGGCGGCGGGTCGAGGCGCCGCCGCCAGTAGTCCATCTCCTCGGCCGGGTGCGGGCGGTTCTGCTCCCAGTCGGCGTAGTCGGGATAGTGGACGGTGAGCGTGGGCAGGCCGTCCGGCTCACCGGAGACGGCCGCGCGGTACAGGGCCGACAGGTCCCGTGAGAGCGAACCCCAGGTCATGCCGTCCCAGGCGATGTGGTGCACGACCAGGACCAGGGCGTAATCGTCGATGCCGAGCCTGAGCAGTTCGAGCCGGATCGGCCGCTCTGCGCGCAGGTCGAAGGGGAGCGCCGCGAGCCGCTCGGCGTACGCCTCGGCGTCGTCCTCCACGTGGTCAAGCACCGGCAGGTCGAGGGAGTCGTCGGCGAGGACGCACTGCATCGGCGTACCGTCGTCGTTCTCGTCGTAGACGGTGCGCAGCACGGCGTGCCTGCGCAGGAGCGCGCGCAGCGCCTCGCGGAGCGCCTCGGGGTCGAGCTCGCCCGACATGCGTACCAGCAGGCAGACGTTGTAGGCGGGGCTGGAGGGGAACGTCCGGTGGTGCAGCCACATGCTCTGCTGCGCGTACGACAGCGGGGCGGGGCCGTCACCGGCGCGTGGGGTGATCCGGTCTCTGCCGGGTCCGAGCCCCGCCTCGGTCATCATCCGCCGCATCAGTTCGCGCCGCTGCGCGACGTCCTGCCGCTGTTCCCGCACGCTCAACGTCCTTAGTGGCCGGGGGTCGGGCGCTCTGTCCCGCATCGCGACTTAGGTTAGCCTTGCCTCTTAAATCCACACAAGGTTAGCCTTACCTAAATTGCTGGAAGTTGTCCGGTTTCATAAAGGGGTGGGTTCCTTGTCCTCTGGTGTCCGCACGGATCAGACGCGCACGGAGATAGTCGTCGAGAGCGCGGCCGACCCGTTGCGCCTGGTCACCCACCTGGCCCGGTCCGGGCTGTTCGACCACTACGTCGTGTACGAGCGGCCGGGCCTGTGGACCTTCGCGGGCGGGGTGGCGGGTGAGGTGATCCTCGAACCCGGAGTCGTCCGCAGCCGCTGGCTGGACGCCCCCTCCCCGGCCTCCGCCGGCCCCGGGCACGCGCCGGACCCCCTGGACCCGCTGGACCCGTTGCACGCACTGGACCCGCTCGATCCGGTGGACCGGTTCGACGAGCCGTGGTCGGGCCGACCGGCCGCGGCGCTGGAGGCGGCGCTGCGGACCGCCCCGTGGCCGGTGTGGAACGCCTACGGCTGGATCGCGTTCGAGTTCGCCGCGCTCGCCCCGGCGGGCAGGCTCGCCCACCTGGTCGTGCCGCGCACCGAGGTGCGCGTCGAGGCGGGGCGCGCGCTGGTGGTGAGCGCGGACGCCGAGGAGGCCGAGCGGGTCGCCGAGCTGCTGTCCGGCCAGGTCGTCCCCGGATCGCCGTCGTCGCCGTCGCCGGTCGACGTACGCACCGGCGGCGACCTCTACAGGTCGCGGGTCGCCCAGGCGATCTCCGAGATCGACGCCGGGCTCTACGAGAAGGTCATCGTCTCCCGGCGGCTGCCGATCCCGTTCCCCGTCGACGTCGTCGCGACGTACGCGTGCGGCCGTGCCGCCAACACCCCGGCCCGCTCGTTCCTCCTCGACCTGGAAGGCTTCCAGGCCGCCGGGTTCAGTCCCGAGGTGCTGGCGAGCATCGACGGGCACGGCACGGTGACGACCCAGCCACTCGCCGGCACGCGCGCCTTCGGCCAAGGTGAGAACGTGGACTCGCGGACCCGCCGCGAGCTGGAGAACGACCCCAAGGAGATCTTCGAGCACGCGGTATCCGTACGCGCGTCGCAGGACGAGCTGTACCGGGTGTGCGTGCCCGGCACGGTCCGGGTCACCGGCTTCATGGCGGTGAAGGAACGCGGCAGCGTGCAGCACCTGGGATCAAGTGTCAGCGGTGAGCTGGCGCCCGGCCGCACCGGCTGGGACGCGCTCGACGCGCTGTTTCCCGGCGTGACCGCCTCCGGCATCCCCAAGCCGGCGGCCGTCGACGCGATCGCCAGACTTGAGGAGCCCCGAGGGCTCTACGCCGGAGCCGTCCTCGCTGTCTCACACGACGGGGCGATGGACGCCGCCCTGGTGCTGCGCGCCGTCTACAGCGAGAACGGCCGGGCCTGGCTGCGGGCCGGCGCCGGCATCGTGTCCGGTTCGACGCCGGAACGGGAGTACGAGGAGACCTGCGAGAAGCTCTCCAGCATCGCCCCGTACGTGGTCCCGCGCACCTGAGAAGCGGAGGAGCTCAGCGCAGGCTCGCGGCGAGCTCCTTCTTGCTGATCTTGCCGACCGGAGTGCGGGGGAACACCTCGACCGGCTCGACGCGGTCGGGCCACTTGTATCCGGCCACACCGCGCTCCCTGAGGAACCGCTTGATCTCCCTGAGGGTCGGCGCCTGGTCCCGCACGATCAGGAAGGCGCAGGTCCGCTCCCCCATCACCGGGTCCGGGATGCCGACCACCGCGACGTCGTGCACCGCCGGATGGGCGAGCAGGTGGTTCTCCAGCTCCTCCGCCGAGATCTTGTCACCGCCCCGGTTGATCTGGTCCTTGTCGCGGCCCTCCACGACGAGGTGTCCCGAGGGGAGCACCCGCACCAGGTCTCCGGTCCGGTAGAAGCCGTCGGCGGTGAAGGAGCGCGCGTTGTGCTCCGGTGCGCGGTAGTAGCCGCGCAGGGTGTACGGACCGCGGGTGAGCAGCTCCCCGACCTCGCCGGGGGCGACCTCCGCACCGTCGGAGTCGACCACGAGGATCTCGTCGGCCGGGGACAGCGGCCTGCCCTGCGTGGTGTCGACCAGCTCGCGGGGATCGTCCAGCCGGGTGTAGTTGAGCAACCCCTCGGCCATTCCGAACACCTGCTGCACCGCGCAACCCAGCACGTCGGGAACCCGCTCGGCCCGCTCGGCGGCGAACTTGGCCCCGCCCACCTGCAGCAGCCGGAGCGACGACAGGTCCTCCCGCGACCAGGATGCCGCCTCAAGCCAGAGCAGCGCGATGGGCGGCACCACCGCGCACACCGTCACCCGCTCCCGCTCGATGAGGGGGAACGCCTCGTCGGGTGACCCGGAGGGAGCGAGGACGACGGTGCCGCCCTTGGCGAACACCCCCAGCACCCCGGGGCAGGCGAGCGCGAAGTTGTGCGCGACCGGGAGCACCACGAGGTAGACGGTCTCGCGGGTGAAGCCGCAGACCTCGGCGCTCGCCTCCAGGTTGTAGACGTAGTCGCGGTGGGTGCGCGGGATCAGCTTCGGAAGTCCGGTGGTGCCGCCGGAGAGCAGGAACACCCCCACGTCGGCCGGATCCGGCCGCTCGTACGACACGGGTCCGGAGACGAGGCCGTGATCGGGGGCGGTGTCGCGACCGGGAGCTCGGTCGGAGTCAAGGGCGGAGCCACGGTCGAGGTCGGTGTCGAGGTCGGCGAGGGCGAGGAACTCCTGGGCGTCCCCGTCCACCACGACGTGCTCCACGGCCAGCGAGCGGGCCAGGTCACGGTAGTCGAATCCGCCGTGCGCGTCCGGGATGACATACGCCCTCGCCTCGCTCAGCTCGCACAGGTAACCGATCTCGCTGCTGCGGTGCGCGGGCAGGGCGAGCACCGGGGCGGCGCCGATCCGGACGAGGGCGAGAAAGACGACGACGAACGAGGTGGTGTTGGGCAACTGCACCACGACGCGGTCACCGCGCCGGATGCCCAGTCGCGCGAAACCCGCGGCGGTGCGCTCGGCCCGGCGGTCCAGCTCGGCGTAGGTGAGCCGCTCGTCCCCGGCCACGAGCGCGGTCCGCTCGGGGTCGCCCCCGTTCAGCACGTCACCGAGTGGCCGGTCGCTCCAGTAGCCCTCCGCCAGGTAGCGCGCCGCGACCTCCTGTGGCCAGGGGGTGAATCCCTCCACGGGTCACCTCCCCGCGATCTGGGCCACCGCGCCCGCGACCGGCTCGGCCGGGTCGCCGCCGAGCGCGACGACGTGGTTGGCTCCGTCCACGTGCACGACCTTGGGCCGGTGCGCCCGCACCTCCGCGTCGTCGAAGTTCCCGTACGAGATGATGATGACCAGGTGTCCGGGGTGGACCAGGTGGGCCGCCGCGCCGTTGACGCCGATCACCCCGCTGCCCGCCTCGCCGGTGATCGCGTAGGTGACCAGGCGGGCGCCGTTGTCGATGTCGACGACATGGACCTGCTCACCTTCGACGATGTCGGCGGCGGCCATCAGGTCGGCGTCGATCGTCAGGGAACCCACGTAGTGCAAATCCGCCTGGGTCACGGTGGCACGGTGGATTTTTCCGTTCATAAGGACCCGCTGCACTGGTCTGTCCTCTTTCCCTAAGGTCAACTAAGGTTAGCCTCACCTTATCCACTGTGTTCGGTGAGGAGAACCCCGAAGATGCTGCGCCGTCTGGCCATGGACATCAGCCCGCTCCGGACCAGCAGAGCCTTCCGCGACGTGTTCGTGGCGCGCACCGTGTCGGTCTTCGGGATCGGCATGCTGATGGTCGGGGTACCCGTGCAGGTCTACGCGATGACCGGATCGACCGTGCACGTCGGCGCGGTCTCCTCGGCCGAGGGCTTCGCGCTGCTCGCGGGATTCCTGTGGGGCGGCGTGCTCGCCGACCGGCACGACCGGCGCCGGTTGATGCTCCTCGCGCGCACCGCCGCCGGTATCGGCTTCGCGCTGCTGACGCTGAACGCCTTCCTGCCCTCCCCCTCGCTCGCGGCGATCTACGTGCTCGCCGCCTGGGACGGGCTCGCGACCGGCGTCAGCGTGACCGCGCTGCTCGCCGCGACCCCCGCCCTCGTTCCTCCCGACAAGCTGGTCGCGGCGGGCGCGCTCAACGCGCTGACCGTACGGCTCGGTTCGATGCTCTCCCCCGCGCTCGGCGGCCTGACCGTGTCGGCGTTCGGCGTCGGGTGGAACTACGCGGCAGCGGCCGTGGGAACGCTCGCCACCCTCGGCCTGCTGACGAGGTTGCCCGCGCTCAGACCGGCCGTCGAGGTCACGGAGAACCCGCTCAGAGCGATCGGCTCGGGGCTGCGGTTCGTGGCCTCGCACCGCGTGGTCGGCTCGCTCATGCTGCTCGGCCTGCTGTTCATGGTGGCGGGCGGTATCCCGGTGCTCATGCCCGCGTTCGCCACCCTGCGGCTGGGCGGCGGCCCGGCCACGATCGGCCTGCTCTACGCCGCGCCCGCCTGCGGCGCGGTGCTCGGCTCGGTCACCAGTGGCTGGGCCGGACGGTCACGTGCGCCGGGCAAGGCGCTGCTCGTCGCCTCGGTCTGCGGCTTCGCGCTGCTCGCCTGCCTCGGGCTCGCGACCCACCCGGCGCTCGCCGTCGCGATCCTCTTCGGGTACGGCCTCGTCGCGTCCGTCGAGGAGATCCTCCGCTACGGCCTCATCCAGGCGCACACCCCCGACGGTTACCTCGGACGGGTGAACGCCCTGTGGGCCGCCCAGGAGACCGGCGGCGAGGCCGTCGGCGCGCTCGGCGCGGGCGTCCTCGGCCGCTACCTCGCACCCGGCACCGCGATCGTCGTGTACGGCGCGGCCAGCGCCGCCCTCGCCCTCGGCCTCGCCCTCACGCTCACCGGCCTGCGCGGCGCGACCCTGAAGACCGACCCGCAGGACACCGAACCGGGAAAGGCCCGGTCCGGGGACGCCGAGCCGCGCCGGCCGGGGTGAGAACCGTCCAGGCAAAGGCACCGCGAAGAAACGACTGGAAAAACGACCGCTCTTGCCAGATCGTGAGAAGCGACAGCAAACCCCCCATGTCCCGTGCCGACGCAGGACCGCCGGTGACGCCCGCCCGACGAACCACGGCCCGGCCTCTGGGGGAAACCGCAGGAACGACGAGAGGAAGAACATGGCTCAGACGACCGCCGCCCTCCTGCTGCTCGTCGCCCTGACCGGCGGCACCGCACCGGCGCAGTCCGGCCTGACCCCGGCGGAAACGCCAACGGTCGCCCTCGCACCGGTTTCGGCCGCCGCCCCGGCGACGGGCGCCGTCGCGCGAGGGAGGGCCACCGGTCCGAACCTTCGAGCGTGTTACGACGGAAGGTGCAAGCTCACCATCTCGAAGGCGGTGCGGTTCCGGGTCAGCCCTCGATTCGGCGTCACCCGGCTGTCCGTCTCCTTCGGCCGGGATTTCGTGCGGGTGCGGGCCACCGGTCCCGGTGTCACCTCGCAGGCGGTGCTCGGCCTCCGTTCGACGGGGTCGGTCAACGGCATCGGCGTACGGGTGGTCTCGCTCTCCCGGAACAAGGCGGTGCTGAGGCTTTCCCCCGTCCGCTGACCGCGACGACCATCCCCTCCGCTCGCGAGCGGAGGGGATGGTCGCACCGGAGGCGCGGTCCCGGGCGACCGGCACCGGTTACCGCGCCCCCAGGCGGTCATATCTCGCCTGGGGGCGCGGACCGTCAGCCGGACTCCCTCACACCCAGGCGCTCGGTGAGCTCGTCCTCGGACATGTCCTCGACCATGAGCCAGATCTCGGCGACCGCCTCCAGCCTGCCGGGGACCTCCTCCATCTCGACGAACCGGCGGGCGACGCGCGACACGGTCCGCTCGGTGAACAGCGCCCGCAGCGGGAGCGAGGAGGCGTCGAGTGCCTCGCGCAGTCGTGCGATGACGGTGGTGGCCAGCACCGAGTCACCGCCGAGCGCGAAGATGTCGTCGTGCGCGCCGACCCTCGGCACGCCGAGCACCTCGCCGACGACCCGGGCGAGCACCCGTTCCAGCGCCGTGCCCGGCGCCGTGTAGGGCGTGCCAGTCTCCCATGCCGCCGCTGCGACGAGGGCGGCGAGCGCCTTGCGGTCCACCTTGTTGTTCGCGGTGAGCGGGAGCGCCGCCAGGGGCACCAGGAGGTCGGGAACCATGTGCGGGGGCAGCAGTTTTCGCACGTGGGCGAGCAGTTCCCGTGTCGCGCTCTCCTCGGGCCCCGCCTTTCCCTGCCCGGTCTTCTCCAGGCCCGCCCCTTCCCGCCCCGTCTCCTCCGTCCTTGCCTTCTCCTGCCCCGTCCTCCGCGGCTCCGCCTCCTGGTCCGCCTCCCCGGCGAGCACGACCGCGGCGGCCAGGCGCGAGTCGGCGAGGAACGCGACGGCGCGGCGCACCCGGGGGTGGCTCTCCAACGCGGTCTCGACCTCGCCGAGTTCGATCCGGAACCCGCGCACCTTCACCTGGTGGTCGCGCCGTCCCAGGAACTCCAGCGTGCCGTCGGGCCGGTAGCGGGCCATGTCCCCGGTCCGGTACCAGCGGATGCCCTCGTGGACGACGAACCGGTCGGCGGTGCGCTCGGCGTCGCCGCTGTAGCCGTCCGCGACCCCCGCGCCGCCGATCCACAGCTCGCCCTGCGCCCAGTCGGGGCGGTCACGCCCGGCCTCGTCGACGACCCGGCAGGCCACCCCACGCAACGGGACGCCGTACGGGACCGATGTCCAGTCCGCGGGCACCTCGCCGTCGACCTCGATCACGGTCGAGTGGATGGCGGTCTCCGTCGTACCGCCGAGCGCGACGAACCGTGCCCCCGGCGAGCGTTCCCGCAGCAGCGCGGGCAGGTGCGTGCCGACCCGGTCGCCGCCGAGCAGCACCAGCCGCAGGCTGGGCGCGGGGCCGGTGCGCAGCAGCATCTCCAGCACCGACGGCACGCAGTTCAGCACGGTCACCGACCACCGCTCGACCAGATCGGCCCAGCGAGTGGCGTCGCGACGGTCGTCCTCCAGCGGGATCGCCACGGCGCCGCCGGCCGACCACAGAGCGAACAGGTCGAACACCGACAGGTCGAAGTCGAGGGCCGACACGGCGAGCGACACGTCCGCCTCGCCGACCGAGAACCGCTCGACCAGATCGCCGATCGTGTTCATCGCGGCCCGGTGCGAGACCTCGACGCCCTTGGGCTCCCCGGTGGAGCCGGAGGTGAACAGCACGTAGCCGACCTGGTCGGGCGGGACGGGCACCGGCCCGTCCAGCGGCGCGGGGTGCGTCACGGCCGAGGTGAGCGAGACCACGACCCCGGCCGTCCTGAGGATCCTCTCCCGCCGGACGGCGGGCTGCCCCGTTCCGACGGGCACGTACGCGGCCCCGGCCGCCAGCACGCCGAGCACCGCCACGGCCTGGTCCGGCCCCTTGGGCAGCTCGACCGAGACCCGGTCACCCGGCCGCACCCCTCGCTCCACGAGATGGGCGGCGACGCGCAGGGCACGGTCGGCCAGCTCGCCGTACGTGAGCGTGCCGCCATCGCCACCGACGTCGTCGGCGCCACGAGTGCCGCCCGTGCCATCGCCGCCCCAGTGCAGCGCGGGGAGGCCGGGGGTGCGGCGCGCCCGCGCGAAGAACTCCTCGTGCAGCGTCCGCGCGGGCGGCGGCGGCTGGGCGTTGAGCTCGTGCCGCAGGCGCACCTGGTGCGGCGAGGCTCCGATGCGCAGCGGCTCGCTCCAGTCGGCGTCCGGCGCGCCCAGGCGGGTGATCGCCCCCGTGTAGGCGGCGAACATCGCGTCGGCGACGCCTTCGGGGAAGGCGGGGTCGCGTACGTCCCAGTTCAGCAGCAGTCCGCCGGAGACCTCGGTGACCTGGGCGTCCAGGAGCACCTGCGGCCCCTGCGAGATGATCCACCCCGGCTCTCCGAAGCTGCGCCGCGCCCGGTCGCCGAACAGCTCGCCGAGGTTGAGCGCGCTGGTGTAGACGATCGGCGCGAGCACCTGCTCGCCCCGCGACCTCGACAGGTCCCGCAGCACCTCCAGGCCGGAGTAGTCGCTGTGCTCACCGGCCGTGTGCATCAGCGTCTGAACCTCGCGGGCGCGCTCGGTGAACGGCAGTTCCCTCGACAGGTCGGCCTCAAGCAGGATGGAGCCGGTGAAGTCTCCGACCACGGCGTCCACGTCGGGGTGGATCGGCTCGCGGTGGAACAGCGGCAGGTTCAGCAGGAAGCGCGGGGTCGCCGACCAGGCGCCCATCACCTCGGCGAAGACGGCGGCGAGCGCCATCGCGGGGGTGACGCCCTCGCGGTGGGCGCGGGCGATGAGCCGCCGCCTGTCCTCGGGAGGCAGCCAGTGGTGCTTGCGGACGACGCGGTCGCCCGGTTGCGGCACGACCGGCAGCTCGGGTGGCCCGGACATCTCGCCGAGCCGCTCACCCCACCAGCGCCGGTCGCGGTCGCGTGCCTCGGCGCGCGGGTCGGCGGCGAGGTAGCGCGCGTAGCCGTAGCCGATCGGCGGCAGGTTCTCGCCCTCGTACAGCGCCGCGAGGTCGGCCAGCAGCGTGCGGTAGCTCATCGCGTCGGCGGCGACCATGTCGACGTCCAGATGCAGCCGCGTCGCGCCGGAAGGCAGCAGGCTCAGCCGCACGTCGAAGACCCGGCCCGTCTCGATGGGGAGCCGCTGGGTGGACATCTCGGCGCGCAGCCGTTCCAGCTTTTCTGCGGGATCCGGCACGGCGCGCAGGTCGTGCACCGTGACGGCGGGGCCCGGCCGCTCCGGCAGGATGCGCTGGGTTCCCTCGTCGGAGATCGCGACCCTTAGCATCGGATGCCGCTCGGCGAGTGCCACGACGGCCGCCTCCAACCGGGCGGGGTCGATCTCGCGGCCGTCGAGTTCCACGTAGAGGTGCGCGGCGACGGAGCCGAGCGACTGGCCGGAGTCCCGGCCGATCCAGTAGGCGTGCTGCATGAGCGCGAGAGGGAACGGCCCGTCAGGTTCCGCGTCCTCCCGTTCCGCGGCAGGGGCGGGAACGCCGTCGAGGGCGGCACCGGAGCCGAACCTGGAGCCGTAGCCGGACTCGATCCCGGAATCCGAAGCGGAACCGGCCTTGGTCCCGGGAGCGGACCCGGAAACAGACTCGGAAGCGGAGTTCGGGGACGGAAGCGGGTGCGGCGCGATGGCGCCGCGCTCGGCGAGCAGTTCCCACCACTCGGCCAGCGTGGGCCGCCGCGCGAGTTCGGCGAAGCCGACCTCGACTCCGAGGCGGCGCAGGCGGCCGGTCAGTCCCATCAGCTGGATCGAGTCCATGCCCAGCTCGATGAGATTGTCGTGTGCCTCCACCCGCTCTCCGAGCAGGTCCGTCAGCGAACGGCGCAGTTCTTCCCTGGTCAGCACGAAGCTCCCCTTAAGTCAGGTAAGGCTAACCTAATTTAGAGGCGTTCGGCCGTCAACGCGCGTCTCATCACGACTCGCGGATCCAGGACGCGCGGCCTCTCCGAGCGCCACGGCCCTCAGCACGCCGTCACCTCGAAACACCCGGCCGCTCACGCCCGTCCTCGCACTCCCTCGGTCGAGAGCAGCCAGACCAGATAGACGCCGCCGAGGACCCCGGTGACCACGCCGACCGGCACCGCGACCGGCAGGTGCAACGTCACCAGGTCGCTGAGCACGAGCAGCGTCGCGCCCATCAGCGCGGCCGGTACGAGCTGCGTACCGGGCTTGCGGGTGAGTCCGCGCGCCAGTTGCGGCGCGGCGAGCGCGACGAACGGGACCGGCCCCACCGCCGCGGTCGCCACCGCCACCAGCCCCACCCCGATCACCACGAGCGCGGCCCGCGTCCGCTGGACGGGCACGCCGAGCGCCTGGGCCGCGTCGTCCCCGAGCTCGCCCATGCGCAGCCGGCCCCCGAAGGCCAGCGCGGCCGGTACGAGGACGGCCATCGCCAGGGCGAGTGGCCACGCGTGCTGCCACCCCCTGCCGTTCAGGCTGCCGGTGAGCCAGAACGCCGCCTCGTACGCCTCGCGCAACTCGGCGCGGGTGACGAGATAGGCGTTGAACGCCTCGAGCATCGCGGCCGCGGCGACCCCGACCAGGACCAGCCGGTAACCGTGCACCCCGCCCCGGTAGGCGACCAGGTAGACGGCGAGCGCGGTCAGCACCGCGCCGAGAACGGAGCCGGCCGCGACGGCGACGGCGCCGCCACCGATGACCAGGATCTGCAGCAGCGCGCCGGTCGCCGACCCCGTCGTGAACCCGATGATGTCCGGGCTGCCCAGCGGGTTGCGCGTGATGCTCTGGAAGACGGCCCCGCTCAGGCCGAGCGCCGCGCCGGCGAGCAGGCCGGTGAGCGCCCTGGGCAGGCGCAACGTGAGCACGATGAACTCCGTGGCCCGCTCCCCCCGACCGGTCAGCGCCCCCACCACCTCGGCGGCGGAGACGGGAAAGTCACCGCTGCCGACCACCGCCACCGCCGTCCCCAGCGCGAGGGCCACCAGCGCGGCACACACCATGACGACGCGCGGCTCCCATCGCAGGGACATCGTCCCGACGCGCAGGACACGATTCGTGCTCACAGCTGCGGAACCCTTCCGCGACGGACCATCAGTGCCAGGAGGGGAGCGCCGAGGAACGCGGTGACGAGGCCCGTCTCCAGTTCGCCGGGCGCAGCGACCACGCGCCCCAGGACGTCGGCGGCGAGCATCAGCACCGGCGCCAGCAGCAGCGAGTACGGCAGCACCCAGCGCTGGTCGGGGCCGACCAGCGCCCTGACCATGAAGGGCACCGCCAGCCCGACGAACGCGATCGGGCCCACCGCCGCCGTGGCGGCACCGCACAGCACCACGATCGCGAGCGCCCCCAGCGCGCGGGTCCTGCCCGGCCTGGCACCCAGCGCGCGCCCGGCGTCCTCCCCCAGGGCGAGGGCGTTGAGCGGGCGCGCCAGGAGAAGCGCCAGCACCGTTCCCGCCAGCAGGAACGGGCCGATCCGCACGAAGAGGGCGAGGTCACGCCCGGACAGCGAGCCCACCTGCCAGAAGCGGAAGCCGTTGAAGCTGCGCGGGCTGAGCAGCATCATCCCCGCCGTCAGCGAGCTGAACACCGCGTTGATCCCGGCGCCCGCGAGGACGAGCCGCGCGGGTGTGGCGCCGGAACGGCCGCGCGCCCCGATCAGGTAGACGAGCAGCGCGGCTCCGGCGGCTCCGAGGAACGCCGCCCACACGTAGACGAGGACGTCGTCCACCCGGAAGAGGCCGATCACCGTCACGACCGCCACCGCGGCGCCGCCGTTGACACCGAGCAGTCCCGGCTCGGCCAGCGGGTTGCGGGTCAGCGCCTGCATGAGCGCGCCCGCCAGTCCGAGCGCCGCCCCGACGGCGACCCCGAGCAGGGTGCGCGGCAGCCGCAACTCCTGGATGATCAGCGCGTTCTCCGAGCCGTCCGGGGAGAACACTCCGGCCAATGCCTGGCCTGGCGGGATGTGCTTGGCGCCGATCACGATTCCGGCCAGCACGGCGAGCAGCAGCAGGCCGCCCAGCAGGAACAGACCGGCGAGCCTTTTGGCGAGGTACGCGCTCTTTACGGGATGAGGCACGCGATTAAAGTTAGCCTAACCTAACTCGGGTGGCGAGGGAAAGATCCCGCTCCCCGGGGAGCCCGGCCGGTGACCCGCGAGATCGTACGGCGGCGGCGCTGAGGACCCGCTGAGGATCCGCTGAGGACCTAGGTCCCTACAGGCGAGGTCGTGAGAGGACTACCATCCGAGGCATGATTCGCGTGTTCCTGGTCGACGATCACGAAGTGGTACGGCGGGGCGTGGCCGCGCTGCTGGAGTCCGAGGGCGACATCGAGGTGATCGGCGAGGCGGGGACCGCCGAGTCGGCGGTGGCCCGCATTCCGGCGCTGCGGCCCGACGTCGCCGTCCTGGACGTACGCCTGCCCGACGGCAACGGGGTGGACGTGTGCCGGGAGGTCCGCTCCAGGGTCCCGGATCTGGCCTGTCTGATGCTCACCTCCTTCGCCGACGACGACGCCCTGTTCAACGCGGTGATGGCGGGCGCGTCCGGCTACGTGCTCAAGCAGATCCACGGCTCGGATCTGGTGGGCGCCGTGCGTACGGTGGCGGGCGGCCAGTCGCTGCTCGACCCGCAGACGACCTCGGCCATGCTGGCGCGGCTGCGTGAGCAGGCCGCCCGCAAGGACCCCCTGGAGGCGCTGACGGACCAGGAGCGGCACATCCTGGAACTCATCGGCGAGGGCCTGACCAACCGGCAGATCGGCGAGCGGATGCACCTCGCCGAGAAGACCGTCAAGAACTACGTCTCCAACATGCTGTCCAAGCTCAGCATGGAGCGCCGCACTCAGGCGGCGGCCTTGTCGGCGCGGCTGAAGTCCCGCCGGCAGGATTGACAGGATCTCCGCCCGACGCCGAGGTCACCGGCCTCGGGCGGATCGTCACCGCTTCGGTCGTCGCCACCACTCCGGTCGCGCGGGACGCTCCACCCCGGCCGGGTGCCACGCCGTTCGGGTGTCTCGGTGACGAAGGACCCGCCGTGCGGGTTACCGGACGACCGCGAGGAGAGTGGTGGCGGCCGAGGTGAGGCCGAGGTCGCCGCGTGTGCCCGAGCGTCGTCGCGCCTCCTCGACGGTGATTCCCCGGCCGGCGAGACGCCAGAGCACATCCTGATCCATCGTGACGTGCGCGACGGGTTCGTCCACCGTGTCGCCAGGAGCCATCTGCCATCGACCGGCCTGTCGTGCGACAAACCAGACACCGCCCGCCGAGCCGGTGACGTCGAATCGCATGACCGTGCCCTCGGGACGGGTCTCGGCCCGCAGGGTGTGGGGCAGCGCGCGCAGGAACGTGTCGATGACGGGGCCCAGCAGATCCGGGTCGTCGGCGCCCGGGCGGGAGACGGCATCGCGTATCTGCTGCTGGTGGACCCAGAACTCCGTGTATTCGCGGGCGATGTCGAGCCAGGCGGGACTGGTCAGATCGGTGGCGGCCCAGGACACGTTCAGATCGGCGGGGGCGTCCAGGTCGCGGACCGACCACAGGGCGTCGAGCTCGGGGCCCAGGTGGGCCAGCAGCTCGATCATCACCTGCGGGCTGCATTGACGAAACGCCCGGACGAACTCCTCGTTGACACGTGCCAGGTAGGTGGGCAACGTCTCATCGTCGGCGAAAACGGCGCCGCGGTACCCGTCCCGACCACCCGAGAGCCGACGCAGGTAGTCGTTGAGAACGTGTCCGACGACGTCATGGACATTCCACCCCGGGCAGACCGTCGGCCGCTCCCAGTCCTGCGGATCCAGTGATCCGAGCAGGTCGAGCAGCGCGCGACGTTCGCGTGGGAACAGAGGCCGGGTGTCGATCACGGGACCGAAGATCGTCATGCCGTGACAGTGAACCGTCTCGGCACGACACCTGGCCACAGGTTTTCGCGCCGAGGGCTTCGAGTAGGTTCTCGGCCTCGTCGGGGGCGACCCCGTCGAGCACCGTACCGAGGTGGGCGGCGAGCGCCTCGGTCGCGCTCGCGCCGACGAACACGCCGCCGTCGGTCATGGGGAACGCGATCCCGGCCGCGTTCGCGTCGCCCGGTGCGGCCAGGTAGTCGCTCTCGACCACCCAGGAACGTTCCAACACCTCGTCCCTGCGGCGCGTCACCAGCCACCGGTTCGGCACGGCGGGCACCCGCGTCTTCCCGTCCTCCTGGACGAGCCGGGTCAGCGCGTCCGGAAGCGACCAGTGCAGGTGCACTCCCGGCCCGAGCAGGAAGTCCTGCCTCTCGAAGGGGTCCGGGAGGATCTCCTCGCTGATGTACGGGGTTCCCGGCCGGACGTCCCGTTTCGTCATGAGATCGACATACGGCAACCGGGTGAAATCCACCGGCTCGACGACTCCGACCTCGTCCTTCGAATAGAGCGCCGCCAGACGCACCGGAACCACGAGCACATCAGCCATTACGCCCCTCTCGCCCCACCATCAGACCGACCGCCACACAATAACGATATGTGCAACATTCCAGGAAGGCCGAATTTCGGGGCTGTAACACGGAGAGAGTTTATCCGCAATTACCGAGAAGCCTCATTCACCTATCCAACTCCGAGGACCTGAGCCCTCGACACGTCTCGCCACCTCCCTGAGCTGCATTGACAATTCAGCGTCGCCGATTTTTACGGATCCGCCATTCGCCGATCCACCCTCTACCCATTCATCCACTACAAAAGGGACGAAAGGCCGACCCGCCTTTTATTACCACTTTTTCCGCACGGCGTTACGCATCGCCCCGCGGTTCACCTTCGAGCCCGCCGCCCAGGGCATGACAAAGCCCTCACACCCCATTTCGCGAACGCGCCGGAAATCCCGGCGAACGAGGCGCACCCGCCCATGCGTCATCGACGCGCGCCCACCCCAAAGAGGCCGGAGGGGCACGGCGTCAATGCGTCAGGGCGAAAACGTCACCCGGCTCTCGACTCGTGCGACACCCCGAGGTGCGCGGGGATCGCCGGACTCGCCGGGATCGCCACCTCACGCCACTTCGAACCGGACGGTGCTTCCGTGCGTGGACCGATCCCCACCGTTTCGAGCGCCCTGCGATAGGCGTTCATCTGCTCCTCGGCCGCCCCGGCCCGGCCCCAGAGGTCACCGATCTCACGCCAGAGCCTGGCCGACTCCCGGTCGACGACGGGCGCCCCGGAGGCGCCCGGATCGGTGAGCAGCTCCTGCGCCTTCACCAGTGCCGGGCCCCCGTTTTTGGAGCGTGCCAGAGCCAGTTCGGCCAAAACCACGTGTGCCATCGCCGGCACCGTCCCCCGCACGTCGGCGAGCAGGCCGAGAGCCTGCTCGGCCAGACCGGTGGCGGCCTCCACGTCCCCGGAGCGCAGCCGCACGCGGGAGAGCACGACCAGGCCACGGGCGTGCTCGATCGTCCCGGCCGACAGGCGCGAGAGAATCTCGACCGCCGAGGCGGCGAACTCACCCGCCCGGTCGAGGTCGGCGTCCTCGGGACGCACGGCGGCGATCCATGCCCAGCGCATCGCGCTCTGGACGTGGCGGATGGCCATCCGCGCGGGCCGGCCCGCGGCGACGGCCTCCGCCGCGAGCCGCGCGGCGAGCGACGAGTCCTCCTCCTCCGCCGCGGCCGTACTGGCCCGCCACAGGCTGAGAACCTCCGAGTCGCGGTCAACGGCGTCGGGCAGCGGGGAGATCGCCAGCACGCGCTCGACGTACGCGAAGTCGATCTCGGTCTCGGCGAGCACCGCGGCGAGGTCGAGGGCGAGCTCGCCCCGGTCGAGCCCGAACCGCTCGGCCTGGGCCAGGGCCTCCAGCCCGAGATCCCGGGCACGCATCGTGTCACCGGCACGGTGGTAGCAGCGGCAGAGCGCCACGGCGACGGGAAGGACGGCGAGACGCTCGGGATGCGTCACGGCCTCGTGGCGAAGCCGCTCGTAGACCTCGACCGCCCCCGCCGTGTCCCCCTGGGCCTCCAGCGCGCGAGCATGACCGAAACGCGCCTGCGCCGCGAGCACGGCGCTGTCGTCACTCGCCGCCTTGGCCGTGTCGGCGAAGAGCTCGGCCGCGGCGGCCGGGTCCCCGTGACACAGTTCGAGTTCGGCCTGACGCAGGGCGAGCCCGGTGTCGACGCGCTGGTGCGGCTCGATCCCGTGGAGGAGGAACTCCATGCCGCAGCCGAGCCGGTCGGCGAGCAGGCGCGTGACGACCGGTGTGGGGGTCCGTTTTCCTGACTCGATGAGCGAAACATAACTGTCAGACAGGTCTGGCCCGGCCAACTGCGCCTGGGACATGTGCCTGCTCAACCGCAATCCGCGGATGCGGTCACCGATGGTTGCTTGACCGGCCATCACCAGAGCCGTTCCGTCGGCGGCACGATAAGATCCACGCCCCACTCCTTACGCACGGTTTACTGTCAATTACAGTAGATCGTACTGCTCTTCCTGGCTAGCGGAGCCGTAGCAACTGACCGTTTCGCACAGGTTTCGCAGCGAGTGTCACCGGGGCGAGCGGCACGCCCGCTCGCCCCGGTGCCGGCTCGGTCGAGATCGCACACCGCGCACTCCACGTGACAACCACCCCGACGAGGCCGCCCGGCGGTGCGCACACCGGATCAAGCCTCAGGCACGGGTGAGAATCACCACCGGGATGTCGCGAGCCGTCTTGCGCCGGTAGTCGGCGTACTCGCCGTGGATTCCCACCATCTGCTCCCACAGGGCGGCCTTCTCCCGCGCGGTCGCGGTCCGCGCGACGGCGGTGAACACCTCGGCCTGCACCTGCACCTCGACCTGCGGCAGAGCCACCACGTTGTGGTACCACAGCGGGTGCTCGTCGGCCCCGCCGTTGGAGGCGACGACCACGTAGGCGTCGCCGTCGCGACCGTAGATGAGCGGGGTGCGCCGCTTCAGCCCAGACCTGCGCCCGACGGTGGTGAGCAGCAGGGTGGGCCTGCCGTAGTAGAGGTGCCCCTCCGCGCCGTTCGACTCGACATAGGTGCGAAGGTGCGCGGAGACCCAGTCGGTGGGGGAATCAATGATCTTGTCGCTCATGCCGGACACGCTATCGACCCTCGGCGACATTTCTTGATCCACGCTTCCGGCCGCGCACCGATCCGGCCTCGCCCTCCTCGCCGCCTCGTTCCGCGATGAGGGTCGCCGGCCGCCGGACCGACGCGTACGACGCGACGGGTGGCCCGCCTACGTCGTCCGGTGATCGCCTCTGGCCTGGTCGTGACGCGCACGGGCCTCCATCACCGCGGGCATCTCACCCTCCAGCCACTCGATGAGGTCGAGCAGGCGTGCGGCCGCCTGGGCGCCGAGCGGCGTGAGACTGTACTCGACCTTCGGGGGGATGGTCGGCTCGGCCTCGCGGTGGACCAGGCCGTCGCGCTCCAGTGCCTGCAGGGTCTGGGCGAGCATCTTCTCGCTCACTCCGTCGACCCGGCGGCGCAGGGCGTTGAAGCGATAGGTCCCCTCGTGGAGCGCGACCATGACCAGGATGCCCCAGCGGCCGGTGATGTGCTCCATCGTCTCGCGCGAGACGCATCCGCGCATGAAGACGTCGAAGGTGAGCTGACTGAACTCGTCCTGCGGGATCGCGACCCGGTCGTCCATCCTTCCACCCTACTTTCTCGCCACACCACCCCAAAGAGAGTACTAACTTTTAGTTGGCGCTATCTATTAGTTAGTACTAACCTGGCGGCGAACCCTTCGAGCGAGGAGAAGTGAAATGATCGTTGTCACCGGTGCCACCGGCCGGCTCGGCCGCCTGGTGGTGGACGGACTGCTGGAGAGCGTGCCCGCCGACCATGTCGTGGCCGCCGTGCGGAATCCCGGCAAGGCGGCCGATCTGGCCGCGCGCGGCGTCAAGATCAAGGAGGCCGACTACGAGCGGCCGGAGACGCTCAAGGGAGTCTTCGCGCCCGGCGACACGGTCCTGTTCATCTCCGGCGACGCCGTCGGACGACGACTCGGACAACACCGCGCCGTGGTGGACGCCGCCAGAGCGGCCGAGGTCGCCCGCATCGTCTACACCAGCGTGCTGCACGCCGACACCACGCCCCTCGCACTGGCCGCCGACCACCGAGGCACCGAGGAACACATCCGCGCCTCCGGGATCCCGTTCACCTTCCTGCGCAACGGCTTCTACACCGAGGTCTACGCGGCGTCCGTCCTTCAGGGCGTCGAGCACGGTGTGATCTTCGGCGCCGCCGGTGAGGGCCGCGTCGCCAGCGCGGCCCGAGCTGACTTCGCGGCCGCGGCCGTCGCCGTGCTCACCCGCGAGGAGGACGGCGACAAGATCTACGAACTCTCCGGCGACACCGCGTGGAGCCTGCCCGAACTGGCCGCCGAGGTGTCGGCGGCCACCGGCAGGCCGGTCGTCTACCAGGACCTGCCGCACGCCGACTACCGCCAGGCGCTGATCGACGCGGGCCTGCCCGAGCCGGCGGCGACCATGTACGCCGACATCGACCTCGACATCGTCCGCGGAGCCCTCTCCCCCACCCCGGGCGAGCTCAGCGCCCTCATCGGCCGCCCCACCACACCGCTGCGCGAGTCGGTGGCCGCCATCCTCAAGGAGGCGTGAGCCCTCGCGACGAAGCCGCCGTTCCGACGTGGGCGGTGGGTCCTGCGAGAAGACGGCACCGGCACCGTTGAGCCATCGGGGCCTTCCGGAGGCTCAACAGCCCCGCAGCAGGTCCGCGACGGTGGCGATGCCGTCGGAGACGGCGTCCGAGGTCAGGTTGCCGAATCCGAGGACGAGCCGCGCGGGAGACGGCCGCCCTTCCGGGGGGCCGAGGAGATAACCACTCATCCCGTACAACCCAACGGACCGGCGGCGGGCGGCCTCGACCACGGCACGCTCGTCCGCGCCCGGCGGCAACTGGGCGACCGCGTGGAAACCGGCGGCCAGCCCGCGCAGTTCGACCTCGGGCGCGTGCCGACCCAGCGCCTCGACGAGGGCCGCGCGCCGGGCGGCGTAACGTGGCCGCATATGGCGCAGGTGGCGGTCGTATTGACCTGAGCTCAACAGATCGGCGAGCGCGAGCTGGTCGAAGGCCGGCGAGCCCCGGTCGGCGAACCGCTTCTGGTCCGCGACGTCGGCGGACAGGCGAGGCGGGCAGAGGATCCATCCGAGACGCAGAGCCGGGGCGAGCGACTTGCTCACCGAACCGATGAGCGCCACCCGGTCGGGGGCGAGTCCCTGCAGGGCACCGACCGGTTCGCGGTCGTAGCGGAACTCGGCGTCGTAGTCGTCCTCGACGATCGTCGCGTCGCGGGCGACGGCCCAGGCGATCAGCGCCTGTCTCCGGTCGGGAGCCAGTACGACACCGGTGGGCGACTGATGTGCGGGGGTGAGGAGCACGGCGCGCGCACCGGAGGTCGCGAGCGTGCCGACGTCGATACCGCGCTCGTCGACGGGCACCGCGACGAGGTCGAAACCCAGCGCCGTGGCGACGGCGCGGCAGTCGGGGTCACCGGGATCCTCCACGGCCACGACGCGCACCCCCTCCCCCGCCAACACCCGCAGAACGAGTTGCAGTCCCTGCGCGTACCCCGCGCACACGACGGTGTGGGACGGGTCGGCGGCCGCGGCGCGGACCCGCCGCAGGTAGGCGGCGAGCACATCGCGCAGCACCGGGTCACCGTAAGGATCGCCGTAACCGAGCAGGTCACCGGGCGCATCGCGGCAGGCGCGCCGCAGGGCCCGGCTCCACCGCTCGCGGGGGAAGCTCGACAGGTCGGGCACACCGGGCCGGAAGTCGATCCGAACGGGCCCGGTGAACGCGGTGGACTCGGGCGGCAAGGAGAGGGAGGACGGCACGGCGGGCACGGGCTGTGGCTCGGCCACCGGCGGGCGGGCCTCGGCCGCCACGCGGGTGGCCGAGCCGCCACGTGTGACGAGGTAGCCCTCGGCCTGTAGCTGCGCGTAGCACTCGGTCACCAGGCCTCGGGAGACGCCGAGGTCGCGGGCCAGGACGCGTGAGGAGGGGAGCCGCTCCCCTGCTGCCAGCCGACCGGCGCGGATGCTCTCGCGCAGCGCGCGTTCGAGCTGCACACGCAGTGGTTCCGGCCGGTTCCTGTCGATACGCAACAGGAGTTCGGGCCCCGAACCGGTCCACTCGATCGACATGAAAGCGGACCTTACCGCTGAGCCGGTTCCGCTCTAGGGTCGGCCCATGGATCACCAGAAGGGCGCCTCCGCGGAGACTCCCGGCGGCATGGGGCCCGCGGGGAGCGACGGGGAGACCCGCAGGAGCGGCAGGGATCTCCAGAGGGTCTGCGAGGAGACATCGAAGGACGCGGGAAAGAGGCCGCGGGACGGCACCGGCATCCTGAACCGCCCGATGGTCCTGTTGCTGACCGCCTCGCTCGGTGCCCTCGGCGGCTTCTACCTGCTGGCGCCCGTCGTCCCCCTGTACGCGGCCACATCCGGCGCGGGCGGTGTGGGAGCGGGCCTGTCGACCGGCGCCATGATGCTGGGGACCGTGCTGACGGAGTTCGCGGTGCCCGCGCTGCTGCGTGCGCACGGCTACCGGACGGTCATGGGACTGGGCCTGTTCCTGCTCGGAGCACCCGCCCTCCTGTTGCCCGCGTCGGCGTCGATGCCCCCGCTGCTGGGGATCTGCCTGGCACGGGGTGCCGGGCTCGGGCTCGTGGTGGTGGCCGGTGCGGCCCTGATCGCCGAACTGGTTCCCGCCGATCGGCGCGGCGAGGGACTGGGACTGTACGGGGTGGCCGTCGGGGTCCCCTCCATCGCCTGCCTGCCGCTGGGACTCTGGCTGAGCGAGCACGTCGGCTACGGGCCCGTCTTCGCCGCAGGGGCGGCGCTGTCACTGCTCGCGCTGGCCGCCGTTCCCGGTCTGCCCTCCCGTCGAGCGCGGCCCCAGCGGCACGAGGAGGGGCACGAGGGCAACGGCCGAACTCGGCGCGGGCCCGCCGTCCTCCGCGACGGCGGGATCGCCAGGCCCGTGCTCGTCTTCGCCCTGGTGACACCGGCGGCCGGTGTCCTGCTCACCTTCCTCCCGCTGGCCGCACCGGGGCGGTCACGCGATCTGGTCGCGGTGGCCCTGCTCGTGCAGTCCTGTGCCACGCCGTTCGCGCGCTGGGCGGCGGGCCGGTACGGCGACCGCCACGGTTCCGCCCGTCTGCTGGCCCCCGCCGTCCTGGCCGCCGCTCTCGGCACGGCCGGACTCTTCTGGGTGGACAACCCTGTCGCGATGATCGTCGGCATGGGGCTCTTCGGGGCGGGATACGGCATGGCCCAGAACGCGACCCTGGCGCTGATGTTCGAGCGTGCCCCCGAATCCGCCTTCGGCCAGGTGAGCGCGACCTGGAACCTCGCCTACGACGCCGGGCTCGGCGTAGGCGCGGTCGGGTTCGGGTTTTTGGCAGGACCGGTGGGCTACCCTGCGGGATTCGCCGTCACCGCCGGCGTGCTGCTCACCGCACTCGCACCCGCCCTGTACGACCGGGCGAGGCACATCCCGGTGAAAAAACACGAGACACGACGACATGACCCGCGTCAGGAGAGCGATGACCTCCCGCCCGCCACGGGAGACACGCGTCCATCGGCGAGGGTTTCAACACCCGAGCCCTGACGACCAAGGCGTGACAACGGGGGCCCGGCGACACGGGTTCCGGCGACAAAGGGGAAATCTCGTGGGAATGGTTCTGCTGAACATCACGATGTCGATCGACGGCTTCGTCGCCGGCCCCGACGTCAGCGTCGAGCGCCCCATGGGTGAGGGCGGCGAACGGCTCCACGAATGGCTGTTCAACGACGACGCCGACCGGGAGGTGGACGCCGGGGTGCATCGGGACCTGTCCGCCTCGACGGGTGCGGTGGTGTTGGGCAGGCGGACCTTCGACGTGGGCGTGGGCCTGTGGAAGGACACACCGTTCCCCGCGCCGTCCTTCGTGCTCACCCACGAGGATCGGGAGGAGCTGTCCATGACGAGCGGGACCTTCACCTTCGTCTCCGACGGCCTCGAGAGCGCGATCCGGCGGGCTCGGGAGGCGGCGAGGGAGAAGAACGTCCTCGTGATGGGCGGGGCGGACATCGCCGAACAGCTCGTGAGAGCCGGACTCGTGGACGAGATCCAGCTCCAGCTCGCACCGGTGCTGCTCGGGACGGGCGTCCGGCTCTTCGACCGTCTGGCCGGTGACCACGTCGAACTGGAGAGGACCTTTGTGGCCGGGTCGGCACGCGTCACGCATCTGCGGTTCCGCGTGCTGAGATAAAGGAGGGCGCCGCTGGAACCTTCCGTCCATCAGGGCTCCGTTACACGTCAGGCTCCTGCTTCGCGCCGGTGGGAGCCTCCCCGTCGTTCGCGGGCACCTCGGGGAAGTTCCGTCCCCACCACGCGTTCCAGCGGGATTCGAGATCGGCGAACGCGCCGTCGTCGAGGCCGTATGTGGTGAGCACCATCATGGCGGCGCCCCCCGGATTGGCGGGCGAGGGCGGGTTCTGCGCGGCGACCAGCAGGCCGTCGCCCCAGCCGTCGACGGTGAGACCGAGCTGGTTGGCCGAACGGAACCGGACCTGACCGCGCAACGTCTCCCCGGCGGGGGCCCGCAACTCGTACGGGCTCGCCGGAGGCAGCCCGGCGACCGCGGCGAGGCCGGTGGCCTCCAGCACCGGTGTGGCCGCCGCACCGGAGAGGAAGACCGTGCGCCGGTCGGCGTCCGGGTGCCGTTCCAGGGCGAACGCGAGCTGGTGGACGAAGGTGATCCAGCCCTCACTGATGTCGTCGTAGTAGTCGTCCCACTCGGGGTTGTCACCTCGCGGAGCGCGGGTCATCCGCAGGTGCGTACGGCCGCCGAGGTCGGCCAGTTCGAACAGGTCGCCACCCTGGACCTCCATGCGGCGCTCGGCGGCCGACTCCACGACGTTCTGGTGGTAGATGACCTCGATCTCCTCGTCGAGACCCTCGAAGTGCCAGCCGTGCCAGCGTCGGATCAGCTTGGGGTCGCGCAGCGCGTTCCACACGTCGTCGACAGGTGCGGCGATGGTGACCTCAAGGGAGAACGGCTCGTCTGTCATGGGATGTCTCCAACGTGGGAACCCCGGGCCATGGGCCGGGGAGGGGATGTCAGCTGCTGGTTTCCGGCGCCTCGGGGACCGAGGGCCCGTCTCTTTCCGGCGTGTCCGAGGTGTCGTGCCCGCCGGTTTCCCGCGGGCCGGGCGCCGGATGTCCACCGGCGACGAGACGGTAGGGCCGCCCGCCGGGAGTGTCGAAGCGTGCCGCCACCTGTGAGAGAGCGTCGGCGAGCGCGTCGGTGAAGTCGTGCACGTCGCCGGGCTCGGCGAAGCGCACCCGCGCCTCAAGGGTGAACGTCAGCAGCCGGACGCCCTTCCGGTCGGCGGCGGCGGCCATGCGAGTGACGTCGCGCACGGTGTCGGCGGCCACCTCGACGAGATGCTCGGCGGCGTACTGGTCGGCGACCCGGCAGAACCCCTCGGCCACCTCGGCGCCCCCGTCGTCACCCCCCTCACCGCCGCCGGTTCCGTCCGCCTTACCGGCTTCGTCGGCTCCGTCGGCTCCGTTTGGTGAGGTGAGCACGCCGGGATCGACGAGGAAGGCGTTCGCGGTGACCCTCATGACGCGCTCGACGAAACCGCGCCGTGGGCGCTCTTCCACCAACTCGATCAGCCCGGCCTCCTCCAGCACCCTGAGGTGGTATCCGACCCGCTGGCGCGGCAGCTCCAGCTCGATCGCGAGCTGGACCGCGGAGGCGGGCTCGCGCAGGCGGGCGAGAAGCCGCCGGCGGATCGGGGTGAGCGCCACGCGCAGCCGGTCGGGCTCGTCCATGAGTGTCATCTCGGTCGGCGTCACGACCCCATGGAACCATTAGACAAATTAATCTGTCAATTGGCGGATCGGCCGGCCGCCACCACAAGGAGTCGCGATCACATCGGCGGCCGGCCCAGTCGTCGCCGCCCGGTGCGCGTCAGTCGTGGCGCGGGATGCCGGAGACCTCGTGATCGGCGTGGAAAAGAGCCTCACCGATGAGCGCGCGGACATGGGCGTCGCGGGCCCGATAGAGCACGCGGCGGCCGTCCCTGCGGGTGCGCACCAGTCCGGCGAGGCGGAGTTTCGCCAGGTGCTGGGAGACCGAGGGGCGCGCGACCCCGATCGCCTCCGCGAGCGAGCCGACGTCGTACTCCCCTGACGACAGCAGCCACATCAGGCGCAGCCTGGTGGCGTCACTGAGCATCCGGAACGCCTCGACGGCGGTCTCCACCTGAGCGCCGGTGGGTTGCTCCTGCGACGACTTGTCACCTGATTCATTGTCGCGTGCATACATGACTACATATACTCCGGGAAAAGCGCATCGGCCGCAAACGAGGTAGCCATGTCCGACCAGCAGGACGCCGGTTCTCCGTCCCCCCGCGAGTCCACCGACTCCGGCTCTCCGCACGATCAGCGCCACAAGCCCGCGCACGGACATGGGCATGGGCATGGGCATGGGCATGGGCACGATCAGCGCCACGAGCATGGACACGGACACGGATCCGTCCATGAACACGGACATGAACGACAGGGCCCCGCCGGTCGCCGGTTCGTAAGGCTGCTCTCACGCGCCGGCCACGCCCTCACCCCGCACAGCCACGACAGCGCGGGCAGGACCGACTCCGCCCTGGAGTCCAGCAGTCGCGGGTTGCGCGTGCTGGCCGTCTCCTTCGCCGTGCTCATGGTGACCGCCGTCCTCCAGGCGGTGGTCGTGGCCTTCTCCGGTTCGGTCGCCCTCCTCGGTGACACACTGCACAACGTCACCGACGCGCTCACCGCGATCCCCCTCGCGATCGCCTTCTTCCTCGGGCGCCGGGCCGCCAGCCGCAGGTTCACCTACGGCTACGGCAGAGCCGAGGACCTGGCCGGGATCGTCATCGTTCTGATCATCGCCGCCTCCGCCGCGCTCGCCGGGTACGAGGCCGCGCGGCGCCTGGCGGATCCCCAGGAGGTGCGGGCGCTCGGCTGGGTCGCCGCGGCGGCGGTGATCGGCTTCGCGGGCAACGAGTGGGTGGCCCGCTACCGGATCAGGGTCGGGCGCCAGATCGGATCGGCCGCGCTCGTCGCCGACGGACTGCACGCCCGCAGCGACGCCCTCACCTCGCTGGCCGTGCTGCTCGGCGCGGGCGGTTCCGCGCTGGGCTACCCGATCGTCGACCCGATCGTCGGCCTGCTGATCACGGTAGCCATCTGCTTCGTCCTCAGGGACGCGGCCCGCGCGATCTACCACCGGCTGATGGACGCGGTCGATCCGGCCCTGGTCGATCACGCGGAGCGGATCCTGGCCGCCACCCGCGGCGTGCGGCGAGTGGGGTCGGTGCGGCTGCGCTGGGTGGGCCACACGCTGCGCGCCGAGGTCGACATCGTGGTCGGTGAGGACCTGTCACTGCTCCAGGCGCACACCGTGGCGGTGGAAGCCGAGCACCGGCTCATCCATCACCTGCCCCACCTGGGTGCCGCCACCGTGCACGCCGACCCGGACGACGGGGAAGGCGCCGATCACCACGCCGTCCTGGTCGGACACCGGCACCGGTAGGCGCTCCGTACGAGCGGCCCGCGGTTCCCGAGCCAAGCTCCCTCCCCGCGAAGGTGCGGGCGGGCCGATGGAGCCTTGCCCGCGCGAGCCCGGCGCGGGAGTGGTCCTCACCGGCTTCGGCATCGCGAAGGCGGACGTACCCATGCGAGCCCGGCGCGGGAGATGTAGTCTCACATGATCACCGTCGCGGCCCGTGGACCGGATCGGCCCGGCCGCAAGCCGTGGCGGCTCACCCCCCGATCCAGGAGAAGCGGCTGCGTTGGCCGATCACAGCAGAGGACGCCCCGGCTGGTTGCACGTCGGCCCGCTGGAGGCGCGGTTGACCCGCACCTGGGAGCCTGGCACGTTCCCACCGGCGGAAACGCTCCTCGCGATACTCACACTGGCGGCCGTGCCGCAGGCTCTCGCCACCCGCCTGACCACCCACCTGAGCGGCGGCATCGTGGTGGGTCCCGGGTCGGTGCCCGACCTTCCCGGCTTCGAGTGGCTGCGCGGTGTCGCGCTGCCCCTGCAGGCGGGCCACTGGGAGCGCAGCGCGGGTGTGTACGATCCCCGGCAGCGGCGGATCGGGGTGGGGAGCGCGCCTTCGCCCTCGGTGTCGGTGTGCGGGCACGAGATCGGCCACGCCACCGACCACATGGACCGGCTTCCCTCGCACTCGTCCTTCTGGACCGGCCTGCACGCCCGCACCCGTGACCGTCTTCGGCCGCCCTACCGCGACGACGTCACCGAACTGTTCGCCGAGGCCTTCGCCTGCGTGCTCACCCGCAGGGCCACCCGGCTGCTCCACCTGATCGGCGAGGAGACGGAGGCCGAGCAGGTGTACCACCGGCTGTCCGGGCAGTACGGCATCGGCTGACCGTGGGCGTGCCACGACCCCCGGAGCTATGCTGAGCGAACAGCGGTCAGGAGAGACGAAGGGAAGGCCACGCGATGAACGTGACCATGCTGCCGGGGGGCACCCTCCGCGTCCCCGCGACGACCACGCTGGACAACGGCACCAAGGTCGACGGCACCCGTGACATCGGCCGCGACGACCCCGAATACCCCGACTGGCTGCCCCTCGCTCAGGACGAGGACGAGCAGCGCCGCCGCGACGTCGAGGAGCGCGACTCCGACCGTGAGATCCTGACCCGCTGGCGCACCCGCCGGAGCGCGTGATCCCACCCATCGCTCGCCCCCTGTGCGCGAAACCGTGCGCGAACCGGCCTGCGGCACCTCCCGTGACTCCGCTGTGAACGGCCACGTGCCGCGGATCTCGCGCTGGTTGCGCACCCGCCCCGCCCGAGCGGGCCGTACCCGCGTCCTGGCGGTCGAGGGACGTTCGGGGTCGGGCAAGTCCACCCTCGCCACCGCCGTGGCCTTGGAGCTGGCCGCGCCCGTCGTACGGATGGACGACCTCTATCCCGGATGGGACGGCCTGCGGGGAGGGGCCGGCGCGCTGGTCGAGTGGGTGCTGCGGCCGCTGAGCCTGGAGCGGCCCGCGCGATGGCGGCGCTACGACTGGGCGGACGGCGGCTACGCCGAGTGGCACGAGGTCCCGGTCACCGAGATCCTGGTTCTCGACGGCACCGGCTCCGGCGCTCTCGCCGCCGCGCCGTACCTGAGCGGCCTGCTGTGGCTGGAGGCGTCCGACGAGATACGCAAGGCCCGCGCGCTGGAGCGCGACGGCGATCTCTACGCTCCGCACTGGGACCGCTGGGCGGCCCAGGAGGAGCTTTTCCACGCCCGCGACGACGTCCGTGCCCGCGCGGACCTGACGATCGCCACCACCTGAGGCGCGGGGAAGCCGGACCGCCGCCCCCGCCGATGTTCGTCGGCCGGTGCGGGCCGAGATCCACACCTTGCAATCGCACACGAAGTACGATCGAATGAACACGAAAGGGTTCCGGAACGGCCCCGTGCGATCATTCGATCACCCCGGTCCCGCCGAGCGCGAGACGTGCGGGGGCTCATCCGCCGCATCGAGGCCGACACCGAGACCACCGGCGCAGGACCGTTACGAGGAGAACCTGGTGACCACGTGGATGCTGCTCGACTACGGCGAGGTCATCTCCACCTCGCAGCCGCCCGGCGCGACGGCCGCGATGGCCGAGCTCATCGGCCAGGACGAGGTGACCTTCCGCGACCGCTACTGGCGCCACCGCGACGCCTTCGACCGCGGTCAGGCCTCCCACTCGTACTGGAGCGGGGTCGCCGGCAGGACGCTCACCGAGGACGATCCGCTCGTCGCCAAGCTCGACGCGGCCGACGTCGAGAGCTGGCTGCACCTCAACCCGGAGAGCCTGCGCGCCATCGAGGAGCTCGCGGGACACCACGGACTCGCCCTGCTGTCCAACGCCCCCGAGCCGCTGGCGGCCGCGATCGACGACGCCCCCTGGGCCGCGGCGTTCACCCATCGCTTCTACAGCTGCCGCCTGTCGCTGTCCAAACCGGACCCCGCCATCTTCGGTGAGGTCCTGCGCCACCTCGGCGCCGCCCCCGGCGACGTCACCTTCATCGACGACCGCGCCGTCAACGTCAACGCCGCGGCGGCGCTCGGCATCAACGCCGTCCTCTACCCGGACTGGCCCCCCACCCCTCGCGCGAGCTGACGTCCGACCGCTCCCGTCCGACTTCGCCGTCCATGCCTCCCTCGCGAGCCGATGTCGGCCACACCTTCGACCTCGATCTCACCCCGGTCCGTCGCCGCCGCGCGAACCGGCGGGTTCGCGCAGGGCCTTGTACAGGGCGATGTGCCGCTCGGCGGCCGAGCGCCAGGTGTGCCGGGCGGCGAGCAGGCGGCCCGCGGCCAGGCGCGCGGGGTCGTCTCCGGCCAACGCCGCGCCGATCTGGTCGGCGAAGCCCGCGGGGTCGGCGGCGAAGCGCGCGGCACTCCCGAATACCTCGCGCAGGACCGGCAGGTCCCGGGTGACGAGTGGCACGCCCGCCGCCAGCGCCTCCATCGCCGCCAGGCCGAAGCCCTCCTTGAGCGAGGGGAAGGCGAAGACGGCCGCGGAGGCGACCAGCGACGGCAGCTCCTCGTGACCGACGGGCCCCAGGACGACCGGCTCCACGCCGAGGGCCGCGGCGCGCTCGGCCCACCGGACCCGGTAGTCGCGATAGTCGAACAGGGTCTCGCCCCCGGCGATCACCAGTTTCAGGCCGGGGTCTCCCGCGGCCAGCGACGCGTACGCCTCCAGCAGGTCCAGCGAGCCCTTGCGCGGCTCGATGCCGCCGACCGTGAGCACGTAGCGTCCCAGCCGGTCCCGCCAGTGTCCGTCGCCGCGCGCGGTGGCCTCGGCGAACCGGTCCGCCTCGACGCCGTTGGGGATGACCGTCGCGGTGATTCCCCATCCGGCGGCGAGCTCGGCGGCGACGGCGCGCGAGACGCAGACGTGCGCGCGGGGTTCGACGATGGCGCGCTCGTGGCAGGCGGCCAGCTCGGGGGTGGTGAAATGGTCCAGGTGGTGAACGGTCCGCACGCATCGTTCGACCGCGTTGGCGCTGATGCAGTCCTGCGCGTGCACGATGTCGTAGCCGCCGGGGGTGAACGCCTCGCGCAGCGCGGAGATCGAGCGCAGCACCCGCTCCCCCACCGTCTCGTCCACCACCTCGGGGAAAGGCACCACCACCGACCGCACCGCGGGCGCCACAGGCCGGAAGAACCCCGCGTCGCCGCCGCGGCCGAGCGTCCACACCGTCACGTCCTGACCCGCCTCCGCGAGCGCCTCGGCGAGGTTGAGGGTGTGCACGACTCCGCCGCGCGGCTTGGTGGAGTACGTCAGCAACGCGATCCTCAGCACGGAAGGCGACGCCACGGCGTTCGCCGACCCCGCCGACCCCACTGCCTCGGCCGGGTTCGCGCTGCTCCCGGTGGTGGCGGTGATGTCGGTGATGTCGGTGCCCGGCGTGCGCGTGCCGCTCACGAGGCTCCCCGGTAGCTGCCGGGCCTGCGCTCGTCGAGGTGGCTCAGCACCCGCCGCGCGGTGGCGATCTCGGCGGCGACGTCCACCTCGGCGACCGCCAGGCCCGCCTTGGACCAGGTGCGGGCGAGGATGTCACCCCCGGGACCGACCACCTTGGCCTGGCCGAGGAAGCGCATGCCGCCCATCGCGCCGGTCTGGTTCGACGAGGCCAGGATGACCTGGTTCTCGGCGGCGCGGGCGCAGTCGTAGAGGTCGAAGAGGCGCGACTGGCGGTCCTGGGCCATCCGGGGCGCCCGGTTGGTGATGCTGGTCGGCCAGGCCGACAGGCAGGCGACGATCTGCGCCCCGTCCAGGGCGAGGCTCCGCGCCGACTCGGGGAAGGTCTTGTCGTAGTCGATGAGCATGCCCACCCGGCCGACCGGGGTGTCGAAGGCGTCGAAACGCTCGCCGGGCGCGTACGCCGCGATCTCCCCGGCGGGCAGGTGCACCTTGCGGTGGCGTCCCAGCACGCCGTCCCCACTGACGCACGCGGCGCTGTTGTACCTGCGGGTGCCGTCGGCCTCGCAGTAGCCGACGCACACCACCATCTCGGCGGCCAGCTCGCCCACCCGCTTGATCAACGGGTCGTCGGGGTCGAGCGCGGGGGGCAACGCGTCGGGGTCGGGGTGGCGCAGGTCGGCGAGGTAGCCGCCCAGCGCGGCGTCGGGCAGCACCAGCAGCCTCGCCCCCGCCCTGCGCGCGTCGTCGATGAGCTTCGCGATGCGCCGCAGATCGAACTCCAGGTCCCGGCCGAAGTGCGCGGAGGCCGCGGCTATGCGGATCACGGTTCAGGATCCTCCCACGGCGAGCGCGGGGCGGTAGGCGTCCGGACGGCGGTCGCGCAGGTGGCCCATGGAGCGGCGGGCGGTCTCCAGCGCCGCCCGCACGTCCAGTTCGGCGACCGCGACACCGCCCGGCACGCCGGTACGGGCCAGGACCTCCCCTCCGGGGCCGACGACCTTGGCGCTGCCGACGAACCTGAGAGCGCCGAAGACCCCCGACTGGTTGGCCGACAGCCACACCACCTGGTTCTCCAGGGCTCTGGCCTGGTCGAAGAGGTCGAACCTGCGGGTCCAGCGGTCGTCGGCGAGGTCGGGCGCGGGGTCGGTCCTGCTGGCCGGCCAGGCCGACGCGCACACCACGATCTCGGCACCGTCCAGGGCCAGCGCCCGCGCCGACTCGGGGAACGCCTTGTCGTAGCAGATCATCATGCCGAGACGGCCGATCGGGGTGTCGAAGGCGGAGAAGGAGTCACCGGCCGCGAACAGCGCGTCCTCGCTGAGCGGCTGGTGGACCTTGCGGTGATGGCCGAGCACCCCGTCGCCGTTGACGCAGACCACGCTGTTGTACCTGAGAGGGCCGTCGGCCTCGCAGTAGCCCGCACAGACGACCATGTCGCCCGCGAGCGCGGCGAGCCTGCGGATCTCGGGTCCTGCGGGGTCCAGGGCCGGCGGCACGTCCCGAGGGTCGCCGTCCATGCTGAGCAGGTAGCCGCCCAGGCAGGCCTCCGGCAGGGCGAGCAGCCCGATCCCCTCGGCCCGCGCGGCGGTGATCAGTTGCTCGATGCGGGCGAAGTCGCCCTCCAGGTCGCGGTCGAACGGCGCCGCGACGGCGCCCATGCGTAGCTTCACGTTTCTCCTTCACGGAGTTCTGCGGGTTCTGCGGGTTCTGCGTATCCCGCGGGTTCTGCGGCCGTACCCAGCCCGGTCACCGGGCCGGTGATCACTTCGATCAGCTCCCCGTCCGGCCAGCGCAGCCGTACTCCCCCGCCGGGAACGAACTCGCCGCACACGGCACCGGAGGCGGGACCGGCGTCGAGGCCGGGACGTCCTGGACGCTCGGCGGTGAGCATCGCGAAGCCGGGAAAGCAGGTCAGCCAGTCGCCCATGCTGACCGCGCCGGGCCTGGGCACGGCGGCGACGTCGAGGACGGCGCCGCAGCCCGAGGCCTCGGCGAGCATGCCGAGGGTGCCGGCGACTCCCGCCATGGACACGTCCTTGGCGGCGGCCGGGCGGGCGGCGGCGACGGCTCCCAGCATGGCCCGCAGCTGCGGGGTGCGGCGGTGCGTGGTGGAGTCCCACTGGCGGCCCGTGTAGCCGGGCCGCCACCCGCCGCCCAGGTCCGCGGTGAGCCACACCCGGTGTCCCGGCCGCGCCCCGCCGCCGGGAACCGGTTCCCTGGCGCGGCCCAGCGCGGTGACCGAGAGCGCCGCCGGCACGCCGAGCTGGGTGTGACCGCCGAGCACCGGCACCTCGTACGCGTCGGCGGCGCGGCGCAGGCCCGCCAGGACCCTCGCCACCGCCGAGGCGTCTCGCGCGCCGACCGCGTCCAGCAGCCCGACCGGCTGCGCGCCCATCGCCGCCAGGTCGTTGAGGTTGACCAGCACCGAACACCAGCCCGCCCACTCCGGGTCGCGCTCCACCATGGACGGCAGGATCGCGTCGCAGGCCGCCACCAGGTCGCTGCCCGGCACCGGGGCGCCGTCGTCGCCGACGAAGCCGGGGCCTCCGGGCGCGAGCCCGGCCAGCAGCGTCCCGAGGTCGCTCTTGGTGGCCGCGACCAGCGCGGCGATCCTGCCGACGGGCCAGCGCATCAGCACGTGCGGCAGGCCCGCGACGGCGAGGGGACGTACCCGCCGCCAGCCGAGGCGGGTGAACATTCGCTCGGCGCCGGCGCGTACGGTGGCCTCGAAGCGCAGCGCCCCGGCCGCCTCGGCCCGCGCACACGCGGCGCGCACCAGCGCGGGGCCGATGCCCGCGCCGTTGCGCTCGGCCGGATCGACGGCGAGCCGCCCGCCGCTCCACCACCCGATGTCGGGGCCGCCGGTGGCCGGCCCGAGCCGGACGCCGCCGACCACGGCGCCGCTCCCGTCCCTGGCGACCAGGACGACGGTGCGCGGGTCGTCGTCGCGGTCGTCCAGGTCGTGGCCGCTGAACACGTGCTGCTCGGTCACGAACACCCGGTGCCGCAGCGCCCGGTAGGCGGCCAGCCCGGCCGCGTCCGCCTCCTCCACGATGAAGGAGGGCGCGCGGCTGCCGAGCAGCACGTCGCAGACCGGCTCGGAAAGCCGCGATCCGCGGCCGGGAGCGGTACGGCCGCCCGGCCCCGAACCGCCGCTCAGGACGGGGGCGACCGCGAGATCGGAGACGAGGCTCACGGGCGCCTCACCCGCCCGCGGCCTGGAGCGCGCTGCACGCGCCGCACGCGGCGCAGCCCGCCCGCTGGTCGGCGCCCGACATGCCCGCCTCCCGCAGCAGCGCTGCGACGCTCTCGGTCACCCTGCCGACCACGGCCGGGTCGGGGCCAGGCACCCCCTCACGGCCCGCGAGGGTGTCGCGCATCGGGCGGAACGGCACGACGAACGGGTACACACCGCGCTCGACGAGCCGCGCGGCCCCTGCCACCAGCTCGTCGGGATCCTCGCCGAGACCGACCAGCAGATAGGTGGAGACGCGGTTGCGGCCGAAGACGCGTACGGCCTCGTCCCACGCCTCCTCGTAGGCCGACATCGGCACCTCGGACTTACCGGGCATCCAGCGGCGGCGCACCTCCTCGTCGAGGGACTCCACGTGGATGCCGATCGCGGACGCGCCCGCCCGCCTGAGCTCGCCGATCCAGGCCAGATCGGCCGGCGGCTCGCACTGCACCTGGATCGGCAGGCCGGGTACGGCCTCCAGCACGGCCCGTACCGAACGGGCCAGGACGCGCGCTCCCCGGTCGGGGCCGCCGGTGGTGCCGGTGGTCATCACCATCTGCCGCACCCCGTCCAGGCGCACCGCCGCCTCGGCGACCTCGGCGAGCTGCGCCGGGGTCTTGGCGGCGACGGTGGCGCCCGAACGCAGGGACTCCTCGATCGCGCAGAACCGGCACCGCTCCGCCTCGCCGTAGCGGACGCAGGTCTGCACCACGGTGGTGGCGAGCACGTCGGCGCCGTGCAGCCGGGCGATCCTCTCGTACGGGACACCGTCTGCGGTCACCAGGTCGTAGAAGCGAGGACGGCCGACCGCGCGGACGGAGGCGCCCAGATCGGTCTCGCCCAGCCACAGCCTGCCGTCCCTGACGGCGTACGGACTGGCCGGGTTGAGCGGGATCGCGGCGTTGGCCCCGTCGAGGACCAGGTGTCCGTCGTCGCTGGGTCCCGCACCGCCCGCGCGGCGCACCGGGGCGTCCACCCGGACGCCCATGATGGCCACGTCGACTCTCGTGCCGACACTCACCGCTGCCCCCTCAGAACATGTAGGTCGAGTTGATGATCGCGCCCTTGCGGCCGTAGTGGATCAGCGCGTCCTGCACGTCCAGCGGGTGCGTGGGGATGACGCCCTCGATGAGGTCCTCCTCGCGGGCGCCGTGCAGCGACAGGCCGAACCGGCAGCAGTAGACCTTGCCGCCCTCCTCGATGAACGTCTTGAGCGAGTTGTTGATGTTGTGCTCGCCGGGGAAGGCGGAGTTGCCCGTGGTCGGGAAGCCCCGGGTGGCCAGGCAGTTCAGCGAGCCCGGGCCGTAGAAGTAGATCGCGGACTCGAAGCCCTTGCGCAGCGCCCTGGTCGCCTGCAGGATCGCCACGAAGCTCACCGACGACTCGTGGGCGATGCCGTGCACGAGCGTGAAGTACGACTCGCCGTTCTCCGCCTGGTAGTCGGGGAAGACCTTGGTGCCGCCGTAGAGGCTGGAGCCCTCCGGCAGGGAGGGGTGCGGGATCTCGGTGAGGCTCTGCTTCTCGAGGTCGGTCAGTTCGGTCATGGGTCTCTCCTTGTCAGCCGTACAGTTTCTCGAAGGTGTCGTGGAAGGCCAGGCGGGCCAGTTCGCCGTCGCCGGCGGCGGCGGCGAGACGGGCGCGCTCGCCCGCGTAGTCGCCCCACGGTTCGTCGCTGGCGAACAGCACCCGGTCGTGGCCGATGCCGCGCCGGTCGATCTCCTGGGCCAGCCATCGGGGCGTGAACCCGATCGCCCAGGAGAGGTCGGTGTAGACGCGCTTGCCGGCGGCGATCCAGTCGAAGAACCGCGAACCGGCGAGCTTGATGTGGCCGCTCATGCCGCCGCCGAAGTGCACCAGGTGGATGGCGACCTCGTCGCCGTACCACTCGACCAGGTGGCCCACCTCGTCGATGTCGGAGGCGGCACCCGGTGAGGTGTGCACGTGCACCACCAGCCCGTGCAGCCGGGCGGTGGCGAAGACGCGGTCGAGCGCGGGTCTGCAGGCCGGGTCGGTGGGGCGCCCGCCCAGCAGGAAGCTGAGCTTCAGCGCGCGCACGCCGCTCTCGGCGGCCAGCGCCAGCGCCTCGGCCGTGCGACGCTCGTCCTCGGGGCGCGGCGAGACCCACAGGCCGCAGCGGATCCGGTCGTCGCGGCCCGCCGCCTCCAGGCAGAGCTCGTTGAAGGCGAACGCGATCCCCGGATCGGGCACCCCGTAGTTGGGCATCACCAGGGCGCGTTCGGTGCCCTCGGCGTCCAGGTCGGCCAGCAGTTGCGCGACGGTCGCGCGGGCGGTCGTGTCGGGGTTGACCGGCGGCCCCCCGTAGAACGGGTGGGCGGGCAGCACCCCGAGGTGGCGGTGGGCGTCGAAGACCATGTCAGGTTCCCAGCAGCTCGGGGTGGACGAAGTAGCCGAGCGACGCCGGTTCCGCGGCGCGCGGGGCGGGTACCGGCCTGCCGGCGGCGGCGATGTGCCCGGCCAGGTGCTCGGCGTCGGCCGCCACCCCGGAGAAACGGCCCGAGCCCCAGGTGTGCTGCCAGGGCAGCCCGAGGAAGTACAGACCGGGGACCCGGGTGACACCGCGCTCGTGGGTGGGGTAGCCGGTGCCGTCGAAGACCGGCACCCTGATCCAGCCGTGGTCGCGGCGGAAGCCGGTGCACCAGACGACCGAGGTGATCCGCCCCAGGTCCAGGGAGTCGGGCTCGGAGGCGGGCTGCCAGGGCGGGGTGTAACGCCTCTCGCCGGGGGCGGAGATGCCGTGCGCGGCGATGAAGGCGTCGATGGAGTCCTTGACGCTCTCGCAGACCGCGTCGGCATGGTCGAGGTTGCGCCGTAGGTCGGGGGCGAACCGCGCCCTGCCGCCGGTCCTCTCCTCCGCGGCTTCGGCCGTTCCCGCGCCGGTCGCCGTGTCGTTCTCGACCGTGGTCAGCCTGCCGTACAGGCTCATCCCCTCCAGGGCGAAGGCCCGCAGGTCGATGTCGCGCCCGCCGTCGCGGCCGGTCACGTAGTGGTTGGCGCGGGCCCGGACGGCGTCGTGGTCGTCGAAGGAGTCGATGGGCCGGTCGTAGTAGCCCATCAGATCCAGCCAGGCCACCACGTCCCTGCCCCGGTAGAAGCGGGCGACCCGGGGCGCGCCGCCGACCGACAGGTGCACGCGCCGCCCGGCCAGGTGCAGGTCCTCGGCGATCTGGCACCCCGACTGGCCGGTACCGACGACCAGCACCTCACCCGGAGGCAGCAACTCGGGATTGCGGTAGTCGGCGGAGTGGATCTGCGTCACGTGCGCGGGGAACCGCTCGGCCACCCGGGGGATCACCGGGACCTGGTAGGGGCCGGTGGCGACCACGACCTGGCCCGCGGTGACCGTGCCCCGGTCGGTCTCCACCCGAAACCCCCGCCCGTCGGGAAGGAGCCGGGTGACGTTCACCCCCTCCAGCACCGGTGGGGAGAAGGAGGCCGCGTAGTCCTCCAGGTAGCCGACGATCTGGTCGCGGAGCATGAACCCGTCGTGGTCGTCGCCCGGGTAGGGGAACCCCGGCAGGCGGCACTGCCAGTTGGGCGTGACGAGGCAGAAGGAGTCCCAGCGCCGTGCGCGCCACTCGTGGCCCACGCGGTGACGCTCCAGCACCAGGTGGTCGACGCCGTCCCTGCGCAGGCAGTGGCTCATCGACAGGCCCGCCTGGCCCGCGCCGACGACGACCACCTCGTGGTGACGGCCGTTCACCGCTCGAACCTCTCGACCGTCACCATGCCGGCACCGGCGAAACCGGCCGCCTTCCTCTCGATCTCGGCGACCTGCCTCGCCGCGGCCGCGCACCCGAACCCGTACCTCTCGCGTACGCGCTCACCGGCCGCCTCCAGCGCCCTGCCGCTCAGCGAGACGAATTCGGCGATTGGGTACGATTGTTCGGGATGAAGAAAGTCCTCAATGATGAGCGATGGGGAATAACAGCGTTGTTGTGAACCATCGGGCCATCTGACCTGGAAATACATCTCAGGCATACGAGTCTCCACAGGGGAAAGCGGCCTTATCCGAATCGGTGCGCCTTTACCGCTGACGACAGTTCAACCGCTGGAAATTGCCGACCCGTTTCATCCGGAACAAAACGCGATGACCGTGGTCACACCAACTTCTCCACCGGTTAACAGTGAGGCGCCGGTCGGCATCGCGTCATGAGTCTCCACCGGCCCCCTCACCCCCGATTAGCGGCGCGCCGGGAAGGGGAGGCCTCAGGTGATGCCGATCGGGGGGCGCGGAGCCGGAGGAGCCCCGGACTCGCAGCGACATCGATCTTCTCAGCGGGAGAATCCCATGACTGGACGCGTATCGGCCCCGGGCGACCTCGGCCGCCGGATCGCCAGGCGACGCGAGGATCTCGGCCTCACCCGGGACAGGCTGGAAACCCTGGACAGGGACGAGTGCCTGCGGCTCATCACCCCCGGCGGAGTGGGGCGTATCGCCTTCGAGGAGATCGGCGGGCCGGTGATCCTGCCGGTCGACTACGCCCTGCACGGCAGCTCGGTGATCTTCCGCACCGCTTTCGGCGGCCCGCTCGACGACGCCCTGCGCACCGGGGCCCAGGGGGTCGAGTCCAAGGTCGCCTTCGAGGTCGACCGGATCGACGACGCCGGCCGCGAGGGCTGGAGCGTGCTGGTGCGCGGCGGGATCCACCACGTCTCCTCGGAGGAGGACCGCGCCGCCCTGGCGGCGCTGGGCGTCCGGCCGTGGACGGGGGGCGAGCGGGAGCCGTACGTGAGGATCGCCGCCACCGAGGTCACCGGCCGTCGCATCCGGCGGCGCGACCCGTGACCCCCGCCGAGCCGGCCCCGCCGTCCCAGGAACCGCCCGTGATCCCCGCCGGGTCCGGCCCTTCGGCTCACCGGCCGCCCGTGATCCCCTCGGAGATGGACGCCTGGGTCGTCACTCACCCGGGGCCGATCTCCTCGCGTCCCCTGCGGCCGGTGCGCGTCCCCGTCCCCTCCCCCGGACCCGGTGAGGTGCTGGTCCGCGTCGAGGCATGCGCGGTCTGCCGCACCGACCTGCACCTCGCCGAGGGCGATCTCCGGCCGCGACGCCCGAGGACCACGCCAGGCCACGAGGTCGTGGGGCGGGTGGTGTCCGCCGCCCCCGACGCCGTGCGGCTCGCGCCGGGCACCCGGGTGGGGGTGGCCTGGCTCCGCTCGACCTGCGGGCACTGCCGCTACTGCCTGCGGGGTGCGGAGAACCTCTGTCCCGGTTCGACCTACACCGGCTGGGACGCCGACGGCGGCTACGCCGAATACCTGACCGTTCCCGAGGACTTCGCCTACCCGCTCCCCGGCGACGTCCCCGCGGAGAAGCTCGCGCCGCTGCTGTGCGCGGGGATCATCGGCTACCGGGCCCTGCTCCGCAGCGACCTGCCACCCGGCGGACGGCTGGGCATCTACGGCTTCGGCGCCTCGGCGCACCTGACCGCGCAGCTCGCCCTCGCCCAGGGGGCGACCGTGCACGTGCTGACCCGCTCGGCCAAGGCCAGGGAGTTGGCCGTCGCCCTGGGCGCGGCCTCGGCGGGCGGCGCCGCGGACGCCCCGCCGGAACCGCTGGACTCGGCGATCCTGTTCGCCCCGGCGGGCGAACTGGTGCCGGTCGCGCTGGCCGCCCTGGAGCGGGGCGGAACCCTGGCGGTCGCGGGCATCCATCTCAGCGACATCCCGCCCCTGACCTATCAGCGGCACCTGTTCCAGGAGCGCACGCTGCGCAGCGTCACCGCCAACACCCGCGCCGACGGCCGCGCCTATCTGGAACTGGCGACGCTCCACCCACCCCGGGTGACGACGGTGCCCTATCGGCTGGCCGAGGCCGACCGGGCTCTGGCGGACCTGGCCGGGGATCGCGTCGAGGGCGCCGCCGTCCTGATGCCCTCCCACTCCGACCCCTGACGCGATGCTCACCCCCGTACGGGGGTGAGCATCGGCGCGAGCACTCCTCGCGGGTCTTTTCCGCCGCTCGGGCTGGATTCAGTCGGCGGGCCTGCCGAACCAGCAGGAGAGGTGGTCGTCCAGGTCCTGCTGGTCGTCGCCGATCCAGGCGACGTGGCCGTCGGGACGCAGCAGGACGCACGGGACGTCCAGTTCCGCGGTGGGGTCCGCGAGGTGATCGACCCGGTCCGACCAGCCGCCGACGGTGAGGCGTTCGGTACGGTCCAGCAGCAGGCCACGGCCACGATGCAGCAGACCGTAGAGGTGGCCCTGTTTCACGTCGAGGTCGTGCATGCGGCGGCCGAGCAGGTCGGGGCCTTCGCCGAAGTCGTAGCGGATGCCGGTCGCGGTGATCTTTTCGGTCAGGTGGCGGTTCACCTCGTCGAAGTCCATCAGTTCGGTGAGCAGCCTGCGCACGGCCTGCGGGCCCGGTTCGGCGGACAACAGTTCCGTCTGGGCACGGGTGTTGTCCAGCACGTCCTCGGCGACCGGACGACGTTCGGCCTGGTAGCTGTCCAGCAGCGCCTCCGGGGCCCACCCGCGGATCTGTGCGGCCAGTTTCCAGCCGAGGTTGAACGCGTCCTGAACGCCCAGGTTGAGGCCCTGCCCGCCGATGGGGGGATGGATGTGCGCCGCGTCGCCGGCCAGCAGCACCCGCCCGACCCGATATCGTTCGGCCAGCCGGGTGGCGTCTCCGAAGCGGGACATCCAGCGCGGGGAGTGCACGCCGAAATCGGTTCCGGCGATGGCACGCAACCCCTGTTTGAAATCCTCAAGGGTGGGCGGTTGCGCGCGGTCGCCGACTTCCGGCGCGGGGACCACGACACTGTAGATCCCTTCGCCGAAGGGCCGGAGCCAGAACGGCCGATGGGTCTCGCGGACCTCGGCCATCCTGGCGGCGATCTCCTCCTGCGGCATGCCCACTGCCAGCTCGCCCATCAGGGTCTCGGTCCGCGAGGGCTCGCCGGGGAAGCCGACATCGAGCAGCTTGCGCACCGTGCTGCGCCCGCCGTCACAGCCGACGAGGTAGCGCGAACGCAGCCGCGTGCCGTCGGCCAGCTCGACGGTCACCCCCTCGTCGTCCTGCTCGAAACCGGCGACCGCGCACCCGCGCCGGACCTGCGCGCCCAGTTCGATCGCGTGCTCTGCGAGCAGGCGCTCGATGACCGGCTGTGGGATGCCCAGCAGGTAGGCGTACGCGGAATCCAGGCCCTTGGGCGCGGGTTTGGGGATGGCGGCGAAGAAACCGCCGGCCGGACGTCGTCTTCCGTGCTGGAGCATGCGCTCCAGCAGTCCGCGCATCGCCATCAGCTCGAGGCTGCGAACATGCAGACCGACTATGCGGACGAACGACGTGGGCTCGATCTCCTTCTCCAGGACGAGTACTCGCACATCGTGCAGTCGCAGTTCGGCGGCGAGCATCGCACCGGTCGGCCCGCACCCGGCAATGATCACATCGAAGGCGTGGGACGCGCGATCGGTGCCGGGGGCCGGCGACCGGAGAACTCCGGGAACGTCGCCCGCCGCGGAGTCACGCTCGGCACCGTCGTTCGGCTGCGGCTCGGCGGTGACCTGCTGAGAATGCATAGGTATTGCCTTTCGGGAGTGCCTTGTCCAAGCGGCGCTCCCGGCGACACCTACCTCGATCGCCCGGCCGTGACGGGAAGGGGGAGCACCCACGTCGATACAGCGTTCATGGGGCTCACCTCCTCAGGTGGTGTCACGGTCAGCCGTAAGTTACAAGCCCGAGCGTCATCCCGTCCATTCCTTATTTCTCACCGCCTCGCCATCACCTCACCGTCGGTAACTCTCATCGGATGGCTTAATCGGGGCAGGGTGGAGAGGTACCAACCGATTTTCAAGAAGGAGCTCCCATGCAGACACGCCGCATCGGCGATGTCCAGGTCAGTGAGATCGGTCTCGGCGGAATGCCGATGTCGATCGAAGGGCGCCCCGACGAGCAGCGTTCGATCGCGACGATCCACGCCGCGCTGGAGGCGGGCGTGACGCTGATCGACACCGCGGACGCCTATCACCTGGGCGCGGACGAGGTCGGCCACAACGAGTCCCTGATCGCCCGCGCGGTCGCCGGTTACGGGGGCGACACGTCCGACGTGCTGATCGCCACCAAGGGCGGCCATGCGCGCCCCGGTGACGGCTCGTGGACCCTGAACGGCTCGCCCGACCACCTGAAGAAGGCCTGCGACGCGTCGCTCGCGCGTCTCGGCGTCGAGGCCATCGGGCTCTACCAGTTCCACCGCCCCGACCCGAAGGTTCCGTACGCGGAGTCGGTCGGGGCGATCCGCGACCTGCTGGACGCGGGCAAGATCCGCTTCGCGGGCGTCTCGAACGCCGACCCGGACCAGATCCGGCTCGCCAACGAGATCCTCGGCGGGCGGCTGGTGAGCGTGCAGAACCAGTTCTCGCCGTCGTTCCGCTCCAGCGAGCCCGAGCTGGAGCTGTGCGCGGAGCTGGGCATCGCGTTCCTGCCGTGGAGCCCGCTGGGCGGGATCTCGCAGGCCGGCGAGCTGGGCTCGCGGTTCGCCGTGTTCGCGGACGTCGCGCGGGCGCACGGGGTGAGCCCGCAGCGGGTGTGCCTGGCGTGGATGCTCGCCAAGGCGCCGGTGGTGATCCCGATCCCGGGTTCCTCTCGTCCGGAGACCATCCGCGACTCGGTCGGTGCGGCCGACGTGAAACTGTCCGCCGAGGAGCTGGCCCGCCTCGACGCGGCCTGACGAGACACGCTCGGGCGTCGGGAGCGGCACCCGCGTGTGCCGCTCCCGATGCCCGTCCGATAGGCCCGTGCCTGCGATGCCGCTCCTGCCGGGCACGTCCGGCATACGCTCACCAGCTCGTATCCGCTCGTATCCGTGAGGCCGGTCGGGACGAACCGTCGTCCCGACCGGCCTCACGCGTTCTCGATCATCGAACGCGCACGGTGGGCCACTAGGAGGAATAGACCTCGAAGGCGGAGAGCTGCCCGGCGGGCCAGCCGGTGTTGCCCGTGATGTTCAGCCGTACGTACCTTTTCGCCGTCGCCGGGAAGGTGATGGTCACGGTGTTGCCGGTGGCCGGGTCGAAGACGTGGCCCCGCGACGGCACCACCGTCTCGAAGTCGCCGCCGGACGAGGCCTGCACCGACAGTGTCTGGGTGCGCGTGCCCCAGGCCGCGGACGGCGGCAACCTCAGCACCAGGCGCCCGACGGAGACCTGGGCGCAGAGGTCAACGGTGATCGACTGAGGGAAGGTGTGGTTGGCGCTCTCCCAGTAGGTGTTCGCGTCGCCGTCGACCGCGTTGGCCGCCACGTAGTTCTGGGTGACGCTGCTCGCGCTGACCACCTTGTTCCTGGCCAGGTCTCCGGTACCGGGAGAGCATCCGGGTGGGGGCCCGGTCGTCGCGGTCACCGTGCCGGAGGGCGGCGAGGTGTTCTGCGCGGCGTCCCTGGCGACCACGTAGAAGCTGTAGGAGGTCGACGGCGTGAGACCGGTGACGGTGAACGACGTTCCCGTGGTGCTGCCCACCTTGACGTCGGTGGCGCCCGCCTCGCGGTAGACGTCGTAGCCGGTCACCCCGACGTTGTCGGTGGCCGCGGTCCAGCCCACCGTGATGCTCGTGCCGGAGGCCGGGACGGCGCGCGCGGCACCCGGCGCGGTCGGGGGCTGGGTGTCTCGCGTGCCGCCGGTCCTGCGGGTCTCGAACTCCGTCGCCCAGTACTTCGTCCGGTCCAGGTAGGCGGTCTCCGCCGCGGTCCCCGTCCTGCCGTAGGCGCCGTCGAAGGTCTGGTAGCCGAACCCGCCCGGCGGGGTGGAGTCCGCGGGCTCGATGGAGCTGCCCTCGTGCCACTCGTTGAACGAGGTGATGGAGACCCAGGTCGGCAGGCCGCCCTTGGCCGGGTCGAGGGCGTTGGACCACTCCAGGTCGTAGGTGGCACCGTTGGCGCGGCCCAGGGTCGGGGTGGTGTTGCCCGGCACCGCGCGGTCGTCGATGTAGCCGGGAGCCACCGAGGGCGCCCAGATGAGGTTGTTCCGCTTGGCGTACGCGCTCGCGTTGGCCCAACCGGGCGCGGTGGCACCGGCGATCCCGTCGTAGGTGTACATACCGGAGAAGTGCGCGATCTTCGACGTGTCGGTGGTCTGGGCGAGCACGATGTTGCCCGCGGTGACCTGGTCGAGCGCGGCCCAGTCGGTGATCTTCAGGCTCTCGAAGACGTAGAACGCCGCCCGATCGCCGTGCTCGGCGTCACGGTAGAAGGCCGGGTGGGAGCCGTAGCGGGTGTTGATGTAGCGGATGTCCTCGACGGTGGAGGCCGCCGTGCGCCCCTCGTACGGCTCCAGGTGCCAGGCGACCTTGACGCCGTACCGCGCGGCGGCGTCCATCACGCCCCGGGTGAGCCTGTCCTCGAAGCTGTCGCGACCCCACCAGCTGTAGACGATGACGCCGACCCCGGCCTGCTTGATCCACTGCATGTGCCTGGTGACGGCGCCCGCGTAGTCGCCGGAGTCGTAGGCGCCCAGGCTGGGGTACAGGTCGGCGCCCACGTCGTTGGGCGGGGTGCGTCCGCCCTGCTGCCAGTGCCGCCACTCCCCGCTCGTCTGGGGGTTGCCGTACCAGGAGTAGTAGAAGAGATGGACGTTGGAGGACTGCTCAGGCACGGCCGCGCCGCGTGCCGGGAGCGGTGTCTGGGCTCCGGCCCAGCACAGGGTGGCCAGCAGCAGCGCGAGGACGATCTGGGCGCGTCGCCCGGTATGGCGTAAGCGGCTGACAGATTGATCGGATGTCTTCATCGGCTGACCCTTCGTCACGCGAGGCCGGATCGCCGCGGTCGACGTGACATGCGGTCGCCGCGATCCGGCCGGTGGGGGGGGCGGAGAGACTGCCGCCGTCACCGACGGAGATCGGCGAACGGCGCTGCGAACACCATAGGATGACAGGCAGATGTCTGCAATGTTTCTACTTATTTTCGCAAAAATACGCCTTCATCATGGCTTTATGTGACGCGAGAGCCGACAAGGGGAGATGAGGACGCATGGAGCAAAACACCGACCTGGAACGGTCCGATGTTTCACTTTCCCGAATCGCCGCCGGAAAACAGCCGGAAGGAACGGGGAGAGCACAGAACCACTGCCCCCGGTGTCGGAAACCTGTGGTTTTTCGCAGGTGAACTCGGAGGGATCTCCCAGTGGTCCGGACGAGGCGACGTACGTAGCGTCGACCGGTGCCCGAATTTAAGATCATCAATGGCCCCCTCCCCCGACATCTCCCGACGGTCCGCGCCGTCACGCTCGCGGCGCTCCTCCTGACGGCGGTGACGACCTTCGCAGGTACGAGCGCCACCGGGGAGACCGGAGAGAGCCCGAAGACCCGCGAGGCCGAGCAGATCGGTCCCGCGTCCGTCGACCGTTTCGTGAACGCCTACCGGGAGGCGACCGGCCTGCCGGGGGTCGCGGTCGCCGTCACCAAGGGGGACGAGGTCGTCCACGTCGCCGGTTACGGCCGTACCGCCTCCGGTGATCCCGTCACGGCGGACACCCCCATGGCGATCGCGTCACTCAGCAAGTCCTTCACCTCCCTGGCCGTCATGCAGCTGGCGGAGAAGGGAGTGGTCAGGCTCGACGAGCCGGTACGCGTCCGGCTCCCCGAGTTCGTGATGGCCGATCCTCGGGCGGCGCGCATCACCGTCCGCCAGTTGCTGGACCAGACCTCGGGCATGGCCGACGAGGCCTTTCCGGAAAGAAGCCTGCCCCAGCCCCGCTCGCTCCGCGAGGCCGTCGCGCGGCTGAGAGACGCGAGGCTGGCCGCCGCCCCCGGAACCCGGTGGAGCTATCACAACACCAACGCCCAGGTCGCCGCTCGGCTGGTCGAGGTCGTGAGCGGCACGACCTTCGCCGGTTACCTGCGACAGCACGTGTTCGGCCCGCTCGGCATGCGGAACAGCACCACGATCGACACCGAGCGCGACCTCCCCGCGAGCGCGCGGGGCCATCTTCACCTGCTGGGCGCAACGCTCGCCGTTGCCGAGCCCTCGGGGTTCGGCAACGGCTCCGGCGGGGTGATCAGCAGCGCGAGGGACATGGCCCGGTGGATGATCACGCAGAGTGGCGAGGGAACAGGTCCCGGCGGCGTGCGTGTCGTCTCCGCCGCGAGCGTCGCGGAGATGCGCACCCCGTCCAGGGTCAACGACTCCTACGCCCTGGGCTGGTCGCTCGGCACGACCGCGAAGGGCTCACCGGTCGTCGGACACGGCGGCGACCTGCTCACCGCGACGGCCCAGCAGACGCTCCTTCCCCGGTCGGGGTACGGCATCGTGGTCATGTCCAACACCGGTACGGCGTACGGCGACAGCGACGCCGTCGCGGACGCGCTGGTCGCCATGGCCGAGGGAGAGGAGCCCGAGGCGCCCCCCTCGGTCTCCCCCTTCCTCGTCATCGATCTCGCCATGGCGCTGGCCGCCGTCGCGACGCTTCTCATGGCGGGACGCGGGCTGGCCCGTTCCCGCCGGTGGGCCGGCCGGTACGCCGGCCGCCCGGTGTGGCGCGCGGCGGTGCGGCTGCCGCCGTACGCGGCGCCGGGGGTGCTGTGCCTCACGATCACCGATGTCTTCGGAGTGCTGGCCAGGGGAAAGGACATCACCTGGATGCAGGTGACCTATCTCTACCCGTCCTTCATGATCTGGCTCGTTCTCGCCACCGGGGCGTGCGCGATCCTGGTCCTCGTACGGATCGGCCATCTGGTGCGGACACGCCGCACGCCCTCGCCCGGCTCCGGGGAAGGCGATCACAGCGCCGCTCAGCCGTCCAGACCTTCCAGATAGCGCAGGACGGCCAGGACGCGCCGGCTGTAGCCGGGGGTTCGCGACAGCCCGAGCTTGTCAAAGATCGCGTTGATGTGCTTCTCCACCGCGCTCTGGGACACGTGCAGACGCTCGGCGATCGCGCCGTTGACAAGGCCCTGGGCCAGTTGCTCCAGTACCTGGGTCTCCCGCCGGGTGAGCCTGCTCAGCGGGTCGGCCCGGGTGGTGCGGACGAGCAGCCGCCTGACCACCTCCGGATCGAAGACCGCCCCGCCCGCGCGGACCCGCTCCAGGGACTCCAGGAACTCGCCCACCTCGGTCACCCGGTCCTTGAGCAGATATCCCAGCCCTTCCGGGGTTCCGGCGAGCAGCCGGGCGGCGTAGGCCGTCTCGACGTACTGCGACAGCACGAGCACGCCGACGTCCGGCCACCGCTCCCGGATCGTCAGTGAGGCCCGCAGCCCTTCGCCCGCCTGTCCCGGCGGCATGCGCACGTCCACGATCGCCACGTCGGGGCGGTGCTCGTCCACGGCACCGAGCAGCCCCGCCGAGTCGCCGACCGCCGCTACCACCACGTGCCCCGCCTCCTCCAGGAGGCGGATCAGGCCCTCGCGGAACAGTACGGAATCATCGGCGAGGATCAGGCGCATGACCGCTCCTGGCGTTCGGCCCCATCGCGGGGCAGGGTCGCCGTGATCCTGGTCGGGCCACCCGAAGGGCTGTCCACCTCCAAGGCGCCGTCCAGCGCCAGAACCCGCCGCTCCAGCCCGGACAGCCCGCCACCCGCGGGATCGGCCCCGCCCCTGCCGTCGTCGGTGATCTCCACGGTCACCGTGTGCTCGTCCTCGCTCAGAACCACCAGGACGCCTTGGGCTCCCGCGTGCTTCGCGGCGTTGGCGATGGCCTCGCGGGCCACGAAGTAGACGGCCGTCTCGATCTCGGAGACCGGGCGTTCCGCGAGGCCGTAGCGGACGGTCACCGGCACGCCCGCTCGTTCCGCCACCCCGGCCAGGGCCGCGCGCAGGCCCAGCTCGTCCAGAGCGGCCGGGTAAACACTCCAGGCCACGTCGCGCAGTTCGTCCAGGAGGCGGCGCGATTCCGCGTACGCCTGGTCCACGAGGGCGGCGACCGCGGCCGGGTCGGCGCCGTGCCGCGCCCTGCCCAGCAGCATTCCCAGGGCCACGCCCCTCTGCTGGACGCCGTCGTGCAGGTCGCGCTCGATGCGGCGGCGCTCGTCGTCGACGGCCCGCACGACGCCGCTACGGGTGACGGTCAGTTCCTCGATGCGGCGGCGCATCGCCTCCCGCTCCCCAGGGCCGGCGCAGTACGCGGCCAACCGCCGCTCCGCCGTCACCGTCGCGGCGCCCCACAGCGCGGACAGCCCCAGCAGGACCAACCCGTAGACGGTGCCCAGCGGCCCGCTGTCGACCGTCAGACGCACGCCGGGGTATCGCAGCGAGACCGGGGACGACGCGCCGGAGAGGAGTTCCCCGACACCGCCGTACAGGAAGAGCAGGCCGACGAAGAGGCCGGCGAAGGTCAGATAGCTCGCGAACGTGCCGAACGTCGCCCGCAGCGCGAGGTAGCCGACGCCACTCCCGACCGGCACCCCACCGGTGTCGTATCCGAACCACGCCGCCAGCCGGGCGCGTTCCAACGCGACCAGCCATGCCATCCCCACCTCCGCGAACCGCCGGGCGGCGCGTCGGCCCCCGGACCACGCGGCCAGGATCACGAACAGAACGGCCGCGACGCACAGGAAGCCCAGCTCGGCGAGGCCCGTCACGGCCCCTGCGGCCAGACCGGTGACGCGCCGGGCCGCCCTCGCGGCCGGTGTCCCCGCCCGGGCGGGACGAGGCAGCGGCCGCGGCGTGGTGTTCGTCATCGGCGTCGTCGACATCAGACGAATTGTATTGACCTTCCTCTGAGCCCTTCGGAGCCCGAACACCACGCGGGTGATCATCACAGGATTGAATGCCTGCATAAAACAGCCCAAAAACCCCACATGCACGAATTCGCGTTGACCGGCCACTGGGGATTGGCCATATTTGCGCAATGATTCGTCCACGTCCCCTCGCGGGAGCGATCCTCGCGTCCGTCCTGCTGACCGGCTCCCTCGCCGCCCCCGCCACCGCCTCGGCCCAGGAGACCGTCGCCGTCTCCTCCACCGAGGCCGCCGCACGACCCGGTAACGGCAAGATCCTCTACAACCGCATCAGCGGCGGCCGGGGCAAGCTGAAGGTGAAGAACGGCACCGGCAGGGACGCCGTCGTCACGCTGGTCCGCGGCAGGTCCAAGGCGATCAGCGTCTACGTCCGCGCCCGGTCCACCGCCACCGCCACCGGTGTGCGGGACGGCAACTACACCATCTTCTTCACCTCCGGCCACCGGTTCAACACCTCCCGGGGCAGGTTCGCCCAGTCCCCCTCCTACCAGCGCTTCACCGACCGGCTGAGGTTCACCACGACCACGACCAGCTCGACCATCGGGACCCTCACCCTCAACCCGGTCAGGGGTGGCAACGCCAGGACGACCGGCGTCAACCCGAACGACTTCCCGTCCTGATCCGACCCGATCCTGTCCGCCCCTTGTCCCCTCCTCGCGGACTCGGTCGGATACGGCGGACTCAGTTCCCCGCTCCCCCACCCGTACGTCCATCACCACGGCAACACCCGCAGCGTCGCCGGTCACAACCGCAGGGCCGCCTTTCCCCCACGGGGAAAGGCGGCCCTGCGCCCGTTCGGAGGTGGAAAGGGACCCAGCACCTGTAGGCAGCGGAGCCGATCAGCTCCCGGCGAAGGACGCGACGGCGAGCCAGGCGACGCAGCACACCCTCGCGGGACGTACCTTGAACTGCACAGGTTGTTGTATCCGACCAGACCTGGGGAAGGTGTGAACGCCATGGAAGCCGCTACCGTGGAAGGCACCGTTGAGGTTGTCGAGGCCGAAGAAGAGCTCGTTCTGACCGACGACGACGAGGCGCCCGCAGCCCTGGAAGCGAGCGTCGGAGCCAGCACCGACCCCGTCAAGGACTATCTCAAGCAGATCGGCAGGATCTCCCTGCTCAACGCCGAGCAGGAGGTCGAGCTCGCCCGGCGCATCGAGGCAGGGCTGTTCGCCACCGAGCGGCTCAACGACGGCGCCCGGCTCCAGCCCGACGTTCGCGCGGAGCTCGAATGGCTCGCCGAAGACGGCCACCGGGCCAAGAACCACCTGCTGGAGGCCAACCTGCGCCTGGTGGTGTCGCTGGCCAAGCGCCACACCGGCCGGGGCATGCTGTTCCTGGACCTGATCCAGGAGGGCAACCTGGGGCTGATCCGCGCCGTGGAGAAGTTCGACTACACCAAGGGATTCAAGTTCTCCACGTACGCCACCTGGTGGATCAAGCAGGCGATCACCCGGGCGCTCGCCGACCAGGCACGCACCATCCGCATCCCCGTTCACATGGTCGAAGTGATCAACAAGCTGGCGCGGGTGCACCGGCAGATGACGACCGACCTGGGCCGCGAGCCCACCCCTGAGGAGCTGGCCGTGGAGCTGGAGATGACCCCGGAGCGGGTCGTCGAGGTCCAGGGATACGGGCGGGAGCCGATCTCCCTGCACAGCCCGCTGGGCACCGAGGGCGACAGCGAGTTCGGCGACCTCATCGAGGACTCCGAGGCGATCACCCCCGAGGACGCGGTGGCCTCCGCGCTGCTGCAGGAGCAGTTGCACACCATCCTGGACGCGCTGTCGGAGCGTGAGGCCGGGGTGGTGGCGATGCGGTTCGGGCTCGGTGACGGGCGGCCCAAGACCCTTGAGGAGATCGGACGCGCCTACGGGGTGACCCGCGAGCGCATCCGGCAGATCGAGTCCAAGACCATGACGAAGCTGCGCCACCCCTCGCGCTCGCGGGCCCTGCGCGACTATCTGACCTGAGCGCCCCCGGCCGGCCCGCGTCCGCACAGGCCGGTGACGCTCAGCCGGCCGTACGGGCGACGAGGGCGGTGACCGTCTCCTCCAGGCCCGACGGCGGCCGCCCCAGCAGGCGCGCGAGGTCGGAGCCGGTCGTGGCGAGGGCACCGGCGCGCACCGCGGGGAACACGCCCCCCAGCCAACCGGCCTCCGCGTCGGTGATCTCCCGATGCTTGATCGGCCTGCCCAGAACACGGGTGAGAACCTCGGCGAGCTCCGGATAGGTCCACAGCGGACCGAGCAACTCGTAGGTCGCGTTCTCGTGCCCGGAACCGGTGAGGGCGGCACTCGCGGCCAGCGCCAGGTCACGCAACCTCGCGGTGTTGAGCGGCCGGCCACCGGTGGAGGAGGTGATCTCACCCTCTTTTCCCGCCTGGACAAGCGCAGCGCCCAGGAACGCCTCGGAGTAGAGGGCGTTGCGCAGCACGGTGTAGGCCGGACCCGCCTCGCGGAGCGCCCTCTCCGTCGCCGTGTGGTCGGCGACGGGGCCCCGGCCGTCCTCCGCGCCCACGGCGCTGGTGTAGGCGACGCGGCGCACCCCCGCCCGGACGGCGGCCTCGACGACGGTGCGGTGCTGCCGCACGCGGACTCCGGGCGTCATGTCCGGCCCGGACACCAGGAGCAGCACCTCGATCCCGGCGAGCGCGGCGTCGACGGACGCGGCGTCGTCATGATCACAGTGCCGCACCTCGACACCGCCGCCGAGCAGGTCCTCCGCCTTCTTCGGGGTACGGGCGAGCGCGACGAGGTCGCGGGCGGGGACCCTGGCGAGCAGGTCCTCGATGACGAGCCTTCCGAGATTTCCCGTGACACCGGTCACAGCGATCATGGTCAACGGCGTTTCCTCTCCTCTTCCGCGGCTTCCCCGCGGCCTTTCCACGGGTTTCCCGCGAGCCCTCCCGGACTCCGCACCCGTTCCGCGCGGACGGCCCCGTCGACGGCCCGTCGACGGCCGGGAGATGCCCGGGGAGCGTACCGGCGAAGGCGCACCGGCCGCCTCGGATTTAATTCCCGCCACGACGAGCCCCGCGGCACGAAGGATCGCCGGACCGAACGGACACGCCGTCTCGGGAGCGGGCCACCACCCGCGCCCGGCGAAGGGAGCCGCCGTCTCCCGCCGTGGCGCGTCCTTCAGGCTTCCCTGGCACCCGAGGGAACGACCTTGCCGAGCCCCCAGGCGACGAGGCCGGTGATCGCTCCGACGATCACCCCGGTGAAGACACTGCTCACCGCGGCGAAGAGGCGCAGGATGAGGGACTGTACCGCCGGGTCGACGTCGCCCAGGTTTCCACCGAGTACGGGCGGGTTGTCGCCGAAGGCGGCCTCCCAGAGCACCTGATGTCCCACGGCCAGGAAGACGCCGTAGAACAGGCCCACGACGAGGAGGGTGAGGAAGGGGTTGGGTACTCGTTTCCAGAGGACGACCGCGATCCATACGACCGGCGGCACGAAGACGAACAGGGCGTTCACGAAGGTGCCCTCGTGGATGATGTCCAGGTCGTGAAGCACGACCCGGGGCGCGGCGAGAAGAGCGAGGCCGATCACGGCGATCAGGGGCAGCCCGAGCGCCGGGCGCCTTCGGGCGAGCGGCCCACGCGGCGAGGTGTTGTGAGAGGTCATGGCCTCAAACTAGAAAGCGCGAGGGGCGTGGCACATCCGTGTCCGATCTCGACACCCGTACGTCGGAAGGCGACTTTCCGTGTCGCCTCACGTGGACTGTGGAGCGCCACGACGGCGCCGTAGGGTGGCTGCGTGGTCGAAGAACGGCGTGTTCAGGCACGAAGAAAACTCCCGCCCTGGGCGGTCGACGCCCTGATCGGCGTGGGTGTCACCCTCGTGCTGTCGATCGTCATCTCCGCCGGCCAGGGAGGACGGCAGAGCCCGGACCCGATCGCCCATCTGTGGGCCGTGGGCCTGGGGGCGCTGATGCTCGTCCGGCGACGCCACCCGACGGCCGTGCTCGCCGTCACCGCCCTGGGTTTGTTCGCCTACTACGCCGCCGGTCACCCGGCTGTGGGAGTGGCCGTCCCCGTCGCCGCGGCGCTGTTCTCGGCGGCCGAGTTCGGCCGGCTCGTCCACGCCGTCGTCACCGCCACCGTCGTGATCGCGGTCTCGCTGTTCTTCCGCCTCATCGAGGGTGAGGACTTCTCGTTCGTCGTCGGCTACGAGCTGGCCGGGCACGTCCTGCTCATGGCCGCGGCGATCGCCCTGGGAGACGGCCTGAGGTCGAGAAGGACCGTGCAGGCGGGGGCGAGGCGGATCGCCGAACTCACCGCCCAGCGCTACCGGCAGGAGGCCGACGCCCGACTTCACGCCGAACGCCTCGCCATAGCGCGAGAGCTGCACGACTCGATCGGTCACACGACCTCCGTCATCTCCCTGCACGCCGATGTCGCCCGCGAGTCGCTCGGCCACGACGAGGCACGGACCCGGGCGGCTCTGGATCTGATCAAGTCAACCAGCACGCGCACGATGAGCGAGCTGCGCAGGACCGTCGCCCTCCTCCGCACCCCCGGCGAGAATCCGAGGTCGGTCCTCTCACTGTCGAGCGTGGGCTCACTGCGTGAGACGGCCGCCGCGGCGGGGATCGACCTCGACCTCGAGATGCGCGTCACCACCGAGCTTCCCGCGACGGTCGACGCGTGCGCGTTCAGAATCGTCCAGGAGGCGGTCACCAACATCGTCAAGCACTCCCGCGGCACCCGCGCCCGCGTCGTCGCGCTCGACGACGGAGCGGTCCTGCGCCTGTCCGTGACCGACGACGGCCCCGGGCAGGGCCCCGACAGCGGAGCGGGGCACGGCATCGCCGGGATGCGCGAGCGCGCGGAGACGCTCGGGGGCACCCTGACGGCCGGACGCGAGTCCACGGGTTTCACCGTCCGAGCCGTCCTTCCACTGGAGCAGACATCATGATCAGGGTGGTCATCGCCGACGACCAGGAGCTCGTACGCGCGGGCCTGCGAGCACTCCTCGAAAACGATCCGGACATCACCGTCGCCGGAGAGGCGTCCAGCGGACGCGCGGCGCTCTCCCTCGTCCGGGAGCTCCGCCCGGACGTCGTGCTCATGGACATCCGCATGCCCGGTATGAACGGACTCGAGGCGACCGCGGCCATCCGCGCCGACGGCTCCCTGGACGGCTCACGGGTGCTGATCCTCACCACCTTCGACGACGAGGAGGACATCGTCGAGGCCGTCACGCTCGGCGCCGCCGGTTACCTCCTCAAGGACACTCCGTCGGAAGACCTCCGCAAGGCGGTGCGCACGGCCGCCGAAGGGGGGAACGTGCTCTCCCCCGCGATCGCGCGGCGCGTCATGGAACGCCTCGCCCGAGCTCCGAAACCACCCGCGCCCGACCCTCGGCTCGCCACCCTCACCGAAAGGGAACTCGCCGTCCTGACCCGGATCGGGTACGCCGAGACCAATGACAGGATCGCCGCGGCCCTCTTCATCAGCCCGGCCACCGTACGCACCTACGTCAGCCGGATCCTGACCAAACTCGACGCGCGGGACCGCACGGCACTCGCCGTCATCGCTCACCGCTCGGGCCTCGGCACCGGCGAGTAGCGGCAGGCGAGACCTCGCGCTCAGTTCGCGGGTGTGGACGTCACGTCGGGGAGCCTCGCCGGGGCGGTGTCGTGCACCTGCTGGAAGATCACCGAAGTGCGGAAACCCGCGATCTCGCGGCGCTTGCTGAGCCGGTCCAGCAGGAAGGCGTGCAGGTGGTCGAGGTCCTGGACCGCCACGTGGAGAAGGAAGTCGTCGCCACCGGCCAGCACGAAGACGCTGAGCACCTCGGGCAGGGCGCTCGCCGAGTCCTTGAAGGTGTCGATGACGGTGCGGCTGAGCGGGCGTACCTGCACGGAGACGAGAGCCTGGACGCCGCGGTTCAGGGCCGCGGGGTCGATGTCGGCGTGATAGCCGCGGATGACCCCGCGGCGGGTGAGCGCCCTCACGCGTTCCAGGCAGGTCGAGGGCGCGATCCCGAGTTTGCGGGCCAGCTCACGATTGGACTGCCGCGCATCCGTTTGGAGAAGCCGGATGATCTCCGAATCAAGTTCGTCCATGACCGGTATTTTGCCGGTCGTTCCAGCCATACGTTCGATCGGAACCCTGAGCCGCGACCGGATATCCGATTCTTGGACCCGGACACCGATCACATGAAGGGATCGTCATATGCCAGGGTTCGACCATGAGCAGGTCGCGGTTCACACGGGGCCGCGCTCCGGCCTGCCCGTCATCGTCGCCGTCCATTCGACGGCGCTCGGCCAGGCGGTCGGCGGGTGCCGGATCTGGAACTACCCCGACTGGCGGGACGGCCTCTCCGACGCGTTGCGCCTGTCGGCCGGCATGACCGCCAAGTGCGCGGTGGCCGGACTGGCCAACGGTGGCGGCAAGACCGTCGTCGCCGTCCCCGAAGGGGTCGAACTCGATCCGGTCCGCCGCCGTCACGTGCTGCACGACGTCGCGGACGTCATCGCCTCCCTGGACGGCAGGTACGCCACCGGCCCGGACGTCGGGACCGGCCCGGCCGACATGGCGGTCATCGGCGAGCGCACCCCCCACGTGTTCTGCAGACCCGCGCGACAGGCCGGCAGCGGCGACTCCTCTCCGCACACCGCGGCCGGGACGCTCGCCGCGCTGCGCGCCGTCGGCAGGCGGCTCCACGGCACCCCGAGCCTCACCGGTCGCCGTCTGGCCGTGATCGGCCTGGGCAACGTGGGCGAGAAGATCGTCCGCCTGCTCGCCGCCGAGGGAGCCGAACTCCTCGTCGGCGACATCGATCCCGGCAAGCGGGCACTCGCCGACGAGGTCGGCGCCACCTGGGGCGAGCCCGCGCAGGTCGTCACCGCGGACGTCGACATCCTGGTGCCCGCCGCCCTCGGCGGCGTCCTCACCGAGGAGATCGTGCCCGGCCTGCGGTGCGCCGCCATCGCGGGGCCCGCGAACAACCAGCTCACCACCCCGGCCGTCGCCGACCTGCTGCACCGCCGCGACATCATCTGGGTGCCCGACTACGTCGTCAGCGCGGGCGGGGTGATCCACGCCCTCACCGTCGAACTCGACCGCGGAACCGCCGACGAGGTGCTCGCCCGCGTCCAGAACATCGAGGACACCGTCACCACCCTGCTCGCCACCTCGGAGCGCACCGACACCACCCCCGCGCGGGCCGCTTCCGAACTGACCCGGCTCCGCCTGCGCGCGGCCGCCGCCTCGCGCCGTTCCGGGCCCGGCTTCGATCGAGGTGGACCAGGTCACGAGGCCTTCACGCATCCTGGTAAGGGAGATGCAGGCCACGCTCGAAGAAGCTCTCCAGCACCATGATGGTTCGCGTCCCGACCACCCCCTCGATCTCGAAAAGCCTGCGCAGCACCTCCTGCAGTTCCCTGGTGCTCGCCGTGCGCACCTTGACCAGCAGTGACGCCGGTCCCGCGATGACGTGCGCCTCCTCGATCTCGGGAATCGCGAGCAGTGCCTCGCCCGACGCGCCCATCCATGCCTGCCCCTCCACGAGCACGAAGGACAGCACACCTCTGCCCGCGGCGACGGGATCGACCTCGATGGTCGTCCGCCGGATCAGCCCTCGTTCGCGCAGCTTGCGCACCCGTTCGTGCGCGGCGCCGCTCGACAATCCCACCTCGGCCCCGAGCGCGGCGTAGGACCGACCGGCGTCGTCCTGAAGGATGCCGATCAACATCTTGTCAATCCTGTCCATCGCCGTATCATATTCTGCGATCAAGGAGGATTACATGACGGAATCCATTGCCGCGGAGTTCGAGGTGCTCGACGAGCGGTTCGCCGACGTCGGGGGCGACAAGCGGGTCGAGCGGATCCACCACGGTTGCCGGTGGGCCGAAGGTCCCACCTACGTCCCGGCGGGCCGCTATCTGCTGTGGAGCGACATCCCCAACGACAGGATTCTCCGCTGGGACGAGATGACGGGAAACGTGGGTCCCTTCCGCGCTCCCGCGGGCTACACCAACGGTCACACCCTTGACCGGCAGGGCCGGCTGATCTCCTGCGAGCACGGCGCCCGGCGGGTGACCCGCACCGAGCACGACGGCTCCATCACCGTCATCGCCGACCGCTGGCAGGGCAAGCGCCTCAACAGCCCCAACGACGTGGTGGTCAGGTCGGATGACTCCGTGTGGTTCACCGACCCCAGGTACGGCATCGCCAGCGACTACGAGGGCCACCAGGCGGAGAGCGAGATCGGCAACGATCAGGTCTACCGTCTCGCCCCCGCCACCGGAGAGATCACGGCGGTGGCCGACGACTTCGCCCGCCCCAACGGCCTCGCCTTCTCGACGGACGAGTCCCTCCTCTACGTCGCCGACACCCAGCGCGGGCATCTGCGGGTCTTCGAGGTGCGGGGCGCCGCCCTGGAGAACGGCAGGGTGCTCGCGGAATGCTCGGCGGGCGGTCTCGACGGGATCAGGCTCGACACCGCCGGCCGGATCTGGGCGGCGACGCACGAGGGAGTGCACTGTTTCGCCCCGGACGGCACCTTGATCGGCAAGCTCAGGCTTCCCGAGAAGACCTCCAACCTGGTCTTCGGCGGCCTCAAGCGCAACTGGCTGTTCATGACGGCCTCCACCTCCGTCTACGCGATCATGACCAACGTCCGCGGAGCGTGACCTTCCGAAAGCGGGACGGCGATCGGCTCGCGAATGCGACCGATGCGCCGGGAAGCCTGGCGGAGTCACCGGGAACACGAGGAGAACATCGAGTTCGACGGGGCGCGTCCCGCCCTCCGACCTCGTAAACTCCGTAAACCCATCGAAATGGATCGACGCATCCGGACCGGTGGCGCCGCGCCGCGTTTCCTTCCGGCCCGAAGGCCGGAGTGTCCACCCCGGAGGTATTCGATGCACGTCCCCCAGGACCCCGGGTCCGAGGCGACGCCCCTCCAGCCTTCCGGCCCGCCGCCTCACCGGCCCGGTGTCCCCGACCCGTCCGGCGCGTACGGTCCGCCATCGGGCGCGTACGTTCCGCCCGTGGACCACTTCCCGCCCTCACCGAGGCACGAGCCCTGGATGGTGCCGGCGCCGCCCGGCAGCCGCTACGACCTGCTGGCGCGCACCCGCCTGCACGCCTGGTGGCGACCGGTGCTGGGCACGGCCGCGGGACTCGCGGGCCTCATGCTGGCCGGACTCGCCGTCATCCTCGGCGGTGCGACGCTCGGCGTGATCGTGGGCGCCGAGATGGGCGGATCCGAGGAGCAGATCTTCACCGATCCGGTGCTCGACCTGGGGATCAACCTGCTCTCGATCGCGGTCGTCCTGCCGATCGTGTACGGCGTGGTGGCGTGGATCCAGCGGCGCCCGCCCGGCACCCTCTCCTCGGTCGTCGGCCGCCTGCGGTGGCGGTGGATGGCGCGATGCACGGCGGTGGCGATCGGCGTCGTGGTGCTGGGCCAGGCCGCGGTCGCCGTCACCTACGTCGCCACCGGCGAAGACCTCGGCGAGCTGTTCGGCTGGGTCGGCTGGGAGCGCTTCCTGCCCGTTCTGGTCGTCACCCTGCTCCTGGTGCCCTTCCAGGCCGCCGCCGAGGAGTACGTCTTCCGGGGATGGCTGATCCAGGCGTTCGGCGCCTTCCTCTCCAATCCGTGGCCGGGCATCCTGCTGAGTACCGCCGCCTTCACCGCGGTGCACGCCTACGTCGACTGGGGCATCGTCGACGTCTTCGCCTTCGGTGCGCTGATGGGCTGGCTCGCGGTGCGGACCGGCGGCCTGGAGGCGGCCATCGCCCTGCACGTGGTCAACAACGTGCTGGCCTTCGGGGTCAGCGGAGCCGACGGCAGCCTGCCGGAGGCACTGAAACAGGGGTCGGTGCCCTGGCAGACCCTGGCGGGAACGGTCGTGCAGCTCGGCCTCTACGCGATCGTGGTCCTGGCCATGGCGAAGAGGCGGAGGATCGAGACCGTCTCCCCATGACTCCCCGTGCGTGACTCCCCGTGGGCCTGGTTTCCCCCGCTTCCTCTTTGAGCGCAACCCCGCCGATCCCCGCACCGTGTCAGAACGGCACGTCCCCCGATCGCCCACCTTCGGGCGCCGACACCCTGTCGTCCGCGTGGAAAGCGGTCGGCACCACGTACTCCCATCCCTCTCGCCAGTCGAACGGCGCGTCCACCAGTTCCTCCAGCTCGCGGCCGTCGAGGAGGTGGTCCAGCGCCCATCTGTTGGCGGAGTGGGAGATCACCAGGACACGATGACCGTCCCAGGCGGCCGCGAGGTCACCGAGGAAGTCACGGGTCTGCTCCACTACCTGGCGGTAGCTCTGCCCGCCCGGCCACGGGATGTCGATGTGACGTGACCGCTCGTCGGCGAGCCGGATGACCGGCATGCCGTTGAGTTCGCCGTAATCGCACTCGCGGAGCCGCGCGTCTTGATGGATCGGGATGTCGGAGCCACCGAGGGCGATCTCGGCGGTCTCGACGGCGCGCCCCAGATCGGAGACGAACACGGCCGAGATCGCGTCATCACGACGGCGTTCCCCGAGTTCACGGGCGAATTCACGACCGCGCGGCGAGAGCGCGCCGGGAAGCCAGCCGGTGGCGATTCCCGCCTCGTTGTCGGTGCTGATCGAGTGCGTCTCGTAGACGAGCTCCACCGCCATCGCGAGACCTCCAAGATCTCCCGTCCGCCACACCGCCGGCGGCGGACCAACTGATCACGACTTCACACACCACGAAATCATCCGGGCAAGGACCGGCGAGAGACCTTCCGGGCGTCCGTTTCCGGACACTTCCATATCCGGCGCCGCGCCCGTACGGCCGATCCGAGCGACGCGTCCGAGCCGCCCTCCAGCGCTTCTTGACATCTTATATGCCAACTTGGCTATATTGCTGAAGTGGCAACCACATTCGAAGTACTTGCCGAGCCCCGGCGCAGGGAGATCCTCGATCTGCTCCGTACCGGCGAGCGTCCCGTGGGCGACCTGGTGGAGCGGCTCGCACTGACCCAACCGACGGTGTCGAAACACCTGAGGATCCTGCGCGAGGCGGGCCTGGTCGAGGTCAGGCACGACGCGCAGCGCCGGTGGTATCGACTGCGGCCCGAACCGCTCGCCGAGATAGCCGCCTGGCTTGAGCCCTACCGGAGCATGTGGAACGAGAGCCTGGACTCGCTCGAACGCCGCCTCGACGCCATGCCGGAAGAGATCTAACGAGACCCAAGAAAGGGCGACATAGTGGAAGAGCGATTGGCGACCCTGCGAACCGTCGGCGACCAACCGGTGCTGCGCTTCGAACGACGGCTGGCCCACTCCCCCGAGAAGGTCTGGAAAGCCGTCACCGACCCGGCCGAGATGGCCCACTGGTTTCCGGCGGCAGTAGAGAGCGAACCGTCCGTCGGTGCGGCGATGCGCTTCACCTTCGAGGGCGAGGGCGACCCCACTCACGGCCGGGTCCTGGAGTTCGACCCTCCGAAGGTGTACGCGTTCCGCTGGAACCAGGACGTGCTGCGCTTCGAGCTTCTCCCCGACGGGCCCGGCTGCCTGCTCGTCCTCACCCACGCGCTGGGAGGCGGCTGGACCGGCAGGCTGACCGCGGGCCGCACCGCGGCGGGCTGGGACCTCTGCCTGGCCGCGCTGCTGTCCAGGCTGGACGACGAGCCCTTCGAGCGGCCTCCGGGCTGGAGGAGCCGGATCGCGGACTACGTCGAGATCTTCGGCCTGGCCGAGGGGGAGACACGAAAGAGCGGAGACGACCACCTCGTCAGGTTCGCGCGCGACCTGATCTGGAAGCCCGTCGAGGAGGTGTGGAACATCCTCGTCGCGGGGGAAACACCCCGCCCTGGCGCGGAGCCCCCGGCGTGGTTCACGACCCCGCATGTGCCCGCGGGTTCTGTCACGCAGGCCGGAGCGCCGCGCGCCCTGGAATACGAGTGGCTCCATGAGGGCGAGCCCGCGGGACGGGTGCGTTGGGAGTTGGCGCACGACCCCGCACAAGGCACCCGGGTCGAGCTGACACAGACGCTTCCCGCCCGGCTGGCCGATCTCCGCGCGACGGCGCTCGCCGCCTGGCAGGCGCACCTGGAGGCGTTCTTCGCCACCGTCCAGGGCGAGACCCCCCACCCGCCGCAGGGCCGCGTCGAGGAGCTGCGGAAACTGTACGAGCACCGCCTGGGCTGACATCCGGACGTGGCACCGGACACCGGAGGCGGGGGGGAATCGCCGCCGCGCCGTGGTGAAGCGTCCAAGCTCATGGACCGTCTTCGAGCCCGGGACCCCTCACGGGAACCCACCCGCACCCGGCGTCCCGCGTCGAGCGCCCGCCCCCGGGCGGTTCACAACAGTCGTCTCTGCACGACGTCGGCGATGACCGTGGTCACGACCTTGCCGACCTCTCCCTCCTCGGGCGGGGCGCCCGCCCGCCCGGCGAACATCAGGTGCCCGGCCCCGACCAGTGAGATCGCGAGCGAGTCGACGTCCGCGTCGACCGCGATGCGGCCCAGCTCGCACTCGTCGGCGAGGTAGGAGGCGATCATGGCCACGGCCTCCGCCATGACCGGGACTCCGTGGGGCGGCCCGGCCTGGCGCAGCCGGGCGCGCAGTTCGTCGCGGAAGACGATGAGGCCGACGATCGACACGGTGACCGGGTCGAACAGTTCCCTCAGCGCGCCGGTGAGGTTGGCGGCCACGGTGCCGGTCCCCGCGGAGTCGCGTAGGGCGGCGGCCTGGTCGCCGATTCCAGCGATGCGCTCTCGCACGAGTTCGGCGAGGAAGTCGTCGAAGTCGGCGAAGTGCCGGTGCAGGACCCCCTTGGCGACGTCCGCCTCTGTGGTGACCGCGCGGCTGGTCAGCGCGTTCGGCCCGTCCCTGAGCAGGACGCGCTCGGCGGCGTCGAACAGGTGCCTGCGCGCGTCGCGGATGTGCACCCCGGTCGGCACAGCGTGCCCCTCCCTCTCTTGACGGCCTTCACTCGATTGACGAGTGGGCATGCGCCCACTAAAGTGGGCGCATGCCCACTTTATCGCGGGAACAGCCCCGCCCTTCCGGTAAAGAGTCCCACAACGCCAGGCGGATGGCGGAGTCGTTCGGAGTGGACGCCGAACGCTACGACCGGACCCGGCCCCGCTACCCCGACGCCCTGGTGGAGCGGATCGTCGCCGCCGGCCCCGGACCCGATCTCCTCGACGTCGGGTGCGGCACCGGCATCGCGGCCCGGCAGTTCCAGGCGGCCGGTTGCCGGGTGCTCGGGGTCGAGCCCGACACGCGGATGGCCGAATTCGCCCGGGGCACCGGGGTCGAGGTGGAGGTCTCGACGTTCGAGGCCTGGGAAGACGCGGGCCGGACGTTCGACGCGGTGGTCGCGGGCCAGACCTGGCACTGGGTGGACCCGGTCGCCGGCGCCGCCAAGGCGGCACGGGTGCTGCGGCCCGGGGGCAGGCTGACGGTGTTCTCCCACGTGTTCGATCTCCCGCCCGCTCTCGCGGAGGCCTTCGCCACGGCCTACCGGCGGGTGGCACCCGACTCGCCGCTCGACCTCCAGTCGCAGAAGCGCCCCTCGGACCCCTACCAGGCGCTGTTCCCCAGGTTCGCCGACGGGGTGAGGGAGGCGGGCGGGTTCGGCGAGCCGGAGCGGTGGCGATTCGAGGAGGAGCACTCCTACACGCGCGACGAGTGGCTGGACATGGCGCCCACCAGCGGCGCCCTCACGCTGCTTCCGGCGGACCGACTGGCCGAGGTGCTGGAGGCCGTCGGGACCGCCATCGACGCGATCGGGAGCGGTTTCTCCGTGCCCTACACCACGCTGGCGATCACCGTGACGCGCACCGGCGCCGCCTGATCCGGCTTGCAGGACGGGCCGGGACGCTGCCCGGCCGCCGGAGCCGGCACGGGATTGACCCGGAAACCAGGGAAAAACCAGGAAAACGGCGAACGCCCCGGCTCGCCCCCCGAAGCCGCCTGTGAACGCGTTCGCCGAAGCACATTCACCGGCGGGGCGAGGTGTCAGCGTCCGGAACCCTCGGCGATCCTCGGCAGATCCCGCCAGGCGACGCCCGGGGGCGGGGCGGTCGCGCAGACGACGTAGCGGTGCGGGGTCAGGGCCGACATGCGGCCGGGCAGCAGGCTCAGGCAGGCCGAGTGCAGCGCCTCCGGAGTGGTCTTCGCCGACGTGAAGCACACCAGCCGATGCCCGAACCGTTCGTCGGCTTCCGCGGTGACGACCGTTTCCGCGAGGCGGGCCGCCGCGTCGCCGCCGGCCGTCCGCGCGAGCGCGTCCCTCACCAGGCGTTCGACCTCGGGGAGGTGGATCCAGCATCCGTCGACCAAGAGCCAGCCTTCGTCCCGGGAAACCGGGACGACGCCGGTGAGGGCGGTCAACTCGGTCAGCGGCACGTCCCGATCGCCCGCCTCGATGAGCAGCCGCGCGATCCCCTCGCCGAGGGCCCGCGCGTCGTCGCGGGGCAGGCAGCGCGGGTCGGCCCACAGGGTGACGTCGAGTTCGCCGTGCAGCCGGTGGACCCAGAGCGAGGCGCGTGTGGGCAGGGTGGCCGGTGGAAGCCAGACCGAGTGAACATCCTGACCGCTACGGCCGACCCGCGCGCCCCTGCCGGGGACGCTCATGTCGTTGAACACGAGATCCCTGGCGAAGAAGAGACCGCGCTCCCGCTGGACGTCCTCCATCACCCGGATGAGGGCGTCCGAGTCGAAGCGGCTGTTCCGGTACGCGGCCATCGCCGCCGAGCGCGCGCCGCGCAACACGGTGTCGAAGCCGTCCTCGCCGATCTCCACCGGGATCAGCGCGTCCTGGGCGAGCGGTCCGACGTACTCGCGCAACTCCGGCCGGAAGCGGTTCGCCGAGATGGACAGCACGACGACCGTCCGCAGGCGGGCCCGCACTCCGGCGAGTGCCGCCAGGGCCGCCAGCACCGCCGCCGACGGGCTCGCCCCGGTACGCGCGGAGATCCGCCCCAGCGCCCCGGCCGCCGGGACCGAGCGCACCCGCAGCCGGGGAAGCAACCAGTCCGTCTCGCCGTCCACGGCGACCGTGAGCGTGGACCGGGGCACCCCGCTCAGGTGGCCCTCCCAGTAGCGCAGCGCCGCCTCCGCCCGCCGTAGACCGGCCGGGGTGCGCTCGGCCGCCGCGACGTCGAGCGGCTGCGGCGCGGTCACCGGCGCGAGCGGTTTACCGAGGAGAAGTTCGTCCCACTCGGTGAGCAGTACGGCCAGCCCGGCCGCGTCCGTCGCGCTGTGCGTGGTCACCAGGACGACCTGCCGGGGTACGCCACCGGAGGTGATCACGGCGATCCGGAGCGGGATCTCCTCGGCCGGCGCGAAGCGCGTCCCGTGCAGCCGGCGCGCGACCTCCTCCGCGAGGTCGGCGTCGGGCGTCTCGGCGCGGATCCGAGCCGGTCCCCCGCCCTCGGCTCCCTCCGCACCATGCGCTCTCCCGTCCTGGGCTCCCCTCGTGCCCCGCGCCGCTCCGCTCTCCACGCCCTCCGGCCCGCCGGCCCATCCGCTCTCCACGTCCTTCTCGCTCACCGGAGCGTCCGCCCGGTTTCCGGCTGCGTCCGCTCCGGCCGAGAGCTCGCCGGTTTCGTGGACCTCGACGGTCACGCCTCCCTCGGCCAGAACCCGCTGGAGACCGTCATGGAAGGTCGTGCGCAGGGACTCGTGCCGGGTCACCAGCCCGATCACCGCCTTGGTGATCACGGCGAGCGTCGTGCCCGGCTGGAGCGCCCGCACGACGCGGTAGTTCATGTGCTCCGGCGGGTCGGTGAGCATGCAGCGGACCATGTTGGCCTGCCCCGTCGTCAACGGGCCGTGCCGCGCCCTCAAGCCGGAGAAACGTACGGCGAAGGAGTGCTCCGGGAGGTCGGGCCGGTGCGGGAGCCGGAACCGTTCCTGCCTGGACGAGAGCGGTCGTGCCACGGGGAGCCGCCAAACCGGAAAGTCCGTTATTGAAAAGTTTACTTACAGTTTCGGAGGTGACGTCAGTGAATCACGTCCACGGGAAAGGCGGCAACCCCCCGTGGGTCGCCACCGGCCCCCCGTTCCACACCCGCGACGAGCGAACGGAGATTCCGCCGCCCCTCACTGTTACGCCGGAAACATGAATGTCAGGGAAGGATCTCTGCCAGCCACGCCGACTGCGCGGCGAGGTGGTGCGCCTGGCCGCCCTCGTGGCCGTTCCACTCGTACACCAGGACCTCCTTCGTGCCGCCGTAGTGGTTCACGCAGGCGTAGACGCCGGAGGGCGGGCAGATCTCGTCGCGCAGGGCGACCCCGAAGTGCGCCGGGCAGCGCGCGTCCCTGGCGAGGATCGCGACGTCGAAGTAGGCGAGCGTGGCGAAGGCCTGGTCGACGAGACGGTGATGCGTGTGACACCACGTCACCAACTCCGGGAACGGCCCGTCCGTGGCGACCTGCGTCGATCGCTTGATGTGACACAGGAACGGCACGTTGGGCATGGTGGCCGCCACGTCCGTGCGCAGCGAGGCGGCGACGAGGGCGAGCGCGCCACCCTGGCTCGTGCCGGTGGTCACCAGGCGGGCCGGGTCGGCGCCGGGCAACTGGGCCGCGGCCTCCACCGCGCGGACCGCGTCGGTGAACAGCCGCCGGTAGTAGTAGTGGTCCCGGTCGGGCAGCCCGTCGGTGAGGAAGCCCGGTACGTGCGGTCGCCCGGAAGCCCCCAGGTCGGCGGTGTCACCCGTCCGCCACGCGCTGCCCTGGCCCCGGGTGTCCATGATCAGGTGCGGGTGCCCGGCCGACGACCAGTACAGCCACTCGTGCGGCAGTCCCCGGCCACCGCCGTAACCGACGTACTCGACGATGGTCGGCAGGAGCCCGGCCCGGTCGCGCGGAACCAGGTACCACGCTTTGATCGGGTGCCCGCCGAAACCCGCGAAGGTGACGTCGTAGACGTCGACCGTACGCAGCGGGGTGTCCCGCACGAGTTCCGCCCGCACGTTCAGCGGAAACTCCTCCGCGGCGGCCAACGTGGCCGCCCAGAAATCATGGAGATCCGCCGGGGGGACGAGTTTCGGGCGGTAGTTTTCGAGTTGCTCCACGGCTATCTCGGTGAACATCTCGGGGTTGCTCAAGTTCGACTCCGGGTGGCTTGGGTCACATCGATTCGAGCGGCCGTCGAGAATCACGTCTTCCAACGGGCCGCAGGCCCAGCCACCATAGCGGCCGGACGAGAAAGCCCGGCAGGTGGCGTCGAACAGGGGACGGCTCACCGTCAAGGCACTGCGGCCTCCCGGATACGGCAGGTCTCCGTCGCGGGTCAGGCGGAAGGCGGAGAGGCCTCGCCGCGGCTGTTGACCTCGGCCGCGATCCGGTTGGCGCGCCGGCCGATCAGGAGCAACCCGCCGACCAGGAGCGTGAACTGCAGGGCGATGATCGCGTAACCGACCGCCTCCGGGAGGTCGAACAGGGCGGCGACGACGACGGAGACCGCGAGCACCAGCCCCACGGCCGTCGCCAGCCGGCGCATCGGCGCCTTCGCCCACGCGTGCGCGGCGTTCCACGCCTCGCGGGAGGCGAGGGTCTGCCGGGTGCGAAGGCCGGCGAGCTGGTTTCGGGTGTCGGTCGCGCCGGATTCGTCGTGGAACGGGATCAGTAGGAGCGCGAGCGCGGGGAGGGTGAGGACGGAGGTCATGATCACCGGGTCCATACCCGGATGCTACCCGCCCCAGCCCTGCGGTCATGAACGTCGGCAGGGCGGCGAACCGCCGTTGGATGGCCATGCCATCATGAGCAAATATGAAAAATGCGTCATTTTGGAATGATGTTGACCGTCACCTGATCCGCTACGGCGCGACGTTCACCCCGAAGGTCATCGAACGGGCGGCGGGGTCGTACGTCTACGACGACGCCGGGACGGCGATCCTCGACTTCACCTCGGGTCAGATGAGCTCGATCCTCGGGCACTCCCACCCCGACGTGGTCGCGGCGGTCTCACGGTCGATCTCCTCGCTGGATCACCTGTACAGCGGCATGCTGAGCCCGCCCGTCGTCGACCTGGCCGGCCGGCTCGCGTCGACGCTTCCCGAAGGCCTGAGCAAGACCCTGCTGCTGAGCACCGGCGCGGAGGCCAACGAGGCCGCGATCAAGATGGCCAAGCTCTACACGGGCGGGTACGAGATCGTCTCCTTCGACCGGTCGTGGCACGGCATGACCTCGGGTGCCTCCTCCGCCACCTTCTCCGCCGGTCGCCGGGGATACGGCCCGCCCATGCCGGGCAACCTCACGCTCCCCACGCCGAACGCGTACCGATCCCCCTTCCGTCACGCGGACGGGTCGTACGACTGGGAGGCAGAGCTCGAGTACGGGTTCGCCCTCGTCGACCAGCAGTCGTCGGGAAGCCTGGCCGCGTGCCTGGTCGAGCCGATCCTGTCCTCCGGCGGGATCATCGAGCTCCCGGCCGGATATCTGCGGCGGCTGAAGGAGATGTGCGCAGAACGCGGGATGCTGCTGATCGCGGACGAGGCCCAGACCGGACTCGGACGCACCGGCGAGATGTACGCCTTCGAACGCGACGGCGTCGTCCCGGATCTCCTGACGCTCTCCAAGACCTTGGGGGCGGGCCTGCCGGTGGCGGTCGTCGTCACGTCGGCGCGGATCGAGGAGGTCTGTCACGAACGCGGGTTCCTGTTCTTCACGACCCACGTCTCGGACCCGCTCGCGGCGACCGTCGCGCTGACCGTGCTCGACGTCATCGAACGCGACGGCCTCGTGGCGCGGGCAGCGGTCCTGGGCAAGCAGCTCAACGAGCGGTTGCTGGACCTGCGTGACCGCTTCGAGGTGGTCGGCGACGTCCGCGGCCGCGGGCTTCTGCAGGGCCTGGAACTGGTGACGGACCGGCCGAGCAAAACCCCGGCGGAGGCGCTCGGAAAAGTCGTGACCACGGCGTGCCTGGAGCGCGGGCTGCACGTCAACATCGTCCAGCTTCCGGGGATGGGGGGAATCTTCCGGCTCGCACCACCGCTCACGATCAGCGACTCGGAACTGCACGCCGGACTGGACATCCTCCAGGCGGCCCTGAAAGCGGTCGTCTCAGGAAACGGCGGGTGACCACAGATCACGACATATCTGGATAGGCGCTGATTCGCCGATGTGCCAGGGCTCACCGGAGACGACCGTGCCCGACGAGCACGACGGGCGCGTTCCCCACCCCAGGGGGTGGATAACGTGGCGCCCATGAGTCGGGGGCATCATGGATGAGGTGAGGGCCGAGGATAGCGCGCCGGTGGATGCCGTGCTCTCGGGCGACGATCGGGCGTTCACCGAGCTTGTCGAGCGTCATCGGCGGGAACTGCGGGTGCACTGCTATCGGATGCTCGGCTCCTTCGAGGAGTCGGAGGATCTGGTGCAGGAGACGTTTCTGCGGGCGTGGCGCGGACGCGGGACCTTCCACGGCCGTTCCACCGTCCGCGCGTGGCTCTACCGGATCGCGACGAACGCGTGCCTGGACTTCCTCGACCGGAACCCCCGCCGTCCGCGACCTCGGGACGCGGGATCGGCACGGCCGCCGCAGCCGGGCTCGCCGCCGTCCGAGGTCCGATGGTTGCAGCCCTACCCGGATGAGCTGCTGGAGCCGGTCGCGTCCGACGGCATGGAACCGGACGCGGCCGCGGTCGGCAAGGAGACCGTCGAGCTGGCGTTCCTCGCCGCCATCCAGCATCTGCCGCCCAGGCAGCGGGCCGCGCTGATCCTGCGCGACGTGCTCGGCTGGTCCGCGAAAGAGACCGCCGCGCAGCTTGAGATGAGTGTCGACTCGGTCAAGAGCGCCCTGAAACGAGCACGATCGACCCTGAGGACCCACCTTCCGGAGCGACGTCTCGAATGGGCGCCGTCGACGGCTCCGACCGCTCAGGAACGAGAACTGCTGCGACGCTTCATGGACGCCCACGACAAGGCCGACCCCGCCGCCCTGGCGAAGCTGCTGAGCGAGGACGCGCGGATGACGATGCCTCCGCTCCCGTTCTGGTTCTCCGGTCGCGACGCGATCGAGTCCTTCGCCGCACACGCCTTCGGCCCGGATTCACCGCTGTATCGAGGACGGTGGCGCAGCATCCCCACGCGGGCGAACCGGCAGCCGGCTGTGGCGGGCTACATCCGGCTGCCGGGTGAGTCCGTCTACCGGGCTCAGGCGCTCAATGTGCTGAGGATCGCGAACGGTGAGATCTCCGAGATCACCGTCTTCGAACCGCACCTGCTGGCCGCGTTCGGACTGCCGCCGACGCTGCCCCCGACGCCACCTCCGGGCGGCGCGCCCTCGGACGGTGACCCCTTTTGGGAGCCTCACCCGTCTTAACGGTGGACGACCTCGATGAGCGGGGTCGACCACCGTTGGGGAGCACACTCGATGACGATCGACGAAGACGTGACGCGTTTTTCGGAGGGACCGTCCGGCATGACCACCTACGTGTTGATACCCGGCGCCGCGGCCGACTCGTGGTACTGGCACCTGACGGCCGCCGAACTGCGTGCGCGCGGTCATGACGTGGTCACGCCCGACCTTCCCTGCGACGATGATTCGGCCGGGTTCTCCGAGTACGCCGACGCGGTGGTCGATGCCGTCGGCGACCGTACCGACCTCGTCGTGGTCGCCCACTCCTTCGGTGGATTCACCGCGCCGCTGGTGTGTGAGCGGATACCGGTCGAACTGCTGGTGCTGGTCTCGGCCATGATCCCGGTGCCGGGCGAGCCGCCGGGTGACTGGTGGGGCAGCACCGGCTGGGAGCAGGCAAGGCGAGAGCAGGACGAACAGGACGGCCGGGCACCGGACGACGAGATCGCCTTGTTCCTTCACGACGTCCCGCCCGATCTGGCCGCGGAGGCCCTGAGAAGGAGGCGCGACCAGTCGGCCACCCCCTTCGACGCCCCGTGGCCGCTCGCCGCCTGGCCGGCGGTGCGGACGGTGTTCCTCCTGTGTCGTGACGACCGCTATCTGCCCGCCGATTTCATGCGCCGCGTCGTCAAGGAGCGCCTCGGCCTGGTCCCCGACGAGATCGACGGGGGCCACAACGTCGCGCTCAGCCGCCCCGCGGAACTCGCCGACCGGCTTGCGGCCCATCGCCGAACGTGAGCCGTGCCGGTGTCACCGTGACACCGGCACGGTAGCGAAGGCCACGGCGTCCGATCACGCGGCCGGCGCCCGCCCGGGGCAGGTCGCCTTCCCCCGAATCCGGAAAGGGACAGGCTCTCAGCGGCGGACCGCGGTGAACAGGGCGTAGCTGATCTGCGGGATCTGCCCGAAGCGCCGGTATATCTCCCCGCAGACGGCGAGCTGCTCGGCGATCTCGCCCCCGAGTCGCATCACGGAGGCCGGGAGGAGGTCGTCCACAAGCCGGAAAGACCTGCCGACGTTTACCCCTATGTCATGGAATATCTCGATCTTCAACCCGGCCCGGTCCATCTCCTCGTAGAACTCCTCGATGGTGGGCACGAAGTGCACGTGGAAGCCGCGGGAGAGGTCCTCCATGGCCTCGGCGGCGTCGCCGGTGAGAGAGTCGAGCAGATACCACTCCCCTACCACGAACCGCCCGCCGGGACGCAGCACCCGGGCGATCTCGCCGAGGGCCGCCGCCGGGTTCTCCATGTGGAGAAGCGACTCGATGGCGTACGCGGCGTCGAAGGAGGCGTCGTCGAAGGGGAGCCACATCGCGTCGGCGAGCTGGAAGTCCGCCCGCCCCTGCCCCTGACCCGCCTCGGGGCGGGCCTCGGCCAGGTGCACCTGGTACTCGCTCAGGGTGACCCCGGTGACGTGCACGTCGCGCGCGGTGGCGATGCGTACGGCGGGCCTGCCGGTGCCGGACCCCACGTCCAGGACGCGCTCCCCGGGAACGACCTCCAGGCGCTCGGCCACCAGGTCGGTGAGGTGATCCGTCGCCTGGGCGGCGGGCGCCTCGTCGTGCTCGTCCATCCAGTAACCGACGTGCAGATTGCCGCCGAACGCGTCGGCGCGGGAGTCGGTGAGCGGGTCGCGCGTCTCGCCGGTCACCTCGGGCGAGAATTTTTCCTGACGGGTCAATGGCCAACCTGTCTCTCGGGGACGGTCTGCGTGAAACTCCGTACCGGGAAGGCTCCACGAAAGACGCGCCTGCCCGGGAACATGCCGCCGGGTGAGACCGCACGGTCACCCGCGACATTTCCTGGAAATCCAGGACTAACGTGCACCGTGCGATGTTCTCGGCTCCACCGCACTTCACTTCGTGCGGTCGCCAGATTACTCAGGCCGCACTTGGGCGGGCGCCGGGCCGCCACCGCCTTTTCGGTAAACCTTCGGCCAGGAGACACCTACCTCGCGCGGACACCGAGGAGACTCCCTTCGACGCCCCTCGCACCGGGAAGCCCACCCCTCCCACCCGGCCGGTTCTTCCCGCGACACCGGCCACCGTCCCCGGCCGGCCGGCTCTCCCCGGGACTCCGGCGTCGGGCTCAACCGGCCTTGCCGTCCGTTCCCGCCGCCTCCAGGAGCACCAGTGCCAGCCTGTCGGCGGCGTCGACGCGGCCGAGGGCTCCGGCGGCCCCGGCCATCGCGGCACGGGCCCCGGGGTCGCACAGCAGGGCGTCGAGCTCGGCCAGGAGGTGGTCGGCGGTGGGACCGTCCTCCAGGAGAGCACGAGCGGCGCCCGCCTCGGCGAGGTAGCGGGCGTTCTGGCGCTGCTCGTCGGCGGCCGAGGGCACCAGGGGGATGAGAACGGACGGCTTGCCCACCGCGGTCAGCTCGGCGACCGTGCCCGCCCCGCTGCGGGAGACCACGACATCGGCCGCGGCGAACACGTCGGCCAGCTCGGCGCCGACGTAGGGCACCGGACGGTAGCGGTCGCGCAACCCCACGGGAAGCCCCGCGGCGGTCCGGGTGAGCTGCGCGATCCAGCCGGGGCCGCACTGGTGGATCACCTGCGCGCGGGCGAGCAGGTCGGGCAGGATCGCCTCGACCATGGTGTTGATCTGGCGGCTCCCCTGGGCGCCGCCGGTCACGTAGACCAGGGGCAGGTCGGAGGAGAGCCCGAAGTGGCGCCGTCCCGCGTCGACGTTGCCACGCAGCAGGTGCGGACGGACCGGGTTGCCGGTGACGACGGCCCGGTCGCGTACCCCCGCGGGCAGGTGCTCGATCGAGGAGGGATGGGTCAGCGCGATCCGCCGCGCGAAACGCGACAGGATGCGGTTGGCCAGGCCGAGGGAGGTGATCTGCTCGTGCATGACCAACGGCCGGCCCAGCACCCGCGAGGCGACTCCCAGCGGCACGCACACGTACCCGCCGGTCGACAGCACCACGTCGGGGCGATGGCGGGCGGCGATGCCGAACGCCTGGAACACGCCGACCGGGATCCGGAACATGTCCGCGAGGTTGGTCGCCAGCTCTCGCGGGTTGGGCGAGCGCCTGAGCTTCCCCGCCGTGATGGCGCGGAACGGGATGCCGTGCTCCGCCGCGACGCGGGACTCCAGGCCGGCCTCCGTACCGACCCAGAGCACGTCCAGGTCGAGCCCTCGCGCGGCGGCGTGGTCGCGCAGGGCCTCGACGGTGGTCAGCGCGGGGTAGGTGTGACCACCGGTCCCGCCTCCGGTGACGAGCAACCGCAGGGTCCGGCGATTTCCGGCCTCCATATGTGTATCCATCCTTCCGATGTCACGATGTTCCGTGCCCGCCCCTGCCCGGTACCCTCTCAGGTCCGTGCTCGATCCGCGCCCGGTCCACGTTCAGGGCCGCGCCGGGCCGGAGTGCTCAGGGGCCCCGGGCACGGTACCCGAGGTCCCCGCGAAGATCCACTTTGCCCTTCGTCACCGCACGGTCGCGCCCCGTGGTTTCCGACACGCCCGTCATCCGGGAGCGTCGCCCGAACGGCCATCAGAATTCGTGGTGATGAGTACGGTATGTGACATGGATCTGACGGGTGAGCATTTCTCCGGGGCGTCGGAGCGTCTCGGTGACGCGTTGAAGGTGCTCCGGCAACAGGCCGGGGCCGGCGCGGAGGCACTGAACTATTTCGGCGACCTCACGGAGGAGTTGCACCCGATCGGATCCTGGTTACGTCGACCGGCCCAGGCCGGAGAGTGGCCGCACCACATCATGCCTCCCGTCTACGGTCTGCTGTTCGCGCAGGCGTGGTCGCTGGCGTTTCCCGGCGAGACGCCCTCGGTCTTCCCCGACGGGGCGGAGCGCACGGAGTCGGGGTGGATCGTGCACCGGGCCACGATCTGGTTCGGCGACACGTACGTTCCCGGCGGGCTCGACGTGAAGGCTCCGCTGATCGTGATCGGCGGGCTGGCGGTGGAAGGGCTTCTCGACGACGGCGACGCCTCGGAGAGCTACCTCGCGGTCACCGGCGACCTGCGTGCCCGCGCGATCCACAGCGCGGCCGACCACCTGGTGCTCGGCACGGTCGCGGCGGGAGTGATCTTCTGCTCGGGCAACGACGGGGTCCTCGTCGTGGGCGGGGACATCGTGACGGACCTGTTCGTTCCCGCCGAGCACGCGTACGAGCACTACGGCCTGCTGCGGGCCGGAGTCATCGGTGCCGGTGACCGTGCCGACATCGTGGCCGAACGGCTCGCGCCGTGGCTGCCCTCGGGGTACGTCCGTCTCGGCGGGTACGGCGCGCCGGTGGACGGATGGCGTGTGCTGCAGGAGGCGGCCGCCGGGCGCTCACCGGTGCTCGCCCAGCCCCGGCCGGTGATACTCCCGCCCCCGGCGCTCCTTCTTTCGGCCCTGGCCGCGCCCACCGGGGTGGAGGAGCTCGACCTGTCGGGCAGCCGTCTGCACCGCATCCCCGAGGACATCTCGGCCCTCACCTCTCTGACTCGGCTGGACCTGGAGCACACACCGCTGACCGGCCTGGACGGCATCGAAGGCCTCCGCACCCTGGAACACCTGTCGATCAGGAACACGCCCGTGCGGTCGCTCGCCCCGCTTCAGGCGCTGAAGGACCTCCGCCACCTGGACGTCTCCTACTGCGACGACGTCCAGGACTGGGGTGTGCTCCTCGACCTGCCCACGCTCGGCACCCTTGTCGCGCACGGCTGCGCCCTCCCCTCCCACGTACGCGCCCAGCTCGTCACCAGGCTCGGAGAGCGGATCATCGGGCAGGGGCCGGGCCCGATCGGCTGACCGGCGCCCAGCCCGGGAGCGGAGCCGTGCGCGGACGCACCGGCGGCCGCCACCGGCTCGCGGCGTGCGGCGGGACGGGCGAATCCGCCCCGGGGAACAGCGGGAAGCGTCCCGTCGATTGAATTTCCCCGTGGGGAATGGGGATCCAGGTCTTGCATGACAGGCTCCGTCCACCTAACGTCACGTGTCACGTTAGGAAACTTTCCTAATAAAGAGCCACGATCTGCCCCTGTCCCCCCACGCAAGGAGCGATGATGCGGCGCACCACCCCAGCCCTGGTGCTGACCGGGCTACTGACGTTACTGTTCACCCTGATCGTCCCCTCCGTCGCCCACGCGGACACCGCGACGTTCACCAAGGCGCAGGATTGGGGCAGCGGCTACAGCGGCCAGTACACGGTCAAGAACACCGGAACCGCCACACTGAACGGCTGGACGGTCTCCTTCGACCTCCCGTCGGGCACGAGTCTCGGAACATACTGGGACTCCCTGATGACCAGCAGCGGCAGCCGGTACACCTTCAAGAACCGGGAGTACAACGGCACCCTCGCCCCTGGGGCGAGCACCACCTTCGGCTTCATCGCCTCCGGTTCCGGCTCGCCGGTCAACTGCACACTCAACGGCGCCCCCTGCGGCGGCGGGCAGAACCCCGGTGACACCACGCCGCCGAGCGTGCCGTCATCCCTTCGCAGCACCGGCACGACCTCCTCCTCCATCAGCCTGGCCTGGAACGCCTCGACCGACAACAGCGGCACGGTCAAGGACTACCGGGTCTACGAGGGCTCCGCCGTGGTCGCCACCGTGACCGGCACGACCGCCACGATCTCCGGACTGGCGGCCTCGACGACCCACACCTACACCGTCACCGCCCGCGACGCCGCGAACAACGAGTCGGCGAAGAGCGCGTCCGTCACGGCGACGACCCAGGCGGGCGGCGATGGCGGCACGCCGGTCGCGGCCAACGGGCAACTGCGCGTCTGCGGCACCAAACTGTGCAACAAGAACGGCAAGCAGATCCAACTGCGCGGCATGAGCACCCACGGCCTGCAGTGGTACCGCCAGTGCGTCACCACCGGCTCGCTGACCGCGCTGGCGACCGACTGGAAGGCCGACGTCGTCCGCCTGTCCACGTACGTGCAGGAGGACGGCTACGAGACGAACCCGCGGGCGTTCACCGACCTCGCGCACACGCTCATCGAGCAGGTCAGCGCGCAGGGCATGTACGTCATCGTGGACTGGCACATCCTCACTCCCGGAGACCCCAACTACAACCTCGCCCGAGCCAGGACCTTCTTCACCGAGATCGCCCAGCGACACGCCGCCAAGCCGAACGTCATCTACGAGGTCGCCAACGAGCCGAACGGCGTGAGCTGGGGCACCATCAAGAGCTACGCCGAGCAGATCATCCCGGTGATCCGGGCGCAGGACCCCGACGGGATCGTCCTGGTCGGCACCCGCGCCTGGTCGTCGCTCGGGGTGTCCGAGGGCGCCTCGGAGACCGAGGTGACGGGCAACCCGGTCAACGCCACGAACATCATGTACACCTTCCACTTCTACGCGGCCTCGCACGGCACCGAGTACCTCAACACGCTCTCCCGCGCGGCCGACCGCATCCCCATGTTCGTCACCGAGTTCGGCACGCAGAACTACGCCGGGGAGGACGCCAACGACTTCACCATGTCCCAGCGCTATCTCGACCTCATGGCGAGCAAGAAGATCAGCTGGGTGAACTGGAACTTCTCCGACGACCACCGCTCCGGCGCGGTCTTCAAGACCGGTACGTGCAACGCCGGAGGCCCCTGGACCGGCACCGCCCCCTTGAAGGAGGCCGGCGTCTGGATCCGTGACCGGATCCGCACCGCCGACGACTTCTGACCGGACAGGACCAGGAGGAACCCGCGGGAACCCAGATGATCGGAGGGGGTCGGCACCTGAGCCGACCCCCTCGCCCGAAGCATTCCGGATGAGGTAACCGTCAGGGCGGATCGGAAGCCCGACGCCGGAGAACACCGGCCCCGACCACGAAACAACGGGATATCGGTTTTCCGTCGGCGAGGGTTTCCTGCCAGCATTGGGAGATGCTGAGGATCGGGCAGGTGGTGCTGGGCGTCACCGACACGGACCGCGCCGTCGGGTTCCGGACGCGGGCGCTGGGCTACGTGCCCCGCGAAGGCCAGGCCTCATCGACCTCGGTCACGGCTGAGTGACGAAAACCGCGTTCGTCCATCACCGGGGGGACTTCCTTCATGCACGCCATGCAGTACGAGATCGGGCTGCCCGCCGACTACGACATGGGGATCATCCGTGAGCGGGTGGCGACCAGAGGGCACGCACTCGACGGTTACGCCGGGCTGGGGCTCAAGGCGTACCTGGTCAGGGAGCGGGGCGTCGACGGTTCCACGGTCAACCAGTACTCGCCCTTCTACCTGTGGAGTTCCCTCACCGGCATGAACGGCTTCCTGTGGGGCGGAGGCGGTTTCCAGAACATCGTGCGAGACTTCGGCAGGCCCGTGATCCGGCACTGGATCGGCGCCGGTTACGAGCGGGGGCCTTCGTCGGAGACCGTCCCCCGCGCGGCCTCGCGCCGCACCGACCCGATCCCCGCCGACACGGACCCCGCCACCGCGGTCGAACGGGCACTGGCCGAGTTGCGCCGACACTCCGGCATGGCGGGCGTGCACTCCGCGGCCCTCGCCGTCGATCCCCGGCACTGGGAACTGGTGCGCTTCACGCTGTGGGAGCACGAGGTCGCCGCCGACGAGGAAGAGACCGCCTATCGAGTGCTGCACCTCTCGACGCCACACCTGGGCGACATCGCGACGGGCCGCCACTGGTAGGCGGGGGTGAGCGCCTACGCGACCCCCGCGGGTGAGCGGTCGGTGGCGATGCGCAGGGCGAGTCCGCCGAGCACGGCGCCCATCAGGTAGCGCTGCACGCGCATCCAGGTGGGCCGCCCGCCGAGGAAGCTCGCGACCGAGCCCGCGGTCAGCACGATCAGCGCGTTGACCGAGAGGGCGACGACGATCTGGGTGGCTCCCAGCAGCAGGCTCTGCGTGCCGACGTCACCGCGTGCGGGATCGACGAACTGCGGCAGCAGGGACACGTACAGGATGGCGATCTTGGGGTTGAGCAGGTTGGTGACCAGCCCCATGGAGAACAGTCGTCGCGGCGGGTCGGCGGGAAGGGCGCCGGGCGCGAAGACCGGCCGGGCGCCGGGCCGGATCGTCCTCCAGGCCAGCCACAGCAGGTACGCGGCGCCCGCGAGCTTGATCCCGGCGTAGAGGGCGGGCACCATCGCGAAGATCGCGGCGATCCCGGCCACCGCCGCGAGCAGGTAGACCAGGAAGCCCGCCGCGACACCCGCCAGCGAGATCATTCCGGCCAGACGCCCCTGCGTCACCGACCGCGACACCAGATAGATCATGTTGGGGCCGGGGGTGAGCACCAGGCCGAGGGCGACCGCGGCGATGCCCGCGAGGGCGCTGACAGAGATCATGACCACATCATCGGCCACCTTCCCCGTCAAAAGAATGGCCAATTCCCGTGATTGGCATTAAAAGGGCGCCGCAGGCTCACTCTTGGGTCTTCCCCGACAACCCGCTGATCGATCCAGAGCTGGTCGACACAGGGACCCGTCTGACGCCGCTCAGCGCCAGGCGCCGGCGCGGGCGTTCGGGTGCGCGCGGGTGGTGTTCAACGACGGGCTGCGCGCCCGCACCGACGCCCACCGGGCGGGCCTGCCCCGGCCGCCCGTACCCTGAACGCCGCGCGAGGCCGCCATGACCGGCTCCGGCCACGCGAAGAGCGATGCCCCGGACCCCGGCCTCGCGGAAACGCCCTCGCTCCTGTCGCACGGAAACCCACACACCCGGACCTCCGCCTTGCGGAAGTGACGTCTCCCACTCCAACCGTCACGGGAACGACGGGCTCAGGCTTCGAGGAGACGGATGTCGCGGGAGGTCGCCTCGGGGGCGACGAAGTCGAGCATGCGCGCCCCCTCCACCTCCAGATCCGCCCGCTCCCGCTCGCTCACCGGTGCGAAGAGCTCGACCTCCATGATCGCCTCGCCCCGTTTTCGCGTCACCTTCCACATGCCCCGTACGAAACCGTCGACCAGCACCGTCGCCTTGATGATGCCGTTGACGGTGAAGATCCGCCCGCGGTACTCCTCCTCCGCGATCCGGGTCCTGGTCCGCTGGGCGAACGACAGCAGCGTGTTGTCGAACTCCGACAGGTAACGCACCAGGGCGGGAGTCCCGGGGTCCGGGCGCGAGGCCTCCGGCAGGTCGAACACCTCCGCGCCGTCCTCGGTCGTGAAGGTCCGCAGGCCCATTCCCCGGACGATCTCCCCCAGCCGGGTCATGCCCGACCACTGCTGGACGTCCATCACCGTGGCGGGACCGTAGGCGGCGAGGTAACGGCGGATCGCCTCCTCCGCGGAGACGCGGCTGGGCCGCTCGTCCTGGGAACGGCCCAGCCACGCCTCGGCGGTGGTGTGGGCGGCCTGCCCGCCCACCCCCCAGATCCCCCTCGGCGGGACCTGGACCAGAGCCAGTGTGTTGCGCACCCCGGCGACCAGGTCGGAGGCGGGAGCCTCCGGCCACCGCTCCCGCAGGAGCGCGCCGAGTTCGCGGAAGGTGAGGGGGCGCTCCTCCACCAGCTTCCGCCCCGCGGCGGCGAGCTCGTCCAGGTCCACCTCCGCCAGGCTCCTGCCGTGCGCGGGACCGCGCAGGCCCCGCGCCAACATGGGGCCGAGCAGCGGGCGCAACGCCAGGCAGTCGTCGGCGGTGACCAGGTGGATGGTGGAGCGCATCAGCGACAGCCGCACCACCAGGCGCTCGTTGATCAGCCGGGCGAGATCGTCGTGGGCGAACCCCGACAGGCGGGTCCACAATCCGATGTAGGGAGGATTCGGCGCCTGGGCCTGCATGCCGTACAGATGCCGGACCGCCTCCAGTGCGGACAGCTCCGCACGGGCCAGCAGCAGCTGCCGCTCCAGCGTGGCCCGGTTGAGCGCGCGCCGACTGAGCACCTCGGGCATGCGTGTCCTCTCGTGACGCGTCACGATGTCGCGGCCCCGGGGCCCGACGACCCGTGATGTCCGTTCGCGGATCCGCGCCAGGATATCGCCGGCATCCGACAAAACATCCCGGGTGATCAGAGGGTCGGTGGCACCCACACGTACGGCGTCGTCGTCGTGATCGCCTCCAGGCCCAGCCTGGCGAGGATCGGGCCGCTGTCGCCGGAGGCGTCCACCTGCACCAGACGGAAGCCCCGCGCCACCGCCAGCTCCGCCCGGTACGACACCATCGCCCGGTAAACGCCCCTGCCCCGCCACTCCTTCAGGGTCGAACCGCCCCAGAGCGAGGCGAAGTCGGTGCCCTCGTGAAAGCGCGCCCACGCCGCGCACACCACCTGTCCGTCCGCCTCGGCGATCACCACCGCGCACGGATCCCCGGGCCCGGCGAGGTCGCGCTCCAGCATGCCGGGCAGCCAGCCGTGGTCCGCGTCCCAGACCGTCTCCTCCAGCTCGCGGATGCGCTCCAGGTCGTCCCGCCCCGTCACCTCGCGCAGCCGTATCCCCGCGGGCGCCGCCTTGGTGTCGGCCAGCTCACCGGCCTCGCCGACGAACACCGTCTCCCGTTCCCCCGGCTCGAACCCGGCCGCCGCGAGCCGCTCGGGCAGGTCCGCGGGCAGGTCGTAGCCGTGGTACTTCCACTCGACCTCGCGTCCGACCCGGGTGAAGAAGTCCCGCTGCCTCGCGATGAAGGCGTCCAGTTCGGCGCCCGCCAGACCACCCAGGTCCCGATATGTCAGGAAACCCTGGCCGTGACCGTTCGACACGGTCCTCAGCAGCGGCCCGATCCGCTCGGCAGTGCGACCCGGCATCGGCCTGGCCCGCAGCTGCTCGTCGTACGCCCTGAGATAGGCGGAAGCCCGTGATGAAATGTTCATTGCGAACAGCCAACCACACACTCATCGCCCTCGACATGCCCATGGGCCTGGACACGGTCTGCGGGTTCCTGTTTCATCCCGGCTCCTTTACAGCGTAGATTCCGACAGGCGGCCGCTAGGATCCGCATGGTGAGCGTGCCAGCCGTCCCCGCCTCGCCCGGCCCGTCCATCGAGCCCGCGCGAGATCCCTATCGGGTGTATCTCGACTCCCTGACCAGCGCGGAGTCCCGCCGCACCATGCGCGGCTGCCTCGACAGGCTCGCCGCGCTCGTCTCCGGCGACGAGGTCTCCTCGGGCGCCGGTCAGCCCTGGCACCTGCTGCGCTACGAGCACACCGTGCGCATCCGCGCCCTGATGACCGAGCGCGGCTGGTCTCCGTCGTACGTCAACAAGCACCTGGTCGCGCTGCGCAGGGTGCTGCGCGAGGCCTGGCGGCTCGGCCTGATGACCGCCGAGGAATACCAGCGCGCCGCCGACCTGCCGACCGTCGAGCACACCCGCCTGCCCGCGGGCCGGCACGTGCCGCCCGAGGTGGTGGGCGCCGCGCTCGCCGCGTGCGACCGCGACGACTCACCGGCGGGGGTCCGCGACGCCGCCCTGCTCGCGGCGCTCTACTCCACCGGTTGCCGCCGCGCCGAGATCGCCGGGCTCGCGCTCACCGACTACGACCCCGGATCGCGCTCGCTGCGGGTGCGCGGCAAGCGCGACAAGGAGCGACTGGTCTACCTGACCACGGAGGCCCTCGCCAGGATGGAACGCTGGCTCGCGGTGCGAGGCCGCCCCGCCGGCGCCCTGTTCTGCCCCATCAGCAGGCTCGGGCGACTGCGGATCAGGAACGGCGGGCCCGCCCCCATGACGGGGCAGGCCGTCGCCGACATCCTGGCCAGGCGCCTGGCCGAGGCGGGGGCCTCAGCGCGCACCCCGCACGACTTCCGGCGCACCTTCATCGGCGAGTTGCTCGACGCCGGGGTGGACCTGGCCACCGCGCAGGCTCTCGTCGGCCACTCCTCCCCCGCCACCACCGCGCGCTACGACCGCCGCCCGGAACGGCGTCGCCGCGAGGCCGTCGACAGGATCACCCTTCCCGCGCCCAAGCCTCTCTGACCACCGGCGAAGGTCCGCCTCCGGAGAATGGTCCCCCTCGTCCGGCCCTCGGCCACGGCCCGGGCGAAAGCCGGTCCGCACCGGTTCTCGCCCGGTCGAAGGCCCGTCGAAGACCGATCCGCGTCCGTCCGGGGGCCGGCACGGCCACCGCCGACACCCCCTCTCACGGCACCGTGGCCGAGATCTGATCCCGACACGTTTCACCGGGCGCGCCGTAACTGTCGGTGGCGACCCCTACTATGAGCCACCTCAAGGAGGGATAGCCGCTCATGGTGGACGCACTGCGGGTTTCGCTGCTGGTCACGACCGATCTGCCGCCCGATACCGACCTGAAGGAGTTCGGGCGCCTGCTGGCTGATTCCGTGCTCACGCTCCAGCGGGACGAGGCGACATATCCCGCGCTCCTGCGTGGCGGGGTGTTCTGGCTGGACCGGCCGCTGCCGCCGTCCGACGACGGGCTCCCCCACGCGGCGGCCGAGGAGTTGCGGTTCGCGGCGCTGCTGGGCCATCTGTCGGTGGCGCGCCCACCGGGTTCGGCGAGGGAGACGGTCGCCGACGCGGGCCGGGCGATCACCGCGGCCGTCGCCGCCCGGTACGGCGACCTGGGCAGCCCGCCCGCCGTGATGGCGATCCGCAGCGAGGACGTGCGTGAGCGGACCCCCCGTTCGGCCATCCTCGTGGGATCGGAGACGGCCGTGGCTCCCTTGCCCGAGGCGGTGCCGTCCCTGAGCGCCCCCGCCTGAGCGGAGTGCCCGGCAGGCCGTCAGGCCGGGGAAGTATCACCCCGCTCAGGAAGAGCCTCGAGGAGCTTTGACCTGCGGATCTTCGGGGCCCGCGGCAGCGTGGGACACGCCGGTGGCCTCAAAGCGGAATAACCAGCGGCAGACGTCGGTTAGAGTGATCGTGCCGATGTGGTTTGTGTCCCCCGGGCCGCAAATTACCGCCTTCACGGAATACCGTTCGGCTGGAGCCGTGTTGTGCCTCTCGCCGAGGAGGCGACCGCCACATCGGCACCAAACGTCACGCCCCGCGGGCCCCTCCGGCCCGCGGGGCGTTTCTTTTCCCCCCTGCTCCCTTCGCGCCTGGTGAGCGGTTTCGTCGGACTCGTCACGGAAAGGCACGACGGTGTTGGAGGAGGGCTACAAACCTGTGAGCTCCGCTTGTGTGGGTGCGTACAACCGTTGGCCGTCGGGCCACCGCCTAGTGTTGGGTAACCCGTCCCATGAGGAGAGCCCGTGCTCTATCGCCTGACCAAGATCGTCAGCGCTCCGATGCTGCACCTGCTCTGGCCGACCACGGTCACCGGACACGAGCACGTCCCCGTCTCGGGTCCGGCCATCATGGCCTCCAACCATCTGTCGATCCTCGACTCGACCTTCCTGCCGCTGGTGCTCAAGCGCCAGGTGCGCTTCGTCGCCAAGGCCGAGTACTTCACCGGCAATCCCGTCACCGCCATGTGGATGCGCGCCACCGGCCAGATCAGCATCGACCGGCAGAGCCCCACCTCGGCCCAGGACATGCTGGACGCGGCGGCGGAGGTGCTCAGGAAGGGTGAGCTGTTCGGCATCTATCCGGAGGGCACCCGCTCCCCCGACGGACGCCTCTACCGGGGCAAGGTCGGCGTCGCCTGGCTGGCCCTGGCCACCGGCGCGCCGGTGGTCCCGGTGGCGATGGAGGGCACCGGGGAGGTTCTGCCGATCGGAGCGGCCAGACCCAGGCTGGGCCGGGTGAAAGTACACATCGGCAAGCCGATGACCTTCAGCGGCTCGGAGACGAGCGCGCGTGACCGGCGCAGGGTGACCGACGAGATCATGTTCGCGATCCAGGAGCTTTCCGGCCAAGAGTACGCGGCAAGCTACGCACCCAGCCGTTCACAGACCAAATGATCTTTTATGGGCATATGTCGCGTTAACGCACGCTAGGCTGCGGCCCTTGGGCGAAAAGATCTGGGGGGATCAGGTGGCACGGGGCAGAACGATCGCGATCACGTCGGCAGCCGTCGTCCTGGTGGCGGGGGCCGCAGGGGGCGGCGCCTGGTGGTACCTGCACACCAGAGGAACCCCCCAGGAGACCGCGGAGCGGTTCGTCGGCGCCTGGCAGCGCGGCGACCTGGCGGGCATGCGCGCCGAGCTGGGAGCGCCGGACCCGGCGTTCCCAGCGGCGTACGAGAACATGCGCAAGGCCCTGGCGGTGCAGAGCACCGCGGTGCGGCTCAACGGGGTACGCGAGACCGGGGACGGCACGGGACAGGCCGCATACACCGCTACCCTGAAGCTCAAGAACATCGGCGAGTGGAGCTACTCCGGCAGCGTCGACCTAGCGGTCGTCGACCGGCACTGGCGGGTCAAGTGGTCGCCCAAGGCCGTCCACCCCGACCTGACCGCGAACACCGCCTTCGCGCTGAAGACGAAGTGGCCGGAACGGGCCGCGATCACCTCGGCGAACGGCGGCCGCATCGACGGCTCCGACTCAGGCGGCTCGGTGCAGCAGATCGTCGGCTACCTGGAGAAGGCCACCGCGAAGAGCGTCGCGAAGCTGGGCGTGCCCTACAAGGTTGGCGACGCGGTCGGCGCGAGCGGACTGCAGCACACCTTCCAGAAGCGCCTGGCCGGCACCCCGGACACCGAGATCGAACTCGTCGGCCCGGACAAGAAGACGGTCAAGACGCTCGACACGATCAAGGGCGAGGCCGGCAAGGATCTGGAGACCAGCCTGGACACGCGGGTCCAGCGGGCCGCCGTCGAAGCGGTCCGCGACCTGAAGAAGACCGCCGCGCTGGTCGCGATCAGACCCTCCTCCGGCGAGATCCTCGCGGTGGTGAACAACGTGGGCGGCTTCAACCGTGCCCTGGACGGCAACTACCCTCCCGGCTCGACGTTCAAGGCGGTCACCACCGTGGGACTACTGGCCGAGGGAATGAGCCCTCGCGATCGGGTCACCTGCCCCAAGGACGTCACGGTCGGCGGTCTGCCGATCCGCAACTCCAACCACGCCGCCTACGGTTCGGTGTCGCTGTCCGACTCCTTCGCCTACTCCTGCAACACCACCATCGCCCCGCTGGCCAAGGAGCGGCTGAACGCCGACAAGCTGCTGAGCACCGCGGAGCTGTTCGGTTTCAACAAGCCGCTCAACATCGGCGTCGCGGCCGCCAAGGGCAGCTTTCCCAAGGCCGAGAGTGACGCCGAACTGGCCGCGGAGTCGTTCGGCCAGGGCCGGATCACCGCCAGCCCGCTGATGATGGCCTCGGTCGCCGCCGCGCTCGCCGACGGCACCTGGCGTCCACCGACCCTGGTCCCCTCGCTCAAGCAGGAAGTGCAGCCGCAGGCCCTTCCCGAGGAGGTCATGCCGAGCATCCAGCAGATGATGTCCGCGGTCGTGACCAAGGGCACCGCCAAGGACGCGGGCCTGCCCCGGGGCACCCGGGGAAAGACCGGGACCGCCGAGTACGGCGAGCAGGGCGACCTGAAGACGCATGCCTGGTTCATGGGTTTCCGCGGCGAGGTCGCCTTCGCGGTGATCGTCGAGGAGGGCTCGGGCGGCGGCGCGGTCGCCGCCCCGGTGGCCGCCGACTTCCTGCGCGCTCTCGGCTGATCTCGCGCGAGCCGTCCGTTGCCGGACCTCCGGCCGCACCCCGCCCGGCAGCGCCGCCGATCCGGCCGTTCGCGCCTACCCGCCGGAGCCGTACTCCGCCTTCGCGAACCCGCCGCTTGAGCACACGCCGCGACCGGCCGCCGACCGGGCCTGCGCGCCGCCCGCCGTCTTCACTCCGAACGCCCGGAGTGCTCCGAGCGTTCGGGCGATCGCGACATCGACCGGCGGACGAAGGTGGCGGCCCCCATCACAACGGGAGCGCCGCGACCGCCTCGTGACGTAGCACCATGATGAGGAGCGTGGCGATCAGTGTCGCGATCAGCAGCCAGCTGAACATGATGATCACCGTCGAGCGGCGGAGACGCCAGGAAGACCGCCTCCGCCCTTTCCTCGCGCCACGCCTGCGGCCGCCGCCCTCCTTGCGCTGGACGCGCTCGTTGAACGACTCCAGCCGCGCGGCGAGTCGTGGATCCTCGTCGATGAGGTGCCGCTCGATCTGCAGCAGCATGCGCTCCTCGTCTTGTGACCAGGCCATGCATCACCTCCCCGGAACGCAAGCCGTGTGCGGACGTTCTGCCCAATCGTGAAGATCATTATCCTTTCCGAGAGCCTCGATTTACCCGTTCTTTTCGTGGACGCAATCTGAGCACGCGATCATGCCCTCTCACGGGGGCGATACGGCGCCCGCAGAGGTGTCGGGCGATTCCCAGCCTTCTCCGCGATCTCGACATTCCACCGCCCTGACCTTCTCCTTCGCGCCACCCGGCAGGTCGCTTGACGCCGCGTCCACGTCCCCGGCGGCGAGGATGGTGCGCCGGTGAGCGAGAGCGCTTGGCCGGGCCTCCCACCGACCTCGCGAGAAGGGTGGCGATCTTCGCGCCGGTGACGTCCCAGCCTCCTGCGGCGACTCACCACAGGAGGCGGGGACGTCACCGGCACGGTCCGTACCGGATCGTCACGCGGTGCGGGGACATCACCGGCACGGCCCGCGCCGAGCCCGGTTCAGTCGAGCGGGGCCGTCACCGTTCCCGCGCCGACCGTCTTGCCGCCCTCGCGGATCGCGAAGCCGAGACCGGCCTCCAGCGCCACCGGCCTGCCGAGCTCCACGGTCACCTCGACCGTCTCACCGGGCAGCGCGAGGCCGGTGTCCCCCAGGTCCATCCGGCCCGGTACGTCGGTCGTCCGCAGGTAGAACTGCGGCCGGTAACCCGTCGCGACGGCGCCGCTGCGCCCGCCCTCCTGCCCGGTCAGGAGGTAGACGCGGGCGGTGAAGGCGCGGTGGGCGCTCTGGGAGCCGGGTGCGGCCAGCACCTGACCGCGCCGTACCTGCTCGCGCCGGACCCCGCGCAGCAGAAGCGCGGCGTTGTCACCGGCCTCGCCCCGCTCCATGGTCTTGCCGAAGGTCTCGACCCCGGTGACGACGGCGGTGAAACCCTCACCGAGCCCGACGGCCTGGACGCTGTCGCCGACCTTGACCGTGCCGCGCTCGATCGCCCCGGTGACGACCGTGCCCCGCCCGGTGACGGTGAGCACGTTCTCCACCGGGAGCAGGAACGGGGCGTCGGTGTAGCGGACCGGCACCGGGACGTGGTCGTCGACCGCCTGGAGCAGCGCCTCGACCGACGCCGTCCACTCCGGGTCTCCTTCCAGCGCCCGCAGCCCGGAGACCCTGACGACGGGCACGTCCAGGTAGCCGTGCTCGGCGAGCAGCTCCCGCAGCTCCAGCTCGACGAGGTCGGCCAGCTCCGGGTCGGCCCCGTCGGACTTGTTGAGCGCGACCACGACGTGCTCGACGCCCACCCGCCGCGCGAGCAGCACGTGCTCGCGGGTCTGCGGCATGATTCCGTCCAGCGCGGACACCACCAGGATCGCCCCGTCGAGCTGCGCCGCTCCCGTGATCATGTTCTTCACGTAGTCGGCGTGGCCCGGCATGTCCACGTGCGCGTAGTGCCGCGTGGCCGTCTCGTACTCGACGTGGGAGATGTTGATCGTGATGCCCCGCGTCGCCTCCTCGGGAGCACGGTCGATCCGGTCGAACGGCACGTACCTCGCGCCGCCCCGCTCGCTGAGCACCTTGGTGATGGCCGCGGTGAGCGTGGTCTTGCCGTGGTCGACGTGTCCCATCGTGCCGATGTTGAGGTGCGGCTTGTTCCGCACGTAGGCCTGCTTGGCCATGACTGTTCTTTCCCTCGATGCTCGCCTGTGGTGGCGACCCGTGCTCGGCCGACCCCTCCCCGCCGGGTCACCCGGGACTCACGGGAAGGGGTCAGCGCTCCGCGCCGTCGAGCCGCGGTGCGGCGGACATCGGGGCACGCTCCGGCGCGCCCGCGGTGGCGGGCGTCGCGAGGGTGGCGTGCCGGAACATGCGTTCATGGTCGGGTACGGCCGGATGGGACCGCAACCGGATTTCCGGCCCGGTGCGCGGCGAGCGGGCACGGCGGCCGGCGCCGCTTCCGGCGGCCGGAGCACAGGACTTCGACATACGACCCGGCATCCGGCGGGTCCCATCACGACATCCGGACACGCTCCGCGCCCAACAGGACACGGAGCGTGGATGATTGGTGCCGGTAAAGGGTATTAAACCGCCTTGAATGCCTAATCGAAGGCATCGTCCATCAAGCACAACGGGGGAACGATGACGGACGCCAAGGAAGCCAAGGATTCCAGGAACAAGGCCGCGAAGAGCTCGGGGAAGAGCAAGAAGGCCGCGATCAAGGCGACACGAGCGGCGAAGGAGGCGAGGAAACACTCCGGGCAGCCCGAGGTCAGGGTGCCGGAGGCGGAACCCGCCCACCCGGGTGGGCGGTCGGTCCAGTAGCCGGGGGCGTGAGACCGTGATCGGGTGTCGGGGTGGAACCCCCGACACCCGATCACGGTTTGGCGCGATGTCCGCCGACGGTCCGCGGACGATTCTCGCCCATGAGCGACGATTCCATCCCGTCGCGGGAGTCACCTCTTCCACCGGCGCCAAAACCTCCGGCCCGGTGGCGACACCTCATCGGCAGACGGCTTTCCCGATGACTTCCGGTGACTCAAGACGACGTCAGGAGACGAAGATGTCCGCGCAGAAGCCCGCACAACCGCTTGACCACGCCTTCACCGCACCCATCGAGAAGGACGGAGCCTTCGCCACCTTCGTGACCGTGCCGGACTCCGCCCAACTCCTCGGCACGAGGCGGGCTGTGAAGGTCGGCGGGACGATCGACGGCCACCCGTTCACCGCCACCCTCATGCCGTCGGGCGACGGCCCGCACTGGCTTCCCATCAGGGCCGCGCTGTGCAAGCTCATCGGCAAGGACCAGGCCGGCGCCGAGGTGACGTTCCACCTCGACCGGCGGTTCAGCTGACCCCCGGGCGGAGCGGCGGACCTGTGCCGCCCTGAGAGAGGCGCCCGAGTCCTGGTCGCGAGTCCGGGCCGGCCTCCCGTGACGCGCCGACGGATCGGCCGATGCCACGGTGCCGACGGGCGTGCGTCGTCCCGGCGGGGGGACCGGCTCCTCGGCCTGCTCCGGGCTCAGGGCAGTGACGCGGGCAGTCCGAAGGCGACGAAGTGGCCGGGGTCGACGAACGAGGTGATGTCGGCGATCCGATCGCCGCGCAGGGTGAACACGTTGATCGACCAGGCGAGGTGCGCGGCGGCGCCCTCGTCCCAGAGGTAGCAGCCCACTCCCGGCTGGCCGTTCGCGCCGACCGGGAGGTGCCGCCAGCTTCCGCACGTCGTCAGCGGGACCCGCACGGCGAAGTCGGTGACCGCCTCCAGACCGCGGTACCAGTGCGCCATCGGCGGCATCGACCAGGTGACGTCCTCGGTCAGCAGCGCGACCAGGGCGTCGGTGTCGCCGCGTTCCAGCGCGGAGGAGTAGTCGGCGACGATCTCCCGTACGCGGGCGTCTCCGATCTTCCGCAACGTCGGCTGCTGCGTGCGGGGGAAGACCTTGTCCGCGACGACCCTGCGCGCTCGCGCCAGGGCGCTGTTCACCGACGTGGTGGTGGTGTCCATCGTGAGGGCGATCTCCGCGGCGGAGAAGCCGAGAACCTCGAACAGCAGCAGTGCCGCCCGCTGGTTGCCCGGCAGGTGCTGCAGGGCCGCGACGAAGGCGAGTTCGACGGCTTCGCGCTGCTCGTAGCGTGTGTCCGGGCCCACGGGGGCGTCGGTGAGACCGGCGTCGGGATAGGGGCTCAGCCAGGCGACGTCGGTCAGCGGGGGGTCGCCGAGCACGGCGCGGTCGCTGGAGGGGCCGAGGTCGACGGGCAGTGCCCGCCTGCCCCGGGCGCCGACGATGTCCAGGCAGGTGCGGGTGGCCACGGTGTAGAGCCACGAGCGCAGCGAGCTTCGGCCCTCGAAGCGAGCGAGTCCCCGCCAGGCCCGCAGCAGGGCGTCCTGCAGGGCGTCGTCGGCGTCGTGGGTGGAGCCGAGCATGCGGTAGCAGTGGGCGTGCAGTTCGCGGCGCAACGGCTCCACGAGACGGGTGAACGCCGCGTCGTCCCCGGCACGCGCCCGGACCAGGTCGGTGTCCCCGTCTGTGTCCCCGTCTGTGTCCCCGTCGCGAGCCGGATCGCTGCCCCCGTCGCGGCCCGGGGCGAGGTCCTCGTCCCGGGCACGCGTCCGCGCCGGATCGGCCTCCCCGGCACCCTCCACCGTCATGTCCGCGAACCGCGAAGAAATTTCCCTCACGAGCGACGATTCTGCCCCACGCTCGTAGTCTTCACTTCGACCGAGCACCACAGCACCGTTCCAGACTGTTCCAGGAGGTCGCGATGAGCCGCACCACCGTCACCACCGGGTCCCTCAAGGTCCCCGGCGCCACACTCCACTACGAGGTGCGGGGGCAGGGCCCTCTCGTGGCGCTCGTCGGCGCCCCGATGCACGCCGATCACTTCGCGCCGCTGGCCGGCCTGCTCGCCACCGACCACACCGTGCTCACCACCGACCCGCGGGGCGTCAACCGAAGCTCCCTCGACACCCCCGGCCATGACTCGACCCCGCAACTGCGCGCCGACGACCTCTCCCTGCTCCTCGCCCACCTCGACGCCGGCCCTGCCGCGGTCTTCGGCTCCAGCGGCGGCGCCGTCACCGCGCTGGCACTCGCCGTCGCCCATCCCGAGCGGGTGCGTACCGTGATCGCGCACGAGCCCCCGCTGAACCGTCTGCTCGACAACCCCGACGAGCGCGACGCGGCGGTCGAGGACATCATCGCCACCTACGTCTCCGGCGACGTCGCGGGTGCCTGGACCAAGTTCATGATCAATGCGAACATCCCGCTGCCCGACTTCGAGGAGTCCGCCGACGGCACCGCGGAGGCTCCGGCCGAGCCCGATCCGCAGCAGGCGGCGGACGAGCGCTTCTGGTTCCTGCACGAGATGCGCGGAACCACCCGCTGGCAGCCCGACATCGCCGCACTGCGGGCCGGGTCGCCCCGCATCGTGGTCGGCATCGGGAAGGAGTCGGCAGGCCAGCTCTGCGACCACGCGTCGACCGCGCTCGCCTCCGCGCTCGGCACGGAGCCGACGTACTTCCCCGGTGGCCACATCGCCTTCCTCGACGACCCCGAGGGATTCGTCCCCCGGCTGCGCGAGGTCCTGCGGGGCGACTGAACGACGATCGAACGACGACGGCCGTGAGCACGCGTGGCCACGTACATCGCATGCGACGGATCCCACCGACGGGGGCGGGATCCGTCACGGCGAGAAGATCAGGCGAGGTTCAGCTGCCAGGAGACGCCGAAGCGGTCGTTGGTCCAGCCGAAGCGCTTGCTGAAGCCGTAGGAACCGAGCGGCATCAGCGGTTCGCCGTTCTCCGACAGCGCCGCGTACAGGCGCTCGATCTCCGCGTCCGACTCGCACTGCACGTACAGCGAGACCGACGGGGTGAAGCCGAAGGCGTGCTCCACGTTGCTGTCGATGGCCATGTACTGCCCGCCCGCCATCGTGAACGTGGCGTGCATCACGCTGCCTTCCGCGCCGGGCCCCTCGGGGCCGTAACGGAGGAGGTTGAGAATCTCGGCGTCGTCGAAGAGCGACGTGTAGAACGTCATCGCTTCCTCGGCCGCGCCCTGGAACATCAGGAAAGTGGTGATCTTCTGCGACATCGGGGCTCCCATCAGAGGGGGAATGGATGAGAATGTCCGCCGTTACGGGAACGTCCCGCTCGACGACGGCTTCGATGCCGGACCCGGCGGCCAGGAACATCGAACACGTACTCGGCAAATATTTCAGGCTCTGCTTATATAAGTCAAACTCGATACACTGGAGTGCCGACCACGCCCACCGCGCGACAGAGCAAGCGCCCATCGAAACCGGATTACATTCAACAAAAGGAACCCTTGCTCCTCATCGCTCGACGACTTCGTCCCCGGGGCGCTTCAGGGTGGGGAGGCGTCGGCGGAGGCGACGAGGCGGGCGGCCAATGCCCTGACCTCGTCGCGCAGCTCCGCGGGGGCGATCACGGTGAACGGTCGGCCGAAGCCGGCGAGCATCCGCGCCATCCCGTCCAGCCGCTCGGCCCTGGCGGACAGTAAGATCCCGCCGGAGGTCTCGGCCAACGTCGCCGTGGCGGCGGGGATCCACGCGGCGGCCTCCTCCAGGGTGGTCTCCAGCAGCACTTTGACCTCGTGCCGGTACGGCACCGCCGACAGCGATCCGACCACGTGGGCCACCGGGTCGAAGCCGTCGGGAACCTGGAAGCCCTGCTCGGTACACGCGGCGCCCGCCACCCGATCCACCCGGAACGTCCTGATCTCCCCGCTGCCGTGGTCAAGCCCGGCGACGTACCATCGGCCGGAGTGGAAGACGATGCCGTACGGGTCCAGATCGCGCTCGGAGGCGTCACCGCGCCAGGAACGGTAGGCCAGCCGGACGGTGACCCGGCGCCGGGCGGCGCCGGCGAGAGCGAGCAGCGGTCCCGCCTTCGGAGCGCTCACCCTCGGCTCCGCGTTCCCGGTGTGGCCCAGCGTCTCCGACACCGCGTCGACGCGCTCGCGCAGCGGGCGCGGGAGCACCCTCTGGATCTTGGCCAGCGCGCTCTCGGTCGCGGCCTCCCCCACCGCCAGCCCGGTCCGCCGCCCGGCCAGCAGCCCCAGCACCACGGCCGTGGCCTCGTCGTCGGTGAGCATGAGCGGCGGGAGCTTGTAGCCGGGCAGTAGCCGGTAGCCGCCGTACCGGCCCCGCTCGGCCTGGACCGGCACCCCGAGCTCCGACAGTCTCACCGCGTAGCGGCGGACCGTGCGCTCGTCCACCTCCAGCCGTGCGGCGAGGTCGGAGCCGGTCAGGCCGGGGGTGGCCTGCAGCAACTCCAGCAACGCGAGCACCCGGCCTGCGGTCATCGAAATTCCCCTCAAAAATCAGGACTGATTCTGTCCGGATTCGATCCTAGGGTGAAACCAGGCGAACAGAGGAGAGACAGTATGAGCACCTACGTCCTGGTCCCTGGCTTCTGGCTCGGCGCGTGGGCCTGGGAGAAGGTCACCGGGCCGCTGCGCGAGGCCGGACATGACGTCCACCCGGTCACGCTCACCGGCCTTGGTGACAGGGTTCACCTGGCGGGCCCCGAGGTCGACCTGGAGACCCACATCCAGGACATCGTCAACACCGTCGTCTTCGCGGATCTGACCGAGGTGATCCTCGTCGCCCACAGCGGGGCCGGCGCCCCGGTCACCGGTGCGGCCGACCGGATTCCCGAGCGCGTCGCCCGGATCGTCTACGTCGACAGCGGACCGATGGCGGACGGGATGTCCCAGCTGGACCTCCAGGAGCCCGAGTGGCGGGCGTTCGTCGAGAGGCGGGTCACCGAGCGGGGCGAGGGAGTGCACTACCCGTTCCCCTCCTGGGAGGAGCACGAGCGTGCCGGCGCCGGCCTGGAAGGACTGGGTCAGGCCGAGCGCGAGTGGCTCGCCGCCCGCGCGACCCCGCAGCCGTACGGGACCATGACCCAGCCCCTGATGCTCAAGGGGGGCGCGGACGAGCTGCCCAAGACGCTTGTCACGTGCTCGTTCCCGCTGGAGCAGGTGCACGCCATGATCGCCTCCGGTCATCCCTTCTTCACCGCGCTCGCCGGGCCCGAGTGGAGCTTCGTCGCGGTGCCGACCGGTCACTGGCCGATGGTCTCCAGGCCGCGGGAGACCGCCGCCGCGCTGGCCGCGCTGGCGGGCTGAGAGGGGACAGGCTCGGGCGGAGGACCTCGGAGAGCACGGCGCCAGGGCCCCGCGATGCCCTGGCGGACCGGCCGAGCCCGGGAGGGCCGGACATCCCGGAGTTCTCGGAAGGGCGGAGCACCGGGACATTTGTCATGACTGGCTGTGGATCGATGGATCTGCCTCGAACAACGCACGCTCCGTAGCGTCATCCACATGACAGACGACACGAATGACGCGAATGACACGGTGTCACTCAAGGACGTGACCAAACGCTTCGGGGCGGTGCGCGCCGTGGACGGTCTCAGCCTCGGCATCCCCGCCGGGCGCACCGTCGCCCTCCTCGGTCCCAACGGCGCGGGAAAGTCGACCACGATCGCGCTGCTGCTCGGGTTGCTGACCCCCGACTCCGGGACGGTACGCGTCCTCGGGGGCACCCCCGAGGACGCGATCCGGAGCGGGCGGCTGGCGGCGATGCCCCAGGAGGGCGGCCTCGTCTCCCGGACCACGGTCCGCGAGCTGGTCGGATTCGTCTCGGGGACCTACCGGGCGCCGCTCCCCCTGCAGGAGGTGCTGTCGATCGCCGGGCTGGAAGGGCTCGCCGGTCGCAGGCTGGAGCGGTTGTCGGGCGGCCAGGCACAGCGGGTCCGCTTCGCGCTCGCACTGGCCGGAGACCCCGAGCTGATCCTGCTCGACGAGCCGACCGCGGCGCTGGACGTACGGGCCAGGCGGGAGTTCTGGGAGAGCATGCGCGCCTTCACCGCGCGCGGCAGGACGATCCTGTTCTCCACCCACTACCTGGAGGAGGCCGACGAGTACGCCGACCGGGTCGTGGTGGTCGACAAAGGCCGGATCGTGGCCGACGGCACCAGCGGGGAGATCAAGCGGCTGGTCGCGCTGTCCACGGTCAGCGTCACCGCCGGTGGGGACGGCGCCTTCCTGGAACGCCTGCCCGGGGTCGTCTCCGTCGAGATCCGGGGGGAGCGAGCCCACCTGCGTACCCGCGACGCCGACGCCACCGTCGTGGCACTGGCGGCGGCGGGAGGCGTACGAGACCTCGAGGTCGTTCCCGCCGCGCTCGAGGACGCCTTCCTCGCACTGACAGGGCAGGCGGGCCAGGCAGGACCGACAGGACAGGCGGAACGGGCAGGGCGGGCACCGAGACCGTCGGAGGTGGAGGTCTGATGCTCGGCTACGTCCGCCTGGAGGTCACCAGAATCCTCCGCGACCCCGGATACGTGATCATGGGTTTCGCGATGCCCGTGACGATGTACCTCGTCTTCACCAACCTCGGAGTGGCGGGCGACGACCGCGTCTGGGCCGCCCTCTACATGATGGTCAACATGGCCGCCTTCGGCGCGATCGGCTCGGCCTTCAACAACGGCGCCGGCATCGCCGAGGACAGGACCGCGGGCTGGCTGCGGCAGCTGCGGACCACTCCCCTCGCCCCGGTACGGGTGGTCGCGGGCAAGGCGGCGACCGGTGTGCTCATGGTGCTGCCCGCGATCACCGGGGCGTGCCTGTCGGCGGCGCTGCTCAACGGGGTACGGCTGGAGGTCTGGCAGTGGATCTCGATCGTGCTCCTGCTCTGGGTGGGTTCCCTGCCCTTCACCCTGCTCGGCATGGCCCTCGGCTACCTGTTCAGTGGCCAGACCGCCGCCGTGTTCACCATCGCGGCCAACATGACGATGGCGATCGTCGGAGGGCTGTGGCTGCCTACCGAAGGCTTCCCCTCCTGGCTGAGGACCGTCGCGCAGTGGACGCCGAGCTTCGGCTACGCCGACCTGCCGCGCAAGGTCGCCTTCGGCGAGACCCCCGGGGCCGGCACGGCGCTGATCCTGACCGGCTGGCTGGTCGTCTTCGGAATCCTGGCGGTGTACGGCTACCGCCGGGCAGGGCGCGCGCGATGAGCCGCGTGATAGGAGTGACCCGATGAGCGGGAAGGCGGAGCGGCCCCGGGAGGTGCGGGTGAAGGGGCCACAGGCTGTGGAGGTGACGGGCGGGAAAGAGGCCAGGAAGGGGCGGGAGAAGATGGCAGGGAGGGAGGGCTCACAAAGAGGGGGAGGCGGACCTGGAGAGTTCGCCTTCTACCCGTGGCTGATGCTCGCCTACCCCCCGATCAGTGACCTCGCGGCGGGCCACGTGCGGCCGGTGGTGCCGGCCGCGCTGGGCGTCGCCGCCTTCGCCGTCCTGTACGTGCTGTGCGTCCGGCTGGCCTTCCACAACGGGCGGCGCGCGGCGACCGTGGCGCTGGCCGGGCTGCTCACGGTGGCCTTCCTGCTGCTGGCGGGCTTCGCGCACAACTGGTTCTACCTCGCGCCGCTGATGACCATCGCCTGCGGGGTCGTACTGCGCGGCCGATCCGTCTACGTCATCCTCACCGCGCTCACAGTCGCGCTGGTGGCGGTGATGTGGCGCTCGGGGGCGAGCTGGCAGAGCATCTCCCTGGCCAGCTGGGGGACGACCACCGGCGGCCTCGTGGTCAGTGTCGTCCTGAAGCTGTTCTCCGTGATCGCCGAACTCCAGGAGACCCGCGAGGAGCTGGCCCGGGTCGCGGTGGCCGAGGAGCGGCTGCGCTTCTCCCGCGACCTGCACGACCTGCTCGGGCACACCCTGTCGGTGATGGTGGTCAAGGCGGAGGCCGTACGACGGCTCGCCCCCCGCGACGCCGAGGCCGCGGCGCGGCAGGCGGCCGACATCGAGGCCGTCGGCAGGGAGGCGCTCACCGAGGTGAGGGCCGCGGTCACCGGCTATCGGGGCCGAGGGCTCGACGCGGAGCTGGCCTCGGCGCGCACGGCCCTGGCCGACGCGGGCATCACCGCCACCGTCACCGTCACCGGGGAACGGCGGGCACCGGAGGCCGACGCCCTGCTGGGCTGGGCCGTGCGGGAAGGGGTGACCAACGTGGTCCGCCACAGCGCCGCGGGCACCTGTGAGATCCTCCTGGAGGGAACGACGCTGGAGATCCGTGACGACGGCCGGGGACGCGGCGGGAGCCCGGCGGGCAACGGCCTGCGCGGCCTGACCGAGCGGGTCGTCGCACTCGGCGGGACGCTGGAGATCCATGACCACGACGGCTTCCTGCTGAGGGTGACGCTTCCATGATCAAAGTGCTGCTCGCCGAGGACCAGGGCATGATGCGCAGCGCGCTCGCCCTGCTTCTCGACCTGGAGGACGACATCGAGGTGGTCGCCACGGTCACCAGGGGCGACGAGGTCGTGCCGGTCGCGCTCGCCGTGCGACCCGACGTCGCCCTGCTGGACATCGAGATGCCGGGAGCGAGTGGCCTGGAGGCCGCGGCCGGGCTGCGGGACGGGTTGCCGGGCTGCAAAGTGCTGATCCTGACCACCTTCGGCAGACCGGGCTACCTGCGGCGGGCGATGGAGGCGGGCGCCGCCGGGTTCATGGTCAAGGACGGTCCCGTCGAGGATCTCGCCGCGGCGATCCGCCGGGTCCTGGCCGGCGAGAAGGTGATCGACCCCGTACTAGCCGCCGCCGCGCTGAGCACCGGTACCAGCCCGCTCACCGATCGCGAACGGGACGTGCTCGCCGCGGCGGCCGACGGCGCGGCGATCTCCGACATCTCACGGCGGCTGCACCTGTCGGAGAGCACCGTGCGCAACTACCTGTCCGCCGCGATCGGCAAGACCGGCACCCGCAACCGCATCGAGGCCGCCCGCACCGCCCGGCACAACGGCTGGCTCTAGACCACCCGCCTCACCTCCCCCGAAACGGACCGACCACGAGGGAGACCCGGCGCCGTGCGCAACGGAGGCGCGCACGGCGCCGGGCAGGGCCGAGATCAAAGAACGGGGGCCGGGGCCGGGACGGGCCCGGTGTCGCCCGCTGTGTCGTTCTCGGTGAGCCAGTCGCGCATCATCGCGTAGGTCTTCTCCGCGATCAGCTTCTGGCCCGCGGCGTTGGGGTGGAAGAAGTCCCACTTGCTCAGGTGTCCGGTCGTGAAGCGCTGCCTGAAGACCTCGTTGCCGTCGAACCTGCAGGCGGGGCCGTACGCCGCGCAGACCCTGGCGAGCGCGGCGTTGTAGTCGGCCACCCTGGCTCGCACGCGGTCACGGCGCGCCTGGTCGGCCACCGAGGTCGAGGTGGGCCGCGCCAGCATGGTGGGGCAGATCCGGCCCACCGCCCAGAACCCGCGCGCCACCGAGTTCTTCCTGCCGATCTGCCACAGCCGCTTGAGGTCGGGGATGCTCGCCACGAACACCCGGCCGCCGGGGCGCCCGGCACGGAACAGCGCCAGGGCCTCGGCCACCCGCCTCTCGTAGACGGCCACGGGGGTCATCAGCCGTTCGGCGGACACGCAGGCGTCCTGGGCGCCGATCAGCACCGTCACGTAGTCGGCACGCCGGCTGACCGCCCGGGCCACCTGCCCGGCGAGGTCGGCGCTGGTGGAACCGGGGACGGCGAGGTTCACTGTGCTCCCGGCGACCACGTCCGCGGCCCGCAGCCTCACGTACTGACTCTGGACGCTCGGATGGTCACCGGTGGACCAGGAGCGTGAGGCGCAGGTGAGGTACCAGCCGCAGGCGTTGAACCCCGCGCTGATGGAGTCGCCGAGCGCGGCCATGACCACCGGCCGCCAGGGCTCCGCCGTCCGGGTGGCTCCGGCCGGGGGCGCCCAGGCGGTCATGAGGGCGGCCAGCCCTGTGAGTGCTGTCACAGTCGTGCGAAGCATGACACCTCCGCTGAGAGATCGCGTCTGCTTCGGATGTATCACCGCAGGCCAGGACGGTAGAGTCTGTTGACCGAGTGCCTTGGTTTTCTTGACAGCGCGTGGCGGATGTGCTGGCGGGCATACTGCCGTCGAACACGTTCAGTTCCCCGCATAGAGTGGCGGAGGTGAGTGTAGCGCTCGGATCAACCCGTCCTCTCGTGGTGACGACCACCCCCATCGACGACCCCGGTGACCTGTTCACCCGACTGCCCGAGGCCGCCCCCTACGCCTGGGTGAGACACGGAGAGGGCCTCGTCGCCTGGGGCGAGGCCGTCCGCCTGACCGTGCCGCCCGGTCCGGGCCGTTTCGACTGGGCCCGCGACCGGCTGTCGGGCCTCTTCGGTGAGGCGCACGTCGACGACGACGTGACGGCGCCCGGCTCGGGTCCCGTCGCCTTCGGCTCCTTCACCTTCGATCCGGAGGCGCACGGCTCGGTTCTCGTCGTCCCCCAGACCATTCTCGCCCGCCGCGACGGCCGCGCCTGGCTGACCACCGTCGGCGAGCGGCGGCTCGACGCGGTCACTCCACTCCGCGCCCCCGGCAGGATCCGCTACGGCGACGGCAGCCTGACCGCGCCCGAGTGGGAGCACGCCGTGGCCAGGGCCGTCCGGCGTATCAGGTCGGGCCGGCTGGAGAAGACCGTGCTCGCCCGCGACCTGACCGCCGTCGCGGAGCGTCCGATCGACGTCCGGCTGCTGCTCGCCCGCCTGTCCGGACGCTACCCGGAGTGCTACACCTTCTCCTGCGCGGGGCTGGTCGGCGCCACGCCCGAACTACTGGTCCGGCGCGCCGGGGAGACCGTCGAGTCCCTGGTGCTCGCCGGCACGATCCCGCGCGGCGCCGACGAGGCCGACGACGTGGCGCGCGGCACGGCCCTGTTCGCCTCGGAGAAGAACCGCTACGAGCACGCCTGCGCGGTCGCCTCGGTGCGCGAGGCGCTCGACCCGCTCTGCGCCGAACTGAAGATCCCCGAGGAGCCCGAGCTCCTGGTGCTCTCCAACGTCCAGCACCTGGCCAGCCCGGTGCGGGGACGGCTGTCGGACGGGGCCTCGGTCCTTGACGTGGTGGCGGCCATGCACCCGACCGCCGCCGTCGGCGGCACCCCCACGGGAGCGGCTCTCGGCGTCATCCGCGAACTGGAGGGCATGAACCGCGCCGGGTACGCGGGCCCGGTGGGCTGGATCGACGCGCGGGGCGACGGTGAGTGGGGCATCGCGCTGCGCTGCGCCCAGATCGAGGGCCCCACCGCCCGGCTGTTCGCCGGCTGCGGCATCATGGGCGACTCCGATCCCGCCTCCGAGCTCGCCGAGGCCGAGGCCAAGTTCCGGGTGATGCGATACGCCCTGGAGGGCTGAGGCCGATCCGGCGCCCTCCCCTCCCGTCCTGGAGAGGCGGGCCGTTCCTCCTGGCCGTCTCCCGGCTCCGAGGGCGGGCCGATTCCCCTTTCCCGCGCCCTCCCCCGGGAGAGCGTGAGCGGTCACGGCGGGTGACGCCCGCCCTCCTTTTCTGGAGACACCAGGGAGACGTCCCGGCTATCCCCGCCCTGCTTCGCCGCTACCCGGTGAATAGGCGTACTCTCACAAGTGCAATACGTCGGATATTTCCAGCAAGAAACCGATATTTCTCCAGGTCGGCGTCCTCTCGTCGCCGTATGGCCGGTCAACTCGTCAGGGAGAGGAAAACATGGCCCTACTGACCACCGCCCGCCTCACGGTGCGTGACTGGAGTCCCGACGACGCCGCCGAGGCCCTCGCCATCTACGGTGCCCCCGAGGTCACCCGGTGGCTCTCCCCCGCGATGACGCAGCTCGAGGGCGAGCAGGCGATGCGGGCCACGCTGGAGTCGTGGGACCGTAACCGCAGCACCCTCACGCCCCCGCTGGGCCGGTGGGCGATCGTCCGCAACTCCGACCAGCGGGTCGTCGGCGGCCTCTCCCTGCGCTACCTGCCTCCCGACGAGGAGGACATCGAGATCGGCTGGCAGCTCTCCCCCGACGCCTGGGGAAAGGGCTACGCCACCGAGGCCGGCCGCGCCCTGGCCGCCTGGGCGTTCTCCATCGGCGCCCACGAGCTGGTCGCGGTCGTCCGGGTGAACAACGACCGCGGCGCGGCGACGGCCAAGCGCATCGGCATGCAGTGGGTCGGGGAGACGGACAAGTACTACGAGACGCGTCTCAACGTCTACCGGCTCTGGCCCAGCGACCTCTCCCCCGCCGACAAGGACCCGCTCCGCCCCTGAGGCTCCGATGCCAGGAGCCCTCTGGGAAATACGGGAACCTCTGAGGCGTGCCATGCCGCTGTTACTACGCTGGGTCGATGACCGATCAAACGATCTCCGCGGGTGGTCGGGCGACGAACCTCGATCTTGAGTCCGTCCTGGCCTCGAGGTGGGCTGTTCCCGAGTCCTTCGACGCTGAGGAGTTCCGTCGAGCCGAGGCGTTCTGGCAGGCACGGCACGCGGAGGACGAGCGGCTCCTGCGGGTCCGCGCCGCGGCGGCCCACCTTGTCGAGTCCTGGACGGGGCACACGCCGCGTGACGTCGGCTCCTTCGGGATCCAGCTCAACCTTCAGACCAGTGATCTGGACCTGGGAATCGGCTACCCGATCGCCGGTCGCGAGGAGCTGATGGCGGCGCTCGCCCCGCACGCCGCCTTCAAGGGCGAGCGCTTCACCCGGTTCACCACCACCCGGCTGGTGTTCTCCTTCGAGGTCGACGGCGTCGAGATCGACCTGTCGGCGCTGACCGAGGAGGACTTCGTGGTCGCGTGCCGCATGCTCGACGAGATCGACACCGGCATGAGCCGCCAGGAACGGATCGCCCACACCTGGGTCAAACACCTGCTGCGCGCCACCGGCCGGACACGGGAGTACGCGGCCTGGAAGCTGGCCACCTACTCCCGCTACTGCCCGGAGTTCAACTGGGTGCCCATCTCCGAACCCGCCTGAGGTGCAGCGGGTCAGGTGCCGCACGGATCAGCCGCGTTGATCAGTGCCCAGCCTGTCGTGGCCGCCCACCGGCTGTGCTCATGGACGAGCCGGTCGGCGACCTGCGTGCGTGGAGTAGAAAGCCGGGACTCAGGCCCGTACGTCCACGGCGGTCTCCCTGGAGGCGCCCGCCGGCGGGATCAGCGTGCTGAGCACGGCGGCGGCGTCGAGGAGGGCTCTGGAGCGGGCGTCGACGCTCGCGTCCCTGGCGGCCAGCGTGGTCATCACCTCGTCCCAGCGGCGGGTGCGCCGCAGCTCCGGCATCAGGGCCCGGAGCGGGGCGACGCGGTGGCCGGCCAGGCGTAGCTGATGGACGATCCGCGCGTCCTGGACATCGTCCGGGAAGTATCGCCGCGGTCCTCCCGGGGAGGCCCGGCGGGGGACGACGAGGCCCTCCGCGTCCCAGTGCCGCAATGTCGAGGGGCGCACGCCGAGCGCGGCGGCGAGTTCGGAGACGCTCATGACATCCGAGGGGCGTACGTCGCCGATCGTCTCTCCGGAGATCGTCGCGGCGGCCTCCCTCGCCAGCCTGAGCTCCCGTCGTTCCGTGTCGAGCCTGGCGTGCGCCGCGTCGAGCAGGGCGAGCACCTCCGAGGCTGGGCGCGCGTGCGCCGCGCGCATGATCCTCCTGGCCTCGATGGGCCCCGTGGCCTCGGCGAGGGCCCGATAGGCGAGCGCGGAACGCAGATGGGCCTCGCCGTAGATCCGGTATCCCGTGCCGGTGCGCGTCGCCGGGGGCAGGACGCCGTCGCGTTCGAGATTGCGCACCTGCTGGACGGAGTATCCGGCCTGTCGCGCGACATCGACCGTCCGCATATTTCCTGATTTGCGGCTTTTCACCCCTCTACCTCGGGGTGTTCGGGGAAAAGTCTCCACAACCACATGAATGAAACGCTACAACGCATGAGTATCGACGAGATCATCGAGTTCCTCACCGGCCTCGACGGGGTTCTCACCCTCAGGCCCGCGCCCGGTGACGGTTCACCCGAGATCAGCTGGGGTGACGCGTTCTTCTACTACGCGCCCGACGGCGAGGTCCCGAAGGCGACCCAGCCCTTCGCGACGATCGTGACGAAGGACTATCCGGACGACGAGTTGTCGCGTCTGAACCGTCCCGGTGTCTTCCGCCTGAACCTCTTCGCGGGAAAGGACGCCTTCGTCGGCTGGACGGGCCGCCGGCCGCGTGACACGGCCACGGACGAGGCCGACCCCAGCGTGATCGACTCCGTGATGGCGCACCCCGTCTACGGCCCGCTGGGCTGGCTGGCCGTGGTGAATCCGGGGCCGCGGACCGAGGCTGCGGTCCTGGAATTGCTGCGCACGGCCCACGGCCTGGCCCGCTCGCGCCACCGGCGACGCGCCGGATCGGCGTCACCCTGATCACCGATCCCCGCCGCACCGTTGCCGGCCCTTCGACAGCCCTTCTCCCTCGCCGGCGCCCACAGACCTCCGGAACGCGCGGAAAAGGTGTCGCGAACGGGAAAGGACCCGCCGGGAGAGGCGGGGAGCGCCCGGGGTGACAGACCCCGGGCGCTCCCCGCCCGCGCCGGGCGGGCCCTGATCGGAGTGTTCGCGGCTAAGCGTGGTGCCTGCCCTTGCGCCTGTCGGACAGCTTGACCACGATGAAGACAATCATGGCGAGGATCACGATGCCCAGCACCGACTTCGACACCACCCCCATGTACTCCTCGACCAGCTCCCACTGCTCACCGAGCAGGAACCCCGCCATCACGAAGGCCGTGTTCCAGATGAGGCTGCCCAGGGTGGTGAGGAGCGTGAAGATCATGATCGGCATGCGCTCGATCCCCGCAGGGATCGAGATCAGGCTGCGGAAGATGGGGATCATCCGTCCGAAGAAGACGGTCTTCCTGCCGTGCCTGGCGAACCACGCCTCGGTCTTCTCGATGTCGGAGACACTGACCAGCGGCAGCTTGGAGGCGATGAACACCACGCGCTCCCTGCCCAGCAGGGCTCCGACCCCGTACAGCGCGAGCGCGCCGACCACCGATCCCAGGGTCGTCCAGAGCACGGCGTCGAACAGCCCCATGTTCCCCTTGCTCGCGGTGAAGCCCGCCAACGGCAGGATCACCTCGCTGGGCAGAGGCGGGAACAGGTTCTCAAGTGCGATCGCCAGCCCCGCCCCGGGCGCACCCAGGGTTTCCATAAGGTTGATCGCCCATCCGGCGACTCCGTCGAGATTCGGTGAACTCATAGGGACAAGGCTACGGAGAGCTGCGTACGGTCTGGATGAGGAACGCCGCCTTCCTCACCTGGTGTGCGCCGCGGAGCTCGGCTGCGGAAAACCGCAGCCGAGCTCCGCGCGGGCGTGACGACCGGATGTCGTTCGAGGTTTTCCCACGTCAGAGGGGAATCGGACGGTCAGGGCGGGGGCGACGGTGGCACGGAAGGATCCCGTACCGCCTCCGAGGACGGGCGGCCATGGCCGTCGGCCGGCACCGTCACCCCGTCCGAGTGTGACCCATCCCACATTTATTGCCGACGGGAACGGCGCGTGCCGAGGGCTTTCCCGGGGAAGGGGCGCCGCCTTTCAGCCGGGCCCGGCCTGCGACAGGCACAGGACGGGTGGGGGTCAGGCGTCCCTGAGGTGGACCGCCTCGCCCGGCTCGATCCCGGCGCGGCCTGCGGTCAGCGTCGCGACCCAGCCGGGAAAGGCGGGCAGATCCCGCTCGCGCACCGCGACGCGGAAGCCGACGTCCGCGCCGTAGCGGACCTCTCTCACCTCGTACGGCGAGGCGTGCAGGTCGTTCTCCAGCCGCCCGGCCCTGACGTGGTCCACGGTCACGGTCATGACCCTGGCGGGCACCATGCCGACCAGCGGCGTGAGGTCCAGCGTCTTGCCGACCGAAGAGCCATACGCGCGGACCAGCCCTCCGGCGCCGAGTTTCACCCCTCCGAAGTATCGGGTGACCACCGCCACCACGTCGGCGACGCCCCGGCGCAGCAGGGTCTCCAGCATCGGGGTCCCCGCGGTGCCGCCGGGCTCGCCGTCGTCGTCGGCCCGCTGGACCCGGCGGTCACCGCCGATCACGTACGCCGAGCAGTTGTGCGTGGCGTCGCCGTGCAACCGCCTGCGGGCGGCGACGAACTCCCTCGCCGCCTCCTCTGAGGAGACCGGGCCGACCGTGCACAGGAACCGGGAGCGCTTGATCTCGATCTCGTGTTCCACGGTCTCCCGCGGAGTCAGGTACGGGTCGGGCACCCGGCAAGGCTATCCGTCCGAGTGCCGCCCAGGGACACGACGCTCAGCGTGCCGCCTGGAAGGCGCGGCCGGCGCGGGTGGCGGTCCCGTCGCCGCGGAACAACCCGCTGCCCGGCTCGGTCTCCGAGGAGGGCAGGCCGAACCAGGCGTAACGTCGCACGTACGGCAGGGAGGCCAGCATCCTGGTGGAGGCCGTGACGAACGCGGCCTGCTGGGCGTCACTGGCGTAGCGGGTGCCGTTCGAGAAGTCGATCAGGGCGTACTCGGTGAGCCAGATCGGCTTGCGGTAGCGCTGGTACACGGCCTGGATGTACGACTTGAGCTGGTTCACCGCGGGCTGGGGACGGAAGTCCGCCCCGTACCAGTGCAGCGCGATGAAGTCGACGCGGTAGTCCCGCTCCTTGGCTCCGGACATGAAGCGGTCCAGCCAGCCGCCCGGGGTGTCGGCGCCGAACGCGACGGAGGGGCTGCCGAGCACGCGGCCCGCGGACATGAGGTCCGGCCAGAGCGACAACGCCTCCTCCACGGTCATGTTGGCCTGCTCGGGCAGGTCGGGCTCGTTGAAGGCGAGCAGGTAGGGCCCGGCGCGCCTCGCCTGGGCGAGGTTCTCCGGCGTGACGCTGCCCGCCCCCCAGATCATCGGGACGAACCCGTCCGCCCTGGGACCGGTGACGCCCTCGCGGCGCGTGGACCAGGTGTAGTACCAGCTCGCGCCGGACTTCGCGAGGGCCGAGCTGAGGCCGGGCATCTTCCATACGCCCACCCCCTTCCTGGGGGAGGTCACGACCGCGGGCGGCGGGGTCGGCGTGGGAGTGGGAGTGCGGGAGGCTCGCCTGCGGCTGGGCGCGGGGGACGGGGAGGCTTCGGGGGTGGCGCGCGCCGACGGCGTCCGCGCCGGGGGCGGCGACAGCGAGACCGCCGGCGCGGGTACGGCGAGCGAAGGAGCGGGCTCGGGGGCGGGAGCCGTGAACTGCCCGAACACCAGGACGCCCGCGACGACGACGGCCACCGCGCCGCCGATCGCGGCAGGGGCGGAGGGCAGGGAGGCCGACAGGCCCGTCCGCGCCGTCTCGGTCGCCTTGAGGGCGTGCGCGCCGTGGGAGGCGGCGTGCGCCACCGCCTCGACGGCGGGGGGAGCGGCCTGGAGATGGTGCAGGGCGAAGCCGACGGGGACGGGCAGCAGCGGCAGCCCACTGAGCAGCCGGTCGATGGGCAGCAGGCCCGCGGTGTGCCCCTGGCAGACGGCGCAGTCACGGATGTGCCGGGCGAAGCGCTTGCGCCACAGCGGGCTGGGGAGGCCGTCCCAGTTCGCGGTGAGGGCGCCGAGCCCGGGGCATCCCGAGCCGGCGCGCAGCGCCCGCACGATGGTGCGCGCCGTCTGGACCTGTTCCTTCATCCGCTGGACGCGTACGGCGGTGTGGCGCCCCGACAGGCCGAGGGCTCCGGCGAGATCGGCACGGTCGAGTTCGCCGGTCTCCTCGAGCCACCACAGGGCGAGGAGCGCCTGGTCGTCGCCGTCCAGCCAGCGGGTGGCCTCGGCGACCTCGCGGCGCTGGTCGGTGAGCCCGAGCCTCAGGATGGTCACGGCGGCGAAGTCCGAGGCGGGGTCGGGCACCTCCTCCGCGGTGTCGAGGTCCGCCCTGCGGTGCTGGGTGGTCCTGCGATCCTGCTCGTGGTCGCGCACCTGGCGGACGGTGATGGCCACCAGCCAGGACCGGTATGCCTGCGGGTCGCGCAGGTCGGGCAGCGCGCGGACGACCCGCAGGAACGTCTCCTGGACCACGTCGTCGACGTCGGTGTGGCCGTTCAGCGCTCGCCCGACGATGTTGTAGACGAGCGGGAGGGAGTCGGCCACCAGCGCGTCCAACGCCTGCTGGTCCCCGTCGCGTGCGGCGGCCACCATCGCCGTGTCGGGTCCGCCCCTGCCGGTTCCGCGCATCGCACTCCGCTTCCTGTCGCCGTCCACGGTCATCGCCCCCGAGCCGCTCCGGGCGGCGCGCAGGGACGATTCTCTCCATAACCCCTCATAGCGGAAGACCAACGAGCCCCCTCTATGGAGACCGGCAGCAGGTCAGGGAGACAACAAAAATCTTCTCCGCCCTTTTTCTGAGATTTTCTGAGATTTCCTTGGGTTTTTTGTTGTCGCCCGTCCCCCCGCCGGTCTCCAGTCCAGGAACAGAACACGCCCGGCGCCGGGCGTGACGGCGAAGGAGGCTCGTGACGGTGACACCGCGAAGGCGCACGGTGACACCGCTGTCCGCCGACACACCGGGCCACGAGCCGGTCCGTCCGAGACGCCGTCGAGCATCACGTCCACCACAACTCGATCCCCCTAAGGACCTCATCCACATGAGTGAGACCGTTCCGAACACCACGGCCCCCGGCCGCAGATCGGGCGGGCGAGTCCATCGCCTCGCGCTCGCCGGCACCCTCGCGACCGTCCTGGGCGTCTCCCTGGTGAACGGCGTCACCCCGGCCGGCGCGGCCGAGGCCCCGCTGTCGCAGAGCGGCAGGGCCACCGCCTCCTCGTCCGAGAGGGGCGACCTGTCCGCCGCGGCCGCGATCGACGGCAAGGAGAACACCCGCTGGTCGAGCGCCTTCAGTGACCCCCAGTGGCTCCAGGTCGACCTGGGCGCGTCCAAGGCGATCAAGAAGATCGTGCTGAAGTGGGAGAACGCCTACGCCACGGCCTTCACGATCCAGACCTCCTCCGGTGGAGGCCAGTGGAGGACGATCCACACCACGACCGCGGGCAAGGGCGGCGTGCAGACCCTGAACGTCTCGGCCACCGGCCGCTACGTCCGGCTCAACACCACCAGGCGCTCCTCCCAGTACGGGGTCTCGCTGTGGGAGTTCGAGGTCTACGGCACCGGCTCGGGCACCGCCACCCCCAGGCCGAGCGCCACCCCGACGAAGCCGGCCCCCACCACCACCGCGACCCCGCCTGCTTCCGGCACCAACCTGCCCAAGGGCCCGGTCCCGCCCGGCGCGGTGCGGGTGGCGGAGTTCCTCGCCGAGTGCCCCTACACCCACCGGCTGCCCGACGACCCGATCGTGATGCCGGGCCTCGCCGGCGGGTCGCACATGCACAGCTTCTTCGGCAACACCTCCACGAACGCCGACTCCGACATCAAGAGCCTGCTGAAAGGGGGCACCACCTGCAGCCCCAAGGCCGACCTGTCCTCGTACTGGGTGCCGACCCTCTACAGCAACGACAAGCCCGTCGAGCCGACCGGCACCACGTTCTACTACCTGGGTGAGGGCATCAAGGACGAGCTGATGGCCCAGACCCGGCCGCTCCCGCTGGGCCTGCGCATCGTGGCCGGCAACGCCAAGGCGACCGGTGTCAACGACCCCACGAGCAGCTCGCGCTGGTCGTGCCTGCACGCCGGCGAGGTGGGCTCCTCCAAGAACTTCGTCAACTGCCCGGCAGGCAAAATGCTGGAGTCCTACCTGGACTTCCCGCACTGCTGGAACGGCAAGGACCTGGACTCGCCCGACCACAAGAGCCACATGTCCTATCCGGTGAACGGCGCCTGCCCGGCCTCGCACCCGGTGATCGTGCCCAAGCTGCGCCAGGTGCTGCGCTACCCGGTCAGCGGCGACCCGGCCAGGTTCCGGCTCTCCTCGGGCCCCGGTTACACCATGCACGCCGACTTCTTCAACGCCTGGCCCGAGGCCGAGATGGAGCGCCGCGTGCGTGACTGCATCCGCCCGATCGTCAAGTGCGGCGCCGACGGCACCCCCTGAGACGACAGGTGATCGCTTTCAGGCGCGAGACACACCGTCCGGCCTGAACAGGGCGAGGCCCCACACACCGGGTCTCGCCTCACCACGGGATCGGCGTGAGCGAAGGAGCGACATGAAGGCGTCCACGATCGGCGCGACGGTACTCGCCGTGCTCACCGTGCTGCTGGTATCACGATGTGTCGCCGCCGAGCCGCCGACCCATTCGGCCGCGAATCACCCGTCGTCACGAAGCGGACCCGACGCGCCTCCCACACCGACCGGAAGCGCGTCGGGCTCCTTCAACGGCACCGACATCGCGTGGTTGCAGTTGATGATCCCGATGACCGAGCAGGCGGTACGCCTGCTGGAGCTGGCCCCCGGCAAGACCTCGAATTCGAGGATCACCCGATTCGCCGAGGAGAACGTCGCCGATCACCGTACGACGCTCGGAAGGTTGCGCGACCTGCTGCGGAGGTCCGGGGTGCCGGAGAGCGACGAGCACGAGGGGCACGACATCCCGGGCATGGTGATCCCCGACGACTTCGCGGCCCTGAGACGGGCCGACGGCGCCGCGTTCGACCGGCTCTTCACCAGGAACGCGCGCGAATATCTCACCCAGTCGGTCCTGGTCGCGAAGGGCGAGCAGAAGTCGGGCTCCGACCCGGAGACCAGGGCGTTCGCCGCCACCCTGGAGAAGGACCACGGCGACCGTCTCACCCGGCTGAAGCCGTGAAAGGCCCCGCCTCCGCCCCCGCCCCCGGCACGCGCGCACGGCGACGCGCCGCCGTCCGGCCGCCCGCGCGCCGGGCGCGGCCCTTTCCGGTCCTCGCCCTCGTCTGCGCCGGGGCCATCGCGGCGACCGCGACGTGCTGGTCGGACCTGACCTCGGTCTCCGGGGTCGCCGGGGCACTGGCCTGGGCGGGCAGGCTCACCGGCATGCTCGCGGGCTACGCCTGCGCCGTCCTGCTGGGGCTGATGGCCCGCGTTCCCGCGCTGGATCGCGGGGTCGGGACCGACCGGCTGGCCCGCTGGCACGCGACGGGCGGCCGCCACACCATCGTCCTGTCGGCGGCCCACATGCTGTTCGCCGTCGCGGCCCATGTGGCACGGTCCGGCACGAGCGTGTTCGAGGGGACCGCGGGGCTGATCCTGGACGGCCCGGCCATGCTGGAGGCGACGGTCGCCCTCCTGCTGCTGACCGGCGTCGCGGTCGTCTCGGTGCGCGAGGTGCGACGCAGGATGCGGTACGAGATCTGGCACTACCTGCATTTCATCACCTACGGGGCCGTCTTCCTCGGGTTCGGCCACCAGCTCACCGGGCCGGACCTCGCCGGCGGCGTCGTCATGAGGGTGTTCTGGTACGCGCTGTACGCCTCCGTCGTCGCCCTGCTGGCCTGGTACCGCTTCCTCACCCCCGTCCACCGTGCCCTGCGCCACCGGCTGCGGGTCGCCGGAGTCCGCAGGGAGTCGTCCACCGTGGTGTCGGTCTACCTGACCGGGGAGCACCTGGAGGAGCTGGGCGCCGAACCCGGCCAGTTCTTCCGTTGGCGGTTCCTCGCCCCTGGCATGTGGTGGACGGCCAACCCCTACTCGCTGTCGGCACCCGCCAACTCCCGCTTCCTGCGGATCACCGTCAAGGGTGTCGGCGACCACAGCGGCGCGCTGGCCGGGTTGCGGCCCGGTACCCGCGTGTGGGCCGAGGGCCCCTACGGGGCCCTCACCGCCGCGCGGCGCCGCAGGCCGCAGGTTCTGCTGGTCGGCGGCGGCGTGGGGATCAGCCCGCTGCGCGCGCTCTTCGAGACGCTGCCCGGCGAGGTGACCCTCGTCTACATGGCGCGCCGCGACGAGGAGCTGATCCTCCGCGACGAGCTGGACGCCATCGCCGCCGTGCGCGGCGCGACGATCCACTACACCGTGGACGAGCTCACCGGATCGTCGGGTGGGCGGAGCGTGCCGCTGACCGGGCGCGCCCTGCGGGCTCTGATACCCGGTCTGGCCGTCCACGACGTCTATCTGTGCGGCCCCTCCGGCATGACGGTCGCGGCGCGCCACGCCCTGCGCCGCGCGGGCGTGCCCGGCCGGCGCATCCATGTGGAGTCGTTCGACTTCTGAAGGGCGAGCCGGGTCGCGGCGACGGCTTCGTCCGGCTCCGGCTCGGCTTTTTGACCTCGGTGTTCGCGCCGCCGGCTTACGCCGATCACCGCCGCGACGTGACGGCACCGTTCGGCGACGCACCCGCGCCGGTCACCCCGGCGCAGCGCGACAAAACTCCTTCACAGTGGCGAAACAGCAGAAAAGAACTCGGCGTTCATCGGACGGGACAGACCTCTTCACATCCATGACCTGGAGATAGATGCGATGACTGAAATCTCCGCCATCGGGAACTCCCCCTGGGGCACGGCGATCGCACGAGCGGGTGCTTGCCTTCGCCCGAGAAAGGGCTATATTTACCAATAATCATAGTAGGGATTAAGGGTAATAACGATGCCCCTGCCGAATTTCCTCACGATCGGTGCCCCGAAAGCCGGGACCACCGCCCTGCACGCCGCACTGGCCCGGCACCCGGGACTGTTCATGTCCCCGGTGAAGGAACCGAAGTTCTTCCTCAGCGACGGCCCGCCGCCGACCAGGGGGGGACCTGGCGACGCCCAGACCTACCGCGAGCACGTCTGGCAGCGCGAGGAGTACGAGGCCCTGTTCACGGCGGCACCGCCGGGCACGCTCACCGGCGAGTCGACCCCGTTCTATCTCTACGACCTGGCGGCGCAGCGGCGCATCAGGGAGACCATCCCCGGCGCCAGACTCATCGTGGTGCTGCGCGACCCGGTGGAGCGCGCCCACTCCAACTGGACCCACCTGTGGTCGGCCGGGCTGGAGCCGATCGGCGACGTGGTCCTCGCCTGCGCCGAAGAGGAGCGGCGGGTCAGGGCCGGCTGGGCGCCGTTCTGGCACTATCGCGGGCTCGGCAAGTACGGGGAGCAGCTCGAGCACCTGTTCACCCTGTTCCCGCGCGAGCAGGTGCTCGTCTACCGCTACCGCGACCTGGTCGACCGCCCCGCCGAGACCCTCGACCGGATCTTCCGCTTTCTCGGGGTGGAGACCGGCGTGGTCACCGAGGTCCCCAGGGAGAACGTGACCGCCCACCCGGAGCCGACCCGCGGGCACCGGATGCTGTCGCGGGCGCTGCGGGTGGGATCGTCCGTGGGACGTTTCCTGCCGTCGCGGGTGAGTGTGGCACTGACCGACCCGCTGGAGCGCAGGCTGCAGGAGCGGGCCCGCTCCCGCCAGCCGCTCACCTGGGACCAGCGGGAGAAGCTGATCTCCTACTTCACCGAGGACGTGGCGCTGCTGCAGACGGTGACCGGCGAGGACTTCAGCGACTGGCTCCGTCCCCGCGAGCGCTCGGGCGGCCTGGTGGGCACCCGCCCCAACGGCCAGCGCCAGGCGCGCAACGGCCGCCCCCAGGCGTAGCGAGACGCTCCGGGAAGCGGCTCGACGATCTCCGCCGGACGGTCCCGGGCACCGTGGCACGCCCGGGACCCCGTGCCGTGATCAGCGCAGTTCGGTGCGGAGCTCGTGCGCCCCGTCCGCACGGGTGTACTCGTAGTAGAGCCGCCGCCCGCCGCCCGGCAGATCCACGATGTCCAGGTAGCGAAGGCCACCGCCCGCGTACGGCGAGACCCCGACGGGCTCGGTGCCGAGAGGGGTCAGCTCCGCCGGATCCGTGCCGACCGCGACACCGGTCTTCTCCTCGTAGTTCTCCGCCGCGGTGGCCCTGCCGTCGTAGAAGGCCACCACCCTGTCGCCGAGGAAGCGGACCGCGGCCACCCGCGCACCCCTGGCGTCCCAGGTGCCGGGACGGCCGCTGAGCGCGGTGCCCTGCCAGGTCCACTCGATGCCGTCGGCACTGGTGGCGTAGTCGGTCACCATCTGGTCGGCCTCGTGGTCCTCCTCCAGCGGGTGACAGGAGGCCCACAGGTGCCAGAGGCCGTCCCGCAGCACGATCACCGGGTCCTTGACGCCGGTCTTCGGGTCGCCCGGCAGCACGACCTGCCGCTGCGAGGCCTGGAAGCCGGACGGGTCGTCGGCCTCCAGCACCTCGACCCGCCAGTGCTTGGTGTCGTAGGTGGCGCAGCTGAGGTAGAGCCTCCAGCGTCCCTCCGGCGTGCGTACCAGGGTGGGCCGCTCCAGCGACTCCGTGTCCATCTCCTCCCTGCCGATCGTGAGCAGGGTCTCGAACCGCTCACCGTCGACGGAACGGGCGACGGCGACGGCGTAACCACGGCCCTCGCCGACGGGGCGGCGCAGCCGGTAGGCGAGGTAGATGAGCCCGTCGCTCGCCACGGCGCTCGGCGCGCCGGCCCAGTGGCCGGCACCCGGCTGTGCCGGTTCGATCGCGACGACGGAACGGCCGGGGTCGGGAAGGAAGTCCTCGATTGTCACGACACCGAGATTAGGCATGCCTTGCGCAACACTCACGGAGAATCACCAATCATCATCACGAGCTTTGTCACCCCTTGACGGCCAAAGGGCAGATCATCCTTGGTTTCTCCGGCGCGAGGGGCGCCGGTGGCCGCCACCTTCCGCGACCGGGTCGGCACGATCGGGCGTACCGGGGGTGACCCGGTCCGGGGTGCCGGGACGGTGCCGGAGGGGTGTTCGCGACGCCGGGCCCGGTGAAGGCCTCGATGCCCGACCGTACAGGGTCCGGAGAGCTGCTCGGACGCGGCGGGCCGAGGACGCGTCCCCCTCGCCACCAGGTCGCGGATCCGCGTCGCGCCCTCCGCCCCATCTCGCTGCGGCGCCCTCTCGTCACGCTCGTCCGCGAGAGCGGCCGGCCCGCCGGCGACACGCCTTCCACGATCGTCCGGAGCCGTCAGGAGCGTCGGAGCGTCGCGCTCGGCAACGGGATCGCGGGGAACGGATTGTCCGGCGGCAGGATGAGCCGCCTCGCCTCCTGCGGGCGGGCGGTGGCCTCCAGGTGCAGGAGTGCGGCCCCGACCCCCGCTGCCCCGACCATGTAGCCGGTGTCGGCGGTCACCTCCCAGGGGCGCAACCGCCGGTAGGCCTGGTACCAGCGGGTGCCCCTGCCGTCGTGGCCGGTGGCCCGGCCGACCAGGTTCTCCCCCAGCGTGCGGGCGAACTCCAGATGCCGGCTGTGGCCGGTCGCCGCCCAGAGTCCCACGAACAGCTCCACCAGACCGGCGGTGCCGCAGCACTGGCAGGCCGAGTTCCAGGAGCCGCCGCTCTGGTTGGCGGGGGCGCCGCTGCGGACGATCCCCCGCGCCAGCCGTTCGGCCCAATCGAGATCCCCGGCGTCGCCCGACACCCGGTGCAGCTCGTAGAACATCCGGGCGACCCCGGCCGAGCCGGAGCAGAAGCCCAGGTAGTGCAGGTCGCGGCCCTGCGGGATGTGGTGCGGCACCAGCGCGCACCGCTCGTTCACGGCGCTGACCGCGCGGACGAAGTCGGCCCCCCTGCGGGAGGCGCCCAGGAAGGCGCTCTCGCCGGTCACGCCGTACAGGCGGGCGAGCAGGAAGGCGGTGCCCGCGGTGCCGGACAGGAAGCCGGGGGTGACCGCGTCCAGGGGCAGGTCGGCGCAGGCGCCCTCGCCGAAGCGGTGACCGGGGACGACGAGCGTGGCGATGCGGGCGCCGGCCTCGACCGCGACCTCCTGGTAGGCGGGCACTCCCAGGATGCCCGCGGCGTGCAGCAGGCCGAGGATGATCCCGCCGTCACCTCGCTGCGCGGGGTCGCCGGTCCAGCCCAGGCCGCCGTCGACGGGGCGGGCGCTGCGCACGATGCGGTCGGCGACGGCGCCGGCCTCGACCTCGAAGCCACCCTCGCCGGTGGCCCAGCCGGTCTCGGCCAGGGCGAACATCACTCCGGCCAGGCCGTGATGGAGGGAGAGGTCGGCCTGCTCCCGCCAGGTGGCGGCGAGGTATCGGGCTCCGGCCGTGGCGTCGTCGAGGTAGCCGTCGTCTCCGGTGGCGGCGGCGAGTTCCAGGAAGAACAGGATGATCCCGGCCGCCCCCGAGTACAGCGAGAGGGGGTGGTCGGGCATGGCGGCCCGGCCTCGGGGGTCGGGATTGGCCAGCCAGTGCCGTCCGCGTTCGTCGTCCACGGCCGCGGAACGAATCCAGCGCGCGGCGCCGACCGCGGCGGCCAGCGGGCTCTCGGCCTCCGGCTCCAGGCTCATGGCGGCTCCTTCGTACGGCGAGACAATCATTTTACCTGTATTTCCTACAGGATCAATAGGTAATCTGGTTCACCGACACGCGGAACCTGCCCCGCGCGAGGGTCGACCATGCGGGCCCTTCGCCGGCTCACCCCGGCCCGCCGACGTCTCGGACCTGGCGGTCGTGAAGGAGCAGCTCGCTCATGACCGATCCCGCCAGGTCGAAGCCTCCGACGTGGGCGAGGTAGCCGCCGGCCTCGAAGACCGACCCGTCCAACGGGATGAAGACGCCTCCGGCCCGCCGGACGAGCAGCGACCCCGCCGCCATGTCCCACGGACTGACCCTACTGCCGTAGGCGACGTCCGCCCACCCGCCCGCGACGTACGCCAGCTTGAGCGCGGTGCTGCCCGGGCGGCGCGTGGAGGCGAACGCCTCCAGCATCCTGCCGAACCGGCGCAGCGTCTCCTCCCCGCCCTCGGTCACCTCGCGGGGAGTGGGATAACTGGTCAGCAGAACCCCCTCCCGGTCACGTGTCGCGCCGGCGCTGCGCAGCCGCGTGCCGTTGCACCAGGCACCGCCAGGATCGGCTCGGAACTCCTCGTCTCGCACCGGGTCGTACACCACCCCGGCGACCACCTCGTCCCCGACTGCCGCGGCGATCGACACGCAGAAGAACGGCAGCCCCGCGGCGAAGTTCGCGGTCCCGTCGATCGGGTCGACGTACCAGCGGATCTCACCCGAACCCGTGCTGCCGCCCTCCTCGCCGATGACCGTGCTCCCCGGGACACGCCTGTCGATGACCTCTCGGATGATCTCCTCGGCGGCACGGTCATGCTCGGTCACCGGATCGTGGAAGTCGCTCTTGGTCTCGATCGCGGGACGCGACCTGAACGCCCCGCGGAGCCGGTCGCCCACCGCGCGGGCGGCCTCGACCGCGACGGCGGACAGCTCCGTCGCGGTGCTCTGATCCCTGCGCTGATCCATGCTTCCTCCAGTGGCGCGAACGGCGGCGCGAACAATGGTCCCTGTCCCGGTGGCCAGGACCGGACGGTTTTTGTCAAGACATTCTGATGTCCGCTAGCCTGACGGCGCGGCGTGTCAACGGGGAGGGCGAATGACGCAGCTCGCCATCGATCTCGACCGGTCCAGCCCGGTCCCGCTCTACTTCCAGGTGGCCGAGCAGATCTCCGAGGCCATCCGCCGCGGCGATCTGCCCCCGGGGGCGCGTCTCGACAACGAGATCCTGCTCGCCGGTCGGCTGGGCCTGTCGCGGCCGACCATCCGCCAGGCGATCCAGTATCTGGTCGACAAGGGCCTGCTGGTGCGCAAGCGAGGTGTCGGCACCCAGGTGGTGCACGGCCAGATCAGGCGTTCCATCGAGCTGACCGGCCTCTACGACGACCTTCGCAGGGCCGGTCAGGAGCCGGCCACCAGGGTGCTGCTCCTGGGCCCGGCTCCGGTGGGCGAGGACGTCGCCGCGACCCTCGGCGTCGCGCCCGGCACCGAGATGCTCCGCCTGGAGCGGATCCGCTACGCCACGGGGGAACCGCTCGCCCTGTTGCACAACTGGCTGCCCTGCGGGCTCGCCCCGCTGACCGCCGAGGGCCTTCGGGAGCACGGGCTGTACGAGACGCTCCGCGCCTCCGGGGTGCGGATGCGCGTGGCGAACCAGCGCATGGGGGCGCGGGCGGCCACGGCGGCCGAGGCGAGGCTGCTCGGCGAGCGGCGCGGGGCGCCGCTGCTCACGCTGATCCGCACCACCTACGACGACCAGGGCAGGGCCGTCGAGCACGGCTCCCACCTCTACCGGGCCTCGCACTACTCCCTGGAGGTCACGCTCATCGAACGCTGACCGGGCGGCGGGCTCCCCAAGGTCAAATCTGCGCCAAACAACCGGTGCGCGATGGTGCCCGACGCGTGATGATTCGTCCCTTGGGGATGTCATATGCGTAATCACCGCTCAGGAAGCGCCGGTATGACGCCAGATCCGAGACAAGACCATGCGCGGCCGGAAGGATGAGTGGGCGGCGGCCCTCGCCCTGCTCGAAGGCGTCGCGTCCACGACCCGGAACGTCATGCTCGTCGAGGGCGAGCCGGGGATAGGCAAGTCGCTGCTGCTCGCCGAGGCCGCGAGCGCCGCGAGCGCGCGTGGGATGTCGGTGGCGGGCGGCCGGGCCGACGAGCTGGGACGGCTCACCCCCCTGGGGCCGCTGCTGTCGGCGCTTGAGGAGTCACCGACGACTCCGATGCCCCTGACCAGGAGTTTCTTCCCCGACGGGCCGGAACTGCTGCTGTGGCTGGCCGAGCAGGTCCGTACCTCGCTGGAGAGAAGACTCGCCTCGGGGCCTCTGCTGGTGATCCTCGACGATCTCCAGTGGGCCGACCCCGCCACGATCATGGCCCTGCGGACGATGCCCTCGCGACTCGCCTCACGCCCGGTGACATGGCTGCTGGCCCGCCGCGACGCCCCGGCCGGCGGCGACGCGGGCCGGCTTTTCGACCTGCTGGAGGAGGAGGGGGCCGCCCGGACCGTTCTGCGCCCGCTGGACGAGGGCGCGGTGGCCGAGGTCTCCGCCGACATCCTGGGCGCGCCACCCGGGCGGGAGCTGGCGGCACTGGCCGCCCAGGCCGCCGGCAATCCGCTCCTGCTCTCCGAGCTCCTCACCGGGCTACGCGAGGAGGGCGCCGTCCTGGTCGAGGACGGCGTCGCCCGGCCGGCCGGGATCACCTCCGCCCAGGCGGCGCTGCCCGCGCGCCTGCACGATGCCGTCCGACGCCGCCTGAACGAGCTCGGCACCAGGACCCGTTATCTGCTGGAGGCCATCGCGGTGCTCGGCCGCTCGGTCACACCTGCGTACGCGGCCAGGATGCTCGGCGAGACCCCGGCCGCGTTGCTCCCTCCGCTGGAGGAGGCACTCGCGGCCGGGGTCCTCGTGGCCACCTCGGACGAGCTGACGTTCCGTCACGAACTGGTGTGGCGGTCGGTCGTCGACAGGGTGCCCTCACCGGTGCGGCGAGCGCTGCGGGAGCAGGTCGAGCGCTCCACCGCGCCCCTCCGGGGCGGCGACGGCGGGAGGCTCCTGGACCTCTCCCTGCTCGCGTGGAACGAGGGCGACCTCTCTCGCGGGCTGGGCCTGGCGCGCGAGGCCGTGGAGCGACCGGTCCGCGGCCCGCACCGGCAGCCGCGGGCGGTGCTGGCCACGATGCTCGTCGACCTGTGGCTGCTGGACGAGGCGGCAGCGGCGACGGAGATCGCCGCCGAGGAGGCCGACACCGAGGGTGAGCCCTCGTGGGCCGCGGAGATCCCCGTTCTCCGCGCCCGCCTGGACCTGGCCGCGGGCCGGATCGGCGCAGCGATCAAGCACGCGGAGGTCGCCCTGACCACCGCCGAGGCCCTGGAAGCGCCGATGCTGGTCTCCTCGTCCCTGTCGGTGCTCGGCACCGCGTCACTGCAGTCGGGCGACCTGCCTGGGGCCGTCAGGTACATGGAGAGGGGCCTGGTCAGGCCGGCAACCGGCATGCCGCCGCCCGCACGGCTGCGATCGGAGCTGGTGGCCGCACGGATCAGGGAGGCGCGCGACGGCGCCGCGGGTGGCATGAGCTCGCTCGGCGGGGTCTACGACGCGCTGCCCCTGTACCTCGGCGCGCTGACCGGCGAGCCCGCGGCGGCGGCGTGGCTGGTGCGGGTGGCGATGGCCGTGAACGACCGGCGCAGGGCCGACGCCGTGGTCGACGCCGCCGAGGACGTCGCCTCCCGCAATCCCGGCCTGTCCAACCCGTCGGTCTCCGCCGACCACGCGCGAGGGCTGCGGGAGGGTGACGCCGAGGCGCTGGGCCGCGCGGTGGCCGGGTACGTCGATCCCTGGGCGAGAGGGTCGGCGGCGGAGGACCTCGGGGTGCTGCTGGGGGTGGGCGACGGCCACAGGGAGCTGGCCGTGGGGAGCCTGAAGACCGCCCTGACCTGCTACGGGGCCGTGGAAGCCGTCCGGGACGCGGCGCGGGTGCGGGGCAGACTGCGGCGTCTGGGCGAGCGGTGCCGCCACTGGGTAAGGACCGCCCACCCCGCCTCGGGGTGGGCCAGCCTGACCGGCACCGAGCAGGCCGTCTGCGATCTGGTCTCCCAGGGGCTGACGAACCGGCACGCCGCCGAGCAGATGTTCATCAGCGAGCACACCGTCGCCTTCCACCTGCGGCAGGTCTACCGCAAGCTGGGTATTCACTCGCGGGTCGAACTGGCCAGGCTCGCGGCGCAGGAGAGCGGCCACCGGCGTCCTGGCTGACGTCCCCCTGGCGCGTTCTCCTCGAGGAGGGCGGGACGCGGTTCCGGTGTCGCACGATATTTTGATATTTCGTTATTTCGGTGACGTCGACCGTTCCGCTGGTCCGCGGTCGGCGACTCACCCGTAGGTGACGGCGAGTTCGTCGTCGCCGAGGTCCACCCGGACCACGGCTCCCTCGTCCGCCTCCCCCGACAGGAGCGCGCGGCCGATGCGCGTCTCGACCTCCCTGGCGATGAACCTGCGCAGCGGGCGGGCTCCGTACACGGGGTCGTAGCCTCGCTCGGCGATGTGCCGCAGCGCCGCCTCGGTGACCTCCAGCCGGATGCCCCGCTGTTCGAGGCGGTCGCGCAGCTCGACGAACATCAGGTCGACGATGCGTTCGATCTCCTCCGGGGTGAGCGGCTTGAAGATCACGATGTCGTCGACGCGGTTGAGGAACTCGGGGCGGAAGTGGGAGCGCAGCTCGGCCATGACCCGCTGTCTCGCCTCGGGCTCGATCTCCCCGGTCGAGGTGACGCCGTCGAGGAGGTACAGGGAGCCGAGGTTGGAGGTCATGATCAGGACGGTGTTGCGGAAGTCGACGGTCCTGCCCTGCGCGTCGGTGAGCCTGCCGTCGTCGAGCACCTGCAGCAGCGTGTTGAAGACATCGGCGTGCGCCTTCTCCACCTCGTCGAAGAGCACCACGGAGTAGGGCTTGCGCCGCACGGCCTCGGTCAGCTGGCCTCCCTCCTCGTACCCGACATAACCGGGGGGCGCGCCGACGAGACGACTGACCGTGTGCCGCTCCTGGTACTCGCTCATGTCGATGCGGATCATGTTGTCCTCGGTGTCGAAGAGCGCCGCCGCGAGCGCCTTGGCCAGCTCCGTCTTGCCGACGCCCGTGGGCCCCAGGAAGATGAACGACCCGATCGGGCGGCGCGGGTCCTTGATGCCGGAGCGTGCCCGGATCACCGCGTCGGCCACCAACCGCACCGCCTCGTCCTGGCCGATCACCCGCTCGTGCAGGATCTGGTCGAGCCGCAGGAGCTTCTCACGCTCGCCCTCGCGCAGCCGGCTCACCGGGATGCCCGTCCATCGGGAGACGATCATCGAGATCTCCTCGTCGGTCACGACCTCGCGCAGCAGGCGCGAGGCGCCCTGCTTGGAGTACAGCCGCTCCTCCTCGGCCTCGAGCCGCCGCAGCAGCTCGGGCAACCTGCCGTGCCGCAGCTCCGCGGCGCGGTTGAGGTCGTAGTCGCGCTCGGCCCGCTCCGCCTCCGCGCGTACGTGCTCCAGTTCCTCGCGCAGGGCCTGGACGGCGCGCAGGGCGTGCCGCTCCGCCTCCCACTGCGCCCGCATCGCGTCGGCCTGGGCGCGCAGGTCGGCGAGTTCCCTGCGCAGCTCCTCCAGCCGGGTCCCGCTCGCGGAGTCCTCCTCCTTCGCGAGCGCGGCCTCCTCGATCTCCAGGCGCATCACCCTGCGGGTGAGCTCGTCGAGCTCGGCGGGCATCGAGTCGATCTCCGTACGCAGCATCGCGCACGCCTCGTCCACCAGGTCGATGGCCTTGTCGGGCAGGAAACGGTCGGAGATGTAGCGGTGGCTCAGCACGACGGCCGCCACCAGCGCGCTGTCCTGGATCTTCACGCCGTGGAAGATCTCCAGGCGCTCGCGCAGGCCGCGCAGGATGGACACGGCGTCCTCGACCGAGGGCTCGTCGACCATCACCGGCTGGAACCGGCGCTCCAGGGCCGCGTCCTTCTCGACGTGCTTGCGGTACTCGGCGAGGGTCGTCGCCCCGATCATGTGCAGCTCACCACGGGCCAGCATGGGTTTGAGCATGTTGCCCGCGTCCATCGCGCCCTCGGCGGCTCCCGCGCCCACCACGGTGTGCATCTCGTCGACGAAGAGCAGGATCCGCCCTTCCGCGGCCTTGACCTCGTTGAGCACCGCCTTGAGCCGCTCCTCGAACTCGCCCCGGTACTTGGCCCCGGCCACCAGCGAACCCATGTCGAGGCTGAAGACCGTCTTGCCCTTGAGTCCCTCCGGCACGTCCCCGTGGCTGATCCGCAGGGCGAGGCCCTCCACGATGGCGGTCTTGCCCACACCGGGGTCGCCGACGAGGACCGGGTTGTTCTTCGTCTTGCGCGACAGGATCTGGATGACGCGGCGGATCTCGGCGTCACGCCCGATGACCGGGTCGAGTTTGCCGGACATGGCGTCGGCCACCAGGTCGCGCCCGTACTTCTCCAGCGCCTCGTACGCCACCTCGGGCATCGCGGAGGTCACCCGCTGGTTGCCGCGGATCGCGGTGAGCGCCTTGAGGAAGCCGTCCCTGGTCAGGGCCTGCTCGTGCAGCAGCCGCCCCGAGGCCGTCGAGCCGCCCTCCTCAAGCAGGGCGACGAGCAGGTGCTCCACCGACACGTACTCGTCCCTGAGCCGGTCGGCCTCCCGCTTGGCCGTCTCCAGCAGGCGGGAGAGCCGCTGCGTCACGTAGACCTGGCCGGGCGAGGCGCCGGGACCGCTCACCTTGGGGCGGCGGTCCAGCCCCGCCTCCAACTCGGTCCTGAGCCGGTCGGTGTCGACGTTCGCGTACGAGAGCAGGCGCGGGATCAGCCCGTCCGGCTGGTCGAGCAGCGCCAGCAGCAGGTGCTCGCCGTCCACCTCGGTGTGCCCGAAACGCAGGGCCTTGGTCTGCGCGTCGTGCAGCGCCTCCTGTGACTTCTGCGTCAGCTGGTTCATGTCCACGGCGGGCCTCCGGTGGGTCGGGAACGACCGCGCTGGGCGGCCTCGAGTTCTGCGATGCGGTCCAGCAGGTCCAGTACGAGGCCGAGCGCCGCGTAGTTGATCGAGAATCCGGCGCGCAGCCGCCGGATGCGCGCCATGGTGAGCAGTTGGGGAGGCGGGAACCACAGGTTCCCCTCGGCGTCGGTCCAGGCGTCGAGCAAACCCAGCACGACGAGGCGCCGCAGCAGGTCGGGGTGTGTCCCCGTCCGGGCGGCGAACGTCTCCAGATCCAGGCGCGCGGGCCTGGTCAGCTGGTAGGTCCTCCCTGCCTCTCGCGGGACCTCTCGCGGGGCCTCCCTTGGGGCCTCCCGCCGGTTCTCTCGCGGGTGGGAGACCGCGTCCGGGGCCGACGAGCGTCCGGCGCGCTCCGCCCGCTCCCGCGGGTGGGCGGGGCGCGGCTCCGGCCGGCGCGGTCCGCGTTCGGAAAACGGGTCGTTCATCACCGTCTCCTCGGGTCGAACGTGGAAACCGAGGAGAGCTGCTCGAACAACCGCCGCTCCTCCTCGGACAGCCGTTCCGGGACCATGATCCGCACCTCGGCGTACAGGTCGCCCGGCTTGTCGCGACGGCTGGGCATCCCCCGGCCGCGCAGCCGCAGCCGCCTGCCGCTGGACGTGCCCGGCGGCACCTTGACCTTGGTCTCGCCGCCGGGGGTGTCGACCGCGACGGAGGCTCCGAGCGCCGCCTCCCATGGGGCGACCGGGAGCAGGACGTGGATGTCGCGCCCCTCGGCCCGGTAGCGGGGGTGCGGGGCGATCCTGACGATCAGGTAGAGGTCGCCCGCGGGCGCCCCTTCACCGCCCTTGCCGCCCTGACCGGCCAGCCTGACGCGCTGGCCGTCGGTGACGCCCGGCGGGATGTCGACCCGCAGCCGACGCGAGCCGACGGTGATGGAGCGGGGCCCGCCACGGTAGGCGTCCTCGAAGGACAGCACGATCTCGGCCTCCTGGTCGGCACCGGGAATCGGCCCCCAGCTCGCGCCGGAGCGCCCCCTCCTGCCGCCGGAGAACAGCCCTTCGAGGAGATCGTCGAGGTCGACGCCCTCCTCGAAGCCGCCGAAGCCGCCGCCACGGGGACCCGCTCCGCTCCGGCCCCCGGCCCGGCCCGCGCCCGCCCCGCGTCTCCCGGCGCGCGCCCACGTCTCGGGGTCGACGTCTTCGGGCACCTGACGGAAATCCGGCCCGAAGGCGTCGTAGCGGCGCCGGGTCGCGGGGTCGGACAGCACGCTGTAGGCCTCGGAGACCTCCTTGAAGCGGTCCTCGGCGGAGGGGTCCTTGTTGACGTCGGGATGGTTGGCCCGCGCCAGCTTGCGGTAGGCGCGCTGGATGTCCTCCTGGCTCGCCCCTCTCCGCACGCCGAGGATCTCGTAGAAGTCCCGGTCAGGGGGCATCATGCCCCCTTGGCCACCACGACCAGCGCGGGCCGCAGCTGCTGTTCACCGTCCCCGTAGCCCGGCCGCACCACCCGTACGACCGTGCCGTCGGGCACGCCCTCCTGCGAGAGCACGCCCACCGCCTCGTGCCTGGCCGGGTCGAACACGGCCCCGGTATCGTCACGACGCGCGTACCCGAGGCGGGAGAGCACCTCCTGCGCCTGGTCGCGGATCACCCGCAACCCGTCGGCTATGGAGACGGGATCGGTCTCGGCGTGCTCCAGCGCGCGGTCCAGGTTGTCCAGTACGGGCAGCCACTCCCCGGCGGCCCGGGCCCGCTCCTCCGACCGGGTCCGCGCGGCGTCCCTGCTGACGCGTTTGCGCAGGTTGTCGAGGTCGGCGAGGGCACGCCGCCACCTGTCCTGGAGATCGGTCACCAGCGCCTGGAGCTCCACGACGCGCTCCTGGAGCTCGTCCGGGGCCTCCAGGCTCTCCGGGGGCCCCGGGGACCCCGGGTGCTCCTCCCGGACCTCCGGCCCCCGGTCCGGTGTCTCCTCCCGGCCATCGCGCCGTGCCTCGGGTGTCTCACTCATCGGTCGTGAACTCCGCGTCGATGACGTCGTCCCCGCCACCCTGGGAGCCGGCCGGTCCCGCGGCTCCCGGACCGCCCGCCGCCCCGCCGGTCCCCGGGGCTCCGTCGCCCGAGACGCCGGCGCCCGCCGCGGCGAGACCGTGGTAGGCCTGCTGGAGCTCGGAGGTGAGCGAGCGGACCCGGTCGAGCGGGGCCTCCTGCTTGATCGCGTCGCGGGCGTCGTTCACCAGCATCTCCCCGCGCGCCTTCTCGTGGACGGGTACCGAGTCACCCAGCTCCGCCAGGCGACGCTCCACCTGGTAGGCGGCACTGTCGAGCTCGTTGCGCGCGTCCACCACCTGCCGCATCCGCTGGTCCTCCTCGCGGTGCCGCTCGGAGTCGGCGACCATCCGCTCGACCTCGCTCTTGTCCAGGTTCGAGCTCTCGCTGATCGTGATGCGCTGCTCGGCGCCGGTGTCCTTGTCCTTGGCCGAGACGTTCAGGATGCCGTTGGCGTCGATGTCGAAGGTCACGTCGACCTGCGGCACACCGCGCGGCGCGGACCGGATGTTCTCCAGCCGGAACCGGCCGAGGGGGCGGTTGTCGGCGGCGCGCTCACGCTCGCCCTGCAGGATGACGACGTCCACGGCGGTCTGGTTGTCCTCCGCGGTGCTGAACGTCTCGGAGCGGCGGGCCGGGATGGTCGTGTTGCGCTCGATGACCTTCGTCATCACCCCGCCGAGCGTCTCGATGCCGAGGGAGAGCGGGGTCACGTCGAGCAGGACGACGTCCTTCAGCTCACCCTTGATGACGGCGGCCTGGATCGCGGCGCCCAGCGCCACGACCTCGTCCGGGTTGACCGTCATGTTCGGTTCCTTGCCACCGGTCATCCGGCGCACCAGGTTCTGCACGGCGGGCATCCTGGTCGACCCGCCCACCAGGATCACCTCGTCGATGTCGTCGGCGGTGAGCTTGGCGTCGGCCATCGCCTGCTGGACCGGCCCTTTGCACCGTTCGAGCAGGTCGGCGGTGATCTCCTCGAAGGTCGAGCGCCTGAGCGTGGCGTTCAGATGCTTGGGGCCGGAGGCGTCCGCGGTGATGAAGGGCAGGCTGACCTGCGTCTGGCTGACCGCCGACAGCTCGACCTTGGCCTTCTCGGCGGCCTCGAACAGCCGCTGCAGGGCCTGCGGGTCCTGACGCAGGTCGATGCCGTTGTCCCGCTGGAACTCGTCGGCGAGGTAGTCGACGACCCGCCGGTCGAAGTCGTCGCCGCCCAGGTGGGTGTCGCCGGCGGTCGACCGCACCTCCACGACGCCGTCCCCGATGGCGAGGATGCTGACGTCGAAGGTTCCACCGCCCAGGTCGAAGACGAGCACGGTCTCGCTCTCCTTGCGGTCGAGCCCGTAGGCGAGGGCCGCCGCGGTCGGCTCGTTGATGATCCGCAGGACTTCCAGGCCGGCGATCTTCCCCGCGTCCTTGGTCGCCTGGCGCTGGGAGTCGTTGAAGTAGGCGGGTACGGTGATGACCGCCTCGGTGACCTTCTCCCCCAGGAACTTCGAGGCGTCGTCCACGAGCTTGCGCAGGACGGCCGCGGCGATCTCCTCGGGGGCGTACGACTTCTCGTGGATCTTGAAGCGGACGGCCCCCTCCGGGCCGGGAACGACGTCGAACGAGACGGCGTTCAGCTCGCTGGAGACCTCCTCGTGGCGGCGGCCCATGAAGCGCTTGGCCGAGTAGATCGTCCCCTTGGGGTTCAGGATCGCCTGGCGGCGAGCCAGTTGCCCCACCAGGCGTTCGCCGTTGTCGGTGAACGCCACGACCGACGGCGTCGTCCGGGCACCCTCGGAGTTGGGAATCACCGTGGGCTTGTCGCCCTCCATGGTGGCGATCACCGAGTTGGTGGTGCCCAGGTCGATTCCGACTGCTTTAGCCATGCTGCCCTCCTATGCGCTGCGGCACCGGCGCCCGCCGGACGGCGTCGTCGGTGCCCATCCGACAGCCCGGCGTCCCCCGGGCCCGGTGGTTCCGCGTCTTCACCGGAACCGCCCGGCGGATCGGGCCGGCCGGATGGGCGGACATGGGACGGCGGCGCGAGCGACATCGCCCGCGCCGCCGTCAGTACGGGCTCCGGCCCGGGTGGCTCCGGCCGGTCAGATCTGCTGATGCATCTGCTGGGACGTACCGACGTTGAGCAGCCTGCGCGCCTCGGCGGCGTGCGCGGCCGCCGCCAGCACCTCGTAGCGGTCGGCGACGATCGCGCTCGACGACAGGAAGTCGCGTTTGCCGCCGGTGAGCGCGTGACCGACCAACCCGAAGATCACTCCGGCGATGGCACCCCAGATCAGGCCCCACAGCACCAGGATGAAGGGGAAGCGCCCGGGAGTGAAGATCGCGAAGAACAGGCCGATCAGCAGTCCGAACCAGGCTCCGGTCGCCGCGCCCATCCCCGCGGCGCGGAGATAGGTCAGCCGCCCGAGCACCCGCTCGATGAGCCGGAGACCGACTCCGACGATCATCGTGTGCTCCACCGGGAACTTCTGGTCCGACAGCTGGTCCACGGCACGCTGGGCCTCGGCGTAGTCGCCGAAACTCGCAACCGTCTCATAGCCGGTCAAATTGACGTCAGGTCGCATGGCACTTCCCTTCGACGGGCACCCGCGAGGTGAATCCGTACTCGACTCACCCTGACCCCGCGACGGCGTCCCCACATCCCCAGACCTGACAGTCATCGCCGTCGCCGTCACCCCGGCGCGGGTTCCCCTGCCGTCGGGCCACCGCCGGGGAGGGCTCCCGGCGCGCCCCCACCGTCGGCCGGGAATCCGCTGTCAGTCGGGGGCCAGGCCATGCCGGAAGGCGTACGTCACCGCCTGGGCCCGGTCGCGCAGTCCCGCCTTGGCGAAGAGATTGTTGATGTGCGTCTTGACCGTCGCCTCGGAGATGAACAGCTCCCGGGCGATCTCCGCGTTGGAGCGGCCCGCCGCTATCAGCCGCAGCACCTCGCTCTCGCGGCGGGTCAGGCCGTCGGGCGGGTCAGGCGTGCGGCGGCTCCCGGCCACCGCCTCGGCGAGCCGCCGCTGGACACCGGGATCGAACTGGGCCTCACCCTCGACCACGGTGGCGATGGCCGAGGCGAGGGACTCGGCGTCGGCGTCCTTGGTCAGGTAGCCCCGCGCCCCCGCGGCCAGCGCGGCGAAGACCGACTCGTCGTCGGAGTACGTCGTCAGGACCACCACCTGGATCTCCGGGTGGGCGGCCCTGATCCTGCGGGTCGCCTCCACCCCGTCCATCCGGGGCATCCGCAGGTCCATCAGGACCACGTCGGGCCGAAGAGAGCCGGCGAGCCCGACCGCCTCCCGTCCGTCGGCCGCCGCCCCCGCCACCTCGATGCCGGGCAGCAGCCCCAGGAGCAGCACCAGCCCCTCGCGCACCACCGTCTGGTCGTCGACCACCAGCACCCGCACGCTCACCCTGCCTCCCTGCCTCCCTGCCTCTCGAACGCCCGCCGAACCCCTTGAACGCCCCTCGAACGCGCCCGCGTGCGCCGATCACACTCCCCGGCGTGGTCGTACCGTACGGCACCGGCGTGACCCGTCCGCGGCGCGGCGCCCACCCCCGCGATGGCGCCGCGCCGCGGGCGGCTCACGCCGGGACCCGCAGCAGGACCTCGAAGCCCTCCTCACCCGGACGCACGGCGAGCGAACCACCGATCAGCTCGGCCCGCTCCCGCATGCCCACCAGCCCGTATCCGCCTCCCGACGGCGCCGCCGGGCCCGGCGGGCCGCCCGTGTCGCGTACCTCCAGCTCGCACCAGCGGCCGACGCGGCGCAACGCCACCGACGCCGCGGCGCCCGGCGCGTGCTTGCGCACGTTCGTCAGCGCCTCCTGCGCGGTCCTGGCCACCGCCAGCCGTGCCCCCGCCTCCAGGCCGTCGAGGTTCCCCACGACCGAGACCGCGCAGGGCGAGCCGGTCACGGAACGGAACTCCACCGCCAGCCGCTCCAGCCGCTCGGCCAGCGGAAGCTCCTCCCCGCGCAGCGCGTCTAGCGCCCTGCGGGTCTCCTCGAGCCCGGCGCGCGCCAGCCGCACGGCGCGGTTCACCCGGTCGAGGGCCGCCGCCGTGTCCTCTCCGCGCTCGGGTCCCCGCTCAAGCCCACGCTCAAGCAGCAGCCGCGCGCCCTCCAGGTGGACGATCTGCGCCGACTGCGAGTGCGCCAGGATGTCGTGGACCTCCCTCGCCAGCCGGGCCCGCTCGGCCAGTACCGCCTCGCCCGCCCGCGCCTCGGCGAGCGCGGCGGCGTGATCCCTGGTCGCCTTCACGTGCCGCATCAGGAAGACGAAGACGGCGACGTAGGTGAGGCCGAAGGTGTTGCCCAGCACCTCCGCGACCGGCAGCCCGAGCAGGAAGGACACGGCCGTCGTGGCGGCGACGTCCGCCGTGACCAGGAACGCCGCCGGCCAGAGGCGGGTTTTGAACGGCGCGGCGAAGATCACGATGTACATGAACCCCATGCCGCTGTAGGGGCTGATCCCGTGCAGGGCCAGTCCCCCGGCCAGGGTCGCCGCGAGCAGCGGGGCGTCTCGGCGCGGCTCCCGGCCGAGCAGCACCCACAGGCAGCAGCCGACGGTGGCGGCGCCGAGCGGGACCACTCCGAGCAGACCGGGCCAGCCCGTCTCGACCGCGCCGATCACCGGACCGGAGAGGATGTAGCCCACCAGCACGACGGTGAGGAACCGGCGCACCGAGGGGCGGCGGAGAAACGTCACGCCCACAAGCTATCCACGCCCCCCTGCGGCGGGCCATGGGCCTCGGGGTGGAGATCGCCTCCACCCCCGGCGGCCCCGATCTCCTCCCGGGTGGACATCGCGAGATCCATCCCCGGGACCGTGCGCTCCCACCCGCCCGGGGGCCATCGTCGAGGTCATGTCAGCAATCAGCGTCACCCACCTCGGCAAGTCGTTCGGCGGGGTACGGGCCGTCGACGACCTGTCGTTCACGGTGGAACGGGGAACACTCACGGCCTTCGCCGGCCCCAACGGGGCGGGCAAGACCACCACCCTGCGCATGATCCTCGGCCTGGTCACGCCCACCGAGGGCAGCGCGACCATCGGCGGCGAGCCCTACCGCGACCTGAAACGCCCCGTCCGGACGGTCGGCGCGGTGCTGGAGGCCACCGCCTTCCACCCGGCGCTGAGCGCCCGCACGCATCTGGAGGCTCTCCGTCTCGCCGCGGGCCTGGATCCCGGACGCGTGGAGCAGGTTCTGGAGCAGGTCGATCTCACCGCCGCGGCCGACCGCAGGGTGCGGGGCTTCTCCCTGGGCATGCGTCAGCGGCTCGCCCTCGCCTCCGCCCTCCTGGGCGACCCGGAGATCCTCGTCCTCGACGAGCCCGCCAACGGCCTGGACCCGGCGGGCATGCGCTGGCTGCGGGGTTTCCTGCGGGCCTACACCCACCAGGGGCGCACGGTCCTGGTCTCCACCCACGTGCTCGCCGAGATCAGGCAGATCGCCGACCACGTGATCATCGTCAGGGCGGGGCATCTGGCCTGGCAGGGCCCGCTCGCCCCGGAGACCGACCTGGAGGAGCTCTACATGGAGGTGACCTCGTGAACGGCCTGATCCGCGCCGAGTTGCTCAAGGCACGCGCGAGCCGCACCACCTGGATCCTCGCCGCCCTCGCGCCCCCGCTGTGCGTGGCCTGGGCGGGGCTGATGGTCTTCCTGATGGGCCTGGAAGGCGGGATGCCACTCGACGCGCAGATCGAGAACGTCTACAGCATGGCCCAGCAGGCCTACGTCGTCACCCTGCTGCTCGGCGTACTCGGCATGGCCGGGGAGAACCGCCACCAGACGATCACCTGGCAGTTCCTGGTCACCCCGGGGCGGAGCCGGGTGGTGACGGCCAAGCTGACCGCGTACGGGATCGTCGGCCTGCTGATCGCCACGGTCTCGGCGCTGGTCACGCTGGTGGCGGGCCTGGTCACCCTCACTCTGGCCGGCCACCCCGCCTGGAGTCCCGGCGTACCCGCCGTCCTGCTCGGCTCGGCGCTCGGGGTCGCCCTGTATGGCCTGCTCGGAGTGGCTCTGGGCGCTTTGATCCGCAACCAGGTCGCGGCGGTGGCGGTGGCGCTGGTGTGGTTCATGTACGCCGACTACCTGCTCGTCAGTTTCCTGCCGGAGCTGGGCAGATGGCTGCCGACCGGGGCGGCCAGGGCCCTGAGCGGCATGCCCCTGCGTACCGGTGAGCTGCTGCCCGCCTGGGCCGGCGGGATGCTGTTCGCGGGCTACGTCGCGGTGATCGTGCTCGCCGCCCGCGCGCTGACCCTGCGTCGCGACATCACGTGATCTCGCGACACCGCGGCACGACCCCTGTCACGGCACCTTCATGACACCGTCACGAAGCGCGTCGGACCGGCCGCGCCGCGCCTCGGAAAGCACGCGGTGCGATGTGATCGGAGGAGGCGGTGTCACGCCATGGTGTCGCGGACGGCGGCGTGGGCCGCCTCACGCATCATGGAGTGCAGCACCGCGTTGGACTCCCGGTCCGTCCGCACCTCGATCATGCGCAACCCGTCGCCGCGCAGCGCCTTGACCAGCTGCCCCGGCTCGTCCACGAAGGTGTACGGCGTGCCGGTGGCGGCGGCCACGTAGCCCAGGTCCACCCCGTGCGAGGTGCCGAAGACCCGCTCGAAGGGGTCGCGCAGCGCGGCCTGGGGAAGGAGTGAGAAGATCCCGCCGCCGTCGTTGTTCACCACGACCAGGCAGAGATCCGGGCGGGGCTCGCGGGAGCCGAGGACCAGCCCGTTCTGGTCGTGCAGGAAGGTCAGGTCGCCCATCAGGGCGTAGGAGGGGCCGTTGTGCGCGAGGGCGGCGCCCATCGCGGACGACACCACACCGTCGATCCCCGCCGCCCCCCGGTTGGCCAGGACCCGCAGACCTCGCCGGGCACGCATCGCCTGGTCGAGGTCGCGGATCGGCATGGAAGAACCGGAGAACAGCAGCGATCCGTTGGGCAGCGCCTCCGCCAGGTCGCGGGCCAGGCGCGGCTCGCTGAGCCCCGTACCGTCCAGCACCTCGTCGATCGCGGCCCTCGCCGCCGTCTCGGCACGGCGCCAGGAGTGCAGCCACGCGTCGTCGCCCGCGGTGACCGGGATCTCCACCACCTGGGCGACCTGGGTGGCCGAGCGGGTCGGGTCGGGCCAGCGGGTCATGTCGGCGGCGACCACGATGTGCTCGTCCGCGTGCCTCAGCCAGTTCAGCAGCGGCCGGGACAGGCCGGGACGGCCCAGGGTGACCACGACGTCGGGACGGTGCCGGTCGGCGAACTCCGGGGTGCCGAGGAGGAAGTGGTAGGTCGACATCGCGTGGTCGCCGTAGCGGGCGCCGCCGTTGGGCTCCGACAGGACCGGCCATCCGGCCATACCCGCCGCCGCCACGTATCTGCGCGTGTTGGTCGCGCCGTCTCCGACGACCAGCACACCCCTCCTGGTCGGCGGCAGGTGCAGGGCCACCGGCGGGGAGGCCACCCTGGCGCGGATCCACGGCCCTTCGCTGTCACCCTCCAGGGACTCGCACCAGGACGGGTCGCCGTCCGGGACCAGCGGCTCGCGGAAGGACACGTTGAGGTGAACCGGACCCGGGTCGTACGGGCCCAGCGCGCGCTGGTAGGCGCGGCAGGCCGTCGACCGCCAGTAGGCGACCTGGCCCAGGCGGTCCTCGGGCACGCCGATCTCGCCGAACCAGCGGACGGCCGTGCCGTACAGCTTGATCTGGTCGACGGTCTGGCTGGCGCCGGTGTCGCGCAGCTCCGGCGGGCGGTCGGCGGTGAGCACCAGCAGCGGAACCCCCGACTCGTGCGCCTCGATGACGGCGGGGTGGAAGTTGGCCGCCGCGGTGCCGGAGGTGCAGATCAGGACGACCGGGCGGCCGCTACGGCGGGCGAGGCCCACCGCCAGGTAGGAGGCCGAGCGCTCGTCCACCCGCACGTGCAGCCGGATACGGCTGTCGGCGTGCACGGCCAGGGCGAGCGGCGCCGACCGCGATCCGGGTGCGAGCACCACGTCCGTGAGACCGCAGCGGGCGAGCTCGTCGACCAGCACCGTCGCGAGCGCGGTCGCGGGATTCACCGCACCGCCTCCTTAACTCCGCACCCGGGGGGGTGAGTCCGTCCTGAGGCGCGCGAAGGCGACCTCGTCCATGCGGGGCGGCGCGCCTCGGGACCGAACCGCCTCGGACCCCCGCCATCCCCGGGGGCGGCGGGAGAACCTGTCCCCGCCACCCGGCCGTGAACTTCCGCCGCCGCTAGGGACGGCGCGGGAACTTGCCGAAGTCGGGGGCGCGCTTCTCCTTGAACGCGTCGCGGCCCTCCTGCGCCTCCTCGCTCATGTAGTAGAGCAGGGTGGCGTCACCGGCGAACTGCTGCATCCCCGCGGCGCCGTCGGTCACCGCGTTCAGCGCGCCCTTGAGCATACGCAGCGCGAGCGGCGACTTCTCCAGCATCTCCCTCGCCCACTTGACCGTCTCCGTCTCAAGCTCGGCGAGCGGCACGACCGCGTTGACCAGGCCCCAGTCGAGGGCGGTCTGCGCGTCGTACTGGCGGCAGAGGTACCAGATCTCACGGGCCCGCTTCAGGCCGACGGTCTCGGCCAGCAGCCAGGAGCCGTAGCCTCCGTCGAAGGAGCCGACCTTGGGGCCGGTCTGGCCGAAGACCGCGTTGTCGGCGGCGATGGACAGGTCGCAGCACACGTGCAGCACGTGGCCGCCGCCGATGGCGTAGCCGGCGATCATCGCGATGACCGGCTTGGGGCAGCGGCGGATCTGGACCTGTAGATCGAGCACGTTGAGCCGGCCGACGTGCGGGGTGGACTTGTCGACGTAGCCGTCGTCGCCGCGGATCTTCTGGTCACCGCCGGAGCAGAAGGCCCTGTCACCCGCGCCGGTGAAGATGATCACGCCGACCTCGGCGTCCTCCTGGGCGACGTTGAAGGCGTCCTTGAGCTCGAAGAGCGTCGTCGGGCGGAACGCGTTGTGGCGCTCCGGGCGGTTGATCGTGATCTTGGCGATACCCTCGCCGGTCTCGTAGACGATGTCCTCGTACTGGCCGGACCTCTTCCAGTCGACCGCGCCGTCGCGCTCGGACGCCTTCTCCACCGCCCGCTCATCCACGCCCGGCTCGACCCGCTCCGTGCCCACGATGGCTTCACCCTCTCCGCTGCGCCGGTACCCCCGGCCGTTGTCCGGCTTCCGGCACTAACCTTACGACCGTGATGACCGCTCCTGCGCACGAGGCGTGGCTTTCCGTAGAACGGGAATTGCACGCCGTGGTATCTCCGGCGACCTCGGAGTTGTTCCGGGCCGTCGGCGCGGCGCTGGACGGCAGCGGCCCGGCCGTGCTGCCCCTCTCCCCCGCCCTGCCCGCCCCCGCACTGCGGGCGACGCTCGACGCGTTGCGCCCGACCCATGTGAACGGAGTACGCCGCGAGGGCGGCGTCGGTGTGCCCGCCGAGGTCGCGGTGGTCATCGCCACCAGCGGCTCGACCGGCGTCCCGAAGGGCGTCCAGCTGTCCGCCGAGGCGCTGCTCGCCTCCGCGTCGGCCTCGTTGCGGCGCCTGGGCGCCGCAACGGGCGAGCGCTGGCTGTGCTGTCTGCCTCCCTCCCACGTCTCCGGCCTGCAGGTCCTGGTCAGGTCGCTGCTGGGCGGGACCGAGCCGATCGTGCACGACGGGTTCTCCCCCGAGGCCGTGCTCTCCAGCGGCGCGGAGCACGTCTCACTGGTGCCGACCCAGCTGCGCCGGCTGCTCCAGGTGGATTCGACGCGTCTCCAGCGCCTGTCGAGGATCAGGACCATCCTGCTCGGCGGCGCCGCCGCTCCCCCCGGCCTGCTCGCCGCGGCCCACGCGGCCGGCGCCCGGGTGGTCACCACGTACGGCATGAGCGAGACCTGCGGCGGGTGCGTCTACGACGGCGATCCCCTCAACGGGGTGGGGATCGCCGTCGTAGACGACGGCCGGATCCGTCTGAGCGGACCCATGCTGTTCTCCGGCTATCGGCTCCGCCCCGACCTCACCGAGGCGGCCCGCGACGGCGACTGGTTCCTCACCTCGGACCTGGGCACCCTGGAGGGAGGGCGGCTACGCGTGCTGGGGCGGGCCGACGACGTCATCAACACCGGAGGTGAGAAGGTGGTCGCCGCGGCGGTGGCCGCCGTGCTGGCCGAGCATCCCGCGATCGTCGACGTCGCCGTGGTCGGCCGTCCCGACCCCGAGTGGGGCGAGCGGGTGGTGGCCGTCGTCGTCTCGCCCTCCCCGCCGCCCCTGGCCGAGCTGCGCGCCCTCGTCAAGAAGCGGATGCCCGCCTACGCGGCCCCTGCCGACCTGACCGTTGTGACCGAAATACCGCTTCTGGCCAATGGCAAGCCGGATCTCGCGGCTCTCCGTTATGGTCGTGATCGGGAACCGTGAAGGTGCCCCCGAACGTCCAATGAGGTAGCCGAAGCAGGAAGGACAAGCCCGATGAACGTCACCCGGAAGACATGGGTCTCGGCTGGAATCGTGAGCCTGGTCCTCGCCGGCGGCATTTCCGTCACGGCGGCCGCCGCGTCGGGCGGGATCGGGAGAGCGGAGAAACCATCGGACGAGCCGGTGCCCGCCGTGTCCCCGAACGAGCCGGGAGCGCCCTCGTACGAGCCGTCACCGACCGCGTCCGCTCCTCCCGCCGAGGACTACGTGGTCTCCAAGGAGGTCAACCCCGACCCCGAGAAGGTCTTCGGTTACTGGAACGAGGACCGGCTGGAGCAGGCCGAGCCCTTCCCGATGCCCATGGTCGACGGCCCGCTCGAAGGCTCCTCGGAGTCGGCGAAAGAGGGCCCCGTGGAAGTGATCGAATAGGCCCTCTCGGGCACCCGCGCGCGGGTGGATCGCCGACACGGCGGTCCACCCATCATATTTTCCGAGTCAAGTCGGGAACAGAATGTTCTTGCCTGGGGTTATTGGTACTGGTGCGCCGAGCGGCTCCCAGACCGCCCCACCCCAAGACCAGCAAACCGTAAATTCAGACGACTCCGTGATGGAGGAGGTGTCCTCATGCCCCCAGCCGCCGTGGCGACCTCATCTGAGGCCCCGACGACCCTCGACCAGCTCCTTGACCGAGGACGAGTCCAGGGTCACCTTTCACTCGCGGAGCTGCGTCACGCCTTCGCCGAGGCGGGCGTCAGCCCCACCGAGGGCAGGTCGATTCTGCGCGAGCTCACCGAGGCGGGCGTCAGCCTGGCGGCCGAGAACGAGCCCACACTCTCGGCATCCACCGCCAAGAGCACCCGCAAGACCTCCGCACGCAAGACGAAGACCGCCTCCGCGAGGAAGACCTCGACGAAGGCCGAGCCCGTGGCCGGCGCCCCCGACGCGACCAAGGTCCCGGTGGAGTCCTCCGGGGACCTCAAGACCACCAGGAGGACCAAGGCCGTGAAGGCCGCCGGGACCACCGCCAAGGGCACCAAGGACGCCAAGGACACAGCGGCGGAGCCCGAGGACGAGTGGAACCCGGCGGAGGAGCCCGAGGTGGAGGCCGAGCCGACCCTCGACCTCGACGACCAGTCCTCCGTCATGGGTGACTCGGTGCACACCTACCTGAAGTCGATCGGCCGTCGCACCCTGCTCACCGCCGCACAGGAGGTCGAGCTGGCCAAGCGCATCGAGGCCGGCCTGTACGCCGAGTCCAAGCTGGAGGCCGACCCGGGCCTGTCCGCGGTCGTGCGTGACGACCTGGAGTGGATCGCCGAGGACGGCCGCCGGGCCAAGGACCACATGCTGGAGGCCAACCTCCGCCTGGTCGTCTCCGTGGCGAAGAAGTACACCGACCGGGGCATGGCCCTGCTCGACGTGGTCCAGGAGGGCAACCTCGGTCTGATCCGCGCGGTGGAGAAGTTCGACTACACCAAGGGCTACAAGTTCTCCACCTACGCCATGTGGTGGATCCGCCAGGCCATCCAGCGCGGCTTCGCGGACTCGGCCCGCACGATCAGGCTGCCGGTGCACGTGCTGGAAATGCTCTCCAAGCTGTCGCGCGTCGAGCGCGACATGCACCAGCGCCTGGGCCGCGAGCCCACGCCGGAGGAGCTGGGCGTCGAGCTCGACAAGAGCCCCGACCAGATCGAGGAGCTGCTGCGCACCAGCCGCCAGCCGATCAGCCTCAACGCCACCATCGGCGAGGACGGCGAGACCACCATCGGCGACCTCATCGAGGACGTCGACTCGCCCGAGGCCTCGGAGGTCGTCGACCGTCAGCTGCTCGGCGAGCAGCTGCGCGGCGTGCTGGGCAACCTCTCCCCCAGGGAGGCCAAGATCATGGCCCTGCGCTTCGGCCTCGTCGACGGCAAGCCCCACACCCTCGACGAGATCGGTAAGCACCTCGGCCTGACGCGCGAGCGCATCCGCCAGCTGGAGAAGGAGTCGCTCTCCAAGCTTCGCCACCCCAGCAACACCCGCCCGCTGCTCGACTGGGCCAGCTGACCCGGCCGCCCGTTTCGAAGGGCGCCACCGCGAGACCTCCTGTCCGCGGTGGCGCCCTTCCGCGTTTCCGGCCCCGCCCAAGGGGTGTCCCGACGGAATCGGCGCGATCGCCGGGCGTCCCTCCCGGAAGGTCGGCGCGGGGGGCCAAGGTGGACCAAGGCGACGGTCACCCGTATCCGGCCTCGAAGGCCGGGAAGGCGCGGAGGCCGGGAAGGCGCGGAAGGCTCAGCCGTCCATCTGGGCGATGAGGCTCCTTGGGCGCATGTCGGTCCAGGAGCTCTCGACGTAGGCGAGGCAACCGGCGCGGGAGTCCTCACCGTGGGCGATCTGCCAGCCCGCGGGGACGTCGGCGAACGCGGGCCACAACGAGTGCTGCCCCTCCACGTTCACCAGCACCAGGAAGGACGCGCCGTCGTCGTCGAAGGGGTTGATCATCGGTTACCTCCAGCAGGAACGGGCAAGGATCGGGGATTCGTCCGGCACCGGGAGCGGCGGTCGGCACGGGGTCCGCGTGCGGGCGTCGGCGCGCGGTTTTCCCGCCGACGCGCCCGGAGGCCGCCGAGCACCGATCTCCCGTCGCGTTCTCGGAGCCATCAGGCAGGGGTTGGGGCAGAGGAAAATGCGTGGCGTGCACATCTCAGCGAAATACCTGGTCACAGCGTTAGGCGAGCAGTCGGGGGCTGTCGGAATGACAAGGTTTATTAGGTAAGCCTATCCTAAAATCCACCTCATCGACGGCGATGTCAAGGCTTATGGGGGATGACGGCGTCCAGGCCCCCGCAGGCCCCCCGGAGGCCCGCCGGGGGCGCCCGCGGCGGGCCGGGACCACGAAGGGCTCCTCCCCGCGGTCTTCGGCCGCGGGGAGGAGCCCTCTCGAACGGGAGCCCTGAGTGCCCAGGGTGCTTGGGATGAAGGTCAGCGGGCGGAGGCGGCGACCGGGCGGGGAACCCGGGGGATGCCGGTCAGCCGGTTCTGCTCGCGAAGGGTGCGCAGGCGGTTGACCTCCGCGGTCCACTCGGCACCCCGGGGGGTCGCCCTGCCCTTGCGGCGGCGGATCCGGTCGTCGTACGCCTTGACCCCGAACGTCGCACGCTGGTTGGCCTCGGCCGCGCGCAGGGCCTCGGTGAGAGCCCTGTCGAACGCCAGCCCGGCGGCTCGCAACTCCTGCACCGGAGCCGCGGCGGCCTGCGCCCGGCGCACCTCGGCCTCGGCCTCGCGCGCCTTCTCGAGAAGCTCGGGAAAGCTCTTCCCGACCTCCTGGTCAGCGTGGTGACGAACCTCCGCCTCCCGGCTCACGCTCGGTCGGAAAAACGCCATCTTCTTCCCTCTCTCACCGGTCGCCGGGCCTCCTCCGGCAGATCACCGCTCGTAGCCTACGCGCTCAGCCCTCACCCCACACACTCAGGGACCCGACCTCTCCCGGACGACCCCGTCCCGCCGCGCGACGGAGGTCCGTCCTGTTCGGCGCGCCGCCCTTTACGCAGTAAGGCAGGCGGTGGCAGGATGCCTCCCATGCCCGCCAAGCGACCACCCGTCCCGCTCTCCAGGGAGCGCATCATCGACGCCGCCCTTCACATCGCCGACGGCCAAGGACTTCGGCGTCTGACGATGCGACGGCTGGGCGACGCGCTCCAGGTGGAGGCGATGGCCATCTACCACCACCTGCCACGCGGCAAGGACGCCCTCATGGACGCGCTGGCCGAGCACGTCACCACCGTGCACGCCGAGCCGGGCGAGAGCTGGCAGGAGAGCGCGAGGGCCTGGTGCCGGGCGAGCAGGGCAGCACTGAGGGAGCATCCCGGGGTGCTGGCCCTCGCCCTGACCAAGCCGCCGAGAGGCAGGGCGGCGATCGCGATCAGGGAGCAGACCGAGCAACTGGCCGAGGCGGGCCTGGCCGACCCGGCGGGGGCGGTACGCGCCCTGCGGGCCTACGTCTTCGGCGCGGTGGCGGTGGAGGTGCAGCAGTCGGGCTGGGCCGAGCCCTCGGGCGACGAGGACGAGCCCTGGCGCCCTCCGTCGAGGGGAGGCGGTAGCCCGGCGGCGGACACCGACTTCGAGCACGGGCTGGACGCGCTCCTGGCCGGCCTGGGCACGCGGGAGGGCAGGAGCCGCTAAGGGCCAGGCCAGGGGCGCGAGGGCCGACATCGGGGCACGTCAGCAACTTGTAACCGATCGTTTACCCGCCAGGCGGCGTGTCGGACTTGGTTGAATGTGCTCATATGAGGCATGCTGTGTTATAGGTCACATCCCCCGACAAAGCCCTGACGGACTGGCCCTCTAGCAGTCCCAAACAGTCCTAACGGGCTATGTCGCCGAGGTGCGATCGATCGCACACTTGATCTACTTGATGTGCGACCCTCGCTCTGTTAGGGGTCGCATGGCCATATGTCAACATTCAGATGCTCGTCCCCGTCATACGTGGGAACGGAGACCCATCGGTGACGGTGCCGCCGGATGTCCGATGCCCACCCCCGTGCCCGGTGTGACACGGGCGAGCCGACACGAGAGATCCGGAGGCACGCCGATGTGCCCGCACGAGCCGTCCTGTCCGTCCGCCGACGCGCTGGACCGCGAAGCCGCCCGCACCATGGCGGCCCACCCCGAGCAGGGCTGGAGCCTGCTCTGCAACGGTGTTGTGCTGTTCGAGGACACCGGCGAGCTCCTCCCCGACGGTGCCGTCATCGAGCCGCACCGGCCACTGGCCGGCGTCGTCTGAAGACCCGTCACCCCCGACCGGTCACGCTGAGCGGGTCCACCGAGCCCGGCCGCATCCTCGTGTCGAGCCACTCGGCGACCACCTCGCCCACCCTGGTGGGACTCCTCCCGAGGTCGTGACCCTCTCCCGGCAGCACCACCAGGCGCGCGGCGTCCGCCGCCTCGGGCACGCCGAACGGGTCACGGTCTCCGCTCACCACCAGCACGTCCACACCCGCCGCACGCAGCTCTCCCGCGCGTGACCGCTCCGGCTTCCTCGGCGGGTGCAGGGGGAAGGCCAGCGCGACGACCGCGTGGGCACCGACCCGCTCGGCCGTACGGCACGCGACCCTCGCCCCGTTGCTCCGCCCGCCCTGCGCCAGCGGCAGCCCCGGATAGCGCCCGCGCAACTCCGCCACCAACCTCTCCCACGCCTCGTCCTGCTTGACCGCCGACCCCGGCGCCCGGGCCCCGCGCACACGAAACGGCTGCAGCACCCGCGCGACCGTCCCGCCGATCGCCGTCACGGCGTCCCGCACGGCCAGCAGGTCCGGGGCGTCGACTCCCCCGGCCGAGCCGTGGGTGAGCACCAGCAGGAAGCGCGGGGCGGCCACCTCGTCGATCTCCACGAGGGCCGGGCCGTGCGGGGTCACGATCTCCAGGGGCCCGGCCGTGCTCGCCGGAAGCCGGGGTTCCGCGGTGGTCCGCGGGGCGGACGCCTTCGCGAGGGGGGTGGAGTCGAAGGTGGACACGAATCTCGTCCTAACGGCTGATGCCCGGCGGCCGGGGGCGAGGGAACAATCGAAGCGTGCAGGACTACCAAGATATCCGCCAGGACATGCGCGCCACCATCGAGGCCCGGCGCGACCTCGGCCCGGAGTACGAGGCCGCGCTCGTCGACTCGTTCGTGTCACGTCTCGACGCGACCATCGCCCACCGGGTGCGCGCCGAGTTGCACGCCACCGGGGCACCGGCGGCCAGGCCGCGCAGGAGCACGAACTCCTCGATCCCGATCGCCCTCGGTTCCATGGGCATCGGGATCCCGCTCACCGCCATCGCCGCGCAGAACGCCGGCACCGCCGGACTGCTGCTCGCCTGGGGCGGAATCGTCGCGATCAACTTCGCCCACGCCCTGAGCCGCTGGCGGGAGCGCGACTGACGGCGAGGGCGCCGCGGGGACGGGGAGACGCCTTTCCTGTGGTCCCCTGTGGATCCGCCACTCCCGGACAGTGTCCGGCCCGGCCTCATCGGCCCGGCGACCGCCCGACGTCCGCCCACAGGGCGACCGCCGCTCCGCGCACGGCCCCCGAAGTCACCGGACCTCAGAGATCCCGGTCGAGGCGCAGGCGGACCTCACCGGCGAGGTCCTCGTCGGCGCTGTCCAGACCGTAGCGCCACACCCGCTCGGCGTCCTCGTCGCGCCCCCTGAGCGGAAGGGTGCGCGCCAGGAGCTCGATGGCCAGCGCACCGGTCTCCACGTCTCCGCCCTCCTCGATCGCACCGGAGAACTCGGCGCAGGCCATCTCCAGATGAGCGATGCCGAGCATCACCCGCAGTCTCGGCACCTCGGCCGCATCCGGCACCGAGAGCGCCTCCAGGAGCACCTGCGCGGCCTCGGCCGGCTCGCCCTCCTCAAGGAACACCTCCGCCAGCCGCTGAGCGGCCCGAGGAGCGATCTCCGGGTCACGGGTGGCGAGCGCCTCGCGAAGCGACCGCTCGGCCTCCTCATCGCCCGTGGCGAGCCGCGCGAGGGCCATGTGCGCCAGCGGGACGTAGGCGGGGTGGCCGACACCCAGCGCGGCCTGCCAGGCGGCGCGGGCCTGCTCCGCCAGGTCCTCCCTTTCGAAGCTCCCCGCGAGCAGGCAGGCGGCCTGGGCGGCGAACTCCGGGTGCCCGGTCGCCAGCGCGGTGCGCGCGGCCGCGCGGGAGCCCGGCACGTCTCCGCTCTCCTCGAGCACCACCGCGAGCCCCACCGCCGCCTGGGCCCTGTCGGGTTCGTCGGGATCGGCGACCAGCTCAGCGAAGATCGTGGCGGCGCCGTCGAGATCGCCCGACTCGGCCAGTCTTCGCGCGGCGTCCAAGGGACGGGTGTCCACCTCAGGCATGCATGATCCTTCCGGATACGGAGACGCCCCGAGCCTAACGACTCGGGGCCTCGTCCGTCCCCCCGCATTCCCGGCGGATATCACGGTTCGCACGGGTTTCCCGGCTCTCGCGCGATGTCCACGAGGCCGGCGGGATCAGTCCTCGTACGCCTCCAGGGGAGGACAGGAGCAGACCAGGTTACGGTCGCCGTAAGCCTGGTCGATACGGCGGACCGGCGACCAGTACTTGCCCTCGCGCACCGACGGCAACGGGTAGGCCGCCTCGGTGCGGCTGTAGGGGTGGGCCCACTCGTCGACGACGAGGCTGTCGGCCGTGTGCGGGGCGTTGCGCAGCGGGTTGTCGGTCCTGTCGTACGCGCCGGAGGCGACCTTCGCGATCTCCTCGCGGATCGAGATCATCGCCTCGCAGAACCGGTCGAGTTCGGCCAGGTCCTCGCTCTCGGTCGGCTCGATCATCAGCGTTCCCGCCACGGGGAAGGACATGGTCGGGGCGTGGAAGCCGTAGTCGATGAGGCGCTTGGCCACGTCGTCGACCGTCACCCCGGTCTCCTTGGTGATCTGGCGCAGGTCGACGATGCACTCGTGGGCGACGAGGCCGCCGCGGCCGGTGTAGAGGACCGGGTAGTGGGGGCTGAGCCTGCGGGCCAGGTAGTTGGCCGACAGGATGGCCTGCTCGGTCGCCGCCTTCAGGCCGTCGGCGCCCATCATCCGGATGTAGGCCCAGGAGATGGGCAGGATGCCCGCCGAGCCGTACGGCGCGGCCGAGACCGGGCCGACCATCGTACCCTCACGCAGCGGATGGCCGGGCAGATAGTCGGCCAGGTGGGCGCGGACCGCGACCGGGCCGACGCCGGGGCCACCGCCGCCGTGCGGGATGCAGAAGGTCTTGTGCAGGTTGAGGTGGGAGACGTCCGCCCCGAACTCCCCCGGCCTGGCCAGGCCGACCAGCGCGTTGAGGTTGGCGCCGTCGACGTAGACCTGCCCGCCAGCCTCGTGCACCAGCTCGCAGATCCGGACGATCGTCTCCTCGTACACGCCGTGCGTGGACGGGTAGGTCACCATGATCGCGGCAAGCTGCTCGCGGTGCTTGTCGATCTTCGCGACGAGGTCGTCGAGGTCGACGTTGCCCTTGTCGTCGCAGGCGACCACGGCCACGCGCATGCCGGCCATGACGGCGCTCGCGGCGTTGGTGCCGTGCGCGGACGAGGGGATCAGGCAGACGTCGCGGCCCGACTCTCCGCGCGCGGTGTGGTAGGCGCGGATCGCCAGCAGCCCGGCGAACTCCCCCTGCGAGCCGGCGTTCGGCTGAAGCGACACGGCGTCGTAGCCGGTGACCTCGGCGAGCCAGCGCTCCAGCTCCCCGATCAGCTCGATGTGGCCCGCGGCCTGGTCCTCGGGCGCGTAGGGGTGCAGCCCGGCGAACTCCGGCCAGGTGATCGGCTCCATCTCGGTGGTCGCGTTGAGCTTCATGGTGCAGGAGCCCAGCGGGATCATCGACCGGTCGAGCGCGATGTCCTTGTCCTGGAGCCTTCGCAGGTAGCGCAGCATGGCCGTCTCGGAACGGTGGCTGTGGAAGACCGGGTGGGTCAGGTAGTCGCTGACCCGCGCCAGCGCGGCGGGCAGCGCGTCGTGGGCGGCGGCGTCGAGGTCGGCCAGCACGGCGCCGCTGATCTCGAAGGCGGCCAGGACCTGCTCCAGGTGGAGCGGCTCGGTCTTCTCGTCGCAGGTGACGCCCACGTGGTCGGCGTCGACCAGGCGCAGGTTGACGCCGTTCTCGCGGGCCGTGGCGACGATCTCCTCGGCGCGGCCGGGCACCCTGGCGAGCACGGTGTCGAAGAAGGTGTCGTGCACGACCTCGACACCGCCCTGGCGCAGGCCCTCGGCGAGCACGACGGCGTGCCTGTGGGTGCGCCGTCCGATCCTGCGCAGGCCCTCGGGTCCGTGGTAGACGGCGTACATGCCGGCGATCACGGCGAGCAGCACCTGCGCGGTGCAGATGTTGCTGGTGGCCTTCTCCCGGCGGATGTGCTGCTCACGGGTCTGGAGGGCGAGCCGGTACGCGGGGCGTTTGTCGGCGTCCTGGGAGACGCCCACCAGGCGGCCCGGCAGCTGGCGCTGGAGACCGTCGCGGACCGCCATGTAGGCGGCGTGGGGGCCACCGAAGCCGAGGGGGACGCCGAAGCGTTGCGAGGACCCGACGGCGATGTCGGCGCCGAGCTCGCCCGGCGCGGCCAGCAGGGTGAGGGCGAGCAGGTCGGCGGCGGCGACCACCTGGGCGCCGCGCGCGTGGGCGGCGTCGGCGACGGCGCGGAAGTCGCGGATCCTGCCGCTGGCGCCGGGATACTGCACGAGCACCCCGAAGCACTCGGGAAGCTCGGCGGTGAAGTCGCTCTCGACCAGTTCGATGCCGAGCGGCTCGGCGCGGGTGCGCAGCACCGCCTTGGTCTGCGGCAGCGCGTCGGCGTCGACCACGAACACCTTCGAGGGGCCGCGGCCGGCGCGGCGGGCCAGGGTCATCGCCTCGGCGGCGGCGGTGGCCTCGTCGAGCAGGGAGGCACCGGCGACGTCGAGGGCGGTCAGGTCGGAGACGACGGTCTGGAAGTTGATCAGGGCCTCCAGACGGCCCTGGGAGATCTCCGGCTGGTAGGGCGTGTACGCGGTGTACCAGCCGGGGTTCTCCAGGAGGTTGCGGCGGATGACGCCCGGAGTGATCGTGTCGTGGTAGCCCAGGCCGATCATCGAGGTGAGCACGGTGTTGCGCCCGGCGAGGACTCGAAGCTCCGCGAGGGCCTCGGACTCCCCGGCCGCCGGGGGCAGGCTCAGCCGCCCCGCGGAGCGGATCGCCTCGGGCACGGCCACCGCGACCAGGTCGGCCACGGAGGCGAATCCGACCGCCTCCAGCATGCGGGTCTGGCCGGCGTCGTCCGGCCCTATGTGGCGGGTGGAGAACGGCAGGGAGCCGAGTTCGCTGAGCGATGACAGGTCGGTCATGGTGAAGCCTCCCGGGACGGGGTGGAGACCGGCGCTGGGCGCGGGCGTATGCCTGGTCTCCCCCTCTGTCATCACGACCGTCTCACGCGTCGTGACCTGAGAGCTTCACCTACCCGTGACGGGAGGCTTGCACCGTCGGTGAGTCGCACCTGGCCGGCGCGCCTGCTTTCCAGAGTTGCCTCGTCCGTGCGGTACCGGGTGCCTGAGAGATTCCGGGGAGGTTGCTCCTTCGGCGCCCCGCTCGCTGTCGGGGTCTCTCCCGCACAGGGTCAGCAGCAGTCCGAGTTTACCCGGTTCGTCGTGCTCTGCGACGGCGGGCCAGCTCATCGGCCTGATGATCGCCTAAAGGGCCCTCGCTCGACTCCGCACGTTCGCCGGGCAGATCCGCGAGGGAGCCCTCCACCTCCTGCCACACCCGTCCCAGTGCTATGCCGAAGACTCCCTGGCCGCCCTGGAGGAGGTCGATCACCTCGTCGGGCGAGGTGCACTCGTAGACGCTCACCCCGTCGCTCATCAGGGTGATCCCGGCCAGGTCGTTGACGCCCCGGTCGCGCAGGTGCTGCACGGCGATGCGGATCTGCTGGAGGGAGACGCCGGTGTCGAGGAGCCGTTTGACGACCTTGAGCACCAGGATGTCGCGAAAGCCGTAAAGGCGCTGGGAGCCGGATCCGTGGGCGGCTCTCACGGTGGGCTCGACGAGGCCGGTGCGCGCCCAGTAGTCGAGTTGCCGGTAGGTGATGCCGGCCGCGGAACAGGCCGTCGGGCCCCTGTAACCGATGTCGGCGGGCACCTTCACCGGTTGCCCGTCGAACAGCAGACCCTCTTCACCCGCGCGCTGACGTGCCGACTGGCGCCGTTTCGGGTCATCCTGATCGGCGTTTCTACCCTCGCCGCTGCTGACCGCCACGCGGACCTCCGGCTTTCTCTCATCCCACGGCCTGATCTGGGGGTTTACGCACGGCCGCAGGGTTCACATGCACCGTAGGACTGGGGCCAAGTCCAGTCAACGACCCCACTCGGCGCGTCGTGAAGCGTAAATGCACCGAAATTCCTACCCCGCGCGGCCGAAGTCCTCGGGCGTGATCGTGTCAAGGAACTCCCTGAACTTCTCCACCTCGTCCTCCTGGTCGTCGGGGATGATCACCCCCGCCTCCCGGACCACATCCTCACTCGCGAAGATACGTGCGCCGGTTCGAAGTGCCAAGGCGATCGAGTCCGAGGGACGCGCGCTCACCTCCACCCCGTTGGAGAACACGAGATCGGCGAAGAAGATGCCGTCGCGCAGAGCGACGATGTTGACCGTGCTCAGCCGGACTCCGAGCCCTTCGAGCACGTCACGGAACAGGTCATGAGTGAGCGGCCGGGGTGGTGGTTCCTCGGCCTGGGCCATGGCGATCGCCGTGGCTTCCGTCATGCCGATCCAGATAGGCAGGTAACGCTCCCCATGCGTCTCTTTCAACAAGACGATCGGCTGGTTGGAGGGCATTTCAACTCGAACGCCCACGACCTCCATCTGCAACACGGGCTGCTCCGTCTTCGCTGGATTCCGACCGGTTTGTTCAACGTAACACTCGTGGGGGTACGAGTGCCTGGTCAGGCTCTCACCGACCCAGAGCCCCACGCACGCCGGAACGCAGCAGCGAGGCGTGCAATTCCAGCAGCAGGCCGGAAATCTCCCTCGCCGTCTCGTCGGCCTGGTCGATCGCACCCGGCCCGCGACGGCGCAGCAGCGGGGCGACGGCCTGCTCCACCAGGCCCGCCTCGCGCTCGGCCGCGGCCTTGACCGCCCTCAGGTGGCGGGCGCGCAGGCCGAAGGCGGCGAGGGCTCCGACGCTGCGGGCCACGGCCAGCGCCTCGGCGTCGTAGTAGCGGGCCACCGCGGCCAGCAGGCCGTAGTCCTCAAGCTCGGCGAGGGTCTCCTCGTCGAGCTCGGCGGCGGCGATCAGCTCCTCGCGGGTGAGCCTGAGCTCGGGAGGCGCCTCGTCGGGGACGGCGCGCGGCCGGGCGGCCGGGCGCTCCTCACGATCGGCCGCCTCCAGATGATCCTTGATCACTCGCAGCGGCAGGTAGCGGTCACGCTGCTCGCTGAGGATGTAACGGAGCCGCTCGACGTCGGCGTAGCTGAACTTGCGGTAACCGGAGGGACTGCGCTCCGGCTCGATCAACCCCTCGCCCTCCAGGAAACGAATCTTGGAGATGCTGACGTCGGGGAACTCGCCCTGCAGGAGGGCGAGCACCTCCCCGATGCTCATGTGCGCACGAGCGGCCTGCGAGCTCATCATCCTCCAGCGGCGCCGCGGGTGAGGAAGACGAGGCGGAACTTGCCGATCTGCACCTCGTCCCCGCCGTACAGCGGGACCTCCTCGATGCGCTCGCGGTTCACGTACGTGCCGTTGAGGCTGCCGACGTCACGGACGGTGAAGACCCCGCCGCCGCGCCGGTAGAACTCCACGTGACGGCGCGAGACCGTGATGTCGTCGAGGAAGATGTCGCTCTCCGGATGGCGGCCCACGGTGGTGAGATCGCTGTCGAGCAGGAACCGGCTGCCGGCGTTGGGGCCGCGCATCGCGACCAGCAACGCGGTGCCCGGGGGCAACTGCTCGACGGCCTGCCGTTCGGCGAGAAGCGTCTCACCTGTCTCCGCCTCATATGCCTCGATCCCGGAGAGGGAGATCGTCGATGTGCTGTCTCCGGCGGTCTCGGCTTTGGTAAGCGGCGACCCGCATCGTGAACAGAAACGGGCATCCTCAGGGTTGGCATGACCGCACTGCGTGCAGTAGACGCTCGGCATCGATCGGCTCGGCCTCCTACCGCGAAGACGCGGCAACGGTGCTCAGTGATGCGCGCCTCGCTTCTTCGCTTCTCAAGTGTTTTCTCGGACTGCGAATGCCGCAACATACAGTGATGAGGCGCGAAGGTCAAGGTTGACGCTGAACCGCGGGTACGGTCGGTGACAAAGTTACAGTGGGGCACTGTCTCCGGTCCATGGCGCCGCGCTGTGTTTTGTCGCGACCCCTCGCCCCCGAGCGCTCATCCTCCTCCCTTCCCGTCCGGCTTTCCCGTTCCGCTCGGCTCACGCCCCTCCCTTCGCCCCCTCTCCCCCGGCTCCCCCGGTGTCCGGTTGGGCCCACCTGAGCCCGTCTGTGCCCCTCAGCCGCCCGCGGCGTCCTCGACCACCCGCGCCCAGTGCTCGATCAGGGTCTGCGCGGAGTCGACGTCGAAGCCCTCGGCCCACAGGTGGGTGACCGCCTCCGTCGGGTCGGGCAGCACCAGGGCCCAGCTGCCGTCCTCGGCGACGACCCGGACCCCGTCGGTGGTGTCGATGCGGTAGTGCTCGGCGGCCTCGATGACCGAGCGCATCACCGCGCCCTTGGCGGCCCACGGGGTCGGCACGGTCCGGCGCAGCAGCTTGGCCTCGGGGATCCTGGCGTCGATCTGGCTGAGCGAGAGCCTGGTCCTGGCGACCAGGCCCAGCAGGCGCAGGAACACCGCCAGGCCGTCCACCGTGGGCCCGAACTCGGGCACGATGAAACCGCCGCGCCCGTCGGCCGCGAAGATCGTCTCCTGCCCTCTGGCCGCGGTGGTCAGCGCGTCGATCGCGGTGGAGGTCCACTCGGCCTGCACGCCGTGGAACCTGCAGACCTGCTCCGCCACCCGGGTGGTGGTGACCGGCAGCGCCACCCTGCCGCCGCGCCGCTCGGCGGCGACCAGGTCGAGCACGACCAGCAGGGCGCGCTCCTCGCTGATCAGCTGGCCCATCTCGTCCACCAGCGCGACCCGCTCCCCCACCGGGTCGAAGCGCACCCCGAAGGCCGCCCTGGAGGAGCTGACGAGCTCTGAGAGGCGCTGCAGATCGCGGCGGCGCTCGGCGAGGGTCTCGGTGGGCGAGGCGTCGTCCAGCCGGTTGTTGACGGTCAGCACGTCCACCCCGACCCGGCCCAGCAGGCTGGGCAGCACCAGCGAGGAGGTGCCTCCCGCGCAGTCGACCACGACCTTCATGTCGACGTCGCGCACCCCGCTGATGTCGACCAGACGCAGCAGCTCGTGCGTGTAGTCCTCCACCGCCCTGGCCGGAAAGCTCAGCTCGGCGATCTCTCCGGGGAAGGCGCGGCGGAACTCCTGCCGGGAGAAGACCCGGTCCAGCTTGCGCTGGGCCGCCGGGGACAGGTCCGCGCCGTGCTCGTCCATGAAGACGATGTCGACGCTCTGCGGGTCGCCGGGGGTGGTGCGCAGCGCGATGCCGCCGACGGCGTTCTCCCTGGCGGTGTGGAAGCGGGCCACCGGGAGCGGGGACGCCTCCAGGTCGAGCACGTTGATCGCGCTCGCGTTCAGGGCGCTGATCACCGCCCGCTTCAGTGCCCGCGCGGCACGGGAGGAGTCGCGGGAGGTGATGACCGAGGCGCCCTTCTTCAGGGTGGTGGCGTACGCGCTGGCCAGCCGTACGCACAACTCGGGGGTGATCTCCACGTTAACCAGCCCCGACACCCCCCGGGGGCCGAACAGGTTGCGCTGGGCGCGCGGCTCCCAGATGACGCTGTTGTTGATCACCGCCCCGGCCTCGATGGTCTTGAACGGGTAGATCTTGACGCCGGAGGAGATGTACGCCTCGGCCTCGATGATGCACTCGTCTCCGACGACGGCGCCCTCCTCGACCCTGGCCGCGGTCATCAGGTCGGTGTTCTTGCCGATCACGCAACCGCGCAGGTGGGCGCTGGGCCCGACGTAGACGTTGTCGTGGACGACCGCGCGGTGCAGGAAGGCTCCCTCCCTGACCACCGCGTTGCTGCCGAGCACGGTGTACTCGCGCAGCTCGGCCCCCGCCTCGACCTTGGCGTAGTCGCCGATGTAGAGGGGGCCCTTGAGGACGGCGTCGGCGTCGACCGAGGCCCCCTCGGCCACCCAGACGCCCGGCGAGACCTCGAAGGCGTCGATGTCGACCTTGACCCGCCCCGACAGGACGTCGGCCTGGGCCTTGAGGTAGCTCTCGTGGGTGCCCACGTCCTCCCAGTAGCCGTCGGCCACGTAGCCGTACAGCGGGGCGCCGCGCTCCAGCAGCCTGGGGAACACGTCGCCCGACCAGTCGACGGACTCCCCGGCCGCGATCTCGTCGAGGACCTCGGGCTCCATCACGTAGATGCCGGTGTTGGCGGTGTCGGAGAAGACCTGGCCCCAGGTCGGCTTCTCCAGGAAGCGCTCCACCCTGCCCTGGTCGTCGACGATGACGATGCCGAACTCCAGCGGGTTGGGGACGCGCTTGAGCCCGATCGTGACCATCGCGCCGTTCTCGCGGTGGAAGCGGATCATGTCACTCAGGTCGATGTCGGTCAGCGCGTCGCCGGAGATGACCAGGAAGCGGTCGTCACGGAGCCGGTCGGCGGCGTTCTTGACGCTGCCCGCGGTGCCGAGCGGCGTGTCCTCGGTGGCGTAGTGCAGGCTCATGCCGAGCTCGTCGCCGTCGCCGAAGTAGTTTCTGACCAGAGCCGCCAGGAACTGCACGGTGACCACCGTCTCGGTGAAACCGTGCCGTTTCAGCAGGCGGAGCACATGCTCCATGATCGGCCGATTGATCACGGGCAGGAGAGGCTTGGGCTGGTTCGCGGTCATCGGCCGGAGCCGTGTCCCTTCCCCGCCCGCCATGACGACGGCCTTCACAGATCACCTCTTAAGGCGTTTGGCCTCGCTGGTCAGCTGACGCACCTGTACCCAATACAGCACTCCGGACCACCAGTACAGACCTGTGCCCCAGATGGCGAGGGACCAGCCGACGATCCCCGCCGCCTCGGCGTACCAGGAGGGGTGATGGGCCAGGAAGAGCAGGGGGAAGGCGTAGAGCAGGTTCGCGGTGGCGGCCTTGCCGAGGAAGTGCACGGGCAGTGCCGGGCCGTATCCGAGACGGCGCAGGATGAGCGGGATGCCCAGCAGCATCACGTCGCGCAGCGGGATGGCGAGCGCCAGCCACCAGGGGATGATCTCGCGCATGGCGAGGCCGAACAGGGTGGCCAGGATGTAGAGCCGGTCGGCCAGCGGGTCGAGCAGGCGGCCGAGCCTGCTGGTCTGGTTCCAGGCACGGGCGATCTTGCCGTCGAGCCAGTCGGAGAATCCGGCCAGCATGAGCAGGGCGACGGCCCAGCCGTCGGCCTTCGGCCCCAGCACGAGCCAGAGGAAGACCGGCACCCCCAGGAGCCTGGCCAGGCTCAGCGCGTTGGGAACCGTCCAAATTCGATCTTCAGCCCCCGATTCTTCCGGACCCACCGGCTGAACTCCCTCCCCGCACCTGATGGTGACACTACTGTGTCCGGCGCCACCAAGGGGATGCGGGGAGGGCGCACGTCTCAGGACCGGCGCTCGGCGGCGCGGGGCGACCACGCCCAGATGAGCACCGCCACGGTCAGTCCGAACAGGGCGAGACCGCTGGGCACGTGGGTGCCGAGCACGTCCCAGCTGAAGTGCTGGCCCATGCCGATCAGGAACAGGCCGAGACTGGCCAGCGCGGGCCAGCCCGCCCCCCGTCCCGGACGCCAGACCAGCACGGCCGCGACGATCTGCAGCAGGGCGATCAGGTGCACCACCATCCCGGCCATGACGTGGGTCTCGCCGAGTTCTCCCCCGCCCTGTACGGCCTGGCCCGCGAACGAGGCGGCGACGACGAGTCCGGCGGCCTGGGCGACGACGAGGACGCGGACGCCGTACAGCAGGCCCGTGGATACCTGACGGCCCCGCGTCGGATCGGGCTGGGTGACGACCTCCTGCATGAGATGTGTCCTTCCTCAGATGAAAGATGAAAAGCGAGTGGTTCGAAGCACATCGTGACCGCGGAGACACGGCCGGGTCGTCAGCCTGGGGAATGACCTACGGATCCACCGCCTGGCGGATTCCCCTACGCTTCAGACCATGACCAATGACACCGCGCTCTTTCTGGGACAGTGGCTCCGCTCGCCGGGCACCGTCGGAGCGGTGGCGCCGAGCTCGCGGCGGCTCGCCGAGGCGGTGGCCTCGCCCGTTCCCCTCCGGGGAGATCCGGTGATCGTCGAGCTCGGCCCCGGCACCGGCGCGTTCACGGCGGAGATCCAGCGCCGGCTGGGCGGCCGGGGACACCACATGGCCGTCGAGATCAACCCGAGGCTGGCCGAGTTCCTCGCCGCGGGAAACCCCGGGGTGGACGTCGTGGTCGACGACGCGGCGCGGCTGCCGCAGCTGCTCCAGGAGCGCGGCCTGTCCAAGGCCGACGCAATCGTGAGCGGGCTGCCGTGGGCCGCCTTCTCCGCGGACACACAGGCCCGCCTGCTGGAGGCGGTCACCGCGATCATGGGCACGCACACGGCCTTCACCACCTTCGCGTACAGCTTCGCCAAGCGCCTTCCTCCCGCGCGGCGCTTCAGGAAGCGTCTCGCCGACACCTTCGAGGAGGTCGTCGTGGGCCGGACGGTGTGGGGGAACGTGCCGCCGGCCTTCGTCTACCACGCGCGCAGGCCGCGCCTTCCCGCCTCGGAATCCTGAGTCAGCAGAGCCGACGGAGCCGCAGACTCACACTTCCGCGGCAGTCCCCCCGCCGAGAACGATGGAGTTGATCATCGTGGACTTCACCCTCCCCGAGAGCGCCCTCGCCGTGCAGCGCGGCATCGGCGACATCTGCGCGCGCTACGACCTGGACTACTGGCAGCGGTGCGAGAGCGAGAAGCGCTGGCCGGAGGAGGTCTGGCAGGACCTGGCGAAGGGCGGCTGGCTCGGCCTGGCCGTGCCCGAGGAGTACGGCGGCGGCGGGCAGGGCCTGCTGGAGCTGGCCGTGGCCACCGAGACCCTGTCGGCCTCCGGCTCGGCGGGCGGCTCGGCGTTCACCTACGTGCTCACCCCCGGGTTCGGCGCCATGACCCTCGCCAGGCACGGCAGCGCCCGGCAGCGTGAGGAGCTGCTGCCCAGGCTGGCCACCGGCGAGCTGGAGACCTGCTTCGCCCTGACCGAGCCCGACGCCGGGTCCAACGCCCTTGGCATCTCCACCTTCGCCCGCCGCGACGGTGCGGAGTTCGTCGTCCAGGGCCAGAAGATCTGGATCACCGGGGTGCAGCGGGCGACCTGGATGCTCCTCGTGACCCGGACCATCCCGGCCGCCGAGGCCAGTCCTCGCTCCAACGGCCTGACCGTCCTGCTGGTGAACGTCCCCGAGGCGGTCGCCGCCGGGCAGCTGTCCTTCCGGCCGATCCCGAAGATGGGCGCGAACACCACCCCGTCCAACATGGTCTTCATCGACGATCTGCGGGTCCCCGAGAGGAACGTCGTCGGCGAGGTCGACCAGGGCGCGCTGGTGCTGTGGGACATCCTCAACCCCGAGCGCGTCCTGCTGGCCGCCTCCGCCCTCGGCGGCGCCGAGGTGGCGCTGGGGGTGGCCGTGCGGTACGCCAAGGAGCGCGAGGTCTTCGGCCGCCCGATCGGCGCCAACCAGGCCATCGCCTTCCCCCTCGCCCAGGTCAAGGCCAAGATCGAGCTGGCCAGGCTGATGCTCTACAAGGCCGCGTGGCTGTTCGACAGGCAGCTGCCCTGCGGCACCGAGGCCAACATCGCCAAACTGACCGCCTCGCAGGCCGCGTGGGAGGCGGCCGACCACGCCTTCCAGACGCATGGCGGCATGGCCTACTCGCTGGAGTATCCGGTGGCCCGCCTGCTGGCCGACGCCCGCATCGGCAGGGTGGCCCCCGTCACCGAGGAGCTCCTGCTCAACTATCTGGCCACCCAGGTGCTCGGGCTGCCCAGGAGTTTCTGACCGGGTCGCGGACGCTCCCGCCGCATGGGGGCAGGGGCGGCGCCGCTCACCGGAATGCCTCCGCGAGACGGGCCGCGGCGTACTCGCGCGCCTCGGTCGCCTGGTCGAAGAAGCCCGGCAGGCCGAAGAAACCGTGGATGGCCCCCTCGTACCTCCTCACCTCGACCGGCACTCCGGCCTCGGCGAGCTGGGCGGCGTACTCCTCGCCCTCGTCGCAGAGCGGGTCGCACTCGGCGACGATCACCGTCGCCGGAGCCAGGCCGGACTTGTCGGCCAGCCGGGCCGGGGCGAGCCGGGGGTCGGCCGGGTCGCCTCCGTACTGCGTGACGAACCAGGCCATCTCATCGGCCCCGAGCCCGAATCCGGTGGCGTAGGTGCGGTAGCTCTCGGTGTCCATGGCCACGTCGGTCACCGGGTAGACAAGCAGCTGGTGGGCGAGCCCGAGCCCGGCGTCCCTGGCCCGCCAGGCGGCGACGGCCGCGACGTTGCCCCCGGCGCTGTCGCCGCAGACCGCGATGCGCCCGGGGTCGGCCCCGTAGGCGCCGGGACGGGCGAAGAGGTCCTGGACAACGCTCCACGCGTCGTCGGCCGCCGCGGGAAAGGGATGGTGGGGCGCGAGCCGGTAGTCGACCGAGATCACGACCGCCCCGTTGCGTACCGCGAGGTCGCGGCCGAGCGCGTCGTTGCGCTCGACGCTTCCGAAGACCCAGCCTCCGCCGTGGAAGTAGACGAGCGCGGGGAGAGGGGCGTCGCCCTCCCGGGGCCGGTAGACGCGGACCGGCACCCCCGCGGCGACATCGTCCCTCACCATCGGCAGGGGAATGATCGGACCGCGCTGCTCGGCGAAGGCGTCGAGGGTCCGCAGCTCGGCGATCGTTTCGGGGGTGAGAGTGGAGAGAGGGGCACCGAGGTCTGTCTGGAAGAGCTTCAGGTAGGCCTCGGCCTGCGGGTGCAACGGCATGATCGGCACCCTACCCGCGTCGTCCCCGGCACGGCGGGACCCGGGCGCGGCGGCGGCGCGCGTCAGCGGCGCGTCGCATCGCCCGTTCTCGCGGGTGACGTCCGCGCGACGGCGTCGGGAACGACCGGCACACCGGGGCGATCACGCGGGACGTCACGTCCGCGCGACGGTGTCAGGATCCGGCGGCCTCGACCAGGGCCTCGACGAGCCGGTTGTCCCCGGCTCGCGCGAGCTCCCACTGCACACCGATGCCGAACCTGTGCCCCTCCAGCTCGACGCCCTCGACGATCTGGTCGTCGGCCCACGCCACGGCGAGCAGCCCGGTGCCCAGCCGCTTGACGGCCTGGTGATGGGAAGCCGTCACCTCGGCCGTGTCGCCCAGCGTCTTGCCGAGTTTGCTGGAGACGCTGATCTGGACGCGGTGCGCCGTGGAGGCGGCGTGACGGTCGTGGTCGACCACCTCGGGGAGCCAGGGGATCAGGTTCCCGCCCTGGGCGACGTTCAGGACATGCATGCCCCGCCCCGAGGCGAGCAGCGGCAGGTCGGCCTTGACGGCGGCGCGGGCCAGCGCCAACTCGAAGCGGTCGCGGTGCGGCTGCGGGTCACCGACGCGCTCCTCGCGGGCGGCCCCGTACAGGGAGGGGTCGAGCTCGCCCCCTCCGGCGAGGATCACACCGGACAGGCCGCGGACGTAGTCGTCGATCCCGCCGAGGTTGAGCGGGGGCAGCAGCACCGGGGCGCCACCCGCCTTCTCGACGGCCCGCGCGTAGGAGGGCGGCGACAGGACGGCCTCCCTGACCCAGTCGCCCCAGCGGGCGGCCTCAAGGTAGGTGGTGATACCGATCAAGGGTTGGGGCATGCGTTCTCCAGGGGGGCGTGCACGAGGTGGCGCCACCTGTTTCGGACAGCACCGATCCCATCTCCAACAGCTTCCCTATCATGGCGCACTCTATTTCGGTCATGTCACACATCCGAGGTATCAGTGTCGTCTCGCCGGGCCTCCCCACCCCTCACCGCCGGAGGGCTTCCCGCCACCCAACCCCCCGGAACCCCGCCGTGACGAGAAATCGTACGAATAGTAAATTTCACCTTCAAAACGAATGTGATTATTATTCGTTTATCCAGCTCTCCATAGATTAACCAGTCACCCAAAATAACTATCCAATTACCGATAGCTAGATTTCCCGCTATATTGCCGGGAAACGGTTGTGAGGCCCACTAGGTGATGGAAGACTCGAATTCGAGTGACCGGGCGAGCCGGGGCTCCAGGTCACTCGTCACCCGGAGCCGTCAGGGAGGTGGATCTGCGTGATCGGACTTTGAGCCGGTCAATTAGGGTGGGTTCTTTAAATGTCTTTGAATCCGCGTCTTGTCAAGGAAAGCTTCGCCGTCGTCGAACCCGTCGCGGACAAGGCCGCGGCATACTTCTACGGGCGCCTGTTCGCCGAGAACCCGCACCTGCGGGCGATGTTCCCCCCGGCGATGGACATCCAGCGCGACCGGTTGTTCAGCGCGCTGACCAGGATCGTCTGGAGCCTGGACAGCCCTGGCGGCATGGCGTCGTTCCTCGGCCAGCTCGGCCGCGACCACCGCAAGTACGGGGTGGTCCCCGAGCACTACACCGCGGTCGGCAACGCGCTCCTCGCCACGATCCGGCGCTTCGCCGCCGAGGTCTGGAACACCGAGATCGAGGCGGCGTGGGTGGCCGCGTACACCGCCGCCGCCAATCTCATGATCGAGTCAGCCCAGTCGGACGCGGGAGTGTCGCCCGCCTGGTGGCCGGCCGAGGTGATCGACCACGAGCTCCGCACCCCGGACATCGCGGTGATCACCCTGCGGCCCGGCCAGGAACTGCCTTATGTACCCGGCCAGTACGTCAACGTGCAGACCGCGCGCTGGCCACGCGTCTGGCGCGCGTTCTCCATCGCGAACGCGCCCCGGGACGACAACACCGTCCGTCTGCACGTCCGCGCGATCACCGGTGGCTGGGTCTCCACCACGCTGGTCAGGCACACCCGGATCGGTGACACCGTGACGCTGGGCCCCGCGATCGGCACCATGGTGCCCTCCGGCTCCGGACGCGACATCCTGTGCGTGGCGGGCGGCACCGGCCTGGCCCCGATCAAGGCGATCCTGGAGCACCTGATCGACTCCGGGCGCCGCCCCAACATCCACCTGCTGTACGGAGCCCGCACGGCCGCCGAACTCTACGACCTGACCGACCTGCGGCGGATGGAGTCGGCCTGCCCGTGGCTGCGGGTGCTGCCCGTGGTCTCCGAGGAGCGAGGGTACGCCGGCATGCGGGGCCGTCTTTCCGAGGTGATGGAGCGGTTCCACTCGTGGGCCGACCACGAGGCCTATGTCTGCGGCCCGGTCGCCATGGTCAACGAGACCGTCCGCAGGCTCCAGCGGAGCGGAATGCCGCCGGCCCATATCCACCGGGACATCGTGGAGGGGGATCCTTGAGCGACATTCGCGACTAACACCCCAAATTGATCACGCAAATTTCATAGAGCACGGCGGGACGCGGCGTGACATGGCAGCATGAGGCCCGATCCGAAAGGAGATGGTCATGCACGAGGGCCCCCCTCCCAGCCCGTGCCCCCCTCTCGACCGCCACCCGCACGGACCCGTCCGCCATCATCGTCACTCGCCCGGCAGCCCGGCCGGCCCTGTCCGCCACCGTCGCCGCCCGTCCGGCCCTCCGGCCGGGACCGCCCGTCCGCACACCCTCGTCCCCGGTCCCCTCCACCGGCGGCGGCCCTCCGCGGACCGGGGTGAGCTCCCCCCTCGGCCCCCGGCCGTGTCCGCCTCGCACGTCACGGTGCTCTGAGCCGATGGCCAGACCCGTCACCCTCGTGACCTTCATGCTGCCCGCCACACTGCGCCACTGGGCGGGCGAGACCACCGAGATCCGCGTCTTCGCGATCGCCGACCGCGACGACGGACACCCCACGCTGGGCTCCGCCCTCGACATGCTCCGCCGCACGCACCCGTTCCTGGAGCAGCGACTCCGCGACGACTACGGGGGCATCCGCCGCCATATCAGCATGTTCGTCTGCGGGGAGAACGCCCGGCACCATGGCGGCCTCGACTGCGCGCTGCCTCCCGGTGCCGAGATCTTCGTCCTGCCCGTCCTCTCCCGCTCCCCGGAGACGACGGGCTGAGGCGGGCTAGGGAGCGACCCTGCCCGCTGCCGCGAAGGCCGCGTGCGTGAGGGGCATCAGCTCCGCCCAGGCCGCCTCCATCTTCTCCGCCACCATCTCGATCTCGCGCTGTGGGAACGAGGGCACCCTGGCCTGCTCGTTCTTGGTACGCAGGGACAGGAAGTGCATGAGCGAGCGCGCGTTGCAGGTGGCGTACATCGACGAGAAGAGACCGACGGGCAGCACCGCCCTGGCCACCTCCCTCGCGATCCCGGCCTCCAGCATCTCCTGGTAGGCGGCATAAGAGCTCCGGTACGACGACTCCATCACCTCGGTGACGAGCTTGTGCTGCCCGGCGTCACCGTCGGCGAAGACGTACTGCCCCGGCTTGCCCTTCTGCACCAGCTTCCGGTCGTGGCCCGGCACGTAGAAGACCGGACGAAGCTCGCGATATCTCCCGCTCTCCTCGTTGAACGACCATCCCGCCCTGTGCCGGTGGAACTCACGGAAGACGAAGATCGGAGCGCTGACGAGGAAGGTCATCGAGTTGTGCTCGAACGGACTGCCGTGCCGGTCGCGCATCAGGAAATTGATCAGCCCCTTCGAACGCTCGGGGTCCTTGCCGATCTCCTCCAGAGACTGCTCCCCGGCGGTCGACACCCGCGCGGCCCAGAGCACGTCGGTGTCGGAGGCGCTGTGCTTGACCAGCTCCACGGTCACGTCGTCAAGAAAGCGTGCCTCTGCCCCATCGCCTGTCAACTGGCTCCCCCTCATCGCACCAACAGTCGCCCCATTATTCCAGGGGCCCATCCGCCCCTGGGCCGGGCGTCCGTCACAACCGGTATATCCGGCGCGCGTTGCCGGAGCCGATCATCTGGGCCACCCGGGCCGCGTCGGCGACGCTCCACTCGCCGTCGGCCAGTCTCGCGGCGAGCGCCCCCGCCAGGCCGCGCCGGTAGTGCAGGGCGCCGAGGTGACAGGTCTCCGCCACGCCGTGGCCGCCGGAACCGAACAGCTGCTTGTGGAACGGCACGAGCTCCAGCAGTTCCGCCATGACCGCCGCCGAGCCCGTGGCACTGCGGGTCAGGGCCGCCCCCACGTCGACGTAGACGTGCGGAAGGACCCCCGCCAGCCCGGCCGCCTGGCGGTGGAACGGGTGGCAGTGCAGCAGGACGACGGGGACGCCCACCGGCTGCACGGCCATGATGAAGCCGGCCACCGGCGCCGGACCCGCGTCGTGCGGGCCGGGGACACCTCCGGCGTGACCGTCGGAGGTACCGAAACCACCGTGGGCCTCGTGACCGCCGGAGGTGATCCGGCCACCGCGTCCCAGATGAGTGTCGCGGCGCGCACCGCCGCCGGGGCGAGCGAGACCGGTGTGAAACTGCAGCGGCCGCCCGTACTCCCTGGCCACGTCGACGGCCGTCCAGAGCAGGTGGCGCAGCAGCACCTGGTCGGTGAGCCTCTCCCCGGGGCAGGCCAGCCGCCGGGTGGCCGCCGCGATCACCGCTCCCCGGCTCGGCCTGGCCGGATCGAGACGCCTGCCTGACCGGTGGGCCGTGACCGACTTCAGGGCGACCGCGCGGACGGCCCGTCCCGCGAGGTTCTGGGCGAGGGCGGAGATGTAGGAGACTCCCGAGACGGCGCTTCCCGCGACCTCCGCCTCGACCCGTTCGATGGGAACGACCCGCGCGGTCTCCGCGCCGCCCGCGTGGCCCATCTCGGCAGGTGGTAACACCTCGGGCACGCCGAAGCGGTCCCGACGATCCGGGCCACCGGGGCCCTTCGGTCCGCCCGAGTCGCCGAAACCGTCGAAAGTGTCGGAGCCGTCGAAGCCGTCGAAGCCGTCGAACAGGAAGGTGGCGATTCCCGCGGCGCCCAGCAGCCGCCGGTTCACCTCATCGGCGCCGAGTTCCATCCGGCGGGCCAGGTAGACGGCGGGCGGCACGTGCGGGGCGAGACCGAGGACGGGGGCGCACCAGCGGCGGACCGCGGCGCCCGCGGGGGTGTCGAAGTGGGTGGTGCCCGGCGGCGCCGGGGTTCCCGCTTCGGTGAGCAGCGTCTCGAACCGTGCCCGGGTCAGGTCGTCGCGGCGCACGCCGTGGCAGTTGTGGTCGACCAGCGGCGCCAGCAGCGCCTCCCGCACGGCGTCGGGCAACTCGACGGGCAGCACACCGTCCGACCTCATGCCCGCTCCTCCCCGCCACAGGCGTACCGGCCGAGACCGGCCCCGGTACGCCCGCGATCTCCACGACGAGGGGAACTCTAGGGTCACCCGGCGTGCTCGCCGGGCGCGAAGCACGGGTTCTTTACCCGCTCTTGCGGCAGAGCCGAAGAACGTTGGCGATGACCTTCGCTCCCGCGCCTCCCCCCGCGGTGAGGATCGACTCGGGATGGAACTGCACCGCGAAGCGGCGTCGCTCGACGTCCTCGATCGCCATCACCGCGCCGTCCGGAGTGAACGCGGTGGCGGTGAACCCGGCGACGCCCGACTGCTTGGCGTGGACCGAATGGTAGCGGGCGGCGGTGAACTCCTCGGGGAGCCCGTCGAGCAGGGCACTCGCGCCCACCCTCCGTACCTGACCGCGCTTGCCGTGCTCGGGGTAGGACAGCAGTTCGAGGGTGCCACCCGCGTGCTCCACCATGCCCTGCAGGCCGAGGCAGACGCCGAACACCGGTAGATCACGCTCGTAGAGGGCGCCGACCAGGGCGGGCAGGCCGAAGTCGGAGGGCCAGCCGGGGCCGGGCGACAGCACCACCAGAGAGGGGTCCAGCTCGTCGATCATCGCGACGGGGAAGCCGTGCCTGAGTGTGACGACCTCGGCGCCCTGCTGACGGAAGTAGTCGGCGAGGGTGTTGACGAAGGAGTCCTCGTAGTCGACGAGGAGCACCTTCATGCCGCTTCCCGGCAGCTCCGCGGCCGCCTTCACCTCGGTCCGCTCCTGCGGGGCCGCGCCGACCGCCGCCAGGGCGCCCAGCAGGGCACTGGCCTTGAGTTCGGTCTCCCGCTCCTCGGCCTCGGGGTCGGAGTCGAACAGCAGTGTGGCCCCGGCCCGCACGGTGGCCACGCCGCCGCGGATCTGCGCGGTGCGCAGGGTCAGGCCGGTGTTCATCGAGCCGTCGAAGCCGATGTAGCCGACCGCCCCGCCGTACCAGCGTCGCGTGGTCTCCTCGTGGTCCTCGATGAACTGCATCGCCCAGTTCTTGGGGGCTCCCGTGACGGTGACGGCCCACATGTGGGTGAGGAAGGCGTCCAGGGCGTCGAACTCGGGACGCAGCCGGCCCTCGATGTGATCGACGGTGTGGATGAGCCGGGAGTACATCTCGATCTGACGCCGGCCGATCACCTGGACCGTCCCCGGCACGCAGATGCGGGACTTGTCGTTGCGGTCCACATCGGTGCACATGGTCAGCTCCGACTCCTCCTTCACGCTGGACAGGAGGGTCCGGATCGCGTCGGCGTCCTCGATGGGGTTGCCGCCTCGGGCGATGGTGCCGGAGATGGGACAGGTCTCGACGCGGTCGCCGCTGACCCGGACGTACATCTCCGGTGAGGCACCGACCAGGTGCTCGCCCTCGCCGAGGTTGAACAGGAACTCGTACGGCGCCGGATTCACCGTGCGCAGTCCCCGGTAGAAGGCGGCCGGGTCGGTGCAGGGGGCGTGGAAGACCTGGCCTGGGACGACCTCGAACAGGTCACCGCGGACGAACTTCTCCTTGGCCGCGGCAACGACCTTGGCGTAGGAGCCCTTCTCCGGGTCTGCGGGAAGCTCGGACGGGAGCGCGGGCAGCGGCACGACCTCCCCCTCGCGCTCGAGCCCGTGGGTGGATACGCCGTCCACGGTGAACTCGTAGCGGAACTCCTTGCTGGTCTCCCTCTTGCGGTCGATCACCATCACCCGGTCGGGCAGGTGGAGCACGAGGTCACGCTGGTCGGCGGCCCGGGTCAGGACCTGCCTGATCGGCTCGAACTGGAAGGCCAGGTCGTAGCCGAAGGAGCCGTACAGGCCCAGATGCTCGTTCTCTCCCTTGAAAACGGCGATGACCTCGCGGATCGCGGTGAAAACGGTGGGGCGGCGGCTGCGCATCTCCTCGGGGAGGATGTCCTCCGACTCCGCCACGTAGACCTCGACGAGATCGGCCGTCGGCTCCTCGACGGGCTTGCCGGCCGCCAGCAGGCAGGACACGACGGCGGGCAGGACCACCCTGCCCCGGGCGTTCAGCGCGCGGGCGGAGATCCTGCGTCCCCTGGCCACGATCTCCAGGCAGGGGTCGACATAGGCGAGGTGCCATCGGCTGTAGCGGCCCGGATACTCCATCCCGGAAGAGAGCACTCCGCCACGGCGCTCGCCGAGCGTCGTGACGACGTCCTCAAGCACCGTCTCGGGCACGTCGGACGCGGTGACCTCGACCCCTATGCCGCCGGCGGTGGTATATCGGCTCGTCTCCACTGCGGTATCGCCCCTCTTGTTTCCCTGATGCCCTGAGGGGGCGGACACAGAAAAGGCCACCTCCCCGGGCGGCCGTTTGTCTGCTCGCGAATGCGAAACCTGCGCCGCCTAGAAGCGGCGCCACCACTGAAGGGTAATCGGGTGTCGCATGTGGCCAGAGTACCGGCGGCAACCGCGATCATGCAACGTGACGCGGTGGCGGGTCCTCGACGCTCCGCAGGGGCCAAAAACCCCATGAAACCTATGTAAAAGACTAGCGGCTCGACACCGGGCCGGATTGCCGGATTGTCCGCCGGGTCGTCGCCCGGTCCGGCTCCAACCGCCACCCGCTCCCCTTCCGGCCGTCACCGTCACCGTCACCGTCACCGTCACCGTCACCGTCACCGTCACCGGGGCTAGGGTCGGAGGGTGCGTGCGGCCAGGTTGATGTCGTTGGTCCTGTTGCTCCAGGGCCGGGGCGGGATGACCGCGGCGGAGCTCTCCCGGGAACTGGAGGTCTCCGAGCGGACCGTCCACCGTGACGTGCTGGCCCTTTCCGAGGCCGGCGTGCCGGTGTACGCCGACCGCGGGCGAGGTGGCGGCTACCGGCTGCTTGACGGATACCGCACCCGTCTCACCGGCCTTGACCGGGCCGAGGCGGAGGCACTGTTCCTGTCGGGGGTTCCCCAGGCCCTGCGGGAGATGGGGCTGAGCGAGGTGGCGGCCACGGCGCGGCTGAAAGCCGCGGCCGCGCTCTCTCCCGGCCTCCGCGACGCCCCCGCGACCGCGGCCCAGCGCTTCCACCTGGACGCCCCCGGCTGGTTCGCGAGCGAGCGGCCTCCGCCGCAGGCGCTGGCGCCCCTGGCCAGGGCGGTGTGGGGCGATCACCCGGTCACCGCCCTCTACCGGCGTGCCGCGCGCCACCGCCCTGGCGAACAGACAGGGCCATCGGGCGAGACCATGAAGACCGGGCGGATCGGGCGCCCCGAAGACACCGGGCGGAGTGAGCGTGACAGGCCGAGCGGAGGGACCGAGCAGTCCGGAGACCACGGGCGGACCGAGCGCGACGGACAGACCGGGGACGCAGAGCAGGCCGCGGGCACCCAGCAGGCCGGCACCGCCCGGCGCCTGGAGCCGTACGGGCTCGTGTTGAAGGCGGGAGTCTGGTACCTGGCGACCCGGTTCGCCATCTACCGGGTCGACCGCTTCGACGAGGTCCAGATCCACTCGGACCTGCGCTTCGAGCGGGACGGCGCCTTCGACCTCGCCGCCTTCTGGACGGAGCGGGTGGCGCGGTTCGCCGGGTCCCTGCTCACCACGCACGTCACCGTACGGCTCAGTCCCGCCGGCCGCCGCGCGCTCCCCTCCGTCGCCGATCCCGCCGCCCTCGACGCCGCCCTGGCCTCCGCCGGCGAGCCCGACGAGCAGGGGTGGGTCACGTTCCGCCTGCCCGTCGAGTCGCTGGAGGTCGCCTACGCCCAGATCCTCGGTTTCGGCCCGGAGGCCGAGGTCGTCGACCCACCCGGCCTCCGGGCCCGCCTCGCCGAGGCCGCGGTCCGCCTGCACGGCCTGTACTCCGCTCCCCGCTCCTCCGATGACACCGGCACGCCGGACCGTTGACCTCTCACGACGATTCCAATCTTGGGAGCACTGCCCCCTCGCGACGGGCCCGGCCTTCGAACCGCTGACCTCTTACGCCCCCCTGGGGCCGCTGATCCCTCACGGCGGGCCGAACCGGCGGTCGCGGCGCCGGTCAGCGATAGCCGGTGGCGTCGGCGGGTTTCCCCTTGCTCTCGACCTCCTCGATGTAGCGCCAGGCGTCCGGCCTGCTGCCGTCGACGTCGGTGAAGCCGTACACCTGGGCGAGTTGCCCGCTGGACACCGACTGCCCCGACCAGCGCATCCGGTCCTCGTCGGCGGCGAGGGCGACGACCGCGCGACCGGTGTAGGCGGGTGTCTCGGAGATCACGAAATGCGGCTGTTTGGCAGTGGCGTCCCGCCAGTTCTCCTCGGTGACGCCGAAGAGTTCCAGCATGTTCTCCGACCTGAGCCAGCCGGGGGTGAGCGAGATCGCGGCGCAGCCGTGCGGGCGCAACTCGTGACCCTGGATGAACGCCAGGCGGTTCACCGAGATCTTGGCCAGGTCGTAGAAGGCCGAGAGCCGGTAGTTGGAAATGTTGTACTCCAGGGTGCCGTCGGTCACCTCGATCACCATGCCCCCGGGATTCTCGATCAGCAGGGGCAGGGCGTGGTGGCTGGTGATGAGGTGAGTGTCCACCGCCAGCCGGAGGATGCGCAGACCGTCGTCGAGAGAGTGTTTCCAGACGGGGACGTGCCACTCGGTGAGCGAGTCGGAGCCCCAAACGTCGTTGACCAGGATGTCGAGTTTGCCCTGCTCGTTGCTGATCCGTTCCACCAGGAGGCGCACCTGCTCCGACTCCAGGTGATCCACCTGGACCGCGACGCCCCGCCCACCGGCACGGGTCACCAGCTCGGCCGTCTCCTCGATGGTCTCCGAGCGGCCCATTTCCGAGCGTCGTGCCCGCGTGCTCCTCCCGGTGCAGTAGACCGTGGCACCGGCCGCGCCCAGCTCCACCGCGATGCCCCGCCCGGTCCCCCTCGTCGCCCCCGCGACCAGGGCGACCTTCCCTTCCAGCGCTCTTGTCATGAGATCAGCGTGACGCGAAAACAGGACATCCTCTGTCATGTTTTCGCGCCACGCCTGCCGAAGAACGCGACGACCGAAACGGCAGGGGGAAAGCGAAGGAACGTGGCGCCCGGCCGGGATCAGCCGGTCGCCAGCGCCTCCTCCAGTGCACGGAGGACGTGCGAGCGCCACCCCCCATCGAGGATGGCGCGCGTGCGCCGCTGGATGGGATCGTCGGGGTCGAACCCGGCGTGCTCCAGGAACAGCCGGGTGCCGCGCCCTTCGGGTTCCAGCCTCCAGACCACCGTGGTGTCCAGCCTCCCGCCCCTCCAGGACAGGCGCAGCAGGCGTTCCGGCTCCAGGTCGAGGACCTCGCAGTGCACGACGCCGTCGAAGCCGTGTTTCGGTTTCGGCTCGGTCCTGAAGGTGAACCGGTGACCGACGACCGGCTTGAAGTCGTTGGGCATCAGCCAGCGCGCCAGCAGGTCGGTGTCGGTGAGCGCCCGCCAGACCCGCGCGGGCGGGTGGGCGAGATACTGATCGGTCTGGATCAGGGTCGGGTCAGTCATCGTCCTCGGCGTCCAGAAGGTCACGAAGGCTGGAGAGTCTCTCCCGCCAGAACCGCTCGTACGGCGTGAGCCACTCCGACATCTCTCGCAGCGGCTCGGAGTTCAACGAGTACAGCCGCTGCCGACCGGCCCTGCGCTCGACCACCAGGCCGGCGTCCTTGAGTACCTTGAGATGCTCCGACAGACTCGGCCGGCGCATGTCGAAGTGGCCGGCCAGTTCCTGGACCGGCTGCGGGCCACCGTCCAGGAGCAGGCCGAGCAACCGGCGCCTGGTGGGGTTGGCCACCGCGGCGAACACATCCGTCTCAGCCACCGGCGGACACGTTCACCACGGTGGTCTGCAACACGATCCCGTTGCCGTCGGGGTCGTCGAAGGTGACGTACCGCCCCCACGGCGACTGCTGGATGCCCCCCTCGATCGCCACCCCGCGGCCGCTCAGCTCCGCCACGTCACCGTCGAGGTCGTCGGTCTCAAGCACCAGGCCCTTGAGCGAGCCTGGCGACATGGTGTCGAACCAGGTGACGAGCGTGATGGCGGTGTCGGCGCCCTTGGGAGCCACCTGCACCCATCGCCGATCGGGCCCCATCGGATTGTCGGAGACGAGATCGAAGCCGAGCGTGCCGACGTAGAAGTTCTTCGCCCGCTCCTGGTCGGCGACGGGCAGGGAGAGCAACTGGATGTGTGTGATGGTCATGCCCCAAGAATAGGTAGGAGATTTCCTACCAGTCAAACGATGACCGGTAACCGCTGCGGCGCCCACGACAGGAAGGACCCATTCGCGCCACATGGGAGGCGGGAGGCGGGAGGCGGGAGGCGGCCAATCCTGCCTGTACGCCTTTACGAAATGCACTCCATATTGTCAAGGAAACCGCGCCGAGAGGTCGGCGATCGGTGGGATACCGGCGGCGAAGTGAAGGACTCGGAGACGTACGACGCCCGCGACCTGGCCTGGAACCTCGGCGGCGGGGCCGAGCCACCGTTCGTCGCGCCACACGTGCCACTCGGCGCTCGGTGACCCGAATGGAACGGCGGCGTAATTACGCTGCCGGTCAGCCGAAGGGGATATCCCTGCCCGGGCGTCCATTCTCCAGCTCAAGGAGACCACGTTGACCACTCCAAACGGGGACCGGAGCGATCGCAGCCCATGGAACTGGCTGCTTATCGTGCCGATCATCCTACCTTTGCTCCCGCTTCTCTACAATTCCGATGAACCCCGGCTTTTCGGTTTCCCGATGTTCTACTGGCTCCAGCTCGCCTTCATCGCGATCGGTGTCACGTGCACCTCGATCGTGTACCGGATGACGAAGCGGCGGCGGTGACCCGATGGAAGCCCACCTGACAGAGATCATCATCTTCTCCGTACTGTTCCTGGTGGTCAGCGGCATGGGATTCGTGGCCGCGCGCTGGCGCCGCCCGGAGAACCTGGCCAGCCTCGACGAGTGGGGACTCGGCGGCCGCAACTTCGGCTCGTGGGTCACCTGGTTCCTGGTCGGCGGCGACCTCTACACCGCCTACACCTTCGTGGCCGTACCCGCCCTGCTCTGGGGGGCGGGCGCGATGGGCTTCTTCGCGGTGCCGTACACCATCGTGGTCTACCCGATCGTGTTCCTGGTGCTGATCCGCCTCTGGTCGGTCTCGCACGTGCACGGCTTCGTCACCCCGGCCGACTTCGTCCGGGCCAGGTTCGGCTCCCCCACCCTCGCGCTGCTGGTCGCGATCACCGGCATCGTCGCGACGATGCCCTACATCGCGCTTCAGCTCGTCGGCATCGAGGCCGTGTTGAAGTCGATGGGGGTGACCGGTCATCTGCCGATCATCATCGCGTTCGCGATCCTGGCCGCGTACACCTACCAGTCGGGCCTGCGCGCGCCCGCGCTGATCGCGTTCGTCAAGGACACGCTGATCTACATCGTGATCCTGGTCGCGATCTTCGCGATCCCCGCCCAGATCGAGGGCGGCTGGTCGGGCATCTTCGACGCCGCCCAGGCCAAGTTCGACGCCAGCGCCGCACCCGGCGACGGGATCCTGCTCAACGCGAACAACCAGCTGCAGTACGTCACGCTCGCCCTGGGCTCGGCGCTCGCGCTGTTCCTCTATCCGCACAGCGTCACCGGCATCCTCGCCTCCAGGAACCGCGACGTGATCAAGCGGAACATGTCGGCGCTCCCCGCCTACAGCCTGCTGCTCGGCCTGATCGCCCTGCTGGGCTTCATGGCCATCGCGGCCGGGATCCAGCCCATCGGCACCGACAACAACACGATCGTGCCCCAGCTGTTCGACAGGATGTTCCCCGACTGGTTCACCGGCGTCGCCTACGCCGCGATCGGCATCGGCGCGCTGGTCCCCGCGGCCATCATGTCCATCGCCGCGGCGAACCTGTTCACTCGCAACATCTACAAGGAGTATCTGAACCGGGACGCGAGCGACGCCGACGAGGCCCGCGTCTCCAAGATCACCTCGCTGCTCGTCAAGGTCGGCGCGGTGCTGTGCATCCTGTTCCTGGATACCGGCTTCTCCATCGACCTGCAGCTCATCGGCGGTGTCATCATCCTGCAGACGCTCCCGTCGGTGGCGCTCGGCCTCTACACCCGCTGGTTCCACCGGGGCGGCCTGATCGCCGGCTGGGTGGCCGGCATGGGGGCCGGGATGCTCCTGCTCTACAACATCGGCAACCCGGCCACCGGCAAGCTGCACTTCGCGGGGTCGGCGTTCCCGCTGGAGAAGCTGGGACTGGACACCAAGATGACGATCTACGCGGGCATCCTCGCCCTCGCGGTCAACCTCGCCGTCGCCGCGCTCGGTACCGTCATCGCGCGTTCCGCCAGGATGGCCGAGGGCGACGACTCCACCAAGCCCGACCACTACTTCGCCGACGAGGGCGACCCCAGGATCAAGGATCTCGACCTCGCCCCCCACGGAGCCCACCGGACGGATCCGGACCCGGCCCCCGAACCCTAGGCTCCGGGATCCACCGGCACCCGGACGTGGCCCGGCTCCGGGATCCCGGTCCCGGGCGACGCGGCCGTGAGCCTCCCGTCACCCACCGGGACCCGGAAACGAGCGCGGGGGGAGAGCCTGTCAGGCTCTCCCCCCGCGTCGTCGTCAGCGCGTCGCCGTCAACGTGTCGGCATCAGCGCGTCGGCGTTATCCGGCGGCCGGATCGCGATACTGCGCGATCAGGGCGTTGGCGTCACGCAGGAGCGTGGCCTTCACCACCGGGTTGGAGACGATCTTCGGATCGTTGACCTCTTCGATGAAGCGCTCAAGCTTCTTGATGATCTTCTTCTTGTCGCGCTCGCGCCCCTTGTCCTCGGACACCATGACCTTGGAGAGCTTGTCGTGGAGCTTCTCGGCGCCCTTGGCCGACAGCTGCCCGGCCGCCTTGAAGTGGTCGATGAGCTTCTGCATGTCGGCGACGGAGGTCGTGACCTCGAACTCGACGGTCCGCTTCGTGACGTGCCCCGCCTTGTCCTTCGCGGTGACGGTCAGCGTGTGCGCGCCGAGCGCCAGCTCCCACAGGGCGATCGCCTTTCCGGAGACGACCTCCAGGTCACCGATGGCCGCCGTCACGCTCGCCACCCCCGACGTCGCGTCGGACGCCGAGAAGACGGGTGTGATGGACGCGGAGTCGCCGTACTTGCCGGGCTCCACCCCGCTCACGGTCAGGACCGGGGCGGTCTTGTCGATCTTCGCCGTGACGGTGCCGATCTGCGAGACGTTGCCCGCGTTGTCGGTCGCCCGGTAGCGCACATCAAGGGCACCCTCCGCGCTCAGGGTGACCGGGTTGTTGGCGTTCAGCCACGTCGTACCGCCGTTGAGCGAATACTGCCTGCTCGCCACCGTGCCGTTGTCGGTCGCGGTGACCGCCAGCGTGACGTTGCCGGTGTACCAGCCGTTCTCCCCACCCGGCTGGGCCGGGGTGAGCGTGGCCGACACGGTCGGGGGCGTCTTGTCGGCGACACCGTCGCCCTGGAAGGTGAACCCGTCGACCTCCACACCACCGGTCGAGGTGACGTAGAGCTCACCGCTGCCGGTCGGGGCGCCGGTGAGCGCGGTCTCCACGCTCTGCCAGCCCGATCCTGCCGGCACGGTGACGGTGGCGAACGGCTCCGCCGTCTCCGAGCCCCATCGCAGGGAGAGCGTTCCCGCGCCGGAGGCGCGGGTCTTCACCCCGGTGACACCGGCGAAGTTCACCGGTTCGTACGCGATCCAGTCACCGGCGTCGAACGACGTGATCTTCGCCAGGCCGGACGCGCTCGCGTCCTCCACCTTGGTGACGCCGCTGCTCGTGTCGGCGTGCTCGGCCTGCAGCTCCTTGGGGTTGAGGATGAGCGCGGCTTCACCGACCGCCCCGGGAATGTCACCGGCGCCGTTGTCCCGGTAGTTCACGACGACGACGCCGAAGATGTTCTCGGTCTCGCCGTGCTCGGGAGCGTTGGCCGGTGTCGGCCACGCGCCCGAGCATCCGGAACCGAGGGTCTCCGGGTGCGCGTGCGTGTCGTGGCCGAGGCCGAAGTTCCACTGCACCCGGCTGCACACCGGGTTGTCGCCGTCCTCCTTGTCGGAGACCTTGATCTGGAACGGCACCGCGTCGCCCCAGTTGAAGAAGGAGCCGTTACCCGGCGACTGGATGGTCACCTCGGGCGCGGTGTTACCCACGGTGATCTCGGTGGAGGTGAGCCCGAACTTGCCCTGCGTGTCGGTCACGCGGAGCCTGGCGACGTACTGTCCGAGCGCGGGGTAGGTGTGCGAGGCCGTCACACCGGTGGCGTCGAAGGTCCCGTCGCCGTTGAAGTCCCACTCGTAGGTCAGCGGGCCCGGCTCGGCGTCGGTCGACGAGGCCGCGCTGAAGTCGACAGTGAGAGGCGCGGTGCTGCCCGACGACGGCTTGGCGACGATCTTCGCCTGCGGGGTCTTGTTACCCTCGGCGTAGTCGATGCGGTACAGACCCGAGTCGGGGTTGGCACGGAAGAAGCCGTCACCGTAGTCGAGCACGTACAGCGACCCGTCGGGGCCGAACTCGATGTCTATCGGGCTGTCGGTGATCGGCATCACCCCCGCCGTCAGCGCCTTGTTGGGCAGGAAGTGTTCGATCTTGGTCACCGGCCCGCCAGGCGCCGTCACGGTGAACGCCGCGAGATAGTCCTGCGAGAACTCGGCGAAGAAGAACTTCTTGTCCCAGTACGCGGGGAACTTCGTCGTCGAGGGGTTCGCCGCGTCGTAGTGGTAGACGGGACCCCCCATCGGTCCCTGGCCGCCCGCGGGCTCGAAGTCGGTGAGCCCGGCCCATTCCGCGGGCTGGTGGGTGTTGTTGTCACCGTAGTAGAGGGTGGCCGGGGTCGCGGGCGGCAGCTTGTCCACGCCGGTGTTCCAGCGGGAGGTGTTCACCGGCCCCGCCGCGCAGTCGAACCACTCGCGCGGTGTCGCGGTCGCGAAGTTCCAGTCGTTGTAGTTGAAGTGGTTTCCCGTGCAGTAGGGCCAGCCGCCGTTCATCGGCTTGTCGATGGGGGTGACGTCCCACTCGACGTAGCCCAGGGGTCCCCGGGCGGGATCGGGCGCCCCGGCGTCGGGACCGTAGTCGCCCCAGGAGACCGTGCCGGTCACGTCGTCGACGTCCATGCGGAAGGGATTCCGCAGCCCCGTCACGAAGATCTCGGGACGGGTCTTGGCCGTTCCCGGCGGGAAGAGGTTGCCCGCCGGGACGGTGTAGGAGCCGTCCTCCTTCACGGTGATCCGCAGGATCTTGCCGCGCAGGTCGTTGCTGTTGCCCGCGCCACGCCGCGAGTCCAGTCCGGGGTTCATCCCCGGGGCGTCGTTGTTGGGCGCCATACCGTTGGCGCCGGGCGTACCCGCGGGCGTGTTGTCGCCGGTGGCGAGGTAGAGGTTGCCCTCGGCGTCCCAGTCCATGTCGCCCGCGACATGGCAGCACTGCCCGCGCTGCACCTCGACCTTGATGATCACCTGCTCGGTGGACAGGTCCAGCGCGTCACCGGTCCACTTGAACCGTGACAGCTGGTTGTAGCCCTTCCACTGGTCCCAGTACGACTCGTCCGCGCCCGCGGGCAGCGAGTTGGGCGCGGAACCGGTGGGGGTCGTCTCCGGGTACGGGGCCGTCATCGTCTTCGGCGCGTAGTAGACGTAGACCCACTTGTTCTCGGCGAACCCGGGGTCGATCGCGATCGTCTGGAGGCCGTCCTCGGAGTTCGCGTAGACGGGGATCGTGTTAATGATCTTGGTGATACCGGTGGCGCCGTCGGTCAGGCGGATGTCACCGTTGCGGGCGGTGTGCAGGACTCTGCTGTCCGGCAGGACCGCCATGTCGATCGGCTCGCCGACGTTCTTGGTCAGCGTGATCTTCTCGTAGTTCGACCAGTTCGTGGCCGCGTCCTGGAGCTGGGCCTGTGCGGGGGCGGCACTGGGCACCGCCAGGGGAAACAGCAGGGCGGCCAGTGCTCCGCCGAGCATGGCGCGGGTAAGCTTCAACTTCCTGAGCCTCTTCTTCAGGGGGGTATCAGGACATGGCGGGCCGCCACGCGTGCCGCGGCAACGGCTTCGATCACGTGGCGGTCCGCCGAACCCTCCGGATCCGCTGGATCCTTCCTCGGGTTCTTCCTCGGATTCTTCTTCGAGGTGTGTGCTCTGAGGTGCGGTTAAGGTATGCGCCGAACTCTCAGTGACGGCGCAGGGCGGAGAGGTTCTTGTAGCTCAGGTCGGCGTACTGGAGCGAGCGGCCCGGCTCGGCGGTCCCGCCTGGCGCGTTGTCCTGCTCGTACATCGGGTTATGGCGCTTCTCGATGTCCAGCTTGGAGAAGAAGGCCTGGTAGTCGATGTCACCGGTTCCGAACGGCACCATGTCGTAGCCGTTGGCGGTGGCACTGGACTTCCCGTCCTTGGCGTGGAACAGCGGGAACCGCTTGTCGTTCTGCTTCACGAGCTTCAGGGGGTCGAAGATGTCGGTCCGGGTCTTGCCGTTGTGCGCGACGTACTCGCGGTGCTTGTACTGCGCCACGTGCGCCCAGTAGATGTCCAGCTCGAGATAGACGTCCCTGCGGTTGGTGATCTCCAGGAAGTACTCCAGCTTCCGGACGCCCGACGAGCGGGTGGGCCGACCCAGCTCGTCGAGGGGTCCCTCGTCGAGAAGGAAGCTGTAGGCCGCGTCGTGGTTGTGCGTGTACAGCTTGAGACCGGCGGCCGAGGCGAGCGCGCCGAGACCGTTCCACTTCTGGGCGGCGAGGTCCCAGTCCGCCTTGTAGGCGCTGTTGGTCGGGTCGCTGCCGGTGCCCACGTGCTCCATGCCGAGGATGTTGGCGATCTCCAGCGTCCTCTTGAAGCGGTCGAGATCGGCCTGGGTGAGCGGCCAGGAGCTGGGAATGAAGCCGTGGTTGCCCTGGGCCTTGAGTCCGTTGTCGTCGAGCCACCGGCGCAGCAGCCGGGCACCCTCGACGGTCTCCAGGTCGGCTCCGCCCTCCGCGTTCGCGTGCTGGCGGTAGCCGGCGAACTCCACCTGCTTGTAGCCGATCCGCGAGAGCTCCTCGAACACGCGCCGGAAGCCCGCCGGCAGGTTCATCGCCGGGTCGCGGGAGACGACGTCACGGACCGTGTAGAGGATGATGCCCCGCTTCGCCTCCGGCACCAGGGCGTCCTGGTGACCGTGGCCGTGGCCCTTCCCGCGCTCCTGGTCGCCGTCGGGGGACGCGTACGCGGCCGACGCGAGCGGACCCACCGCCGACATGGCGGCCACCGCGGTGACCCCCGTCGTGGCGGCGAGGAACTGGCGGCGGTTCAGCCCGAGCCTGCGGCGCAGCGCGCCCGCGATCTCGTCGGTCTCTTCTTCGTGTGCACTCATGTTTTCCTACCTTCGTGTGGGTGGATGGAGCCCTGCGGTCCCCGATGCCTCAGCCGGGTGACCACCGACTCCCTTCCGCCGCAGGCCCCGGCCCCCACCCGCGGGTCGCCTCTTCGAGGAGATCCGCCTGCGGACGCCGCCGGCCGACTCACTTCGTCCTCTCGGTGGTGTGCAGAGAACTTGGCGTGGAAGTTACGCGTCTTCTGCACCTTTTGGAAGAACTTTTGCCATGATCACTTGAACTTTCTACGACGGACGACCAAAGTCCTTCCGGGGTGGAGCCGTACCGGACACGCTCCCATACACCCCCGATCGAGAGATCTTGCCTGATCAGGCGGGGTGGCCACGCGCGGAACGTCGCAATAGACTCGGTTTGTAACAATATGGGCAAACGGCCCTACGAGGCACTCCAGAGACGCCCCTCCCCTGGAGCCGTCACGCGACTCGACCTGCGTCTCGCCGGTCACTCCCACCCCACCCCGACACGGGTGATCACAGAACGTATTGAGCGGTGACTTCGGTCGGCCACGCTGAAACTTCTGTCAAATTTGACAAAAGTAGCTGACCGTAGGGGGCTCAAGGCCGAGGGGAACCGATCATCCCGGCGAGGAGAACGAAGAAAGGAGAACACCACCCCGCCGCGCGCCTCAGCGTAGGTCGAGCATCGCTTCCCGATCATGAGCATCGCCGCGACGATCACGCTTCGGCTGGTGCATGAACAGCGGCCGGCTCTCCGTGACACGCTCGGCGAGCTCCACGCCCAGGGTTGCGCATCGAGGGTTTCGTCGTACTCAGGCGGGCCCGGTGCCGACCGTCAGAACGTGACGCCCGTGAAGCGAAAGCGGCTTCGTCTCACAGAACCCCTTCGCCTCGCAGAGGCCCGGGAACTTCCCCGGAGTCCTTGCCTCTGCCGGCCTGGAACGTGGAGGCTCGGGAGTCCCGGCCTTCGACGTCTGGAGGTTCGGAACACCGCTTGAGCGCCGCTGGGCCGCCCTCGAGACCCCGCTGGGCATCGCTTGAAAAAGGCCCTGGAAAGCACGAAAGGGCCCCCACCAAACGGTGAGAGCCCTTTCATGAAAGATTGTCCGGCGGTGACCTACTCTCCCACACCGTCC
>NZ_JBIAZS010000009.1:0-344122 GCF_042899335.1 Streptosporangium sp. NPDC000095
CCGTCATCAAGCCCGCGCCCGATGGTTCCACCGCCGTGCCCGACTGGCCACCGAATACACCCAGCTCAACTAACGAATGGCGGCTGCCGTACTAGTGGGCCGTCACACAACCTTGCCGGGAAAACCAGGTCTGGAGAGGCCGGTCATCCGATGGCGATACCCGGTCAACGTTCGGAGACGGGCCACTAGAAAGAACCAGTCGCCGAAGAGATACGCCGGAAGGTGACAGAAAAGGGCACGCTTCTTTGGCCGACATCTGTAACGGCGAAGTAGAACACCTCGTTGCGGTACGGGATTCGGTTCGAACATCGATGAGCAAAGCGGGCAAATAGGCAGGATTCTCGTAGCTTTCGTCAAATTTCGGCCACCCTGCACATGCGATGAATGTGCACAAGAAGCCAAAAGCCCTCACTTAGCGTATTGACATAGATCAATTGACTCAAAGTTGAGCGATTGTTAGATTTCATGCGCCAGATGATCTTTTTCATAGATCGGAGCTTTTGTGCAAAATTCCTCCACCCCTCCATCGGTCTTTCATGGCCGGAACCGTTTCTTGAAAGGAGTCGCCGCCGGGCTGCTGATCACACCCCTCCTCGTAGCCACCGTCACTCCAGCAGCCTCAGCCGACCCCGCCCCCATCACGTCCCCCCAAGCCGGCTCACCGAAAGCACCCGTTGAACTGCTGGGCGCGGCGACAGAGACCGCCCGGTACTGGAAACACCCCGACGGCCACGTGACCACGGAGATCTGGTCAAGGCCCGTTCGCGTCAAGCAGCGTGGCGATTGGGCGTGGATCGACCCCACCCTGGTCGAGCAGAACGGCGTCGTGAAGCCCAAGGTCATCAAGGGAGAGTTGTCCCTGTCGGCGAAACCCGGCACCAGCCCGGTCACCACGTTCGCCCCAACCCCTGAGCAGTCTCTGACCCTGTCGTGGCCCACCGAACTGGCAAAGCCCACCCTGAGCGGCAGCCGAGCCGTTTACACCGACGCGGCCGGGCCCGGCGCCGACCTGGTGGTCACCGCACTGCCCACCGGCTTCCGGTACGACGTGGTCCTGCGAGACCGCCCGGCCAAGGCTCCCGAGCTCAAGATCCCGGTGCAGGGCAACGGGCTCAGCCTGCGTGAAGCGGCCGATGGTCGACTACGCATGATCAACAAGGACGGCTTGCACGTCGCTGTCGCCCCCAGGCCCACCCTGCACGACAAGGCAACGCCGAAGGACCGCGACGACGTCCACGGCGCCGTGGACGTCAAAATAAGCACCGACAACGGGCAGCAGACCCTGCTCATCAAACCTGACGCTGACTTCCTGACCGATCCGGACACCACTTATCCGGTGACCATCCAGTCTGCGTTCAGCGTCACCCCCACCGCCGACGCAGACGTCTGGAGCGTCCTCCCTGACTCTCCAAACGGCGATGGCAGCACCCTAGGAGCAGGCACACACTCGGACGGCAGTAAGGCCCGCGCCTACCTGAAGTTTGACATGTCGTCCCTGGTTGGGCAGCAGATCAGCAACGTGACCCTGTCCCTGCTCAACATCGACGGCCCCAGCTGTGGCACCACGGTGGGCGACGGGATCCAGGTACGCCGAGTCACCAGCGCATGGAGCCCCTCTACCGTCACCTGGTCCATGCAGCCGACCAACACCACCGAAAACGCCGTCACCAACACCAGCAGCATCCGCTCGGGATCTTGTAATCCCGCTCCGATGAACTGGGATATCACCGCCATGGCTCGCCAATGGGCTGGCGACGTCGGGAACTACGGCCTGGTCCTCATGTCCCCAACCGAGCGCGCAAGCAACAACTACCGAGTCTTCCCCGCGTCCGAAGACACCGACTTCAACAACCCTCCCAAGATCACCGCGATATTCGACCCCATCGGCGGACCAACCGTCCTGTACCCGGCCGGCCCGGACGGCGTGGAGGTCATCCAGACCCCCGCGAACTGGCGCAGCGACGCCCTGCAGATGGCTGAACCTCTCGCGCATGCGCTGAGCGGAGCGCATGATCGCGTTGAAGCCAATTCCGGCGCACTCGCCACCCCGTACGCCGACATGGTAACCGGCCAGGTCATCGTGCCCGCAGCCACCACCGACGGCCGAGCCATCGGCTCCGCCGCTCTCACCGGTACTGCCTACCTCGACCTCAGGGGTACGGACTGGACCGTCCCCGGCACATACGAGGGGGATGACACCAACGAGGACAGCGAAGTCCCAGTGGGCGAGGCCGAGGACTACACCTTCGCCCCGCAAGTCCCTGATGTCACCAGGAGTTCGGCCCAACTGTCGACGATCGTAAGCGAAATATTGGAGGCGGATACCAGCCAGGTGCCCGGCGCAGACCGCATCGTGTCCGCCAGTGTCTGGCCTGAGCACAACCAGGTTCTCCTCACCGCCAACACTGTATCGACCGAGATGCGACTGGCTCTCGCCCAACGTTATGGCACCAACACCGTCGTGATCCGGCTCGATCCCAACGCTGTCCACGCACAACGTCAAGACAGTCGGCTAAACGACAACGACGGGTACATCAATGGCGCGGGAGCGTATCTCACCGATCAGAGCAGACCCTGCACCATGGGCTTCGCATGGTCGCTTCCCGCTGGCAAGCGGCTGATAACCGCCGGGCACTGCCTGGACAATTACACTGCGGGCATATTTTCCTATGGGCGCCGTGTACTGGGCACACATCTCTATGGCGAGGGTACCGTGCCCATACCGGGCCAGAGCGCGCTTCTCGGCGACAGCGCACTCATAGAGGTAACGAAGCCAGGCATCCAGCCGACAGCCTCCATCTTCGTCGGAAGTGTCAACTCCACGAGCAAGCGTTCCGTCAAGGGCAGTTTCCATCGCCGCTCCGGGCTGGGCGACCTGTACTGTGTCGGAGGCATGAAGACCGGACAAACTTGCAACTGGAAGGTTACCGACCCCAACACCGGCATTCGTGTCAACGACGGCAGGATCGAGAATGTTGTAAAGGGTACGCATCCTTCAGCCTGCACTGACAGCGGCGACTCTGGAGGGGCTGTCTACATCATCGACCGGACCAGCGGCTATGTGGTAGCGAAGGGAATCCACTCCTCAGCCAACACGCCTCTCATCGGTGACTGCGACGAGTTCTTCACTGACATCAACTCCGTCCGCCAGGCGTATGGTGGCGATGTGATGAAGCGTAAACTGCCGTCGTAAGAGCAACAGAGAGACCTGACCCATAAACCATGCCTCTTCCGCGATTCCGTACCTTCTCCAGGGCACTTGTCATCGCCTCCGCGATACCGATCTTGGCGGCATGCACACCCAAATGGGAGCAGGTTCACCTCGCATCCTTGTCCACGGACGAGCGAACCTTGACCGTCAACCTGACCTTCCGCCCACCTGACGCGGAAGGCGAATTCTGCCAGCAGGTGAAGGACACGGAAGTATCCGAGACTCCGTCCCAAGTGATCCTCGGTATTCAAGTGGATGACAACTGCGGGTCATGGCCCTGGGAGAATGGATACCACCCGGACATTGGATACCGGTACCCCGTGGAGCTGAAGCTGAGAGCTCCGCTGGCTGGACGGGCTGTGATCGACAAAGAAACCCGTCAACGGGTCGACATCATTCCTTCGGAGGATAAGCCTTGACCAGCCAGCTCCCCTTCTAGCGGTCGTCGCAACACCCAAGCTCGGGGAGCGCGATGGACTCCGAGATCCGCGAAATCCGGTCACCTCAAGGGCGCATGAAGCTGACCCGTGAGCGGGAGGAATACTTCCGGCTCACGGGTCAAGGTTTCAGCAGCCAAGAGGCATGCCGGATCGTCGGGATCAACTATCGCACCGGCAAGCGGTGGCGAAACGGCTGGGCGCCGAACAAGGCCAACAAGGAGGGGGGCGCCACCAGCCGCCGGACCCTGGAACCTGATGGCACACCGCCGGTGTCCGGACTACTGGGGGAAGCTCACGGGCCATGGTCTCGGACGACCGCCTTCCTGCTCAGGAAGGCGCTGGAGTCGTGCATGCACGACTTCTGGCACCGCGCCCAACCCGGGGTGGAGCGGTGCCGCATGCGGACCCAGGTGCTCTGCCTGACGCGGTACGTCGATGAGAGCATCGCCCGGCGTGTCTCCGGAGCGTGGGCCGCGCTCAGCGCCGCCTGCCATTACCACGGCTACGAGCTCAACCCGACGGCCGGTGAACTGCGCGCCCTCCACGACGAGGTGCGTCTCATCGCCGAACGGCTCGGCCCGGCCCTGCCGTCGTTCTGATCCGGGCCGCCCGGTGTCAGGCGGGCGCGTAGGTGAGGCAGTCGATGTCCTGCTGCGCGTAGCCGACGACGATGCCCGACGCCTGGCACTCGTACTGGATGTTGTGCTGGCAGTCGGCCATCTTGCAGGCGCCGACGCGGCCGGTGTGGGTCGGGTCGCCCCCCTTCGAAGGGACCTTGAAGAAGGTCTCGCACTCGGCGTGGCTGCTGTTGCCGACCGTGATGGCGAGGGCGTGGCAGCTGTGCGCGGTGTTGTACGCGCACGCCTCGACCTGGCACTCGTTGACCGCGGGCATTTCCATGGTTGAAGCCTCCTGAGGCTCGGGCCGGCCCCGGGCTCGGCGAGCCGTCGCCGGGGCCTGTCGCCCGGTGGTCTGCTGGGTCGCCGCGCGGCGGTACGGTGCGTCCGACCGGCGGCGGGCCGCCAGGTCCTCGTCACGATCTTCTGTGCTCATGAGTCGGACATGACGCGGTCCCCGTTCCCGTACGCGGGATCGGGGACTATCCGGTTTAGTACCGCGCCCGGGTCGCCTTCACGCCCATCCCGCTCCCAAGGCTTCCCCAAGGGCGCTCGCGCGCATGCCCGTGCCGACCCGCGCCACCCGGACATGTCTCGGGTACGCGGACGCCCAACGGGGGCCGGGGCAGGCGGTCAGGCGGTCAGCTGCGGTTACCGTTTCTGCCGGTCGGCCGCCACGGAGCCGTCGTCGCCCGCCTCAGGTGCGGAGGCGCCGCCGTTGTGCGCGGCCAGTATGCCGCCGAGCATGAACTCCAGCCCGACCTGGAACTGCGAGTTGTGCGGCAGGTCGACGAGCAGCCCGGACAGCTCCACCATGTGGGGGAACTCGTCCGCCGGCAGCGAGGCGTAGAAGTGGCCGCGCTGGCGTCTGAGTTCGCGGGCGTCCTCGCCGCTCCCGCCCCAGGGGCGTGGCAGCTGGTAGGAGGCGAAGCCGATGGTGTAGGTCATGAGCGCCCCGTAGACCCGCACCGACAGGTCGGCCGACAGCCCGGTGGCGCGCAGGCGTTCGAGCACGCGCTCGAACGCTCCGCTCAGCGAGGTCCGGCTGGTCGTCGCGCGGGTCGACAGCAGGTGGATCACGCTCGGGTGGGAGCGCATCATCCCGAGCAGTGCGTCGGCCAGGTCGCGTATAACGGTCTCGGGGTCGCGGCCGACCTCCTCGGGCAGGCTGAGGTTGCCCAGGACGAGGTCGGCCATGCCGTCCAGGATCTCGTCCTTGTTCTTGAAGTGCCGGTACAGCGCCATCGTGCTGAAGCCCAGCTTGGCGGCGAGCCTGCGCATGGTGAGGGCGTGCAGGCCCTCGTGGTCGCCGATCTCGATGGCGGCGCGCAGGATGTGGTCGGCGGTGAGCGCCCGCTCGCTCTTACGGACGCCTCCCTCGGACGCCTCCTCCCCGTTGCGCGTCCCCGCACCGGTGTCGCGTGCCGTCAAACCGTCTTCCAAGGCTCTCACTCTCAGATCGTTTCACAGTCCCGCGGGCAGCAGACGCAGTCGCGCCACGTCCGTCGCCCGCTCCAGTGCCAGGCAGTCGGCGATGTGCCGCGCGGCTCCCTCACGCCCTCGCAGCAGCCGCTCCGCCTTGGCCGTCAGCTGGTCGCGCGTCATCGGCAGCGCCGGGTCACCCGGCGGATCCAGCACCACCCGCCGGTACGACCCGCCGGTGGACGTCGTCACCGTGACCTCGGCGCCCCAGTGACGCGGATAGGCGGCTCCCACGACCTCTCCCGCCTCGATCGCGACGTGAAGTCCCGCTCCGGAGTCGTCCACCGTATCGGAGATCACAGGTGCGGTCTCTCCCGTTCCGGACACGGCACCAGCACTCCTGAATATGGCGATATTTCGGATATCTCCGCTCAAGGCGGCGGCCACCACGAACGGGGCGCTCGCCGCCGCGGCGGCCGGGTCGGCGGGGCGCGGGTCGACGGTGACGAACCGGAGCGCGGCGGGGGGCAGCCCGATCCTGACCCCGGTCACCGTCTCGGGACGCAGCCCCTCGGCGACGAGGTCCTCCAGCGCGCTCACCGCGGCGTGCAGCGGTCGGGCGCAGGGATAGGCCTTCAGCGAGCACCCCAGCAGATGCGGCGTCCGTGAACCCGCCTCGGCCGGTCGCCTGCGCAGCGTGGCGGCGACGGCGCCCTCCAGCAGGCGAGGATCGACCTCCATGCCCGCCGCGGCGAACCGTACCGCGTCCAGGCCCGTACAGGCCGACCTGCCGAGGGCGACGTAGTGCGCGTCGCCCAGACGCTCCGGCGGCAGCAGACCGGCCATGCCGCCCGCCGCCAGGCCGATCGCGGCGAGCGTACGCTCTCTCGACAGCCGGTACAGCCGGGCGAGCGCGACGGCGGTGCCGACGGGACCGAACAGCGCGCCGGGCCACCACCGGTCGGCGTACAGGGCCGGGCCGCCGAACCTCGTGCCGACCTCGGCCACCGCCTCGTACCCGGCGATCACGGCGCGGAGCAGTTCGTCACCGCCGCGGCGCAGGGCCGTCGCGACGAGCACGGCCGGGGGGATCACCACGGCCGCGGGCAGGGTCGCCGAGGCGGTGTGGATGGCGTCGAACTCGTCCACGTGCGCCCGGGTGACCCCCGCCAGCACCGCCTCACGCAGGGTCGCCTCGCAGGAGACCGTCTCACGGAGCCCCCGGGCCTCGGCACCGCCGGCCGGGCGATCCGCCTCCCCCTCCTCGCGTCCCTCCCGTTCCCACCGGAGACCGCCCGCCGCGCGGAGCCGCCGCGCGGTGGGGTGGTCGGCTCCGGCGACGACGCAGGCCGTGGTGTCGAGCACGTGCTCGGCCGCCCGGCCGAGCAGCGTCGCGTCCGCGTCCACGGCGACGGCCTCCGCCCGGTCGAGTATCGCCTCGGCCAGCGGCACCTCCCGCGTCCCGTCGTTCACGCGCGGCTTCCGGATGCGGCGAGCACGTCGCCCAGGGCGTCCATCAGCTCGTACGGCAGCGAGTAGGAGCCGACGTGCTGCACCAGCAGGCCGGTGACGCCGAGCTCGCCGAGCTCGGCGAGCCGGGCGCCGATCTCGCCGGTCGTGCCGAACAGGCAGAACGCCTGCGCGAACCGCACGGCCGCCTCGTCGCTGACCCAGCGGCCCGCCACCTCCACGGCCAGGTCCCAGTCCTCGGCGTGGATCAGGTCCGGGTAGACCTCCCCCTCGTCGAACCGCTCGGGCACGTCCACCTCGATCCCGGCGAGCGCGAGCGAGGTACGGCCTCCGTAGCGGGCGATGGTCGCGCACACGGGCTTGAGGATCCGGGCGTCCCGCTCGACGTCGTCGGTGACATGGCAGTAGGCGGAGGCGGTGACCTGGATGTCCGCCGGGTCGCGGCCCGCCAAGCGTGCCCCCTCCCAGACCCGGTCGAGGCTGTCGGCCAGGTTGGCCGGGGCGATCCCGCTGAGCAGGATCACCCCGTCCGCGGCCTCACCCGCGTACCGCAGGTTCTTCGGGCCGCTGGCGGCCAGATGGATGGGCACGGCGGGGCCCGGATCGCGCAGGCGTGAGCGCGCGGAGCCGTAGTCCCACTCCTCGCCGCGCAGCAACGCGCGGACCTGCGCCAGGTGTTCGGTCAGCTCGGCCCTGGTGCTGGAGCGCAGGCCGACCGGTCCCACCGAGCTGTTGCCCACGCCCACGCCCAGGTGGAAGCGGCCGGGGGCCAGTTCGGCGATGCTGCGGGCGGCCGAGGCCACCACCGCGGGGTGCCGGGTGACCAGGTTGGTGACCGCGCTGCCGAGGCCGACGCGCTCGGTGCGAAGGGCCACCGCCGTGAGCGCGGTGAAGACGTCGCGCCACAGCAGCTGGGAGTCGGGCAGCCACACGTTGTCGAACCCGAGCCGCTCGGCGTGGGCGGCCGCGTCGGCGATCCGGTCGACCCGGTCGCAGGGCGGAAGCCGGATGCCCAGGCGCGGCACCGTACCGGCGCTCACGCGTTCTCCCCGAGGAAGGCCAGGTTGAGTTCGTTGAACCGCTCCGAGTGCTCGTGCTGGGGCCAGTGGCCGCACTCACCGAAGATCTCCAGCCGGGAGCCGGGGATGCTCGCGTTCATGCGATGCGCCTCGGGGATGTCACCGAACGGGTTCTGCGCACCCCACACGATCAGGGTCGGGGCGGTGATGCGCGCCATCTGCTCGGGACTGAGCAGGTCCTCGCGGCGGTTGTCCATCTCCTGCAGGCACAGCAGGTTGTCGACCCGCTTGACGAAGTCGGGGCGGTGGTAGATGTCATGCCTGACCTGGACGAGCTCCTCGGAGACGTCCTTGGCCGGGTTGTGCATCAGCAGGTGGAGCCGCTTGCGGGTCAGGTCGATGTCGTCGGTCTCCACGGCCAGGCGGGTGCTGGTCTTGATCCGTGCCATCACCTCGGGGTTGGCCACCGTACCGCCGGGGGCGACCAGGGTGAGCCTGCCGACCCGCTCGGGGTGGTCGGCGGCGAGGCGCCCCGCCACCCAGCCGCCCAGCGACTCCCCCACGAAGTGGGCCCGCTCGGCGCCGATGGCGTCCAGGTAGGCGAGCACGTGCTCCACGTAGCGGGGGATGCGGTAGGGCTCGTCGATGCCGTCGGTGTAGCCGTGGCCGACCATGTCGATGGCGTGGCAGGCGTAACCACCGGCCACGTGTGCCGGGAGGTTGCGGATGAACGCTTCCAGGTGGCCGCTGGTGCCGTGCAGGAAAACCACGGGCTCGCCCGTACCTGCCTGGAGCGCCCGGGTCCTGAGACCTCCGGCGTCCACGTATCGAAGGGTGTGCTCCACACCGGTCAGATCGGTCCAGATACTCATCTGCTTCATGCCTTTCTTCGGAACACGGTTCTGGTGTGCCGGTACGACGTGCTCGGACGTCGTCCGGGCCGGGACAGGAGGGAGGTCAGGCTTCGGGGAGCGGATCGAGCACCGCGACCGCCATACCGGTGATCCAGGTGTCGATCGGCTCGTAGGCGAGGACGCGCCCCTTGGCGGCCCCGACGGCCCTGGACATCGCCACCCAGCTGCGGATCTCCTGTGCCCCGTTCCCCGCCTCCTCCTCGATCTCCGCGCTGTCCTTGGCGACGATCTCCGACAGGTCGCCCGCCATGAGGAGTTCGAGGAAGCGGCGGTCGAACTCGGGGTTGATGTCCGCCTCTGCGGCTCTGATGATCTGCCTGCGCCGCACCTCGTAGTCCTTCCAGGAGTCGCGGCCGTTCAGCCACGCCTCGACGAGGAAGCGGTCGTCGTCCGACATCGCCGAGAACCACTTGGGCCACGGCAGGCGGTGCGAGAGCCCGCCGGAGGCGACCACGAGGACCCGCTTGTCCTGTCCGTCGGACTCGATCGCCCGGCGCAGCACGGCGCCGAAGGCGTCGCAGCGCGCGAGCGAGGGCAGCGGCGGGGCGAACATGTTCATGACGACCGGCACCATGGGCACGTCGAGGTCGGGCAGCAGGTACTGCAGGGCGTGGGTGATGCCGTGGTCGACCTGAAGCCGCAGTGAGAACGCGGCGTCGAAGTCCGCGGCCGACAGCGACCACATCAGCTTCCTGGCGAGGTCGGTGTCGACGGGGAGCGGGCCGCCGGGGGTGCCGGACTCGCCGCTGCCGACGCACTCGGCGACCCCCACGGTGAAGGCCGGCATCAGGTCGAGGAAGAAGCCCCGGAAGTGGTTCGACCCGATGACCACCACCGCGTCGGGCCTGGCCGCCTCGACGAGCTCGCGCGCCTCGTTCAGGCCGGCCCGGAAACGGCGGGCGTCGTCGCGGTGGGCGACCTCGTCCCAGTTGGTGTTCATGAGCGTGCTGTGTGAGGCGCCGACGCCCAGGACGATGCGACTCATGCGGTGATACCCACTTCTTCTCGGGTGCGCGTGCAGGTGTTGACGACGGTGCGGATCACGTGGCGGGTCAGCCTGCGCATCTCGCGCAGGTCGGCCACGTTCATTCCCGAGGGGAAGTCCACCGGCAGCGGTCCCTCGGGCCCGACCCTGGTCATGCCGATGCGCGCGGTCGGCAGTCCCCGGCCCCGCAGGATGTTGGCGTCGGTGGCCCCGCTGTTGGCCAGGATCGGCTCGTGCGGCCGGCCCTCCTCCGCCTCCCACGCCTCCACCGCCGAGCGGACGATCCAGTCGTCGGCGGGTGTCGCGGTACCGGGGATGGACAGGACCATGTCCCACTCCACCTCCAGCTCGGGAAAGGCGGCTCTGATCCGCTCCACGGCCGCGCCGAACTCGCGCCTGACGCTCGCGGGCGTGCTGCGAGGGCTGGTACGGAGGTCGACCATGAACCGGCACAGGGCGGGCGCCACGGCCGGCATCCGCATCCAGCCGCCCTCGATGGCGCCGATGTTGCCCTGCGGCGCGACCGTGTCATGCGTGTGGCGGGCCGTGTACTCGGCGAACCACGACTCCAGCTCGGCGGCGACGACGCCGGCCCCGAGGATCGCGTTGCGGTAGTCGATGCGGTGACGGCTGCCGACGTAGGCGTAGCTGCCGCGCACCCGCACCTCGAACCAGCACAGGCCGACCTCCTCCCAGGCCACGGCCCAGCCGGGCTTGGCCAGCAGCGCGAAGTCGGCCCAGACGCCCTGTTCGAGCATGAAGGAGCAGCCGTTGCCCTGACCCGCGTTGTAGCGGCGGGCGTGGGGGGCGGTGCGCTTGTTGGTGGGCATGCCCCCCGCTCCGAGCCCGACGATCACGTCACCGCGCAGCGGCACGCCCGCCCGCCTCAGCGCCTCGGCCGCGGCGACGAGGCAGGCACCGTGCCCCTTGGGGTTGCTGGCGCCCAGACCGATGACGTACGGGCCCTGCCGCACAGCCTCGGGACGCAGGTCGTGGCGGAGGGTGTCACCCACCCACGGGACGTCCTCGGACTCCTCGCCCACGGTCAGCGTGTCGATGGGAGCGTAGAGCAGCAGGTCCGGCCCGCTGCCGTCGCCGCGCAGCCGTCCCACGGCGTTTCCCTGCGTGTCGTCGACGGGCTGGTAGGCGGCCTCCAGGCCGGAGCCGGCCATCGTCGTGGTGAGCCACCGGGCCAGTTCGGCCTCCTCGCCGGTCGGGCTGGCGATGTCGGTCATGCCCATGACGATCTCGGCGAGCCTGTCGGTGTCGAGGACGGCCTCGGCGGCCCTCACCCACTCCAGCCGCCGCTCGTCGAGGGCGGTGTCGGGCAGGGGCCCGCCTCGCGGATCACTCACGATCATCGAATCTCCCTGGGTGAGGTCAACGGCCTCGCCCTCTCTCGGGCGGGATGTCCCGCCGCGTCTGAACCGGTCGTCATCGGGGGGTGTCCAGCAGCCGCTCGGCCGCCTTCTCGGCGAGCCCGGCTGCGGCGTCGAGCTTCCAGCCGTTGTTCGGGAGCGGGTGCGCGTGGCGGGTGAGCCGGTCGTCCACGATCTCGCGCAGGCGCACCGCGGCATCGGCTCCCGCCTCCGTGCCGTCCAGCGCGCGCTCGACGTCGCGCGGACGCCACGGGGTGGGGGCGAGCGCGCCGAACACGACCCGGGTGTCCCGCCAGCGGGTGATCGGCTCCCCGGGCACGGCCCTGGTGGAGATCGCGACCGAGGCGACCGCGAAGTCCCCCTCCCACAGGGAGAGCTTCTCGAACACGCAGGCGCGTCCGGCCTCCTCGGGGACGGTGACCGAGACCAGGAGCTCGCCCTCCTTCAGGCTCGTCTCCCCCGGCCCCGTGTACAGCTTCGCCAGCGGCACCGTCCGGGTGCTGCGGCCGTCGGCGATCTCGGCCACGGCGTCGAGCGCGATCAGCACCGTCGCCAGGTCGGACGGGGTGACCGCCTGGCAGCGGTGCCCGTCCACGGCGGCGTGCTGGAAGCGGTGGTCGCCGAGGATCGCGTAGCACGGGCTGCTCGCGCCGTTGCGCTTGTAGCAGGGGAAGTCGTTGCGGAAGAACCAGCAGCGCTTGGCCTGCAGCAGGTTTCCCGCGACGGTCGCCGCGGCGCGGAGCTGGGGGGAGGCGATGGTCTCGATCGCCTCTTTCAGCGCGGGCAGCCGCTCTCCCAGCTTCTCGGCCACCTCCGCGAGGGTGACGGCGCCGCCGATGACGACGCCGCCCGGCGTGCCGGTGATGCCGCGCATGGCGGGGATCCTGGCCGTCGACACCAGCACGGCGGGGGCGATCAGCCGCTGGCGGCGGCTCGGCAGCACGTCGCTGCCGCCGCCGTACGCGAGGGCGCCCTCGCTCAGCGCGGCGCACGCCTCGGCCACCGACTCGGGCCTGCGCACCTCGCCGATCTCCGGGGCCGGGCCCACCTTGTCGTCGAGCCTGCCGTAGGGCCCGAACCTGGTGCCCCAGCGGTCCAGCAGGGTGTGGACGCCCCTGGGGTACAGCGCCCGCAGCAACGCGATCCACCAGCGGCCCGGCCGCCGCCACAGCCAGTGGTCACGCCGGCGGCCCTCCTTGGCGGCGAGTGCCGTCAGGATCTTGTCCGGGGTGATCGGCAGTTCCCTGACGCGGACGCCGACCGCGTCGTAGACCGCGTTGGCGATGGCCGCGCCGGGCGGGATGATCGGGATCTCGCCGACGCTCTTGGCGCCGTAGGGGCCCGCGTCGTCGTGGCCCTCGACGATGACGGGCCTGATCGGCGGGACGTCGGCCGCCCGGGGCAGCGCGTAGTTGACGAAGGCGGGGTTGGCCACCCTGCCGTCCGTCCGGACGACCTCCTCGCCCAGTGCCCCGCCGATGCCGTGCACCGCGCCGCCGATGATCTGGCCTTCGACCATGGTCGGGTTGATCGCCCGCCCGACGTCGTGGGCGGCGACGTAGTCGACGACGGTCACCTTTCCCGTCCGCCGGTCGACCTCGACCTCGGCGCCGTGCGCCGCGAAGGAGTAGGTGGGAGACAGGTTCGCCCGGTCCTCACCTGGGGCGATCATCTCCGTGCCGTCCACCCGGTAGTGGCTCTGACGGGTCAGGACGTCACCGTCGAGCCGTACCAGGTCGGCGATCGTGACCTCCTCGCCGCCCGCGTGCGCGGAGCCGTCGCGCAGCTCGACCTCATCGGGGGCGCGTCCCAGCTTCTCCGCGGCCAGCTCACGCAGCCGTTCGGCGACGGCCGCGGCCGCCTCGCCGGTCGCCATCCCGGACATGTGGGTGGCGCGCGAGGACCACGCGCCGAGGTCGAGCGGGGTCAGCTCGCCGTCCATGGACAGCACGTCCACCCGATCCAGCGGCAGGCCGAGCTCCTGCGCGGTGATCTGCGCCAGGATCGTGTTCTGGCCGGTACCGGCATCCGAACCGCCGAACCGTACCCGGGCGCGCCCGTTCTCGAAGACGTCGACGGCGGCCTCGCTCAGGTTGGCGAACTCGTAGGCGTAGGCGCCCGAGCCGTGAGCCGCGCACGAGACGCCGAGTCCGCGCCCCGGTGTCCTGCGCGCGCGTTTGGCGTCCCAGTCGAGCTCGGCGCGGACCGCGTCCAGGCACTCCACCAGCGCGCTCGTGGTGAGCCGGTATCCGCACAGCGTCTCGGTGTACGGCTCGACCGCGTTGAGCCTGCGGATGTCGATGGGATCCATGCCGAGCTTCTCGGCGATCTCGTCGATCTGGCTCTCCATGGCCAGGGCCACCTGCGGCGTGCCGTACCCGCGGTACTGGCCGCCGGGCTGGGTCGCGGTGTCCACCAGCCGCGCGTCGAAGCGGACGCCCTCCACCCGGTAGACGGAGCCGAGCGTGATCACCCCGACGCGCATCACCGAGGAGCCCATGTGCGAGTACGCGCCGTTGTCGACGTTGACCTCGGTCTCGAAGGCGCGCAGCCTTCCCTCGGCGTCGGCGTAGGTGCGCAGCCGCGTCTCGAAGCGGTGCCGCGGCTTGTTGGCTGCGAACTCCTCCTCGCGGGTCAGTGCCAGCAGCACCGGCCGTCCGCTCTTGCGGGCCAGGGCGGCGGCCAGCACCTCGTGTTCGGAGGCCTTGGACTTCGAGCCGAAGCTGCCGCCGGTGGCCACCTCGCGGCAGATCACCTGCTCACGCTCCAGGCCGAGCAGGTGGGCGACCTCCTTGACGACGAAGTACGGCGCGTGGGTGGAGGTCCACAGTTCCATGACCTCGCGTTCGGAGTCCCAGCGGGCGAGCGTGGTGTTGGGTTCCATGCAGGCGTGCACGACGCTCGGGTAGACGAAGTCTCCTTCGGTCATGACCGTCGCCGCGGCGATGCCCGCCGCCGGATCTCCCCAGGTGCTGTTCCACCGGGTGGCCACGTTCGGCTCGACCGGTCGCTCGTGCAGGGTGCGGGCACCCGGCCGCAGCGCCTCGGCCACGGTGAGCGGCGCGCGCAGCGGTCGCAGCCGCAGACGGATCGCCGCGACCGCCCGGCGTGCCTGGTCCGGGGTGTCGGCCGCCACCGCGGCGATCTCCTGCCCGACGAACCTGACCACCCCGTCCGCCAGCGGAGGCCGGTCGGACATGTGGCCGCCGCGGTGTATGTAGGTGATGCCCGGCGCGAAGTCGGCGGCGGTGACGACGGCCCGCACGCCGGGCATCCCGAGCGCGTCGGTGACGTCGAGGCCGGTGACCCGCGCGTACGGCACGGGCGAGCGCAGAACCGCGGCGTGCAGGTGCGCGGGTTCTTTCAGGTCGGCGGTGTAGCGGGTCCTGCCGAGCGTCCGCTCCTGCCAGTCCAGCGGCCGGGCGCGGCGGCCGACCTGGGTGTCCTCGGGGCCGGCGGGGCCGTGGGGGCCACTCATGCCCGCTCCTGTTCCACGGCGTCTTCCGCGACGTCTTTTACGGCGCCTTCCACGGTTTCTTTTACGGCGGCGCGACGCCGGGCCGTCTCGCACACGGCCTCGACGATCGCGGTGTAGCCGGTGCACCTGCAGATGTTGCCCGACAGCTCTCGGCGGACGTGTCGCGCCGCCCGCTCGGGTGCGGCGGGCAGGCCGCCCCTGAGCAGGGCCGTGGCGTGCACGACGTGGCCGGGGGTGCAGAAGCCGCACTGGAAGGCGCCCCGGTCGGCGAAGGCCGCGCGCAGGTCGGCGCTCTCCTCCGCGAGCCCCTCGGCGGTGGTCACCTCCTCGTCCACGAGAGCGGCCAGGGTGACGCACGACAGGCGCGGCCGGCCGCCCACCAGCACCGTGCACGTACCGCACTCACCCCGCTCGCAGGCGAGCTTGACCGAGGTCAGCCCGAACTGGTCGCGGAGAAGCGAGGCCAGTGTCGTCCCCGGCGCCGTACGCACGGTCCGGGCCGCGCCGTTGACTGTGAAGCTGTCCATCGAAACTCCTTTCGCGCCTTTCGTGGGGTCTTCGTGAGGAGGCCGCGCCGTCATGGGCCGCCGCTACTCCAGGTCGGCCTCGGTGAGCTGGTCGGCGTTGGTCTTGTCGAACGGCAGGGTCTCGATGGTCACCATGTCGGGGACCTCCTTGCCGTCGAGCTTGTCGACCATGCTCTGCAGGGACTTGGCCCCCCACTTCTGCGGCTGCAGGCCGATCTCGAACCCGAGCTGTCCCTTGCGGACCATCTCCAGCGTGGACGGGATGCCGTCGAAGCCGGTCACGGTGACCTTGCCGGTCAGTCCCGCCTCGTTGACGGCCTGGATCACACCGCCGACGAAGTCGTCGAGGTTGGCGTACACGACGGCGGCGTCGGGCACGGCCGACAGGGAGGCCTTCGTCGCCTCCAGCCCCTTCTCCGTGGTCATCTCGTTCAGGTTGACCTCGTGCGCGACGCTCATGTCCGGGCAGGCGGCCGATCCGACGACCTCCTTGTACGCCTTGGTCATCTCCTGCACGTACGGCGCGGCCGAGGGGCCCTTGATCATGATGATCTTGCCCTTGCCGACGTTCTTGCACGTCCACTCGGCGATCTCGGTGCCGGACTTGCCCCAGTCGTTGCCGATGAAGGCCGCCCGGCTGGAGGGGTCCGCGACGTCGCGGGCGACGGTCATCACCGGGATGCTCGCGGCCTTGGCGTCGGCGAGGGGCGTCACGACCGCCTTGGCGTCGATCGCCGAGACGAGGATGCCGTCGACACCCTTGGCGATCAGGTCGTTGATGTCGTTCGCCTGCTTGAGCGGGTCGCCGTTCGCGTCGGTGAAGATCACCTTGACGCCGAGCTTCTCGGCCTCGGCCTCGATGCCCTTCTGGATTCCGGCGTACAGGGCGATGCGGGGAGCGGCGAAGCTGACGCCGATGGTCCTGGCGTCGGCCTTGGTCGCCCCTTCGGTGGCCGGGTCGGACGCCGAGGCGGAACAGGCGGTGGCGAGGCCCGCGCAGAGCGCGAGGGCCACAACGGGTGTCTTCCGGAATTTCATGGTCCCCTCCAGGGGGTTCGGTCGGCCGGCGAGGTCTCAGCCGTGAGGATCGGCCGGCGTGGTACGGGGGTGAGGAGGGCGGGACGTCTGGTCAGAGGGTGGGCGAAGGATCAGACGGCGGCGGGGGTGCCCCTCGCCGCGTCGGGCTTTCCTGCGGAGGGCGGCTCGGCCGGGCGTGACCTCCTGACCGGTGAGAGGCGGCGCAGCAGCTCCGCCGACATGGCGAGGATGAAGACGAGCCCGACGGCGACCGCCTGCCAGGCGTCACCGACTCCGAGCAGGTTGAGCCCGTTCTGGATGACCGAGATGACGAGCACGCCGAGCAGCGTGCGCCACATCGAGGCCTTTCCGCCGTGCAGTGCGCTGCCCCCCAGCACCACCGCGGCGACCGAGAAGAGCTCCAGTTCGCCACCGACGGTCGGCTGGGCCGACTGCAGGCGGGCGGTGATGGCCGCACCTGCGACGGCCGCGAACACCCCGGCGATGACGAAGGTCATCACGGTGGTGCGGTCGACCCGCAGCCCGGCCAGCCTGGCCGCCTCACGGTTACCGCCGGTCGACAGCACCCGCAGGCCGAAAGGGCTCACGCTGAGCAGGAACAGGGAGATCGCGAAACAGGCCACCATCAGCCAGACGATCCAGGGGACGCCCAGCGGACGGCCGACGCCGAAGCCCGCGATCGAGGGGGGCAGACCGCCGACGGACTCCGAGTTCGAGGCGATCAGCGTCACGCCGGTGGCCACCACCGAGGTGCCCAGCGTGATCATGAACGGATGGACCCTGAGCCAGATCACCAGGAGACCGTTGAGCAGGCCGAACAGCACCCCGGTGACGGCCGCGGCGAGCAGCCCCAGCAGGATGTTCTGGGTCGCGGCCATCACCAGCGCGGCCACCACCCCGTGCAGCGCCACCTGCGCGCCGATGGACAGGTCGAAACCGCCTCCAGCGATCACGAACGTCTGGCCGAACGAGACGATCGCGAGGATCGCCATCGCGGTCAGGACGTTGAGGATGTTCCCCTTGCTGAGAAAGGAGCTCGTGGACATCGTCAGTACGACGACGAGAGCCACGAGCAGCAGCGGGATGAACGCGTCCTCCAGCGCCGGGCGGGGACGGCCGCGTCGCGCGGCCCGCGTGGCGGATACCGGGTTCCCGGTCACGATTCACGACCTTCCGAGTTTGTGCCCAGACACGCCGCCATCAGGTCGGCGTGGGGGGCGTTTCCCGCCAGTTCCGCGACCAGCCGGCCGCGCCGGAACGCCACGAACCGATCGGTGATGGAACGGAACTCGTCGCTCTCCAGAGCCACGACGACGACGCAGCCGCGCTCGTCCGCGAAGCGGCGGAGCTGGTGCATCACGTTCTGCTTGGCACCGATGTCGATGCCGTGGGTCGGCTCCTCGACGATGAGCACCCGTGCCCCCGCCGCCAGCCAGCGGGCGATGAGGACCTTCTGCTGGTTGCCGCCCGACATCAGGCCCGCCTGGAAGGCCGGGTCGGCCGGGCGGACGTCCAGGTCCTCGATGAGCCGCTCGGCCGTGCGGCGGATCTTCCGCCGGTCGAGCATCCCGAACCGGCTGAACCTGCGGATGTCTCCGAGCGCGATGTTGCGCTCCACGCTCAGCATCGGCTGGATGCCGTCCCGTTTGCGCTCCTCGGGGACGAAGCCGACCGCGGCGGCCACCGCCTGCCTGCGGTTGTGCGGGCGCAGGAGCCTGCCGGCGATCCGCACGCCGCCGCTGTCCGGCCGCGTCGCGCCGGAGAGCATCCGCGCGTACCGCCCGGCACCGGAGCCGAGCAGGCCGGTCAGCGTCACGACCTCGCGATGGCGCAGCGTGATCGCGGCCGGGGCGATGTCCGCACCGCCCAGCTCGGCCTCGACCAGCGGGTCGCCCGCCTCGTGGGGAGCGCGGTCGGGGGCGTTGGCGAGCTGCTGTCCCGCGACCAGCTCGGCGAGAAGGTGCGGGGTGGCCTCACCCCCGGCGAGCCGGGCGACGATCCGGCCGTCGCGCAGGGCCGTGATCCGGTCGCAGCTTTCGAGGACCTCGTCCAGGTTGTGACTGACGAACAGGATGGCGAGGCCGTCGGCGGCCAGGCCGCGGATCAGCGTGGTGATCCTTCGGGCCTGCCTGGCCTCCAGGGCCGCGGTGGGTTCGTCCAGGATGAGCAGCCTGGGCTCCGAGCGCAGCGCGCGGGCCACCTGCAGCAGCTTCTTCTCGGCCAGGTCGAGGGTGCCCGCGAGACGGCCGGGATCGATCGTGAGGCCGAGGGACTCCAGCAGACGCGCCGCCTCGGCGCGGTCGGCGCGACGGTCCCGCAGGCTCAGTCCCGCCGCTCCCCTCAGGTTGGGGCGGGAGATCACCACGTTGTCGGCCACCGACAGATCGGGAAAGAGCTGCGTCTCCTGGTGGATGACGGTGATGCCCGCCCGCTCGGCCTGGGCGGGCAGGGTGAAGGAGACGGGGTCGCCCGCGACGGCCAGCGTTCCCTCGTCGGGCGTGATCGCACCGCACAACACCTTGATCAGGGTCGACTTGCCCGCCCCGTTGGAACCGATCAGGCCGTGGACCTCACCGGCGGCCAGGCCGAGATCGACCTCGCTCAGCGCGGTGAACGCGCCGAACCTCTTGGTGATCCCGATCGCGCGCACCGCCGGGGTGGTGGAGGGGGAGGTCACCGCCCACCTCCCACGTCCGTGAGGGCTGGCTGGATCGGCGGGATCATCGCCCGCGCTCCGTGTACAGGGCCGTACCGGTCGCCCGGATCAGCCAGGCTCTCAGGGCACGGCGCACCCGCGGGATTCCCAGTACCGCGGTGAGCAGCATCACGGTGATCAGGACAGGGCGTCGCATTCAGTTACCTCCAGGAATCGGCACGGCGGGTGCGGGGGGCAGCACGGGGGGCACGGTCGAAGAGCGCGGGTGAGACTCACGGTCGGGAAGGGAGGTCAGGAACGCCGCGGCCCGCTCCGCGTACTCGGCGGGGCGCTCCTCCTGCGGGTGGTGCGCGGTCCCGGGTACGACCTCCAGCCGGGCGTCGGCGAGCAGCCCCAGAAGGTGTCGCGCGTAGTCCAGACCGGCGAAGGCGTCGTGTTCCCCCCACAGCAGCAGGACGGGCGAGGTCACCCGTGCCAGGTCGGGGCCCAGGTCCTCGGCGGCACCGCGGGCCTCGGTCGCGGTGCCGAGGGCGAGCGCGCCGGGATCGACGCTGTTGCGGTAGCGCTCCGCCACCGTCTCCTCCGGCACCCCGGATGGATCGGTCCACTCGTAGCGGGCGATGAGCTCGCGCATCTTCGCGCGGGTCGGGCCCACACCGCCGTAGTAGTCCTCGCGCAGGCGGGGGCCTCGCGCGTCTCCCGCCCCGGGAGCGGGCCGGGCCGTCGGCCGGCTGCCGGTGACGACGAGACGGCCGACCGACTCGGGATGGTCGGCGGCCAGGCGCAGGGCCACTCCGCCGCCGAGCGACTGGCACACGAAGTCGGCGCGCGTCACGCCGAGCGTGTCGAGCAGCCCGCGCACGTGGGCGGCGTGGAAACCGAACAGGGGAGCCGTGATCGGTGGTTTGTCCGAGTCGCCGTACTGCGGAAGGTCGACGAGGATCAACCTGCGACCGGGGGTGAGCGCGTCCACGACCGGGGCGAAGTCGGTCCACGCCGAACAGCCGGGTCCGCCTCCGTGCAGGAACACCGTCGGCGTGCCGGTCCCGGCCGAGCGCACGTGCAGACCGAGCCCACCGACCGAGTACCGCCGACGCTCCCACACCGTCGCGGGGGCGTCGGAGGGCGGTGGCTGCGGCTCGGCGGCCGGCGCTGAATCTTCTTCGGACATCACAGAACTCCGTAGCGAGTGGACTCGAACCGGCTCGTTGACCCGGAGGAGGGACACCGGGCCGGGACCGTACGGTTCCGGACCAGGCATCTGCCGACAGAATCACAGGCAAGCAGTTTGCGTACTATGTACACTACTTTGCACTCCGGTCAATGACATTCTTCTTTTTGGTCATGTCCGAAACGCAATGTTTACCTGGCGGGGGCGCCGGAGACCCAGCACGAAGTGATCAGAGATCGAGCACGAGACGGCCGGAGAACGCGCGCGAGACGCAGGGCATCATCGTGGTGCCCGAGGCCCGCTCCTGGGCGGTGAGCAGCGAGTCGCGATGGTCGGGCTCACCCTCGACGACCTTGGTCTCGCAGCTGCCGCAGATGCCCTCACGGCAGGCACTCGCCACCCAGACGCCCGCCGCCTCCAGCGCGTCGATGATGGGCTGATCCCGCGGCACCGTCACCACGACGCCCGACTGCCGGCACTCCACCTCGAACTCCCGCTCCGCACCGGCGTCGGTCTCCGCGCGTGGCGCGGCGGCGAAGCGCTCGACGTGCAGGCTGCCCTCCGGCCAGGCCGCGCACGCCTCCTCGACCGCCGCCAGCAGCCCTTCGGGGCCGCAGCAGTACACGGCGGTGGCCGCGTCCGGCGTCCCGAGCAGCGCCTTGAGGTCCATCCGGCCCAGCTCGTCCTCGGGAAGCAGCGTGACGGCGTCCCCGTAGGCGGCCAGCTCCGCCCGGAACGCCATCGACGCGCGCCGCCGCCCTCCGTAGGCGAGCCGCCACGGAACACCGGCGGCCTCGACGGCGGCGATCATGGGAAGCAGGGGGGTGATGCCGATCCCCCCGGCGACGAACAGGTACCGCTCGGCGGTCACCAGCGGGAAGCGGTTGCGGGGGCCGCGTACCGTGACCAGATCACCGGGCCGCAGCCTCTCGTGCACGTGGGCGGACCCGCCCCGGCTGTCCGGGTCGCGCAGCACCGCGATCCGGTACCTCAGGGAGTCTTCCGGCGTTCCGCAGAGCGAGTAGTGCCGCGGCAGGCCGCCGAGCTCCAGCTCCAGGTGGGCGCCCTGCTCCCACCCCGGCAGCGGGCCGCCGCCCGGGTCTTCGAGGATCACCGAGAGCACCCCCTCGGACTCCAGGGTCATCGTCCGCACCAGCAGGTCCATCGTGGTCCCGCCCTCGTCCATCGACCGTCTCCCATCGTGTCCCCAGCGGCGTGCTTGCGTGCTCGTACTATGTACGGTGCTAAGCACGAGGTCAAGGAGAAGCGGGTATTGACAATGGTCAGCGCTTCGTACAATGTACGAGACATTGTCCACATGAGCCGTCACCGTCAGGCGGGGACATCGTCAGCCGACACCTGAGCACGGAGGCCAGATTGACCACGCGCAGCAACCCGGCGGAATCCACCGGCGCCAGGCCGGAGCGGCAGCCCCCGGGCCAGGACTGGTCGTCCTGGCCGATCTACGAGAGCGCCTCCCTCGGGTTCCGCGACCACTGGTACCCGGTCCTGTGGGAGGAACAGATCGGCCGCAAGCCGGTCCCCGTCACGCTCCTGGGCGAGCGGGTCGTGCTCGTCCGGCAGGACGGCAAAATCCACGCCCTGCACGACCGCTGTCCGCACCGCGGCGTTCCGCTCTCGCTCGGCCGCCGGCAGTTTCCCGGCACGATCAGCTGCCCGTACCACGGCTGGACCTACGACCTCTCCGACGGCAAGCTCTGCGGGGTCCTCACCGACGGCCCCGAGTCCCCCATCCGCGGGCGCGTCTCGGTGCGCACCTACCCCGTCGAGCAGCGCTTCGGCCTCGTCTGGGTCTACATCGGCGACGGCGAGCCGCATCCCCTCGACGACGACCTGCCCGAGGAACTGCGCGACAACTCCTTCGTCCTCGGTGGCCGCACCGAGGTGCGCAAGGGCAACTGGCGCTTCGCCGCCGAGAACGGCTTCGACGAGGGGCACGCGAAATACCTGCACAACACCGCGCTGTGGCGACTGTTCAAGGTGATGCCCGCCTGGAACAAGACCAAGGTCGTCAACCGCGACAAGTGGATCGTCCGGGTGCAGGAGGAGGTGCACTGGGAGGCCGAGATGCCCGGCCTCGGCCTGTGGACCAACAAGCGCTGGTGGAAGCGGATGCCGCTGCCCGACGCCCCCGGCAAGGCGAAGGACGTCAACCCGGTCATCGCGTCACTGGACCTGCCGGGCTTCGTCTCGATCAGGTTGCCCGGCATCCTGCGCGTGGCCTACCCGAACTTCATCCACTACGAGTGGTACGTGCCCGTCGACGAGGACCACGTGCGGTACGTGCAGCTCATGGTGCGCTTCGAGACCGGCCTGAAGGCGCAGGCGTTCAAGCTCAAGTATCTGGCCGCGGTCCGCTGGCTGTTCCACGGCCAGTTCACCGCCCAGGACGCCTGGATGGTCGACGTGATGGACGCCCCCCCGGAGAAGCTCTACCGGCCTGACCTGTCGATCACCGCCTGGCGCCGCCTGGTCGAGCGGAGTTCCCCGAAGGTCCAGCCGACGGAGGCCCTGGACAACAAACGGTGATCCCGGTGATTCTCGATCGGGTATGTCGTGCGCGGTAATGTGCCGCGTACCGAGGCAACGACGGAGGGACACCGATGATCGCACGAGGGGGTACGCGCGGCCGGGAGGCCGGCCGCGCGCTGACCCGTCAGCAGATCGTCGACGCCGCGGTCCGTATCGGTGACATCGAAAGCCTCGACACGCTGACCATACGACGGCTCGCCACCGAGCTCGGCGTCGGCACCATGACGTTGTACAGCTATTTCCGCAGCAAGGACGAGATCCTCGACGCGATGGCGGACGACGTCCTCGGCCGTATCCGGCTCCCGCAGGTCGATCCGGGCGACCCCGAGGCCCTGCTGGTCGCCTGCGGCATGGCCTTCCGCGACATGATGCGGACCCATCCGTGCGTGGTGCGCCTGCTGTCGACACGGGTCAACACGAGCCACGCCTCACTCGCGGGGTCGATGGAGGGAGTGCTCGCCCTGCTGCGCGCGGCGGGGCTGTCCGACCGGCTCACCGTCCAGGCGTACGGGTTGCTCATCACCTACGCGCTCGGCTTCTCCAGCTACCAGGCTCCCCGGGTGTGGGGGCACTCGGGCGGGGAGGACGCCGAGGAGCTACGCCGCCGGCGCCGTCACTTCTACGCCGGCCTGCCCGCCGACCGGTTTCCCACCGTGGTCGACCTGTCGGAAGAGCTGACGACGCTGCCGTCGGACGACCAGTTCGCCCGCGGCCTGCGACTCCTGGCCCACTCCCTCGTCGCCGAGATGTCCACCGCCTCGCCCTGAGGAACCCCTCGGCGGCCTCAGGAGAACGAGGCCGGTCCTCCCGAACCTGTCCGGCCGACCCCCGCGCCTCGCACGCCGCCTGTCCCCTCACGGTCTCCCGGCGGTCACCGGCCCAGCAGGTGGGCGTAGCCGGGCTCCAGGCCGGCCCGCGCGGCGATCTCCGCCGTACGGACCTCGAAGTCCTTCTCGTCGGTGAGTGTCGCGTTGTCCTCCAGTGTGACGCCCTGCGGTGGGTCGTCCCAGCCCACGGGGTCGGCGTCCCAGACGTTGCCCCGGAAGACGACATTCTCCAGCGGTGGCCATGCCTGCAGGGTGGCGGTGTTGTCGGCGCGCTGGACGGCGTTGTCCTCGACGGTGACCCAGGCGGCGCCGTAGTCGGTGTAGAGCGCGAAGTTGTAAGGCGTGAGCGTGTCGCGCACGATGTTGCCTCGGATCACCGCGCCGTTGTCGTGGGAGTCGCCCTGCGGGCCCGACAGGTAAATGCCGCCGCCGTCGGCCAGCACCTTCAGCGTGTTGAAGGTGAGGTTGCGCAGGACGCGGGTGCTCTTGCCGACGCCGGCCACGATGCCGCAGTGCGGGACGTCGTTCACCTGGTTGTGCGCGATCGTGGCGTCCTCGCTCGCGCTCACCGCGATGCCGGGCGAGCCGGAGTACTCCAGGCCGATGTCGTGGATCCAGTTGTTCTCGACCGTGGCGCCACGGCTCCCGCTGATCGAGATCCCGCCGCCGCAGACGCCCTCGAACACGTTGCCTCGCACCAGGATGCCGGTGCTGTCGCCGGAGAACCGCAGGGCCGTGGCGCCCAGCCCGGTGAAACGGCAGTCTTCGACCGAGACGTCTCCCGCGCCCTCGAACACGACGTTCGCGGGGATCTCCAGCGACTTCCCGGGGACCGTCACCCACGCCCCCTCGCCGAACGACACCTTCTCGATGGGGCCGCCGTCGTAGTAGCCGGTGCCGTGGTAGTGCAGGAACCCTTCGGGGCGGCTCGGTCGCATCCAGGTGGCGTCGGCGAAGGTGATGCCCAGGAAGGCGACGTCACGGGCGCCGGTGACGTTGACCAACTCCTCCAGCACGGGTGCGACGACCTCCGTCCGCCCGGGATCCTCGCCGGGACGCGGCCGGTAGCGCAGGACGTGGCGGCCGGGGCGGGACCTGTCGAGGGCGAAGGTGCCTGGCTCGGTCAGGAAGCCCACGCCGTTCTCCACCCGGGTCGGCAGGCCGGGGCCGTGGAATTCGATGCCCGCCCACGGGACGACCGAGTTGTAGAGGTCGATCGCCCAGCCGAAGGCGGGCTGGGCCATGGTGATGACGGTCGAGTGCTCGTCACCCTCGACGGCGGCGACACCGAGGCGGGCCTCGGTCCACGGGTAGACACCGCGCAGGACGAACTCGACGTCGCCGGGGTTTTCCCAGCCCTGTGGGGCCGTGCTGTCGGTGACGTAACCCGTGTCGGTTCTGGTGACGTTCCCGGGAATCGCGTCGATCGCGGCCCGTTCGGCCCTGCGTCCGTCGACGTGGAGCTGCCGGGTGTCGAGGTCGCCGACCTCGGCCAGCCACACGCCGTCCCGCTCCTGCCAACCGGTGATCACCCTGCCCCCGCTGATGACGGCCTCGCCTGCGGCCCGGTAGGTCACGCCCGAGTCGGCCTCGGTGAGCCGGAAGGTTTCGGTGAGCCTGTGGGTGCCCGCCAGCAGGTTGACCACGGTGCCGGCGCCGGTGCCGCGTGCCAGGTCACGGGCGCGGGCGAGGCTCGCGAGGGGTTGTCTTTGGGTGCCGGGCCAGGCGTCGTCGCCGGACGGGGAGACGTAGAGCTCACTCAAGGAACACTCCTCGTTTATAATGTAAACAGCGTTATACAGCATAAACAGATATTTGGTCTAAGCGTCAAGCCGGAAGGAGGACGGGGTGGCCGTCGAGGAGGGTCCCGACCGGACGGTCGAACTGCTGTGGCGAAAGCCGCCCGTGCCGAGACAGGGGCTGAGCGTCGACGCGATCGTGCGCGCGGCCGTCGAGATCGCCGATGCCGACGGGATCGAGGCGCTGTCGATGCGCCGGGTCGGCGAACGGCTCGGCTTCACCAGCATGTCGCTCTACCGGCACGTACCGGGAAAGGCGCAGCTCGTCGAGTTGATGTGCGACGCGGTGCTGGCCGACACCACGCCGGGTGCCGCGCCGGGCACGGGTGGCGCACCGGGTCAGGAGGCGGGTGACACGGGGAGCACGTCAGGCGAGGCGGACACGGCGGAAGCGGCGCCGGGCGAGGCGGGCGGGGGCGCCGCGGCGGCGGGAACCTCGGCGAGCACGGCATATGGGTGGCGCGAGGCGCTCGAGGGGTGGGCGCGGCGCGGCTGGGCCCTGCGCCTGCGCCACCCCTGGCTGGCCGGGGCGCGCGGCAGCCGGCACATCCCAGGACCGAACTCCGTCGCCAACTTCGAGTACGCGCTCAGCACCGTGGCGAAGAGCGGCCTGAAGCCCGCCGAGATGGTCGCCGTGGTGGGCCTCGTCGGCCGGTTCGTGGACAGCGAGGCGGCGAGGGCCGCGGAGATCGCCAGGGTCGAGCGGCACACCGGGGTCTCCGAGGAGGAGTGGTGGGGCGCCAGGGCGTCCCTGTACGAGAACCTCCACCGCTATCCCACGCTGACCCACATCTGGGAGGCGGGCGGTTACGACGAGCCGGAGGATTCCTTCGAGTTCGGCCTGCGGCGCGTGCTGGACGGCGTCGAGGCCCTGATTCGTGAGCGTGATGCAATGCGTGACGAAAGAGCCTCGTGTGTGATGTGCGGAACGAGCCTGGACCGGGCCGAGGCGGGCCGCCCGCGGGCCTACTGCTCGCGGGCCTGCCAGCAACGCGCCTACCGCAGGCGCCACCGCTCCACACAGCGACCTGGCGACCCGCCGGACCGCACCTGACCCGCTCGAACAAGTCCTCACCGAACGGGTCCCGGCCGATCACCGCCCAGGCGAGGCTCGGCCAGGCCGGGGTTCGACCGGGCCGGTTTCAGCCAGGCCGCTTCCGGCCGGTCGCGTTCCGGCGAAACAGGCCCCGGTCGGCGAACCCGGCGACGACCGCCCTCGCGCTCACCTCGACACGGGCGCGGCGGCGAACCGGGGAAGCACGTTCTCACCAAACCAGTACGACTCCTCCAAATGGGGGTAGCCGGACAGGACGAACTCCTCGATGCCGAGCGAGGCGTACTCCTCGATCCGCTCGGCGACCTGGGAGTGGCTGCCCACCAGCGCGGTCCCGGCGCCGCCTCTGACAAGACCGACCCCGGCCCAGAGGTTCGGGTGGATCTCCAGGTCGCGGGCGCTGCCACCGGTGAAGCCCTCGTGCAGTTCCAGCATGCGTTTCTGGCCGACCGACTCGCTGCGGCCCAGCAGCTTCCTGGCCGAGACGATGTCGGCCGGGTCGATGGCGGCCAGCAGCCGCTCGGCCTCCGCCCAGGCGTCGCGTTCGGTGTCGCGGGTGATCACGTGCAGCCGGATGCCGAAGCGGAGCTTGCGGCCCTGCTCCTCGGCCAGCCCGCGAATCCACTCGATCTTCCTCGCGACCTGTTCCGGGGGCTCGCCCCAGGTGAGGTAGACGTCCACGTGCCTGGCCGCGACCGGTCCCGCCGCCTGCGAGGAGCCGCCGAAGTAGATCTCCGGGACGGGGGCCGGCGTCTCGGAGACCATCGCGCCCTCGACGCGGTAGTGCGTGCCGTCGAAGTCGTACGGGGTGCCACTCCACGCTCCGCGCACGATCGAGAGGAACTCGTCGGTGCGCTCGTAGCGTTCGTCCTTGGACAGGTGGTCACCGAACCTGGCCTGTTCGACGGTCTCCCCGCCGGTCACCACGTTGAGCAGGAGCCTGCCACGCGAGAGCCGCTGGTAGGTGGAGGCCATCTGCGCGGCCAGCGTCGGGGACATGAAGCCCGGCCGGAACGCGACGAGAAACTTCAGCCGCTCGGTCTCCCTGGTCAGCGCGGCGGTGACCAGCCAGGCGTCCTCGCACCAGGTGCCGGTCGGGGTGAGGACCGCCTCGAAGCCGAGTTGCTCGGCGGAGCGGGCGACCTGCGCCAGGTATTCGATGTCCGGCGAGCGGAACGCCGCCGCCTCGGAGCGGCCGTGACCTCTGGCGAGGCCGTGGCCGCCCCCGGTGAGGACCCGGCTGTCACCGGCGGTGGGCAGGAACCAGTGGAACTTCATCGAGTGCCTCCGGGCCTCGGAAGAGGAGTCACGAGGGGTTCTCCTGAGCAGCGCCGACGGCGGGAGCGGACACGGAAGACCTCACTCACGGCTGAGGGCTGGGTTCCCGCCCATCGTGCGTCAAATAACCCATAAAGTCAATCGGTAATACATGTTATTGCCACCGGTGCGTCGCCAGCCCCGAGGCCGCCGGTACGTCGAGGGCCCCCGAATTGGTAGGTTTTCCGTAAAGGAAGAACGCATGCGCACGCGGAGGAGCTGGCACGGTGGAGGTCGAGCAGACGGCACTGCCTGGGATAGGACTGCGACACGAGTTCACCACGCGCTCAGGCAGGCGCATCGGGATCGTCACTCACCGCACCGGCCGCCGTGACCTGGTGATATACGACCCCGACGATCCTGATCGCGCGTGCGAGACCATCAAGCTGAACGACGAGGAGGCCGACGCGCTCGCCGAGTTGCTCGGCGCCCCGCGCATCGTGCAGCGCCTCAACGATCTGCACCGCGAGGTCGAGGGTCTGGTCAGCATGCAGCTGCCGATCCCGCCCGCCTCCCCGTACGCGGGCCGGCCGATGGGTGACGCGCGCGTGCGCACCCGCACCGGCGCCTCCATCGTGGCCGTGGTGCGCGAAGGTCAGGTCTTCGCCAGCCCCGCCCCCGACTTCATGCTGTCCCGGGGCGACGTGGTGGTCGTGGTGGGCAGCCCGGAGAGCACCTCCGCCGTCTCCGATATCCTTTCCGGCGGGTAGGACGCCGGGTGCACACAGCGATCCTTTTCCTTGAGCTCGGCGCTGTCCTTCTCGGGCTCGGCATCCTCGGAGCACTAGCCCTAAAAGCAGGCATATCCCCCATCCCCCTCTATCTCATCGCGGGCCTCGCCTTCGGCACCGGCGGCATCCTGCCCCTCGCCACCAGCGAGGAGTTCATCGCGGTCGGCGCCGAGCTCGGCGTGATCCTGCTGTTGCTCACCCTCGGCCTGGAGTACAACGCCGACGAGCTCGTGACGAGCCTGAAGGGCAACGCGCGAGCGGGCGTCGTCGACCTGGTGCTCAACGCGGCTCCGGGCGCGATCGCCGCGCTGCTGCTCGGCTGGGGTCCGGTGGCCGCCATCGCCATGGCCGGCGTCACGTACGCGACCTCCTCGGGCATCACCGCGAAGGTGCTGTCCGACCTGGGATGGATCGGTAACCGCGAGACACCGGTGGTGCTGTCGCTGCTGGTCTTCGAAGACCTGACGATGGCCATCTACCTGCCGATCCTCACCGCGGTGCTGGCCGGGGTGAGCTTCGCCGGTGGCGCTATCACCGTGGCGATCGCGCTCGCCACGGTGAGCGTCGTGCTGCTGGTCGCGCTCCGCTACGGCAGGTTCATCGAGGCCTTCGTCTCCAGCCCCAACTCCGAGGTGCTGCTGCTGAAGGTCGTCGGCCTCGCGCTGCTGGTCGCCGGAGTGGCGCAGCAGCTGCAGGTCTCGGCCGCGGTCGGCGCCTTCCTCGTCGGGATCGCGCTCTCGGGTGAGCTGGCCGAGGACGCGCAGGCGCTGCTCACCCCGCTCCGCGACCTGTTCGCCGCGGTGTTCTTCGTCTTCTTCGGCCTGCAGACCGACCCGACCAAGATCCTGCCGGTCGCCGGGCTCGCCGCGTTGCTCGCCCTGATCAGCATGATCACGAAACTGCTCACCGGCGCCTACGCCGCCCGCCGGGCGGGCATCGCCAACGCCGGACAGGCGCGGGCCGGTATCGCGCTCATCCCCCGGGGCGAGTTCAACATCGTGATCGCCGGACTCGCGGTGGCCGCCGGGGTCCATCCCGACCTGGGACCGCTCGCCGCCACGTACGTTCTCATCCTCGCCGCGTTCGGCCCGCTCGCCGCGCGGCTCGTCCAGCCCTTCATCACCGCCATCGCCAAACGCGCCTGAGGTCGTGCCCGGCCCGCCGTCCCGGCGGGCCGGGCGCGATTATTCCCTGAACCGCTCAACCGCTCACCTTTCCTGGAGCACGGACAGGACGTTGCCCGCCGGATCCTTGAACCACGCGATGAAGGGGCCCTCCTTGCGCATGACACCTCTGTCGTCCTGCGGGAGTCCCGCGTACCGTTCGAAGATCACGCCACGCTCCACCAGCTTGTCGACGGTGGCGTCGATGTCGTCCACCGGAAAGTTGAGGATGGTGTACGAGGCCGGGATGTGGTTCTCCTTCGGATAGACCAGCACGTTTCCACCCCCGGCGAGGTGCAGGGTCAACATGCCGTGTTGCTCGGACACCTCCAGTCCGAGGCTCTCGGCGTAGAACTTCCTTGCCACCTCGATGTCATCCATCGCGAATCCACTGAACGCCTTGGTCTGCCGGAACATACGCTTCTCCTTCTCCTGTCGCTCCTGTCGTTTCCGGACATCTCATCGCCACAGGATGACGAGATACTCCTCGCCGAACCCGGTTCTTCGGTTCTCGTCCGTCGGCGAATCTCGGACGCCCTCGGTGCGAACGCCTCACCGAGGATGTCGGAGCCCGCGGTCCATTATCGACACCTCCCACCGGGACCGTTGTGTCGGCAGATACTGTGTCCCCCGCAGGTCACGTCTCTTTACGCGAGGGTCGGGAGTCCCTGCTGTGTCGCGATACAGCGAGGCATGTTGTCTCATTCTCCTGTACGGCTGAGTGAGTGAGATCACGTCTGCGTGGGAGTGCTACGTCAGCTGGAACGATTGGGGGACCGAGTGTCGGTCCCCGGTGAGATGCACCTTCCGGTCGAAGTGCCTGACGAGCTGGGCGAGGAAGCGGCACATGACCTTCGCGTCGCGGGATGTGCACTGCGGCACACGGAGCTGCTTCCGCCTGGACGGGACGGCGGCCGATCCTGGGCATGGGCAACGGGACGCCAACACACCACCCCGATCATCCCTGTGACTCCCGGTGCACATCCCCGATAGTCTCTCCTGCACCTTACGAGCCGCCTAACTCAGGTGCCCAGAGGCTCAGTTCACGACCCGGGAGCATCATGCCGCTGTCTGAAGGTCAAGCCCTGTACACAGTCGAAGTGCCGCTGGGGAGCGGCGGCGAGGTCGTACGAGTGCAGGTGAACAACCGCGAAGAGGACGTCGTGCGCGTCGGACGCGGCAGCCGTGCCATCATCCGGGCCGAGCAGTCCCTGGAACAGATGCTGGATGTCGTACGGCCGGTCGCGGACGCCTTCGTCGGCCGCTGCCGTGGCATGCTCCGGTCGCCTGACGAGGCGACCCTGGAATTCGGCATGTCGCTCTCCGCCGACGCGAAGGTCCTCATCGCGGGCTCCTCTGCGGAGGCCAACTTCTCCGTCAGCCTCACCTGGCACAGCAGCCCCGCCGGTTCGGACGCGGTGCCGGAAACCGAGCCCGGCCCGGATGCCGCGGGCCGAGGCCCGGCGGGTGGCCCCGCCTCCAGCGGCTGAGTCGCGCGGGTCAGGCCGGGATCCGTCTGCGCATTGCCAGCCCCCTCCCGCTCTCCTTACCGTTCCGAGGAGGCCCTGTGTACGACCAGGACGAATCCGGCCGAACCGGGGCCGGGGCCGGGCACGGCGAACACGAGGACGCCGACACCATCCTCGCCGCCGGGACGGTCCGCCTCCGTGACGGGCACGGCGACTCTGCCGGTACCGGATTCCTCGTCGGCGACGGGCTGGTCCTCACCTGCGCCCATGTGGTGTGCGACGCGCTCGGGAAGCCCCGCGACGCCGAGGTGCTTGTCGGCGCCCGTGTCGCCCTCGATCTGCCGCTCCTCGCAGGGCCGGGAGTCCCGGGGTATGACATCGAAGCAGAGGTGGCGCACTGGGTGCCGATCCGGGAGGACCGGGGCGGCGATGTGGCCGTGCTTCGTCTACTCGCACCGGCACCGGGGGCGAGGCCGCTGCCCACCAGCCTGTCCCGGCGCCTGTGGGAACACGGGTCCCGCATCGTAGGCTTCACCGGGGCCTCCGACCGGCCCGTGTGGCAGCGGGGCAGTCTCCTCGGCCCTGCTGGGAAGGGCTGGGTACAGCTGTCCCGGGCCGATGGCCAGACGGTCCGTGTCACCGGCGGGTTCAGCGGCAGCCCGGTCTGGGACAACGCCCTCGGCGCCGTCGTCGGCATGATCGTGGCCGCGGAGCCGGCACGCGACGACCAGCAGGCGTACATGCTGCATCTCGGGGCACTCGCCGACGAGATCCCTGCTCTCGCCGAGGCGTTCCTGGTCCCGACGCCTTTCCGTGGCCTGGAGCCCTTCCGCGAGGAGGACGCCGATGTCTTCTTCGGTCGTGGGGAGGACACGGAGACCGTGGTCAGGGCACTGCGCGGTGACCACGCGGCGGTGACCTTGTGCGGGCCCTCCGGGTGCGGCAAATCCTCTCTCGCCCTCGCGGGGGTGGCGCCCGTGATGCGCCGTGCCGGCCACGAGGTGGTGGTCGTCAACTGCGGCCGCACCTCCCGTCCGGTGGGCGCCCTGGCGGTCGAGCTCCTCGAACTGGCACGCCAGGAACGGTTCGGGCCCCCGCGCGCCATCGGCGTCGAGCGGGTCGTGACCTGGCTGACCGGGGCGGGCCTCGCAGACACCGTCCACCGGCTCACCGGCAGTGCCACCACCGACCTCCTCGTCGTACTGGACCAGGCCGAGGCTCTTCTCGACCTGCCCGAGGGGGACCTCACGGCCCTCTTGTCGGTACTTTTCCCCGCCCGACGCACCGCCGGGATGCGGGTGCTGCTCACTCTGCGCGCCGACTTCATTGACGCAGTCCTCAGCCACGAGCACCTCGGCCCGGTGCTGAAACGGGGAGCCCTCCTGCCGCTGACCCCGATGACCCGGGAGCAGCTGCACGCCGTCATCACCTGCCCCGTGGACCGCGTCCCCGGCGTCTCCTATGAACCGGGGCTGGCCCGCCGCATCCTCGAGGACGCCGGCAGCGAGCCCGGTGCCCTCCCCCTGCTCTCCTTCGTCCTGCGGCACCTGTGGGAGGAACAGTCGGGCGGCCGCCTTAGGGTCGACGCGTACGAGAGGGCCGGCGGCGTCTCCGGCGCACTGCGCAGGCACGCGGAGGAGGCATGGCGGAAATACGTCCTGTCCGTGACCGAGACCGGCTCCCCGGACCCCGCAGACACCCCGGAGACCCCTGACCCCACGGAAACCATCACGCACGCGCGACGGCTCCTCGCCGGACTGGTGCGAGTGGTGCCGGGCAGCGGCGCACCCGCACTGCGGCGGGTGCTGACCCGTGCGGAGGCCGGCGAGCAGCGCTGGCGCCTGGCCGTGCTGTTCGCCGGGAAGGACGAGCGTCTGCTGGTGCTCCACGGCGGGGCCGGAGTGCCGGAGAGTGTGGAACTCGCCCATGAGGCCCTCATCACGGCCTGGCCTACTCTGTCCGAAGTGGTGCGCGAGGACCGGGACTTCCTCGCCGCGCGCACGGAGTTGCAGCATGACCGGGAACGCTGGGAGAGAGAAGGCTGTGCCGACGAGCTCCTGCCACGAGGTGCCCATCTCGCCTCTCTCGAGAGCCGCCTCGCGGGGCGCGCCGACGAACTGGCGGCGGCTGAGACCGACTTCCTCGATCTCGCAGACCGGAGACGCCGCGCGTTGGAACAACAGCGCCGTGCCTGGCAGAGGCGCATCCGATGGGCATGGGCGGCCGGCAGCCTCGCTATGGCAATCATCGCCACATTGAGCGTCTTCTTCGCCCAGGCGTCCCAGGTGAGCAGGGAACGGGCAGCGGAAGGCCGGTCCAGGACGCTGGCAGTGCAGGCGGACGAACTGGCCGAGACCAACCCTGCCCAGGCCGCTCTGGCCGCAATCGCGGGCTACGACACCTCCCCGACGCAGGAGGCCCGCAACGCGTTGATGCGACGGTACTCGGAAATGATGAAGGCAAGTTGGGTCCTGTCCGGACTGGATTCCAACATCGACCAGGCGAGTATGAGCGCGGACGGCAAGGTGACCCTGGTAACCACCGTGGGCGGCCGCGCGACCCTGTTCCTCCGCTCCGACGACGGACGAGTGCGACAGGAGAACCTGCGGCTGCGCGGAAGAGTCCGCAACCCTCAGGTGAGCGGCGACGGCCGGAGAATCGCCTACCTACGCGAAGCCGACGGGCTCCTCGCCTGGCACGAAGTGACCACTTCCGGGAAGCACCTGGCAGGCCCGGCCCACCTGCTCCGGCACGCACAGGCACGGAACAAGGAAGGCGCCATCCTCGCAGTCAAAAGATCCAGGTTCTCTCCCGACTCGCGGTTCCTGGTGGAGGCCTCCCAGATGTCCGAAGGACTGCCCCTCCTGGTGTGGGATCTCTCCAGCGGCCGTCCTCACGAAGTACCGGGGTCCATCACCGACGTGCGCTGGATCTGGTTCGGCGCGGACAGCGGAACCCTGGTCGCGTGGAAGGGTCTCAAATTCGAATCGGGAGGGGGAGAGCGCTCCTCTCTGCTGGCCATCGATGTCGCCACCGGGTCTGTCCGTGAACTGGCCCATGACTTCTACTCCATTCCCGAGGTCTCCTGGGATGGGAGAACGGCTGTCGTCTGCCAGAAGAAGGGGAAGAACGTCCGCCTTTACCAAGCCATCCGGGTGTCGGACGGCAGAATCCTCCGCGGCCAAGGGCTCAAACAGTTGTCCTGCCAGAAACCGGAGTTCGACACCACCAGCCGCTACTTCGTCGTCCAAGGGGCCGACTCGGGTGACTGGTCCCGTATCGCGATCCACGGTGACGCGGCGCCCGAACGGCTGACGCCCCGTCAGCAACTCTCCACTTCGATCGGCGTCGAACGCCTGCCCCTCCTGACGTCCGGGTCGGAAACCGTGATGCCGTTCGCCGAGGGCCGCACGGTCACGGGCGTCAGCATGTCCGTCGGTCCCTCCAGGCCGGCACACGGGTATCCGGTGCTGCTCGGTGACGGTGACCGGATGCTGGTCCGCAGCGACGGCGGCAAAGCGCTCCGCATCGTGGAGACGAGGCCCGGGGCCCGCACGCTAGCCCAGGCCGAGACTCCCGGAACACCGCCCACCGAGGAGCAGCCCCTTGTCACCGACAAGGAGGAAACCCTGGTGGCGGATGTCTCGGACCACAACAGGATCACGGTCCGCGCCCTGCCCTCCCTGCGTCGACTCAGCCAATTCGCCGTGTCCGCGCCGCCCCTCGACGAGGCGACCGGAAAACCGGGCACGATCGGCATCATGTTCCAGAGCGACGACAGGGTGGTCACCTTGTCAGGTTCGGTTCTCGAGTACTGGGACGCACAACAAGGGCGCCGACTCTCGTCCGCCGTGAAACTTCCCAGCCTCGGGCTCAGTAGCGCCGAGGCCCCGTTCTTCACCATGGGGGGCCATCCGGACCCGGCATATGTCACGGTGAGTGTGCAGGGAGAGCCCTACGTACACACCATCGACCTGCGCACGGGAAGGGAGGACAGGAAACAACGCATCCGCCTCGCCGAGGACCTGCTCACTGCGAAGTACCTGCCGGACACGCGCTACATGGCGGTGCTCACCATCGGCAGGATCGTCGAAATCTGGTCCGTGGAGAAGGGGGCACCGCCGAGAAAGGTGCTGGGGCCGTTCGGACCGCTCGAGCCGCATCGCTGGACCATGGGGTCCTCTGGCGGATCCGGACTCTTCCTCGCCTACGAGAGCACAATGGTCCGTCTCCGGGCCGACGATCCCGAGCATCGGGACACCTTCGTGTTCTCGAAGATCCAGCGATTCCTGGACGCCACCAAAGACGGCAGGACCCTGCTGAGCATGCCGGTGAAGGGTGATCTGGACGACCCGTCCAGCCCCGGAAGCATGTTGACACTCTTCCGAATCGACCCCAGGCTCTGGAAGGAACACCTCTGCGGTGTCGTTGGCCGGGAGCTCACGGCCGACGAACGCACAGCCCTCTCCGGGGAACTGCCGGAGAGAAGCTGCCCCGACCCCGTGCAGGACTAAGGGCCGGATCTCGTCTTGCGGGCGGCATCCTCATGTACTGCACGACCTCTGTCGCCCGGTACATGAGGGTGATCCCCACGCCCGGGCAAGCTGCTGAAGCGGCTGGAAGCGAGTGACGACGATCTGTTCGCCATGACGGCCGACGCTTGGTCGTCGAGCTCATCACGGACTTGCACAGCCACGATCCCAAGAGTGACCAAGGGCCAAACCCGACAACGACCAGCGGGCACCCCTGCTGGCTCCATCGCGGACCGAACCCATCGTCACGTGGGGCTTTGGCATCCCTCGCTTGGAGAGGTTCACCGACTGCGGGCGCACCTGGTCGCCATACGCCGTGACGGCCTGCTTGTAGGTGAACGGCACCGCAGTCGTGAGCTCTTCGCCCTCGGCCCACCCATAGAACAGAGACAGGATGCTCATGTGCTGGTTCCAGGTGGATGCGGCGAACCGTTCCTTCAGCGGACCGCACGCGCGGTGTACCGCGTAGGTGCTCAGACCATGTCGCAACTCGTTGCGGCTGCTGAAGAGTTGGATGCCCCGGTCGGCCAGGAAGAGCGTCCCGTCCCGCACAACGCGAACGTAGGTTTCCCGGGAGTTCGGGGCCGGGCAGCCGTTCGCCGGGAGTTCCTGGGCCCACCTGTTGATCACGGTCGTGACGCGAGGGCCAGCCGAGTCCTCGAAGATAAGGTCGTCGTCAAGCAAGATCGGCATCCGGTCCGGGATGACCGGTTGGCTCGATAGCCCCCACGACTCCCAGGTGGCAGAAGAGAAGAACGCCATCAACATGGCGGGGACCGTACCTACGCGACTCAAGCGACTACAAAGCGCAAACGTGCTGGTCACTAGGACGCTAGGCATCAATGAGACGCTGCAGATCTGCTCACAGAAGACTCCCGGAAAAGCTCCGGCACCCGGCGGTGACCGCCGGGTGCCGGAGATGACGTGGATGACACGGGCTCAGTCCGTGACGACGCCTCCTTCCCATTCCGCGGCGAGCAACTCGTAGGAGCGGACCCGGTCGGCGTGGTCGTGGGTGATGGTGGTGATGAGCAACTCGTCGGCGCCGGTGACGTCGCGCAGCACGCGCAGCTTCTCCGCGACGGTCCGCGGAGAGCCGACGAACTGGGTGGCGATCCGGTCGGCGACCAGTGCGATGTCCTCCTGCGTCCACTCGTGGGCGGCGGCCTCGGCCGGAGTCGGGAACGGGATCGCCCCGGTGCCGTTGCGGATACTGCGGACCCAGAGCCCGTACGAGACGGCGAGCTCCCTCGCCGTCTCGTCGTCCTCCGCCACGACGACGTCGGCCGAGACGATCAGGTAGGGCTCGCCGAGCACCTCCGAGGGCTTGAACGCCTCCCGATACGCCTGCGCGGCGTCCAGCACCCCGGACGGGCTGACGTGGTAGTTCGCCGCGAACGGCAGTCCCCGCTCCCCCGCCACCTGGGCGCTCTGCCCGCCGCTGCTGCCCAGGATCCACAGGCTCAGGTCCGCGCCCTCGCCCGGCACGGCGTGCGCGGCCACCCCCTCGGGGGAACGGTACGTCCCGGCCAGCAGAGCCGCGATCTCGTCGACCTGGTCGGCGAAGTCGGGGCTTCGCGCACCCGGCTGCTGCAGCAACGCGCCGTACAGCGAGAACAGCGGCGACTTCACCAGCGCCGTGAAGGAGAAGGGCTCGGGGATGAGCAGCCCGTCCACGACCCTGGCGGGCGTCGGCGGAGGCGGGGTCTTCTCCGATTCCGAGAACTCGACGCTCGCGCGAAGTTCGGCCCCGCGCTGACCCGACCGGCCCAGGCCGAGGTCGATACGGCCCGGGTAGAGCGCGTCGACGAGACCGAACTGCTCGACCACCGACAGCGCGGTCTGGTGACCGACCTGGACGGCTCCCGAGCCGACCCTGATCGTGCTGGTCGCGGCGGCCACCAGGCCGATGAGCACGGCGGGGGCGGCACTGGCGACACCGGGCGCGAGGTGGTGCTCGGCCACCCAGTAGCGGAGGTAGCCGAACTCCTCGGCCCGCCGGGCCAGGTCCAGGGTGTTGCGCAGCGCCTCGCCGGCGGTGCCACCGGAGGGGATGGGAGCGAGGTCGAGGATCGACAGGGCGGTCATGACCGCACCTCCTCACGCTGTGAGTTCCCGGAGGTCGGGCCCTCGGGGCGGGAAGCCTCGGAGGCCGGGCTCTCGTGTCGTGGGCTTTCCGTGCCCGGACTCCCGGGCCCCGGACTCCCCGGCTCGGAGCCCACCTGGCCGGGGAACGGCCTGCTGGGGATCTCCGCGCGCAGCACGGGGGCGATGTCGCTCTGGAAGAGTTCCAGGGCCGTCCGGTGCTGCTTGTCGGTGAGGCCGTCCGCGTCGGCGTGCAGGTGCATGACCTCGTGCCCGAGCCGCTCGTGGTAGCGGTGGACCTTGTCGATGATCTGCTGCGGGCTGCCGACCAGGATCGAGCTGCGCTCGATCGCGTCCTCCAGGGTGTGGAAGACCGGGTCCACCCCGACCTTCCTGAACAGCTCCAGCCTCGCGTTGAAGATCGGCCGGTAGGTGTCGATCGCGTCCTGGGACCTCCTGGTCGCGTAGTAGCCCGCGGTGCCCGCGCCCACCAGGGCGTCGGCGGGGTCGTGACCGTGGAACTCCCAGCGTTCCCGGTAGTGGCGGACCAGCTCGGCGTACGGCTCGACCGGGTTGCTGACGTTGGCGGAGAAGAGCGGGTCGCCGTACAGGGCGGCGAGCTCCACCGACTCCTTGCTGGTGGCGCTGCCGTGCCAGACGCGGACGGGGCGCTGCAGCGGGCGCGGCCAGGTCTCCGCGTCGGTCAGGGACGGCCGGAACCTCCCCGACCAGGTGACCTTGTCCTCCCGCCACAGGCGGCGGAACAGCTCGTAGCCCTCCCGGTTGCGCTCCCACTGGTCTTCGCCGGTCACGTGGAACAACTGGGCCTGCGCGGCGCCGTTGCCCTTGCCGATGATGAGTTCCAGGCGGCCGTCGGAGAGGTGGTCGAGGGTGGCGTAGTCCTCGTAAGCCCGTACGGGGTCCAGCAGGCTCAGCGTGGTGACCGCGGTGAACAGCCTGATCGTCGACGTCCTGGCCGCGATGTGGCTGAGCACGACCGGCGGGGACGAGGAGATGAACGGGCGCTCGTGCCGCTCCCCGACGCCGAAACCGTCGAACCCGAGCTCCTCGGCCAGCACGGCGTTCTCGACGACCTCGCGCAGGCGCGCGTTGGTCGACTTGAGCTCACCGGTGATGGGGTCGGGGCCATGGACAATCAGGGTGATCGCCAGAAATTTCATCGTTCGTTCTCCAGGCCCAGGTGACCGCGCAGCGTGGTGGTCTCGTACTCGGCACGGAAGACCCCGCGCTCCTGCAGCAGGGGGACGACCGTGTCGACGAAGGCGTCCAGGCCGCCGGGGGTGAGGTGCGGCACCAGGATGAACCCGTCGGAGGCGTCGTTCTGCACGAACTCGTTGATCTCCTCGGCGACGCGCGAGGGCGAGCCGATGAAGGACTGCCTGCCGGTCACCTCGATGATCAGGTCGCGGATACCGAGCTTCTTGGACTCGGCCAGGGCCCGCCACTCCGCCGCCGTCTTGAGCGGATCGCGGGACAACCGGGTCCGGCCCTTGATGATCGAGTCCTCGGAGACGTCAGGGTCGATCTCGGGCAGCGGTCCCTCGGGGTCGTAGGCCGACAGGTCACGGTTCCACAGTTGCTCCAGCAGCAGGATCGCGGTCTGCGGGCTGACCTGCTGGCGGCGGATGTGGTCGGCGTTCTCCTGTGCCTCGGCGTCGGTGTCGCCGAGCGCGAACGTGGCACCGGGAAGGATCTTCAGGGAGTCGGGCGACCGGCCGTGCGCGGCCAGCCTTGACTTGATGTCCCGGTAGAAGGCCTGCCCCTCCTGGAGCCGGCTGTGCCGGGAGAAGATCGCGTCGGCGGTGGCCGCCGCGAAGGCCCTGCCGCCCTCGGAGTCGCCCGCCTGGATGGTCAGCGGACGGCCCTGCGGGCTGCGCGGCACGGTGAAGTGGCCGCCGATGTCGAAGTGGGTACCCCGGTGGGCGAACTCCCCCGCGTCCGGCCTGGCGAACGTGCCGGCCGCCGGGTCGGCGACGAGGTCGTCGGCCGCCCAGGAGTCCCAGAGTTCGTTGACGGTCCGCACGAACTCCTCGGCTCGCTCGTAGCGCCGCGCGTACTCCAGGAAACCGCCCCGGCGGAAGTTCTCCCCGGTGAAGGCGTCGGAGGAGGTGACGACGTTCCACCCGGCCCGGCCTCCGGACAGGTGGTCGAGGGTGGCGAGCTTGCGGGCGAGCTCGTACGGCTCGTTGAAGGTGGCGTTGATCGTCCCGGCCAGGCCGAGGTGGTCGGTGACCGCGGCCAGACCGGAGAGCACGGTGAGCGAGTCGGGGCGGCCGACCACGTCGAGGTCGTGGATCTTCCCGCGCTGTTCGCGGAGCCGCTGCCCGTCGGCGAGGAAGAAGAAGTCGAACTTCCCGCGCTCGGCGGTCCGCGCCAGGTGGGCGAAGGAGGCGAAGTCGATCTGGCTGCCCGAGGCGGGATCGCTCCAGACCGTGTGGTTGTTCACGCCCGGGAAGTGGGCGGCGAGGATGATCTGCTTCATCGTCGGCTCCCTGCGTAGCGGCCGGCGGGTCGGGGCAGGTGGAGATGACCGCGGAGGGTGTCGGCCTCGTACGCGCGGCGGAAGGCGCCGCGTCCCTGGAGCTCGGGCACCAGGCCGCGCGTGATCGCGTTCAGGTCGGTCGGCAGCACGGCGGGCCGCAGCCTGAAACCCTCCAGGCCGGCCGCGCGCCATTCCAGCAGGAGGTCGGCGAGCTCGCCGGGCGTGCCGGTGAAGATCGCGGCGTCGGAGGTGTAGGCGGCACCGTCTAGCTCGTCGAGCCGGGCACCGCGCTCGCGGGCGTCGCTCCCGTCCTCTCCCAGGAACACGACGAGGTCCGCGAAGATCTTCAGTCTCTCGGTGTCCGGGTCGCGCACCTCTTCCGCGACCTCGCGCACCTCCGCCACGATGGCCCGCGCCTGCTCGGTGTCGTGCGGCGTGACGTGGACGATGTCGGCGCCGCGCGCGGCGAACTCGTACGGCAGCCGGGAGTGTGCCAGTGTGGTGACGAGCGGCTGCCCCTGGGGCGGTCGCGGCACGATGGAGGGCCCCTTCACGGTGAAGTGCTCGCCCTCGAAGTCGACGTAGTGGAGTCTGTCGCGGTCGACGAATCGGCCGGTGGCCACGTCGCGGATGACCGCGTCGTCCTCCCAGCTGTCCCACAGACGCCGCACCGCCTCGACGGCTTCGGCGGCGTCACCGAACAGTTCCCGCACCAGGGGTGCCCTGTCGATGTCGCCGAGGCTCTCCTTCGTCAGCACGGGAACCTCCCGGCGGCCGAAGTGGGCGGCCTCGGTGTGGCGCCCGGAGATCTGTGCGCGCCATCCGGCCCGCCCGGAGCTGACGTAGTCGAGGGTGGCGATGGAGCTCGCGACGTGGAAGGGCTCGGTGTGCGTGGTGGTGACCGTGGGCACCAGCCCGATCCTGCTCGTCAGCGGGGCGATCCTGGAGGCGACGAGGGCGGCGTCGAGACGCCCGCGCACCTGGTCGGTGCGGCCGTCGTGCCCGTCCAGGAGCGTGGTCTGCAGGGCGAAGGAGTCCTCGATGGTGACGAAATCGAGGAGGCCGTGCTCGGCCTCGGCCACCAGGGCGGCCCAGTAGGCGGCGGTGAACAGGGCTTTCGGGGAGGCGGCGGGGTCACGCCAGGCCGCGGGGTGCCATCCGGCGCCGTCGAATGCGACGGCGAGATGCAGGGGAACTGCCGACATGCGACGACAATAACACCAAACCCCTTAATCTCTACATGTTTAGTTGGTTATATCTCGGGAGTCAGCCCATCGCGGACGTCTTCCTGACGTCGACATCGGGATCTGGTAGGCATTTGTCCCGTGACGCGTTTTCTGGCAGCTCTCGCGATGGCCCTCCCGCTCATCGCCACCACCACTCCGGCCTCGGCCGCCGCCCCCGGCAAGCCGAACATCCCACCGGGGGTGACGGCCGGGTACGTGGTCTTCGACCGGCAGACGGCGAAGGTGACCGAGTACCGCAACGCGCACCGGAGGTTCCGATCGGCGTCGGTGGTGAAGATCCTCATCGCGATCGACTACCTGGAGTCGCGCAAGAGCGTTCCCCAGCGGGACCTCGCGCTGCTGAAGGCCATGCTGCGAGTGAGCGACGACGGTGCCGCGACGTCCTTCTGGACCCGGGGCGGTCAGGGAAAGATCGTCCAGCGGATGGCGCGCAAGCTGCGGCTCACCGACACCGCTCCCCCGCCGGCCGACAAACCGGGCTTCTGGGGCTACACCTCACTCAGCGCGATGGACGTCGCCACGACCTACCGCTACCTGCTCGACCAGGCCGACCCCAAGGTCGGCGGCCTGATCCTGGGCCACCTGCGCAGGTCGGGGCAGTGCGGCTCCGACGGTTTCGACCAGTACTTCGGCATCCCCCGCGCGGTGCGCGGGCCGTGGGCGGTCAAACAGGGCTGGTCGGGGTACGGCTCCACGCCCCCGATCCGCTGCCGCCCGGCGACCGCTCCCACCCCCCTGCCTTCGGCCTCGGCGGCCCCCGCGTCCGCCACCCACCCCGCGACCTCCACCTCCACCGAGTCCATGGTCACCGCACGGGTCGTCCCCGCCCGCTCAGGGCCGGTCCCCGACCTGGGACGCCCGGTCCTGCACACCACAGGGCTCGTCGGCCCCAAGGAGCGCTGGATCGTGGTCCTGCTGACCGCCCACCCCGCGGGAAGCACCTGGCAGCGCTCCACCGCCCAGACGACGAAGCTGGCCCGGGAGGTCCACCTCAGCGGGACTTCCTGATCACCGGCTCTCCGAGATGAGCGGCCGCGAGCCTTTTGGGGGCGACCATCCGCCACGCCTCCTCGACGATCTCGCGCGTCTCGGCTTCGTCGATCGCCGCGAGCCACACCCGCACCCAGTGGTAACGCTCGTCGGAGGGCCGGGGCATGTGGAACTTCTCCGGCTCGGCCGCCACCAGCGCGGCCCGCTCCTCCTTGGGGAAGGCGAAACCCATCGAGGTCTCGTCCGGCGAGATCGCGGCGTAGACGATCCGGCCCACCCGGAAGGTCGCCCGGTCCCTGACGATTCTCTCCTCGGTCCTGGGCAGCGCCAGGGCGACGCGGCGTACGTCGTCGGCCGTGGTCATCGCGCCGACTCGTCGAGGGAGGCGACGAGACGGCGCAGGGTCCGCTGCAGGTCCAGGACCTCGACGGGGGCGAGACCGGCGGCCTCGAAGATCCGGGCGGGGACGTCGCACGCCCGCTCCCCCAGCCTGCCACCCTCGTCGGTGAGCCGCACCAGCACCGATCGTTCGTCCTCCGTGCTGCGCTCGCGACGCACCAGGCCGGCCGCCTCCAGCCTCTTCAGCAGCGGGGACAGGGTGCCCGAGTCGAGCCGCAGCCTCACGCCGAGCTCCTTGACCGTCACCGGCTCGCGCTCCCAGAGCACCATCATGACCAGGTACTGCGGGTAGGTCAGGCCGAGCTCGCCCAGCACCCTGCGGTAGACGGCGTCCAGGGCGCGAGAGGCGGCGTGCACGTCGAAGCAGACCAGATTCTCGACGGTGATCTTCACGTCTCGATTATACCGACCTTGACTGTTATCAACTTAATTGTGCACAATTAAGTTGTCCGAAACCGAGAAGGGATCACGATGAGTACGATCTACACGGCCATCGCCACCGCCAACGGCAGAGAGGGACGGGCGGTCTCGTCCGACAAGCGCCTCGACGTGACCCTCGCACCACCGAAGGAGCTGGGCGGTTCCGGCGAGGGCACCAATCCCGAGCAGTTGTTCGCGGCCGGATACGCCGCCTGCTTCGCCAGCGCGCTCCAGCTGATCGGCAGGAGGCGGAAGGCCGACGTGTCCGAGGCCTCGGTGACCGCCGAGGTGGGCCTCGTCCCCGAGGGTGAGGGCTTCGCGCTCGCCGTGACGCTGCGCGTCGAGCTGCCCGACGAGTTGCACGGGGAGGCCGGCACCGCCCTCGTGGAGGCCGCCCACCAGGTCTGCCCCTACTCCAACGCCACCCGGGGCAACATCCCGGTCAACCTGGTGGTCGAGTAGTCAGACCCCCGACCCTCCGGGGAACGTGGTCAGGGAAGGGGTCTGCGACCGGCGAAGCCGAGTTCTTCTCGGTGGTACCACACCAGCTCGCGGTCCCCTTCCAGCCAGCACAGCCGCACCCGCACCCCGTCGAGCACCGAGGGGAAGTCGACCAGCAGGGGCGCGACGCCCTTGACCTCGATACCCCGCTCCTCGAACCAGCCGAGGATCTCCTCCAGCCTGGCCTCGAATGCCTTCGCCTCCGCCAGGCCACCGGCCTGCGACGTCCCGGTGCTGCGGAGCTCGTGCGCGAGCTCCGCCAACTCCCCCCGCATCGCCACGAACGCGGCGGCCCGCTCCAGCAGCACGGGCATGAGCGCCCGCGCCTCCTCAACGGTGAAGATCTTGTCCACCCTCGCACGCTAGCGCGTCCGCTGCCGGAACGCGGCGAGGCTCCGGAATGTTGTCAGCAAATGCTGACAACAACGAATATGTCAGCTTATGCTGACAGCATGGGATCGTTGAACGAGTTCGCCGAGGCCGTCGACGGCAAGGATCCGGTGGTGGCACTGGCGGCCGTGGCGGCGCTGCGCAGGCTTCTGGAGGAGCTTGAGGCCGCGCACGTCATCGAGGCCAGGAACCAGGGTTCCTCCTGGGAGGTCATCGCCGCCGCGCTCGGCGTCAGGCGGCAGACGGCACACCGCAAGCACGCACACCGAATCACCGAGGGCGGGAGCTGACGATGTTCGCGAGATTCACCCCCGAGGCCCGGCGGACCACGGTCCGCGCCGGACTACTGGCGCTCGACCACGGCCGCACCACGCTCGACGAGGACATGTTCCTGCTCGCTCTGGCCAAGTCCTGGCCGGTGACGGGTCTCACGGTCACCCCCGAGACGGTCGGGGCGGAGATCCGGAACCGTGAGACCGCGAGGGGCCTGGCGGGCGACCGCGCGCTGCTCGCCGCCATCGGCGTCGACCTGGACGAGGTCAGGCGGCGCCTCCCGCCCCGGAGAGAGGATCCCCTGGCGTGGCGGCTGACGCGCTCCAGGCTCCGCCCGCTGAACGTGACACTCAGCGGCCCGGCCGGTGACCTGCTCCTCACGGCCAGGGCACGGAAGGTCGTCGAGGTCGCCCTGCACACCCGAGGCACCGACTCCGAGGTGGGCGGCGAGGAACTACTGAAGGGCCTGCTGGCCGACGGCTCGAACGCCTCCGTCTCCATCCTGCGCGGCCTCGGCGTCGACATTCGCGGCCTCGCGGCAAGCATCGGCTTCCTGCGCGCGTCGGCCTGAGTCCGAGGGCGCGCGTCAACCCGCGCTCGCGGCGCCGCCGAGGACCCTCCGTCAGAAAGGGGCCGGGAGGAACGCGGGGCGCGAAGCGGGCAGAAGGGGGTCAGGAAAGAGCGAGGGCCGATCAGGGCTCGATGCCGTAGAAGCGCGCCGCGGTACCGCCGAGGATCGCCTGCCTGGCGGCCTCGTCGAGCCCCGAGAGCAGCACGCCGGTCTCCTGCCAGACCTTGGCGTAGTCGCCCGCGAGGACGGCCACCGGCCAGTCGCTGCCGAACATCAGCCGCTCGGGGCCGAACACCTCAAGCGCGTGGTCGACGTAGGGGCGGAGGTCCTCGGCGGTCCAGGTCTCCGGATCGGCGGCGGTGTTGAGACCGGACACCTTGCCGTACACATTGGGGTGCTCGGCGGCGCGGGCGATCAGCGACGCCCACGGCTCCCACCCCTTCTCCCTGATCGGCGGCTTGGACAGGTGGTCGATGACCAGCCGCAGCCCGGGGACGCGCTCGGCGAGGAACGGCACGTGCTCCAGGTGCCTGGGCAGCACGGCGACCACGTCGAACGGCAGCCCCGCCGCGGCGAGCAGGCCCAGACTCTCGATCACCGTGTCCTGGACGACCCAGTCGGGGTCGGGGTCGTCGTGGATGAGGTGCCTCACCCCGGCGAACCTCGGATGCCTGCCGTAACGCTCCAGCGCCTCCGCCGCCTCGTCCGGCCGGTTCAGCGGCACCCACCCCACCACGGCGGCGATGAAGTCGTGGGCGTCCGCCTGCGCCAGCATCGCGTCGGTGTCGGCGTAGGTGTCGGCGGCCTGGACCAGCACGGTCCGCTGCACACCGGCGGCGGCGAGCTGCGGGACGAGTTCCTCGGGGGCGAAGGTGCGGTAGAGCGGCCCCGCCTCCGGCGTCAGCCAGGGGTAGGAGCCCGTCTCCAGATTCCAGAAGTGCTGGTGGGCATCGATGACGGCCATCCACCGCTCCCCTTCGATTTCGTGATCAGTCGTCTGAGCCTGCTCAAACTAGGACGACGTGACAAGGGTGTCAACGCCGCCGGATCCGCGGGAACCGGCCGACGGCGATCACTTCGACAGGCGCGTCCTCACACGTACGGGCCGGTGGCGGTCGCTCCCCCGAGCAGAGCGTCCACCACCGGCCCGTGCGCCCTTCGGAGGGTCGCCCGTCGTTACGCCGGCTACGCCGGGGTCAGGGCCTGGTCGTCCGGGCGCGCGGAGGACGGCGAGGGCGGCGAGGCGTCCTCACCCTCGTTGTCGTCGTCGAGGAGGGTCGTCTCGTCGAACGGCGCCCTGCCCGCCAGGACCTCGGCCGCGCGCTGCCGGTCGAACTCTCCCGTCCAGGTGCCGATCAGGACGGTGGCGACCGCGTTGCCCGCGAAGTTGGTCAGCGCCCGCGCCTCGGACATGAAGCGGTCGATGCCGACGATGAGGCCGACGCCGTCGACCAGGTCGGGGCGGTGGGACTGCAGGCCGCCCGCGAGGGTGGCCAGACCCGCACCGGTGACCCCGGCCGCGCCCTTCGACGCGATGATCATGAACACCAGCAGGGAGACCTGCTCACCGAAGGCGAGCGGGGCACCGGTGGCGCTCGCGACGAACAGCGTGGCCATGGTGAGGTAGATGGCGGTGCCGTCCAGGTTGAAGGAGTACCCGGTCGGCACGGTGATGCCGACGACGGGCTTGCTCACGCCGAGGTGCTCCATCTTGGCGATCAGGCGGGGCAGGGCCGACTCCGACGACGAGGTCGACAGGATCAGCAGGAACTCCCTGCCGAGATAGCGCAGCAGCGGGAACAGCCCGACGCGCGCCACGAGCCAGAGCATCGGCCCGAGGATGACGAACACGAAGAGCACGCAGGTCAGGTAGAAGGCGAGCATGATGACGCCGAGGCTCCTGAGCGCGTCCATGCCGGTGGCTCCGACGACCGCGGCTATCGCGCCGAAGGCGCCGACCGGGGCGGCCCACATGATCATGGCGAGGATACGGAAGACGAGCCGCTGGATGTGCGTGATGCCGTTCAGGATGGGCTTGGCGCGCTCGCCCATCGCCTGCAGGGCGAACCCGGCGAGCAGCGCGACGAGGAGGGTCTGCAGCACCTGCCCCCCGGTGAACGCCGACACCAGCGTGGTGGGGATGATCCCGAGCAGGAACGTGGTCGTGTCGGTCTCACCGCCCTTGACCGCCTCCGCCTCGGCGGCCTTGCGCAGTTCGTCGGTGAGCTGCAGGCCGTGGCCGGGGTCGACCAGGTTGCCCACGAGCAGGCCGATGCCCAGCGCGACGGTCGACATCGCGACGAAGTAGCCGAGCGCGAGGCCTCCGACCCTGCCGACCTTGGCGGCCTTGGTGACCGATCCGACGCCGAGGACGATGGTGCAGAAGATGATCGGGCTGATCATCATCTTGATCAGGGCGACGAAGGCGGCGCCGAGCGGCTTCAGTGCGATGCCGGCGTCGGGAGCCGCGAAGCCGATCGCGATGCCGGCGATCACAGCGAGGATGACGGCTATGTACAGGTAGTGTGTTCTATCTCGGGCCGCGCTCATGCGTGCTCCACCGCGCTAGAAGGAAAGTCCGGTCGAGCGACTATGGTCCGGGCCTGTGATCTGAGTCACCCTTGCGTACATTTCGTTCGTGAACTTGCGGAAATTTCCCAGACGCATGCGCGACTGGAGCCTCGCCCGGCAGATGCTGGTGCTCCAGATCGTCGTGGTAGGCGTCACCGTGGCCGGTGGCGCTCTGCTGGCGTTCCTGCAGGTGCGTGACCTGCTCGTCGAGGAGGCCGTAGGCACCGCCAGGGCGGTGACCATCAGCGTGGCCGACTCCCCCTCCGTCCTCACCCACCTGGGCGACTCCGCGGCCCTGCAGCCGTACGCGGAACGGGTGAGACGGGAGACGGGGGTCGACTTCGTCACGATCATGAGTCTCGACGGCGTGCGCTACACGCATCCCGACCCGGCCAGGATCGGCCACCGCTTCCTCGGCCACACCGCGCCCGCCCTCGCGGGACAGGTGTTCACCGAGACCTACACCGGCACGCTCGGCCCCTCGGTCCGTGCCGTCGCCCCGGTCCGCGACGCCCGCGGCGAGGTGAAGGCCCTGGTCAGCGCGGGCATCACCATCAGCAAGATCAGCGTCAGGCTCCGCGGGCAGATCGCCGGCGCCGCGCTGACCGGTCTGCTCGGCCTGTCCGTCGGCGGAGCGGGCACCTACCTGGTCGGTGCCCGGCTGCGCCGCCAGACCCACGGGATGGGCCCCGCCGAGCTGAGCCGGATGTACGAGTACCACGACGCGATCCTGCACGCCGTACGGGAAGGGCTGCTGCTCGTCGACGAGGCGGGCACGGTGACGCTCTGCAACGACGGCGCCAGGGAACTCCTGGGCCTGACGGGCGAGGTGAGCGGCAGGCACATCGGCCGGCTGGGCCTTCCCCTCTCGCTGAGCGAGCGCCTCTCGGCGGGTGAGAACCGTAGCGACGAGATCCACATGACCGGAGAGCGGACGCTGGTGGTGAACGTCGCGGTGGTCCGCTCCGGCAACCGCTCGCTCGGCACCGTGGTCACCCTTCGCGACCACACGGAGCTGCAGTCCCTGACCGGGCAGCTCGACGCCGAGCGCGGCTTCGCCGACTCCCTGCGGGCCGCCGCGCACGAGTCGGCGAACCGGCTGCACACGGTCATCACCCTCGTCGAGCTGGGCCGCGCCGAGCAGGCGGTGGCGTTCGCGACCGAGGAGATCAAGGCCGCGCAGCAGCTCACCGACCGGGTGGTGGGCGCCGTGCGCGAACCCGTACTCGCCGCGCTGTTGCTGGGCAAGAGCGCCGAGGCCGGGGAACGGGGAGTGGAGCTGGCGATCACGCCGGACAGCGAGCTCGACGACCTCGGCCTGGACACCCGCGACCTGGTGACGATCGTCGGCAACCTGATAGACAATGCGGCGGACGCGGCCATGTCGGGCACCGGGCCCGCGCGGGTGGAGGTGCGGCTGCGCGCCGACGAGACGACCTTCGTGATCAGCGTGGCGGACAGCGGCCAGGGCCTCGACCCGGCGACGGCTCGGGATGCCTTCCGCCGGGGCTGGACCACCAAGGGCGACGGCCGCGGCCTCGGCCTGGCCATGGTCGGTCAGGCGGTCCGCCGCATGGGCGGGACGATCGAGGTCGGCGGGACCGGCGAGCCGGACCCGGCCGCGAAAACCGTCCGCGCGCTCGCGGGCGAGAACGAGCGGGACGCCGGAAGGACGGCGGAGAGCGGGACGGGCGCGGTGTTCACCGTGCGGCTGCCACTGCGAGGGAAGGGCGTCTCATGATCTCGGTACTGGTCGTCGAGGACGAGGAGATCACCGCCGAGGCGAACCGGGTCTTCGTGGAGCGGGTGCCCGGCTTCAGGGTGGAGGCGGTGGTCAGGTCCGGTGGCGACGCGTTGCGCTTCCTGCGGCGACATCCCGTCGATCTCATCCTGCTCGACCTCTACCTGCCGGACATGCACGGGCTGGAGGTGTGCCGGGCACTGCGGGCTGCGGGCGTGATGTCGGACGTCATCGCGGTCACCTCGGCGCGGGACCTGTCGGTGGTCAGGTCGGCGGTCTCCGTCGGCGTGGCCCAGTATCTGCTCAAGCCGTTCACCTTCGCCTCGCTGAACGAGAAGCTCGTCCGCTACGCGGAGTTCCGGTCCTCGGTGGAGGGCATGGGAGAGGCGAACGGTCAGGGCGAGGTGGACCGCGCGCTGGCGGCACTGCGGGGTCCGACGCAGAGCCTCCTTCCCAAGGGGATGACGCAGGCCACGCTCGACGCCGTGCTGGCGGAGCTGCGCAAGGCGCCCGGCGGCCTGTCGGCTCAGACCGCCGGGGCGGCGATCGGCGTCTCCCGGGTGACCGCCCGCCGCTACCTGGAGCATCTGACGGAGAACGGGATCACGCACCGGGTCCCCCAGTACGGCGGACTCGGACGACCCGAGCTGCTCTACCGGATCACTTGAGATCCCGCCGGGTGGGGAGGCGCCGCAGGAGGCCCGATCAGCCGTTGCTCTGGTCCATCGGCACGCGGGGCGCGTCGATGATGACGTCGGAGAAGATGTCGACCATCAGGGCGATCACACCGCCCACCGCGACGATCCCGGCCCCCACCCAGAAGAACGTCCAGTTGGGGCCGAGGCACAGGGCGACGCCCCCCACGGTGAACCCCAGCAGGATGACGATCACCGCGAACCACGACTTGGGGCTTCCCCCGTGACTTCCGGCCATGAGCCTTTCCTCTCCCTGTCCTGTGACTCTTCGTGAGTCGGTGATGCCGCGCCGTCCGCCGCGGCGATCAGCCGTGTCAGCGACCGGTGGAGCTCCTGGAGCTCCTCCACGGTCATCCCCAGACGCTTGACGATCGCCGGCGGAACCTTCTCCGCCTCGCCCCGTAGCCCGCTGCCCTCCGGTGTGAGCGAGACGGCCAGGACACGCTGGTCCTGGCTGTCACGCCGCCTCCGGATGTAACCGACGGCCTCGAGACGCTTCAGCAGCGGGGACAGCGTACCGGGGTCGAGTCTCAGTAGCTCGCTCAGCTCCTTGACCGAGAGCGGTGCCCGCTCCCAGAGGGCGAGCATGACCAGATACTGGGGATGGGTGAGCCCCATCGGCTCCAGCAGGGGCCGGTAGAGACCGATGACGTTGCGCGAGGCGATCGCCAGGGCGAAGCACACCTGACGGTCCAGGCTCAGGGGATCGGCCATGTCACTCACGTGCGCCTCCAAGCGACATAGTACGATAATTGGTACACAAACGATTATCGCCCCAACCATCGGTGAGCAAAGGACCCCCATGTTTCACAGCAGGCCGATCGAGGAGCGGATCGCCGAGCGCCAGGCCAAGCGTCCCACCCTCAAGGAGGGCCGGCACTTCGAGCACGGCCCGGCCAAGTTCGTCTTCGTCTTCGTGATCGTCTTCGTGGTCGTCGGCCACCTCGCCGGCCTGCTGCTGATGATGGCGCTGGGAATGCACTGACCCGTGCGCCGGCGGAGCTCGCGGCACAATGCCCTTCCTCTCAGAGCCGAAGCCAGGGGCCTGCACGCCGAAGGGGTCCGGATGAGAGGATGATGATCCTGTTGGTCGGGGTTGGACCGCCCGATAGATCAGGAGGTCTGTAATGTCTGACGTCACGCCGGAACCCGAAGGTTCCGAGAGTTCCGACGACGAGCTGAAGCGCAAGTTCCGCGAGGCACTGGAGCGCAAGAAGCTCGCCCAGGCGGACGCGGGCTCCGGGGGCAAGGGGAAGAACTCCTCGAAGATCCACGGTGCTCACGGCCCGGCTGCGGCCAAGCGCTCCTTCCGGCGCAAGAGCGGCGGCTGAGCCGTCTTCGCACCAGGTCCAGGATGAGGGCACCCGCCCACCGGGACCTCGGCCGCCCGCCGGCATCGCGGCCGGCGGGCGGCGCGCTTTCCCGCCACCGGCTCCGGGTGCCCCCTTGGAAGCGGCCGGAGTCTGCCGTTAAGCTGTGTGCGTGCGTGATCTTGGCGAGGACCCCCGACCGGCCCGAGGCGCGGTCAGCGAGGTCCACCGCGTCGACCGAACCGCGACCCTGCACTACTCCCCCGACCTCGACGGGCTCGCCGACCCCGGCGAGATCGTCTGGGCATGGGTCCCCTACGAGGAGGATCCGAACCGGGGCAAGGACCGGCCCCTGCTGGTCGTCGGCCGCCACGGGCGCAAGCTGCTCGCACTGATGCTGACCAGCCGGGCCGGCGGCGACCCCGACGACTACCTGGAGCTCGGCCCCGGCCAGTGGGACCGGGAGAACCGGGTCTCCTACCTGCGCCTGGATCGGATCTTCAGTCTCGCCGAGGGCGACATCCGGCGCGAGGGCTCCATCCTCGACGGCGCGCGCTTCGCCCGCGTGGCCGCCGTCCTCAAGCGCACCCACGGCTGGGCCGCCGACGGCTGAGCCCACCCCACCCGGAGACCCGTATCCATGGACGACAAGCGGCTGGTTCGAGTCTCCAAATATCTCTCCCAGCACCTCAGGCACCAGCCAGAGCGCATCGGGCTCGTCCTCGGCCCGCAGGGCTGGGTGGACATCGAAGCCCTGCTGGCCGCCGCCGCGCGGCACGGTTTCGCGATCACCCGTGAGGAGCTCGCACGGGTGGTCGCGGGCAACGACAAGCGGCGCTTCAGCATCGAGGGCGATCGGATCCGCGCCAACCAGGGCCACACGGTCGACGTCGATCTGGACCTTCCCGTGGTCGAACCGCCCGAGATCCTCTTTCACGGCACGGTGGACGCACACGTGGGCGCCATCCGGCGGGAGGGCCTGCGTCCGATGGACCGGCACGCCGTGCACCTTTCCCCCGACCGGGAGACCGCGACCCGGGTGGGCGCGCGCCGGGGCAGGCCGGTCGTGCTGGTCGTCCGCGCGGGAGAGATGCACCGGGCGGGTCACGAGTTCCGGGTCAGCGCCAACGGCGTCTGGCTGGCCGCCCACGTGCCGCCCGCCCACATCTCGTTTCCCGGCTGAGGCACTTCCCGCGACCGGCTGAGGCACTTCCCGCGACAGAACCCCCGTGATGGCCCCGGACTCCCATCCGCCGGGAAGTCCGGGGCGTTCCCCGTCCTTCCCGAAGATCCCCGGAGCTCCTCGAACCTCCCCGGATCCCTCCTGAGACGCGTCTTTCGCACGGGAAGAGCCCGCGGCGCTCCTCACTTCGCCGCCGGGCGGAGCCCGGATCGGCCTCACTTCACACCAAGAGCCACAGTGATTCCAACGTGTTCCCAAATATGGGCCAAACCGTGACCCCACCCCCGCCCGACCCCTCGGTTTACCGGTAAATACCTGGGTTTTTTTATGGTCATGCTGTGTTAGCCGGGAGGTAGCCCATTGACGTTCCAACACATTCGGGTGTAAATAAAGCTGAAACAACACGGAAACGGTGGTGAATCAACAGCATGTACGCCGAGGAGCGGCAACAGGAGATTCTGCGCCGGGCGCGGGCCGTCGGACGGGTGGACGTGGTGACGCTGGCGGAGGAGTTCGCCGTCACCACGGAGACCATCCGGCGCGACCTGACCGCGCTGGAGCGCTCCGGGATGCTGCGACGCGTGCACGGCGGAGCGATCCTGGTCGAGCGGCTGGGGTTCGAGCCCGAGCTGGCCGCCCGCGACGAGGTGATGATCGCGGAAAAGGAACGCATCGCGAAGGCGGCGCTCGCCGAGCTCCCCGACGACGGCGCGATCATCATCGACGCCGGTTCGACCACCGGCAGGCTGGTGCAGGCACTTCCGGTCGATCGGGAGCTGACCGTGATCGTGAACTCACCGCCGCTGGCGACGGCGATGGCCACCCGCCCCAACCTGACGGTGATCATGCTGGGCGGCCGGGTCCGCGGGCGGACCCTGGCCACCGTCGACGACTGGGCACTGCGCCCTCTCGCCGACCTGCACGTGGACGTGGCGTTCATGGCCGCCAACGGCTGCTCGGTGGCCAAGGGGCTGACGACACCCGACCCGGCCGAGGCCGCCATCAAGCGGGCGATGATCGACGCGGCGCAGCGGTGCGTGTTGCTCGCCGACCACACCAAGTTCCCCAACACCTACCTGGCGCGTTTCGCCTCGATCCAGGAGATCGACGTGGTGATCAGTGACACCGGGCTCGATTCCGGGGTCGCGGCCGAGATGGCCGCAGCGGGCCCGGAGGTGATCCGGGCGTGATCCTCCCCTCCCCCTCGCTCACCGCCAGGACCTCGCAGGTGACCGTCCCCGCCCCCCTCGGCACCCGCCGGAACCGTACGACCAAGGTGGTCCCGGCATGATCGTCACTTTGACCCTCAACCCCAGCCTGGACCGCACGATCGAGGTCGGGTCGATGACCCGCGGGGCCGTCATCCGCGCCGCCGCCACCCACCTCGACCCCGGCGGCAAGGGCGTCAACGTCTCCCGCGCGCTGCTGGCCAACCAGGTCCGCTCGTGCGCGGTCGTCCCCTTCGGCGGCGACGAGGGCCGCCGACTGGTGAGCCTGCTCTCGGCCGAGGGCATCGAGATGATCACCGTCCCCGTCGGCGGGGCCACCCGGTCCAATGTCGCACTGGCCGAGCCCGACGGCACGGTCACCAAGATCAACGAACCGGGAACGGCCCTGTCGCCGACCGAACTCGACACCATCGCCGAGGCGGTGCTCGGCGCGGCCAGCTCCGCGGACTGGGTGGTCGCCTCGGGCAGCCTCCCGCCCGAGGTGCCCGCCGACGTCTACGCCCGCCTGTGCGAGCGGTTCAGCGGCGCGGGCATCAACGTCGCGGTCGACACCAGCGGACCCGCGTTCGTCTCGGCGCTCGCCGAGGCTCCCGCCCTGGTCAAACCCAACCGGGAGGAGCTTGCCGAGGCCACAGGGATCGTCATCTCGTCCCTGGGCGACGCCATCAAGGCCGCGGAGAACCTGCGGGCGCGAGGCGCGGGCACCGTCCTGGCCAGTCTGGGCGCCGACGGCGCGATCCTGCTGCAGGACGACCAGATCTGGCACGGCCAGTGCCCGGTGGCCGAACCACGCAGCACCGTCGGTGCCGGCGACGCCATGCTCGCGGGCTTCCTCGCGGGCGGGGCGCGAGGCGAGCGCGCGCTGGTGGAGGCGCTGGCCTGGGCGACCGCCGCGGTCGGGCTACCGGGAAGCCGGATGCCATCCCCACACCACATCCATCGTGACGACGTGAGCGTCACCGGAGCCGATCCCACCCTGCCGCTGCGGCCCGAGGGCTGACAGCGGCACAGATCCACCCCCCAGGTCGGCCTAACCGCCGACCGCCCCGGAAGGAGCAGAACCACATGAGTGAATACACCCCAACTGTCACAGGAACCGGGGCGCGAGCAGTTATTCAGCGTTTCGGCGGATACCTCGCCGGGATGATCATGCCGAACATCGGCGCGTTCATCGCCTGGGGCCTGATCACCGCCCTGTTCATCCCCACCGGCTGGCTGCCCAACGAGGACTTCGCCACCCTGGTCGGGCCGATCGTCACGACGCTGCTGCCGGTCCTGATCGGCTACACCGGCGGTCGGATGGTCCACGGCCAGCGCGGCGCCGTGGTCGGCGCCGTCGCCACCATGGGCATCGTCGCCGGTGCGGAAAGCCCGATGTTCCTCGGCGCGATGATCATCGGTCCGCTCACCGCGTACCTCCTGAAGCTGTTCGACGGACTCATCGCCGACCGCGTCAAGGCCGGCTTCGAGATGCTGGTGGACAACTTCAGCGCCGGCATCATCGGCGGCGCCATGGCCCTGGTCGGACTCAAGGCCATCGGCCCCGTCGTCGCCTCGATCACCGCGGTCGCGAGTGACGCGGTCGCCTGGCTGATCAACAACAACCTGCTGCCGATCGCCTCGATCGTCATCGAGCCCGCCAAGGTGCTCTTCCTCAACAACGCCATCAACCACGGCGTGATGGGCCCGCTGGGCATCGCCCAGGCGGCCGAGGACGGCAAGTCGATCCTGTTCATGCTGGAGTCGAACCCCGGCCCCGGCCTCGGCCTGCTGCTCGCCTTCATGTTCTTCGGCCCCCGCGCGCTGCGTCCCAGCACCCCCGCCGCGATCATCATCCACTTCTTCGGCGGCATCCACGAGATCTACTTCCCCTACGTGCTCATGAAGCCCCGGCTGATCCTCGCGGTCATCGCCGGTGGCGCCACGGGCGTCCTGGTCTTCCTCATGACCGGGGCCGGGCTGGTGGCCACGCCGTCGCCCGGCAGCATCTTCGCCTTCCTCGCGGTGACCCCCAGGGGTGGACTGTTCGGCACCATCGCCGGCGTCGCCGCCGCCACGCTCGTCTCCTTCGCCGTCGCGGCGGCGCTCCTCGGCTTCGGGCGCGGCAAGGACGACAGTGAGGAGAGTGGGGAGAGCGTCGAAGAGCCGCAGACCGCACCCACCGTCAAGGAGGCCTAATCGATGGCCAGCATCGAGAGCAAGGACATCCACAAGATCGTCGTCGCCTGCGACGCGGGAATGGGCAGCAGCGTCATGCTCGCCAGCCAGCTCCGTAAGCAGCTGAAGCCGCAGAACATCGCGGTGGAGCACACCCCGGTCAACACGATCCCCGCCGACGCCGACGTGGTGCTCTGCCACGCCGGACTGGCGAGCCGGGCCCGGGCCGGAGCCCCGGACAAGGTGCTGATCCCGTTCCAGGTCTTCATCGGAGACCCCGCGGTGACCAAGCTGGTCAGCACGATCAAGAGCGGCGGCACCGTCAATGCCTGAGACGGCACCGTTGCCGCTGGACCCACGCGCCATCCGGCTGGCGGCCTCGGCCGCCAGCCGGGACGACGCGATCCTGCAGTGCGGAGAGGCCCTGCTCGCCGTCGGCGCGGTGGAGAGCGAGTACATCGACACCATGCTCGAACGGGAGCGGTCGATCTCCACCTACGTCGGCGAGGGGGTCGCCATCCCGCACGGCACCCTGGCCGGCAAGGACGCGGTCCTGTACGACGCCATCAGCTTCGTGCGCTTCCCCGAGGGCGTCGACTGGGACGGCGAGCAGGTGACAGTGTGCATCGGCATCGCCGCCAAGGGTGACGGCCACGTGCGGCTGCTCGCCGAACTCGCCCAGATCCTGATGGATCCCGACCAGGCCCGGGCCCTTCGCGAGGCGACGGAAGTCGCCGAGGTGGTCCGGCTGCTGCAACCGAACGAAGAGGACGAAGCACAGTGAAGGTCGCCCGTTTCTACGCCCCCGGCGACATCCGCGTCGAGGAGGCGCCGGAACCCGTCACCGGACCAGGCGAGATCAAGATACGCGTGCGCAACTGCTCGACCTGCGGCACCGACGCGAAGATCCTCAAGCACGGCCACCACCACATCCATCCGCCCAGGGTGATGGGGCACGAGATCGCCGGCGAGGTGGTCGAGGCCGTCGACGCCGGCGAGTGGGCCCCGGGTGACCGGGTGCAGGTGATCGCCGCGATCCCCTGCGGTACGTGCCCGGAGTGCCGCCGGGGCCGGATGACCGTCTGCCCGAACCAGGAGTCGATGGGCTACCACTACGACGGTGGTTTCGCCGAGTACATGATCATCCCGGCGAAGGTCCTCGCGGTCAACGGCGTCAACCGCATTCCCGACGAGATCGGTTTCGCCGAGGCGTCGGTGGCCGAGCCGCTGGCCTGCGTGCTCAACGGCCAGGAGCTGGCCCGCGTGGGCGAGGGCGACGACGTGGTGATCATGGGCTCCGGCCCGATCGGCTGCCTGCACGTGCGGCTGGCCCGGGCGCGGGGCGCGGCACGCGTCTTCCTCGTCGATATCAACGCCGGGCGGCTGGAGATGGCCGCCAAGCTGGTCCACCCGGACGCGGTCGTCCACGGTGAGGACGTCGTCGAGCAGGTGCTCAAACTGACCGAGGGCAGGGGGGCCGACGTCGTCATCACCGCCGCCGCCGCTGGCGCGGCCCAGGAGCAGGCGCTGCAGATGGTCGCCCGCCAGGGGCGGATCAGCTTCTTCGGCGGCCTGCCCAAGGACAACCCGATCATCCGGTGCGACTCCAACCTGGTCCACTACCGGGAGCTGACCATCGTCGGCGCCAACGGGTCGAGCCCGGCGCACAACGCCCAGGCTCTGCGGCTGATCGCCGACGGCTCGGTGCCGGTCGCCGACCTGATCACGCATCGGCTGCCGCTCACGGAGGTCCTTGAGGGCATCGACATCGTCAGCAGGGGCGAGGCCATCAAGGTGACCATCGAACCCTGACCGGTGCCGGCCCGCCGGGCCCCTCCCACCGGACCAGGTGGGAGGGGCCCGGCACACAACCGGCACAGGCCCGTCAAGCTCGCACCACTCGCAGAACGCGCACAAAGCGCAGAAGGAGAACCGGAGATGCCGGAGAGGACAGTGGTCGTCGCCTCAAGCACGGGCCTTCACGCCCGGCCCGCGAAGATCTTCGTGCAGGCCGCGGGCAAGCAGGGGGTGCCCGTCCGCATCCGTGTCGGAGAGGGCAAACCCGTACCGGCCAACAGCATGCTCGCCGTACTGGCACTGGGCGCCACGCACGGCACGGAGGTCACGCTCGAGGCGGAGGGAGCGGGAGCCGACGAGGCGCTCGACTCCCTCGCCGAACTGCTCGCCCGTGACCTCGACGCCGAAGAGAACTCCCGTGGCTGAGACGCTCAACGGCCTGGGCGTGAGCCCGGGCCGGGCCGCCGGACGGGTCTGCCGGATGGCGGGTCCGCCGGAGTTGCCCGCACCCTCCCCCGTCACCGACGCCGACGCCGAGCTCGCTCTGGCGCTGGACGCGCTGCGGGCCACGGCCGCGGAGCTGGCGGCGCGCGCGGAGAAGGCGCCCGACGCCGACGCGAAGGCGATCCTGGAGGCGCAGTCCTTCATCGCCGACGACCCCGGCCTGCACGAGTCCGTGGAGACGAGCGTCAGGTCGGGCCGGAACGCCGCGCACGCCGTCGACGAGGCCTGCGCCCATCACCGGCGCGCACTGCTGGAGGCGGGCGGCTACTTCGCCGAACGCGCCGCGGACCTCGACGACATCCGCAACCGGGCCGTGGCGGCGGTGCTGGGCCTGCCCGTCCCCGGGGTGCCCGACCCCGGCCACCCGTTCGTCCTGGTCGCCGGGGATCTCTCCCCCGCCGACACGGTGAACCTGGATCCCGGGTCCGTTCTCGCCCTCGTCACCGAGAAGGGCGGCCCGACGAGCCACACCGCCATCCTCGCCCGCGCCCGCGGCCTGCCCGCCGTGGTCGCCTGCCGGGGAGCCGACGACATCGGCGAGGGAACGTGGATCTCGGTCGACGGCCAGCTGGGCGAGGTGGAGGTCGGCATCGGCGAGGAGGCCGCCACCGCGGTCCAGCGCCGGGCCGAGGAAGACCGCCTCAGGAAGGCCACCAGCCGTGGCCCCGGGCGGACCTCCGACGGCCACCCGGTCAAGCTGCTGCTCAACGTCGGCTCGGCGGCCGACCTCACCCCCTCGGGCCACACCCCTTCCGCGGAGGGGGCCGGGGGATTCGACGCCGAGGGGGTGGGGCTGTTCCGCACGGAGTTCCTCTTCCTGGACCGGCGCGAGGAGCCGACCTACGAGGAGCAGGTGGCCGCCTATGCCGCGGTCCTCCGTGCCGCACCCGGCGGCGGGCACGTCGTGGTCCGCACCCTCGACGCGGGCACGGACAAACCGCTGCCGTTCCTCGGACTGGCCGAGGAGACCAACCCCGCGCTGGGCATCCGGGGACTTCGGGTCTCCCGGGTCAGGCCGGAGGTGCTCGACACCCAGCTCGACGCCATCGCCGAGGCCGCCCGCGCGACCGGGGCCGAAGCGTGGGTGATGGCACCGATGGTGACGACGGTGGCCGAGGCCGCCGACTTCGCCGCGCGGGCACGCGCCCGGGGCATCGCGCGGGTCGGGGCGATGATCGAGGTTCCGGCCGCCGCGCTGCGCGCCGGACGCCTGCTGGAGGAGCTCGACTTCCTGAGCATCGGCACCAACGACCTGAGCCAGTACACCTTCGCCTCCGACCGTCAGCACGGGGAACTCGCCGACCTGCTCGACCCGTGGCAGGCCGCACTGCTCCAGCTGATCGCCGACTGCGCGGCGGCCGGACAGGCGGCTGGCAAGCCGGTCGGCGTGTGCGGCGAGGCTGCGGCCGACCCGCTCCTGGCGACGGTCCTGGTCGGGCTGGGGGTCACCAGCCTGTCGATGTCCGCGCCCGGTGTCCCCGCGGTACGGGAGAGTCTCGCCGCCCACTCCCTGGAGCGGTGCCGCGAGAACGCCCGGCTCGCCCTGGCCACCGACGATCCGGGAGAGGCCAGGAAGTTGATCGCCTCGGGCCGGTGAGATCCCGTCCCGTCCAGGGCCGGGCCGCGGTGCCGGCGGCGATCCGTCTGTCGAGTCCACGCGGACCCCGCTGAGTCCGCTCCCCTTTGATCCAACGGCGACCGCATGCGTGCGGTCGCCGTTGGCATGCCGCGAAATGCCCCTGCGCTGGCTGCATATGATGGATTTGCTCCTGATTTGATGAGTTACCTCCAAGGGGCAATAGGGTTTACGGTCTATGTCCAGGAACGAAAAGAGACGTGACCCTAAGACCGTTCTGTTGCTTCTCGCGCTGAGCATCGTGGTCACGTTCACAGCCGGTGGGGCCACGGTGCTGAGCGGTAGCCTCGACCCCGTTCCCGACAGGCCCGCACCTCCCCCCGACGCCGCCCCGCCCGGCATACCGGTGGTTCCCCAGACGCCGACCCCGCCGCCTCAGCCGCAGGACACGGCCGCGCCCCTGTCACCCGCCAAGGAGCCGCTCCTGCTCGCCAACGGCCGCCAGCAGCCGCTGAGGATGAAGGTGCCCCGGGCGGCCAAGGGCCGCTACGCCGTCGCCCCCGGCGAGGCCGCCCCTCCCAAGGGGAGGAAGGGCAAGGTGATCCGGTACATCGTGGAGGTCGAGCGCGGCCTGCCGTTCGAGGCGGAGGAGTTCGCCGCCGAGGTGCACCGGATCCTCAACGACCGGCGCGGCTGGGGATACCGGTTCAAGCGGGTGCCCCGCGGCCCGGCGAGCATCAGGGTCTCCCTGAGCAGCCCGCGGACGACCGACAGGCGATGCCTGCCGATGCGGACCAACGGCATACTCTCCTGCTGGAACGGCGAGCGCGCGGTCATCAACGCGGTCCGCTGGAACAGCGGGGCGCGCGGCTACGGCCGCGACGTGGCCTCCTACCGCGAGTACGTGATCAGCCACGAGGTCGGCCACGGTCTCGGCCACGGCCACGTGTCCTGCCCGGGGCGCGGCCGGCGGGCACCGGTGATGCTCCAGCAGACCAAGTCCCTGCACGGCTGCCGTCCCAACCCCTGGCCGTCCCCCCGGCGCTGACCCCGGCCTCGCGCCCGCGTAGGACGGGCACGGCGGGCATCTCGGGCAGGGCGACGGGGGCGATGGGGACCCTGACGGACACCCGTGGCGGCTCGATGTCGTGCCCGCCGCGTCCGGCATCGCGCGGGCGACGGATCCCCCACCGGTCCGGCGCGACGGTCACCCAGCGCCGGATCAGCTCCCCGTACGGCAAAGCGGTCACCGGGAGGGGATTCGCCGCCCCCTCCCGGGGCACCCGGTAGGCATGCGAGTAGCAGTGGTGGGCGCGACGGGAAACGTGGGCACGAGCGTGGTGTCCGCCCTCGCGGCCGATCGGAATGTCACATCCATCGTGGGCCTGGCCCGCAGGCGACCGGAGTGGGACCCTCCCAAGACCACCTGGCGGACCGTGGACGTCGCCGACGGCGACCTGGCGCCGCACCTGGAGGGGGCCGACGCGGTCGTCCATCTGGCGTGGCTGTTCCAGCCCACCCGCGACCCCGTGACGACCTGGCGGAACAACGTCCTGGGCAGCATCAGGGTCTTCGACGCCGCCGCGCGGGCGGGTGTCTCCGCGCTCGTGCACGCCTCCTCGGTGGGCGCCTACTCCTCGGCGCCCAAGGACCTGACGGTCACCGAGGACTGGCCGACCCACGGCTGGCCCGGCGCCGCCTACGGCCGGGAGAAGGCCTACGTGGAGCGGGTGCTCGACCTGTTCGAGCGCGACCACCCGGACATCAGGGTCGTGCGGCTGAGGCCGGGCTTCATCTTCAAGCGGGAGGCGGCGGTCGGGCAGCGGCGCCTGTTCGGCGGGCCGTTCGTGCCGCAGCGGCTGGTACGGCCGGGCCTGATCCCGTTCGTGCCCGACACCCCCGAACTCCGCTTCCAGACGGTCCACGGCGACGATGTCGGCGAGGCCTACCGGCTCGCGGTCACCCGGCCGGTGTCGGGGGCCTTCAACATCGCCGCCGACCCGGTGATCGAGCCCTCGGTGCTGGCCGAGCTGCTCGGTGCCCGGCTGGTGCCCGTCTCGGGCTGGGCGCTCAGGAGCACCGTCGCCGCGGCCTGGCGGCTGAGGCTGATCCCCGCCTCGCCCGACCTGGTCGATCTGGTGCTCAGGATGCCGATCATGGACACCGGCCGTGCCCGCACCGAACTGGGCTGGCAGCCGCGCCACACGGCGGTGGACGCGATGAGGGAGCTGTTCGAAGGGCTGCGAAGCGCGGAGGGCATGGACACCCCGCCGCTGTCGCCGCGCACCGGAGGTCCCGCACGTCTGGGCGAACTCGCCGGCGGCGTCGGCGGGAGGCCGTAGAACCCGGCGCCGCGACGGCCCCGCCCCCGGCCGGGAGCCGTCACCGGGCGGAGGAACACCGGGAGCGGGAGACGCGCCGGGTCTGTCAGGGAGGACGGGAACATGGGCAGGATCTGTGTGGGCACGGCCTCGTGGACCCACCGCTCACTGCTGGAGTCCGGCTGGTATCCCGAGGACGCCTCCACCCCGGCGAAACGCCTCGCCTACTACGCGACGCGGTTCCCGGTCGTCGAGGTGGACGCCACCTACTACCATCCGCCGTCGCGGAGCACCGTGGAGGCCTGGCGCGACCGCACCCCCGCCGGCTTCACCTTCGACATCAAGGCGTTCTCCATGCTCACCGGGCACCCCACCCGGCCCGCCTCCCTCTACAAGGACCTGCGGGAGAGCCTCGGCGCGCCACAGGGGCGCAACCTCTACCCGAAGGACGTGCCACCGGAGATCCTGGACGAGGTCTGGCGGCGCTTCCTCGACGCGCTGGGCCCGCTGCACGAGGCCGGCAAGCTGGGGGCGGTGCTCTTCCAGTTCCCGCCGTGGTTCCCGATCGGGGAGGGCAACAGGCGCCACATCCTGGAATGCGCCCGGCGCTGCGCACCGATGCGCGTCAGTGTCGAGTTCCGTGACCGCACCTGGATGAGCGAGGAGAACCGTGAGGACACCCTCGCCTTTCTCGCCGGGCACGACCTCGCGTACGTGGGGGTCGACATGCCTCAGGGGCACGCCTCGTCGGTCCCGCCGGTCCTCGCCGCGACCTCCGACCTCGCCGTGGTACGGATGCACGGGCATTCCGACAAGTGGACCAGCAAGAACGTCGACGAGCGCTTCGCGTACCTGTACTCGGAGGAGGAGCTCGCCCGCTGGGCGGCGAGGGTGAAGAAGCTCGCGGAGGGCGCCGAGATCACCCATGTGCTCTTCAACAACTGCTGCGCGGACAACTCCCAGCGCAACGCCGCCCGTTTCCGCGCCCTCGTCGGCGAATCCGGAGATCGTGGCGAGGCCGAGGACCCCCAGGGCGCCGTGAGCCCGGGGAGGCCGCGGTGAACCGGTCGGCTCCGGGCGGACCGGACCGTGCGCCGGGCGGGCGGCGCCGACGGGCCCGTTGACAAGGAAGGCCGCGCTACCTGACCTGCCGCTTCGCCCTGGTCATGGTGGCCCTGCGCTCCTCCGGGGTGGTGCCTCCCCACACGCCGTACATCTGCTGGGTGTTCAACGCGTACTCCAGGCAACGCCCGCGCACCGGGCACAGGCGGCACACCGCCCTGGCGCGCTCGTACTGCTCACGGCCCGGCCCCTCATAGGACACGGGAAAGAACAGTTCGGGGTCCTCGCTGAGACAGGACGAACGGCGAGACCAGTGGATGATCGGAATGACGTTGCTCTTAACAGGCATGGCGATCCAATTGGGAGTGGGAACGGCTCAGATGTCGGCGTCTCGGATTGAGAATCGCGTGCCCGCTGTAATGGCATTCATACCTTTTAAGTGGAAAAATCGGGCCTTCTTGACCGAGGATCTCTCCCTGGCTGAAGGTCCTGGTCGGCGGGCTTCCGGGGCGGATGGATCATCTCCCCGCGCCCGCGGGACGCCGTCCCCGAGCACCGGCCCACGCCTTCCGCCGCCGGGCCGGAGTACGGTTCGCTCCGGCCCGGCGGCGGTTCGCTAACGCTCCGCCCGCGCCCGCTCGTTGGGCACGCAGTGGGTCATCTTCATACCCTCCACCGGGCGGGGCCCGTTCTTGCCCAGTTTGGACATCCGCTCACGGTCCTCGTCACTCAGGTCCTGGCTCGCCAGCGGCTCCAGATGGGAGACGTCGTCGGGGCTGATCCCGAGCCCCTCCCCGACCCTGAGGCCGAGATCGTCCTCGACCATCAGGAAATGCCAGACCATGCGCTCCTGAACCGGGCGCGAGGCCTGGGAGATCAGGTCGACGAAGTTCCGCACGAGGTCGTCGCGCTCCCACTCCTCCATCAGCAGGTAGCGCTGGCCCGCCTGCGTGTAGTCGTTGGTACGCGGGATGCGCTTACGGGTCACCCGGCCCGAGATGAGCGGGCCCTGCTCGTCGTGGGCGGGGCTCTGCCCCTCCCTGAGCCCTCCGGTGATCGACGGCTCGTAGTTGACGTGCGGGTTCTCGCCCTGCCCGTCGACGTGATAGGTCATCAGGCCGTCGCGCTGGTTGGTGCGCACCTCGGCGTTCTTGGCCTGGTTGACCGGCAGCTGCAGGTAGTTGGGCCCCACGCGGTAGCGCTGGGTGTCGCTGTAGGAGAACGTACGGCCCACCAGCATCTTGTCGTCGGAGAAGTCGAGCCCGTCGACCAGAACCCCGGTGCCGAAGGAGATCTGCTCGTTCTCGGCGAAATTGTTGGCCACGTTGCGATTGAGGACCATCTTGCCGACCGGCATGGGCGGGAACTCGTTCTCGGGCCACACCTTGGTGTCGTCCAGCGGATCGAAGTCCAGCTCGGGGTGGTCGTCGTCGCTCATGATCTGCACCAGCAGCTCCCACTCGGGGAAGTCGCCGCGGTTGATCGCCTCGTGCAGGTCCTTGGTGGCATGCCCGAGATCCTGCCCCTGGACGACGGCGGCGTCCTCCTCGGTCATGCTGCGCACGCCCTGCTTGGGCATCCAGTGATACTTGACCAGGTGGGTCTCGCCCTGGGCGTTCACCCACTTGTAGGTGTTGACCCCGAATCCCTGCATATGCCGGTAGTCGGAGGGGATGCCGCGTGGGCTGAACAGGTTGACGATCATGTGCATGCTCTCCGGCGTCTGCGACATGAAGTCGAAGATCCGTCCCGGCTCCTGCCTGAACGTCACCGGGTCCGGCTTGAGCGCGTGGATCACGTCGGGGAACTTGATGGCGTCCCTGATGAAGAAGACCCCCAGGTTGTTGCCGACGAGGTCCCAGTTGCCGTCCTCGGTGTAGAACTTCACCGCGAACCCGCGGGGGTCGCGGGCGGCCTCCGAGGAGTCCCTGCCGCCGATCACCGTGGAGAAGCGCACGGCCACGTCGGTCCGCTTGCCCGCCTCCTGGAAGAGCCTCGCCCTGGTGTAGCGGCTGATCGGCTCGTCGCCGAGCTTGCCGTAGGCCTCGAAGTGGCCGTAAGTGGTCACCCCCCGGGCGTGAACCACCCGCTCGGGGATGCGCTCGCGGTCGAAGTGGCTGATCTTCTCCAGGAACTGGTAGTTCTCCAGCGTGGCCGGGCCCCTCGCGCCGACCGTGCGCTGGTTCTGGTTGTCGTAGACCTGGTGCCCCTGACGGTTGGTCAGGACCGGGCGGTCATCACCCGACTGGGGGCCCATGCTCGACACATCCGTCATGACAACGTTTCCTTTCCCTGCCGCGGTCGCTTCGGCGTGCCAAGTACATACCGACACACGGGCTCCTTATCCGACATAAGGCGCTTTATAGCGACAAAGGAAAAAATCTTCACGAAAAAGGGCGGCGGTTTACGGGGGGCGCGCCCCTGAGCGTCCCCCGCGCGATGCCCCTGTGCCCCTGGCCGCGCCTACCCTTCCCCGGTCGCGCCGTCGGTCCACAGGTGCCCGAAACTCATCCGCCTGACCGGCGGCAGGGCGTCACACAGGCGGAACCAGGTCTTCGCGCCGTGCCGGACGAGAGGACTACGGGAGATCATGAAATTCGTGAATCTCGCGGAGGTGCGGACGGCTCCGAAGCCGTACTCACGCATCCGGGCCTCGTAGCCGCCGACGGCCTCCGCCAGGGTGCCCCGACCCCGTTGGAACGCCACCAGCCTGCTCGCCAGCAGCGCGGCGTCGCGCAGCGCCGTGTTGGCGCCGAAGCCCATCGCGGGGGTCATGTTGTGGATGGCGTCCCCGAGCAGTGTCACCGTCGTCGTGGGCCAGCGGCCGACGGGGACGGAGGTCTTGAACGGCATCAACCGGACGCTGGCCGGATCGGCCTCGGCGACCAGGCGGCGCAGGGCGGGATGCCAGCCGGAGGTCATCGTCCCGGCCAGATCCCTGAGCCCGCCACCGTCGAGGTCCGCGGTCCCTGCCGGATAGATCCCACGAGGGGCGACGAAGGCCCACAGCACGTAGTCCTGAAGATCGTCGGCCAGAGCCCTCAGGTCGAGCCCGAACCCGGCGAGATCGGTCTCCAGACCGGCCCCATCCCCTTCCCCGGCGGCCGGCCCGGCTCCGCGGACGAAACCGAGGCCGCTCCCCTGGGCGAGGAGGCTCTCCGCCCTGCGCCTGCCGTTGAAGGCCGCGGTGAACATCGCGCTCCCGCTCGGCGGCAGGATGAGATTGAGCCCGTCGGCAAGGTTTCGTGGCAGCCACCCACGAACCCGGTCGTCCAGCGGCAACCTGGCGCCGATCGCGAGCGCGCCGGTGTCGACGCGACGGGCCCCCGGCAGATACTGCCCGCGTACGCGCGAGTCGGCGCCGTCCGCGCCGACCAGCACATCACCGGTGGCCGAGGTGCCGTCGGCGAAGAAGGCGGTGACCCTGCCATCCGGTCTCGTCTCGTAGCGCTGGAACGTCTTACCGTGGTGGACGACGCCCTCCAGACCGGCGAGCAGGAGCCTGCGCAGGGTGGTGCGGCTGACGGCGTACTGGCCTCCGGAGGGATCGGCGGCCCCGCCGGTCATCACGCTCTCCTCCACGAACACGAGCTCGCGCAGCCGGTGGGTGTGGAAGCCGAAGCCGGGGCCGGGGTGGCCCGAGGTGGCGAGGAACGCCTCCCACAGCGGGCGCGGCAGGCAGCGGTGCAGGGCCCTGCTGCCGATCTGGTTCATGTGGATGCGGTAGCCCTGCACCCAGTCGGCGGCCTCGCGCGCACGCTCGTAGACCTGGACGTTCACCCCTGAGGGCAGTAGTGCCTGAGCCAGCGCCAGCCCTCCTATGCCACCTCCGACGACGAGGACGTCGAGTGGTTCGGCGGGCATGTCAGGCTCCTCCTTCGTCTTCGTCGGGGGTGGCATCGGAGGGCGGTTCCGGGGATCCACCGGTGGCGCCGAGAAGCCGGGGCAGTTCCTCAAGCAGCGTCTCGTGCCACGTGATCTCCGCCCGCAGGCGGATGAGGGTGTGGTCGAAGCCGAGCGGTTCGAGGCCGCGCAGGTGGGGGGTGGCCGCCTCCCTCAGCCGCTGCCAGCTCTGGAGCTCGGCGGTGAGCCTGCGATGCCGGTCCTCGATGACGGCCCTCAGCTCCCGCTCGCCCATGTCGGCGCTGAGCTGAAGAGCGAGGTCCACGGGATCGGGCCGCAGCCGGGTGTCACGCAGGGCCGCCTCACGCAGCGACTCCAGCTCCAGCGCGCCGTCCTCGGTGATCGCGTAGACGGTCCGCGCCGGGAGGTTGCCCTGCTGCTCGGTGCGCACCGTCTCGATCACCCCCTCGGCCTCCATGCGGTGCAGCGCCCCGTACAGGGAGCCGACCTTGATGTCGGTCCACAACTCGGTCCGGTCCGTCTGCGCGCTCTGCCGGATCTGATGACCGTGCATCGGTCCCCGGCGAGCCAGCGCCCCCAGGATGAACAGTCGCGTACTACTCATGCGACTACTCAAACACGAGTAGGCGACATAGTCAAATATGAGTACTCGTAAGGGAGTACTAGAACGAGAGAAAACCCCCGTGAGGACGTCCACCGGCTCGCTTCGGACTCGACGCCCCGCCTCACCGGGATACGCCGTCGACATCCGCGACGAACGTGCCCAGACGGTCACTCACCAGGAGAAAGACCCGAGCGATCTCTCCGTCCGGACACCCATCCGGCTCGCTTCAAGCTCGACGGGCGCATCCGGCCCGAGTCCGCCGGACATCCCCGGATGGGCCTCCCTAGATCGGCTCGCCCTCGTTCTCGTCGCCCCGATCCGGCCCTGGCGTTCCGGTCCCGCTCTGGCTCGGCGACGGTGACGGCGTGGGCTCGCCGGGCTCGGGTGTCGCCGGGACCGGCGGCGGGGTCGGGACGAACACCGTGGGCGGCAGCGGCCTCGGCAGCGGCTCGGAATCGTCTTCCCTGCGCAACAGAAGCCAGACCATCACGGCCAGCAGCACGAGCAGCACGGTCAGCACGACCCCCGCGATGATCACGGACCGGCGGGTCTCGGTCGGCGGCGGCGCGCCCTTGGGCGGCGGTGGCAGCGCCGGGGAGCGGTCACCCACCCAGTGCGGCGCGAAGTCAGGGCCGTGCTGCTCACCGATCAGCGTGCCGCTGACCAGCACCGCCTCGAGGAACCGCTCCGCCCCCGCCCGGTCCGGCTCATACGGCGTGGCCACCCACGGGGCGCTCCCACCGTCCATCGCCAGCACCTGCGGGACCGCATCGGCCACGGCGGTACGCGTGCGCGTCGCCCAGGCCATCCAGCCCCGTACGCCGGAACGGCTCGCCGTCGCTTCGCGGACCCCGGTGACGAAACGGTCACGGGCCGCCGGGTCGAGCGCCGCCCCCTTGGTCAGCACCGCGACCGAGACGGCCCGGCCATCGGGCGCCAACCCGAGGTAGACCAGACCCGCGGGTCCCACGCGCAGACGGGCCTGCACGACGAAGGGCCCCAACTGGGGCGGATCACCGTACTGGAGTGGAGTGGCCACGTCTGACATGAAAGCACACCCCGCCGATCACACCACGCTTCACGGGGACCGGGATCGACCACCCGACGGGACTCCGAACGGAACCCGCCGGACCTGCGGCAGGACCGGCACACGAACCCGCCGGGTCCCGCTGCGGGCCCTATGCGGGCCCTATGCGGGCACTGTCAGGAAATACGGAGCGAGCCCGCCGTGCGAGCCGCCACTTCATTTGATGGAATACCGACATGACCGTCGCCGAAGAACTGCCGCGCGAGACCGACACCGGATTGCTGCGCGACGCCCTGGCCGAGGTCCGGCGGGTCATCGTCGGGCAGGAACACATGGTGGAGCGGCTGCTCGTGGCACTCCTCGCCCGAGGTCACTGCCTGCTGGAGGGCGTGCCCGGGGTGGCCAAGACCCTGGCGGCCTCGACCCTGGCCACGGTGGTCGGCGGGGAGTTCGCCCGCATCCAGTTCACTCCCGACCTGGTCCCCAGCGACATCGTGGGAACCCGGGTGTACCACCCCTCCCGCGAGGCCTTCGATGTCGAGCTCGGCCCGGTTTTCGTCAACTTCCTGCTCGCCGACGAGATCAACCGGGCCCCGGCGAAGGTGCAGTCGGCGCTGCTGGAGGTCATGGCCGAGCGGCAGGTGACCCTGGCCGGGGAGACCCACTCCCTGCCGAAGCCGTTCATCGTGCTGGCCACCCAGAACCCGATCGAATCCGAGGGCGTCTACCCCCTCCCCGAGGTCCAGCGCGACCGGTTCCTGTTCAAGGTCCGCGTCAGCCACCCCAGCGCCCATGAGGAGCTGGAGATCCTGCACCGGATGAGCGTGACACCGCCGACCCCCAGAGCGGTGCTCGACCCCGCGCGGCTGGCCGCGCTGCAGTCCATGGCCGACCAGGTGTCGGTCCATCAGCTCGTCGCCGACTACGTGGTCAGGCTTGTGATGGCCACCCGCTCCCCCGCCGACTACGGCCTGGCCGAGCTGCAGGAGAACATCGAGATCGGCGTCAGCCCTCGGGCCACCCTCGGCCTGGTCGCCGCGGGCCGCGGCCTGGCGCTGCTGCGCGGCCGTGACTACCTGCTCCCCGACGACGTGCGCGACGTGGCGGTGGACGTGATGTCCCACCGGCTGATGCTCACCTTCGACGCCCTGGCCGACGGGATCGACCCCGAGGAGGTGGTCCGCCAGATCCTCGCCGCGGTACCACCCCCCCTGGTCGTCTGGAACCAGGGCCCCCGGTAACCCCCCGGAAAAAGGCTGTAAGGCCCAGGAGGGCTGGACCGAAGAGGGCCGTGAGGCCGCGCCGGGGACTGGACTGAGGAGCGAAGGAGCGAAGCGGATGAGCGACGAGGGAAGGAGCCGGGTAAGAGCGGCCTCACCGCGACGCGAAGCGTCGCAAACAAACACAGCCGAGCAGGCGTTGCGGCGGCTGGAGCTCACCATCGTCCGGCGCCTGGACGGGCTGCTGCAGGGGGCCCACCAGGGGCTCCTGCCCGGTCCGGGCAGCGAGTTCGGCGACAGCCGGGTCTACGTGCCCGGCGAGGACGACATCCGGCGGATGGACTGGGCGGTGACCGCGCGCACGACCGTCCCGCACGTGCGCGACCTGATCGCCGACCGAGAACTGGAGACCTGGGCCCTGGCGGACCTGTCGCCCAGCATGGACTTCGGCACCGCCGACATGGAGAAGCGGGATCTGGTCGTGGCCGCCGTCGGGGCGATCGGCTTCCTGTCCGGCCGGATCGGAAACCGCTTCGGCACCTACGTCCTGCACGAGGAGTACGTCCACCGGATGCCCGCCAGGAGCGGCCGCCCGGCCCTGTACGGCCTGCTGCACTCGCTGATGGACGCCCCGAGGGGCCGTGCCGTCGCCGATGCCCCGGACCTGGCCGAGGCGATCGAGATCCTCGCCTCGGCGCGGCGGCGGCGCGGTCTTCGAGTGATCGTCTCCGACTTCCTCGACCCCGAGCCCACCCTCGATCCCGGCCTGGAGCTGCCCTGGGAGCGGCCGATCCGCCGGTTGGCCGCCCACCACCAGGTGCTGGCCGTCGAAGTGATCGACCCTCGCGAGCTGGAGCTGCCACCGGTGGGGCTGGTCACCATGACCGACCCCGAGACGGGCAGGAACCGCCAGATCCAGCTCACCCCCAAGGTCCGCCACGCGTACGCGGAGGCCGCCGCCGCGCAGCGGATGACCAACCGGATGGCGCTGCGCCGCTGCGGGGTAGCCCACCTGGTGCTGCGCACCGACCGCGACTGGGTGTTCGACATCGCCCAGTTCGTGCTGCGGCAGCGCCGTATGGCACACCTGACCCATCGGCCCCCAAGATCGGGAGCGACCCGGTGACCTTCCTCTCTCCGGTCTGGCTGTGGCTGTTCGCCGCGCTGGCGCTGCTCGTGGCCGGCTACGTGGCCGCCCAGTTCGCCCGGCGCCGCTACGCGCTGCGGTTCACCAACCTGCCTCTGCTGGCGCTGGTGTCCCCCGCGGGGCCCGGCTGGCGGCGGCATGTGGCCCCCGCGCTGTTCCTCGTCATGATGAGCCTCCTGATCGTGGGGGCGGCCCGCCCCGCCGACTCGGTACGCATCCCCCGCGACCGCGCGACGATCATCATCGCGCTGGACGTCTCGCTCTCGATGGAGGCCGGCGACGTCCAGCCGAACCGGATCACCGCGGCCAAGGAGGCCGCCCAGAAGTTCGTCGCCGACCTGCCGGAGCGGTTCAACGTCGGGCTGGTCGCCTTCGCCCGCTCCGCCTCGGTCGTGATCTCACCCACCACCGACCACCAGGCGGTCAGCACCTCCCTCGGCAATCTCAGCACCCGGGCGGGCACCGCGATCGGCGAGGCGGTCTTCAGCTCCCTGGAGTCGCTGCGCTCCTTCGACCAGCAGGCGGTGACCGACCCGCCTCCGGCCGCGATCGTGCTGTTGTCCGACGGCGACAACACCTCGGGCCGCTCGGTGGCTGAGGCGATCGAGACGGCGATGAACTCACGGGTGCCGGTCTCCACGATCGCCTACGGCACCCAGGACGGCACGGTCTCGATCGACGGCCGCGACGTGAACGTGCCGGTGAACAAGGCCACCCTGCAGACCCTGTCGGACGGCACCGGCGGCCGGGCCTACGAGGCGGAGTCGGGCAGCCAGTTGCGGCAGGTGTACGAGCAGATCGGCACCTCGCTGGGTTACCGGACGGTCAACCAGGAGATCACCCAGTGGTTCGTGGTGGCGGCGATCCTGGCCGGGCTGGTGACCGCCGGAGTGGCCTTGCTGCTGGGGTCGCGGATCCCCTGATCTCACACGTCGGGGCGGACGTACGGCTGGGGCGGCGGGTGAGGGCGGGCGCTCCCGTCTCCGCCGACCGGCCGGGAGCGGGGCGGGTGTACGGGGTGGTCCCGCGCCTTCGGCGTCGTGGCCGCCCTGAGCCGGTCCCCGCCGTTGGTAACGTTCTACGACGTGGCACATTACTTCGAGGAGCGTCCGGAGACCGCGGGCCGTCCCGGCTCGGTCACGCTCGTGCTCCCCGACCTTCATCTGAAGCTGGAGACCGACAGCGGGGTGTTCTCCGCCGAGCGTGTCGACCAGGGCACCCGGATCCTGCTGGAGAGCGTCCCGCCTCCCCCACCGAGCGGTGACCTGCTCGACCTGGGCTGCGGCTACGGGCCGATCGCGCTGACGATGGCCTCGCGTGCCCCGGAGGCGACGGTCTGGGCGGTGGACGTCAACCGCAGGTCGGTCGAGCTGTGCGCGAGAAACGCCAGGGCCGCCTCCCTTGACAAAGTAAGGTCGATGCATGTCGACGAGGTCCCTCCGCAGGTGCGCTTCTCCGCCATCTGGTCCAACCCCGCGATCCGCATCGGCAAGGCCGCGATGCACGAGATGCTGACCCGCTGGCTGTCGCGTCTCACCCCCGACGGCGTCGCCCACCTGGTCGTCCAGAAACACCTGGGCTCCGACTCCCTGCAGCGCTGGCTGAACGAGCGGGGCTGGCCCACCGAGCGCGTGGCCTCCCGCTCCTCGTACCGGATCCTCCGGGTGGAGGCGCGCCCGGGGACGGACCCCGCGCCGTGAGCGGCCGTTCTCCGGCGGGCACCAGAGGCGCCGAGGACTCCCGACACCGGATGGCACCGGGTGGCGACTGAGCGGCACTGAGCGGCCCTGAAGTGGTGAGACACGACGAGACACGGTCACCGCGGACCGAGCGCGGAACGACCCCTGAACGAACTCTGAACGAACCCGGAACGAACGAGGAACGACGAGAAACAGTGAACGACCGATGACGGCGAATCCGCGCAGGCAACTGCGCCCGACCGATGTCAAACGCCTCAACCGCACCTGGCGGAGGAACACCGAAGGGCGGCTGGCTCTGATCCTGGAGTCGGTGACCGGCCCTTTCAACATCGGCTCCATCTTCCGCACGGCCGCCGCCTTCGGTGTGGAGCGGATCTGGCTGGCGGGCAACGCCACCCCGCCGACCAACCCCAAGGCGCAGAAGACCGCGTTGGGCACCGACAGGCTGGTGGCCTGGGAGGAGCCGGTCCCCGTCCTGGAGGCCGTACGGGCGGCGAAGGAGGACGGGTTCGCCGTGGTGGCGGTGGAACTCACCGGCGACGCGGTGCCTCTGTCCGAGGCCAGGCTCGACGGCGACGTGTGCCTGGTGGTGGGCAGCGAGGACCACGGCTGCTCCCCCGCGCTGCTGGAGGCCGCCGACGGCGTCTGCTACATCCCTCAGGTCGGCCGGGTCGGGTCGTTCAACGTCGCGGTGGCGGCGGCGATCGCGATCGCGGAGGCCCGCCGCCAGGAGTGGTCGGGCAAGGTGCCCGCCGAGGAGTGACGGCCCTCGACGGGCGAGGTGCCGCCCGAGGAGCGACCGCCCCGGCCGGTCACGGCGACCTCTTCTCCTCCGTTCCGCGGCCGACGGCCGCGCGCCCGGCGCGGTCGCGCCCGTCGTGCCCGCCGCTCCCCTCACGCCCTTCACGCCCGTCGTGACCGTCGTGACCGCCGTGATCCCCGTCGCCGAGCGGGACCTTCTCGCCGCCGTACGCCCTGCTCATCCTGGCGCGGAGTTCACGCAGCGGGTGGTGCTTCCCTCCGCGCGGCGGGCCGCCGTCCCCGCCGCCCTCCTCGGCCGCCCCTTCGAGGATCGGGACCGGCTCCTTGCCTCGGACCTGGGCCTCGATGGATTCGAGGGAGGGGACGTGGACCTCGAAGTACTCACCCGTGGGCCGGCGCTTGATCACACCGGTCTCCACGCCGTGACCGAGGGCGTCGGCGTCGCGGCGCTGCAGCCCCACGCAGATCCGGTAGGTGACGAGGTACGCCAGTGCCGGGCCGAGGAAGACCAGGACCCGGCCAATGTAGATCATCTTGTTCAGCGAGAGGTGGAAGACCGAGGCGATCACGTCGTTGGAGGCCATCAGCCACAGGACGCCGTAGAACGTGACCGCCGACACGCCGATCGCGGTGCGGTGCGGGTTGTTGCGGGGACGGTCCACGATGTGGTGCTCGCGGCGGTCCCCGGTGACCCACTGCTCGACGAACGGATAGAGCGCCAGGCCCGTCAGGATGATCCCCAGAGGGACCAGCGCCGGGATCAGCACGCTCATCGGCAGCGTGAAGCCCAGGAAGTTGATCTCCCAGGAGGGCATCAGGCGCAGCGAGCCGTCCAGGAGCGCCAGGTAGAAGTCGGGCTGGGTGCCCGCCGAGATGTCGGACGGCACGTAGGGGCCGTACAGCCAGACGGGGTTGATCTGGGCGAAGGTGCCGAGCAGCGCGACGACGCCGAAGGTGAACATGAAGTAGGCGCCTGATTTGATCATGAAGGAGGGGTAGGTCGGCGCGCCCACCACGTTGTCGTTGGTGCGGCCCTTGCCCGGCATCTGCGTGTGCTTCAGCACCCACGTCAGGATCAGGTGGGCGGTGATGAGTGCCAGCAGTACGGCCGGGATGAGCAGGATGTGGATCGAGTAGAAGCGCGCGATGACGTCCTGGCCGGGATACTCGCCGCCGATGAGGAAGAAGCTGAGCCAGGTGCCCACCACCGGCAGCGACTGCGCCACACCGGCGGTGATCCTCAAGCCGGCACCGGAGAGCAGGTCGTCGAGCAGGGAGTAGCCGGTCAGGCCCTCGAACAGTGCGAGAGCCAGCAGGGCGACGCCGATCAGCCAGTTCAGCTCGCGCGGCTTGCGGTAGGCGCCGTTGAAGAACACCCGCAGCATGTGGATCATCATGCCGCCGATGAACAGCAGGGCCGCCCAGTGGTGCATCTGCCGCATCAGCAGGCCGCCGCGCACGTCGAAGCTGAGGTCCAGCGAGGAGGCGTACGCCTCGGACATCGTGACGCCCCTGAGCGGCGAGTAGGAGCCGTTGTAGACGACCTCGTTCATGCCGGGCTTGAAGAAGAACGTCAGGAACGTGCCGGTCAGCAGCAGGATGACGAACGAGTAGAGAGCGATCTCGCCCAGCAGGAACGTCCAGTGGTCGGGAAAGATCTTCCGCATGTTCCGCTTGAGGAACGTCGCCGCGCCGAGGCGATCGTCGAGGAAGACGCCCACGCGCGCCAGGCGTCCGGGAGTGCTTCCCGTGCTCATGCGCGGCCTCCGTTCTCACAACCAGGGCCTCGACGCCACCTGCCCCCGAAGAAGGAAAAACCGGGCGTAACGGCGAGACACCCCGTGGACAACCAGGTGTTTTTCCATCATCCACGGCGATAGGCAGGCCAGGGCAAAGCCTTGCCCCGGGTCAGGTCGGCGCCGGGCGGCCGCTGTCACGCCCTCCGTCCCGCTCTGCCCGTCCCCTCCCGTTCAGGGCCTTGTGATCCAAACGTTCACCTGCCCGCGATGACGCGCCCGGCCCGCAGGGGGCATACTCCTGCACGTGCAACGCCGTTACGCCTTCCTCGACCATCCCGGCCCGCTGCCCTTCGCGCACAGGGGTGGTGCCGCCGAGGGCAGGGAGAACACCTTCCCCGCCTTCGAGCGGGCCGTCGAACTCGGTTACACGTATCTGGAGACCGACGCGCACGCCACCTCCGACGGCGTGCTGCTCGCCTTCCACGACCACACCCTGGACCGGGTGACCGACCGCAGGGGCAGGATCGCCGGACTGCCGTACCGGCTGGTGCGCGAGGCGCGGATCGGCGGCGTGGACGAGATCCCGCTGATGGAGGACCTGCTGGGCTCGTGGCCCGAGGCGCGCTTCAACATCGACGTCAAGGAGTCGGCGGCCATCGCGCCGCTCGCCGCCGCGGTCAGGCGGACCGCCTCCCACGACCGGATCTGCCTCACCTCCTTCTCGGAGGAGCGGCTCGCCAGGGCCCGTGCCGCGATCGGCCGCGACGTGTGCTCATCGCTCGGCCCGCGCGGCGTGGCGACCCTGCGCGCCGCCGCCTCCACCTCCGGCTACGGCCGCCTGCTCGCCCGCCTGGCCCGCGCCGGGGTGCCGTGCGCGCAGGTGCCGGTCGGCTTCCGCGGCCTGCGGATCACCACGCCCGCCCTGATCCGCACGGCGCACGCGCTCGGCATGCAGATCCACGTGTGGACCGTCAACGACACCGGGGTGATGGAACGCCTGCTCGACCTCGGCGTGGACGGGCTGATGACCGACAACATCTCAGGGCTGCGCGGCGTGCTGGAGTCTCGCGGCCAGTGGTATCCGGGCCGTCTCGCCGCGTAAGCCGTATCCCCGCGATCCCCTGTTTCCCCTCTCCTCTCCCCGCCTCCCCCCCTCCCCCCGAAAGACCGAGGACCGCCCATGACCTCAGAACAGGTCGTCGAGGACTCCCCCCAGTCCCGCCGCCGCGAGCAGCGCGGCTGGTACTTCTACGACTGGGCGAACTCCGCCTTCCCGACCACCATCCTGACGGTCTTCCTCGGCCCGTACCTGACGACGATCGCGGAGACCGCCGCCCAGGGACGCCCGTACGTGGACGTGATCGGGTTCGACGTGCGGCCCAGCGCCTACTACTCCTTCGTGGTGGGCTGTGCGGCCATCCTGCAGATCATCCTGATGCCCGTCGTGGGCGCGCTGGCCGACCACACCGGCAGGAAGAAGGAGCTCCTCGGTCTCTTCGCCTACCTCGGCGCCGGCGCGACCGTCTGCTTCTGGTTCGTCGCCGACGGACGCTACCTGCTGGGCGGCGCGCTGTTTTTGGTGTCCAGCGTCGCCTTCGCCGCCGCGTTCGTGATCTACAACTCGTTCCTGCCGGAGATCGCCACGGCGGACGAGCGCGACAAGGTCTCCGCCAGGGGCTGGGGCTTCGGCTATCTCGGCGGCGGCCTGCTGCTCGCCGTCCACCTGGCTCTGTTCCTCTATCACGAGTACTTCGGCATCACCGAGGGCGAGGCCGTGCGCATCGCCCTGTCGTCCGCGGGCCTGTGGTGGGGCGGGTTCACGATCATCCCGCTGCTGCGGCTGCGCAACCGGCGGGCGCTCCCCTCGGGCGCGGAGAACGTGGGCCAGGCCATGACCGGCAGCTTCCGGCAGCTGGGCCGCACGATCAGGGAGCTGCGGCGCTACCCGCTCACCCTGGGTTTCCTCGTCGCCTATCTGATCTACAACGACGGCGTGCAGACCGTCATCTCCTTCTCGGCCACCTACGCCGACAAAGAACTCGGACTGGATCAGACCGTACGGATCGCCGCGATCCTGATGGTGCAGTTCGTCGCCTTCTTCGGCGCCCTGCTGCTCGGCAGGCTCGCCGCCTCGTACGGGGCCAAGCGGGTCGTGCTGGCCGCGCTGATCGCCTGGATCGCCGTGGTGGCCGTGGCCTACTTCCTGCCCAAGGGCGCGGCCCTGCCCTTCTTCGCGCTGGGATTCGCCATCGCGATCGTGATGGGCGGGACACAGGCCCTGTCGCGATCGCTGTTCTCCCACGTGATCCCGAAGGGCAAGGAGGCGGAGTACTACAGCCTGTACGAGATCAGCGACAAGGGCTCGACGTTCCTCGGCTCGTTCACCCTCGGCCTGGCGCTCCAGCTGACCGACAGCTATCGCCTGGGAATCATCTCTTTGGTGATCTTCTTCGTGCTCGGATTCGTGCTGCTCGCCCTCATCAACCTGCCCAAGGCCATCAGAGCGGCCGGAAACCAGGTGCCGGAACGCATCTGAGAACCCCAGAAAAAAGGGTCCTTCGCAGACCGGGTCAAGAACGTGCGATTGGATCACCCTGTCTGTGGGAATCCACACACGGTACCAAGCGTTGTACGCCGTGGGAGACGAACCCCTCACGACGGGGCCCTCAGGAGGCATTCAGACATGGGCGAGCGTGCGCTACGCGGCACCAGACTCGGGGCGACCAGCTACGAGAACGACCGCAACACCGATCTGGCCCCGCGCCAAGAGGTGTCCTACACCTGCCCGAAGGGCCATCGATTCGACGTTCCGCTTGCCGCTGAAGCAGAGATCCCGGCGACCTGGGAGTGCCGCATGTGCGGCGCGACCGCCCTCCGGGTGGACGGCGAGCAGCCGGAGGCCAAGAAGGCCAAGCCCCCGCGAACGCACTGGGACATGCTGCTGGAGCGCCGCACGATCGAGGACCTGGAGGAGGTGCTCAACGAGCGCCTGGCGATTCTACGCGCCCAGCGCCGCAAGAGCGCCTGACCGAATTCGGAGAGTTGGCGACCCCCGGCCCCGCGAGGGCCGGGGGTCCGTTCTTTCCCGTCCCCGGCCTCTCCCCCTGACCGTCGCTTCCCCCACTCGCCCCGAGGCTTCCAAGAGCCTCACCCTCCCGCTCGGAAAGAGCGTCCCCGCCTCGAGGGTCGTCCGGCTCTTCCATGCGGTGAACGAGGCGAAGTGGCCTAACCGGCTGGTTGGGAATTGGTGCTTAAGATCGATCCACTTCCCGGCTAGGGTCGCTTCCATGACCATTTCCACCAGTGAGGACACCGGCGGTTCCGCGCCGACGACGGCCCATGAGAAAGCCACGGCGCTACGGGCGCTGCACGTACCCGGCCGTCCGCTGGTAGTGCCCAACGTCTGGGACGCCGCGTCGGCCCGTGCGGTCGAGGCGGCGGGCTTCCCGGTGATCGCCACCGGCAGCGCCGCGATCGCCCCGGTGCTCGGCTACGACGACGGCGAGGAGACCCCGGTCGAGGAGATGCTGGCCGCGATCGCCAGGATCAGCCGCTCGGTCGGCCTGCCCGTCACCGCCGACATGGAGCGCGGCTACCGGCTTGAGCCCGCGGAGCTGGTCGAGCGGCTCATCGCCGCGGGGGCGTCAGGCTGCAACCTGGAGGACTCCGACCCCCGTACGGGCGCGATGATCGACGTCGACGAGCAGATCGCCTTCCTCTCCGCCGTCAGGAGTGCCGCGACCGACGCGGGCGTGGACCTGGTGATCAACGCCCGAGTCGACGCCTACATGCAGGGGCCGGGAAGCCCCGAGGAGCGGCTGACCGAATCGGTGCGGCGGGGGCGCGGTTACCTGGAGGCGGGCGCCGACTGCGTCTATCCGATCTTCGTGGCCGAGGCGGAGGCCGTTCGCGCGCTGGTCGAGGGGATCGACGGACCGATCAACATCCTGTTCCGTCCCGGCACACCGTCCATCGGCGAGCTCGCGGCCCTCGGGGTGGCCCGCGTGAGTTTCGGCCACGGCCTGCACAAGGCTGTGCAGGCGTACGCGGCACGGATGCTCGCGGCGATCCGGGACGGCGAGAGCCCTTATCCCTCCGAGCCTCCCACCCCCTGACTCCGACGGCCCGAGCCCTGGAACCGTCTGATCTCGACGGTCCAGGGCCCGGTGACCCGTCCGTCCCCACGGGGCCCGGCGCCCTCCGACCTTGGCACCCGGGCCCCCTTACGCCTCCGCCCGAGGGTGGCCATCACCACTCGTCGGCGGGCAGGTCGACGCCGTTGACGCGGTCGTAGATCACTACCCCGTCGGACAGCCTGACCACGCGCACCCTCCTGGCGAGCCCTGCCGTCTCCAGGCTGCGCGCCGAGTTCACCGCGTACTTCGGGAAGTGATAGCGGTCGTGGGTGCCGCCGTGCGGCTCGTCACGCTCGCAGACCACCTCGTAGCGGTCCTCCGGCCATACCGGAGGCGGTGGCGTCTTCTGTCCTCGACCGGCGAGCCTGCTCATCGGCCCGCCTCCTCTCCTGGGATGTTCACGTCAAGTGAGTGAGACAGTCACCGCGTGCTTGGTTTAGACATTCGTAATCACCCCATTATGGCCATGCGCAACCGAAGAACTGTAAGGTGAGCTCCCCTCGTAGTGATTGGCCGATCAACCAGTCACTGCCCGAACCACCCCACGGCCACCTCATGGCCATCCCACGACCACTCCCGCACGCCAGCTCGGCCCGACTCCGTCCTGGCACGTTCCATTACCCCCGCACGCCAGCCCGGCCTGACCCCGTCCTGGCACGTTCCATTGCCCTCCCGCATGCCAGGAGTTCGTCATGTCCCCCATCGACCATTTCGCCTACGGGCTCGTCACGCCGGTCGCCTCGTACATCATGTCGAGCACCGGATCCCTGCTGGGACTGCTGTTCGCCGCGCGGGCCCGAGGGGCGGAGGGCAGCTCACGCGCGCTCTGGCTCGGCGGCGCGGCCCTGTCCATCGGCGGGACCGGCATCTGGGTGATGCACTTCATCGCGATGATGGGCTTCGACGTCATGGGCACGTCGATCCGCTACGACGTCCCGCTCACCGTCGCGTCCGCACTGCTCGCGATCGTCGTCGTCGGCGCCGGCCTGTTCCTGGTCTCGCACCGGGAGAACAGCACCGGCGCGCTCCTCGCCGGCGGTTTGCTGACCGGCCTGGGCGTGGCCGGAATGCACTATCTGGGCATGGCGGCCATGAACATGTCCGCACACGTGAGCTACGACCCCCTCCTGGTCGGACTGTCGCTGATCATCGCGGTGGTCGCGGCGACGGTGGCACTCTGGTTCAGCGTGCGCGTGCGCGGGGCACTCGCCACCACCGGCGCCGCCCTGCTGATGGGCTTCGCGGTGAACGGGATGCACTACACCGGTATGTTCGCCATCGGGGTCGAGTTGCACGACACCTCCGCCCCGACGAGCGGGGCACAGGGAATGGACTTCATGCTGCCCCTGCTCGTCGGGATCAGCATGCTCAGCCTCGGCCTGCTCTTGGCGATCTTCCTGTCCCCCTCGGAAGAGGAGATGCGCGAGGACGCGAGACTCCTGTCCCAACTGCGGCGCGATCGCCCGAGCGAGAACACCCGGCCCGCGGGGTCGATGGAGCCCCACGCGCGGCCGGCCCGGCGGCACGAGCCCTCCCTCTTCGACGACCACGGCTCCGGGCACTGACCGAGGACCGGCCACCCGGGCCCGGCAGTGCCGTCCCTCGTCCTCCTCCGCCTCGGCCCCGGGGAAAACCCATGGCACCGGCCGCTTCCCCGCGGGCACACTGCCCTCGTGAGCGAAACATCGGGCCGCACGGTGAGCGTCCTCGTGACGTCGGGCACCGAATGGCTGGGAACCGTGGGCCCGTTCCCCGTGGCCGAACCCTGGTGGGCCGAGGTCGGTTCGGTCGTGACCCATCTGGAGGGCGTGCTCGGCACGCCCGTGGTGGTACTGCGCCTGGTCGACGTCGAGAACGGCGGCGGCCCTCGCGATGGCCCTCGCGACGGTCACACGACCTATCACGTCGAGGCTCTGGACCGTCCCGCGGCCGGTCCGGCCGACCTCCGGCCCGGCGCTCCGGACGTGACCGGCAGGCCGGTCCCGGGAGACCTGGCCGGCCCCGTGGCGCACCGGGCGGAGTGGGCGAAGGCGTCCGGAGTGCGCGAGGCACTGGCCTGGGCCCAGGCCGCGCTGCGTGAGGCGGGCAGACCCGCCGAGGGTCCCGTCCGGCAGGTGAGGACCTGGAACCTGGCGGGGTTGTTCCGCATCCCCACGCGCCCGGGACCGGTCTGGCTGAAGATCACTCCTGGGTTCGCCTCCGACGAGGCCCGCGCGATCGGGATGCTCGCGGCGCAGGATCCCGGCCTGGTGCCCGCGATCGTGGCGGCCGACACCCCGAACCGGCGGGTGCTCCTGGAGCACGTGCCCGGCGGCGACTGTCACGGGGCGTCGCGGGAGATCGTCGTCGAGGCGGTGAGCCGCCTGGCGAGGGCACAGGCGGCCCTCGCCGAACACGGGTGCGCGCCACCCGACGGACTTCCCGACCGCACCCCCTCGGTTCTGGCCGCGCTGGTGGGCGGACTGCTCGACGGTGAGGCGGCCGACGACCTGAACACCGGGGAGTTGCGCCTCGCCCACCGGCTCGCCGGTCGTCTGCCGTCGCTCGCCGCCTCGCTGGAGTCATGCGGCCTGCCGTGCACGCTGGTGCACGGCGACTTCCATCCGGGCAACTGGATGGCGGGACCGCGCGGCACCGTCGTGCTGGACCTCGCCGACAGCCACTACGGCCACCCCGTCCTCGACGGCCTGCGCCCCCGTGACTTCCTGCCCGGCGACCTCTGGGAAGCGGCCGCGGAAGCCTGGTGCGAGACGTGGGCCGCGGCCGTCCCCGGCTGCGACCCGGCCCGCGCGCTGCTCCTGGCCGAACCTCTGCAGCACCTCGCGTACGCGGTCCGCTATCAGGAGTTTCTCGACAACATCGAGCCCAGCGAGCGGCGGTACCACGAGGGCGACCCGGCGCAGGCCGTCCGCGCGGCCGTGACCGCCGCCGAGGCGATCGGCGTCCTCTGAAGCTGGGGGACGCCGGGCGACGCCGAAGAACACTGAGGGACGCCTGTTTCCGAGAGGGCCTCCCGCCGGGAGGTCACCGGGGACGGCGCCGCCGGACCTCTCCGCGCCCGCGGGCCGTTTCCCTGCCGGCCGTTCGACCGCCCGTCACTCACCCGCGCACAGGGCGGGAGCCTTCTGGTGCGGGTAGACGTGGTCCAGATCGTGGTCGGGAGGCAGGACGCAACGGCGCTCGTCGCCCTCGGTGTGCGGGCATCGCAGCGCGTCGCTGCGGCGCGGCAACGTCGCCGTCTCCTCGCTCCCGGCGTCGGTGACGGCGGCTTCGTCAGTCATGGTGCGTGTCCTTCTGTGGCATCCGGGCGGTGACGGCCGGATGGTGAGCGGCCTGGACGACGGCCCGCGCGGGGCGTGCCCGGGAGAGGAGGGGAACGGGCGTCGTGAGGGCCCCTCTCCACCGATCGGCCGCACGTGCGGCGCGGCGATGCGTCCTCGCGAGTTCCGGATGCACAGAACAAGTCATTGACGCTGCTCCGTTTGGTCACTGTTGGTAACTGTCGAGAACCGGCACCTGTGCGCCGAAGGCGCGGTGACCAGTCTTTCAGAGTTCCCCCCGGCCGCGCGAGTAGGGGAAGCACCTGATCGTCCATCACTCCCCGCCGTTTCGGCCATATTCCTGAACCGTTTCGGTCGCATCACCTCTCCGGGAGGAAGGTGTTCGCGAGCACCGTACCCTCCACCTCACCCCAGACCCGAAGGTGATCAAGCCCCCATAACATCGCGATAGGGATTTTTTGGGAGATCCCCCCGCATGCTTCTCACCAATACCTTGACATCACCCCTCACAAGGAGTGTGCATGTTACGTCGAGGTACTCTTCTGGCTGGAGCCGCCACCGTGGCTCTGTACCTGGTCGCCACCGTGTCGCCCGCCGTCGCGACAACCGCCCCCCCTGCCCCCGCCCCCCAGCCTCCGGCCGCGATGCTCGAGGCTCTCCAGCGCGACCTCGGCCTCACCGCCGAGCAGGCCGTCCAGCGCCTGGCCAACGAGCACCGCGCGGCCGCCTCGGAATCCGCCCTGACCCGGGAACTGGGCGCCAAGTACGGCGGCGCCTGGCTCAACGGCGACGCCTCCCAGCTCTCCGTGGCCACCACCGACGCCTCCGCCGCGGCCGCCATCAAGGCCAAGGGCGCGCAGCCCGTGGTCGTCAGCCGCTCCCTCGCCGACCTCGAGGCCGTCAAGGCCAAGCTCGACGGTGCGTCGGCGGAGGCGAAGGCCGGCGCCTCCCTCTGGTACGTCGACGTCACGACCAACAGCGTCGTCATCCTCACCGGCGACCAGGCCGCGGGCGAGGCCCTCGCCGCGGCCGCGGGCGTGGACAAGGGCGTCGTGAAGGTGACGCTCTCCGCCGAGAAGCCCGAGCCCTTCATCGACATCATCGGCGGCAACGCCTACTACATCGGCGGCAGCCGCTGCAGCATCGGCTTCTCCGTGTGGCGGGGCAGCACCCCCGGCTTCGTGACCGCCGGTCACTGCGGCAGGGCGGGCAACGCCACCACCAGCCCGTCCGGCACCTTCCAGGGCTCGTCGTTCCCCGGTAACGACTACGCCTGGGTCGCCACCCCCGGTCACACCCCGCGGCCCTGGGTCCGCGGCTCCGGCGGCGCCAACGTGGTCGTCCGCGGCTCCACCCAGGCCTCGGTCGGCTCCTCGATCTGCCGCTCCGGCTCCACCACGGGCTGGCGCTGCGGCACCATCCAGCAGCACAACGCGAGCGTCACCTACGCGCAGGGCACGGTGAGCGGCCTGACCCGCACCAGCGCGTGCGCCCAGCCAGGCGACTCCGGCGGCTCCTTCATCTCCGGTAACCAGGCACAGGGCGTCACCTCCGGCGGCTCGGGCAACTGCTCCATCGGCGGTACCACCTACCACCAGCCGGTCAACGAGATCCTCTCGGCGTATGGGCTGACACTCGTCACCGGCTGATCTCGCCTCCTCACCAGCCTGCTCCCCGTGAGCAACCCCCCGATGGCCGAGGAGGCCCGCCAGAAATGTCAAGGATCATTCGCTCCGGCGTCGCCCTCATCCTGGGGCTGGCCTTCCTGGTGACGGTCACCCCCGCCCAGGCCGCGCCCGCCCACGCGGCGGACGCCCGCACGGCAGCGGTTCGCGTGCTCAGGTATGACGCGAGCAGGGCCGCGGAGTTCCGATCCGCCGTCGACCAGGCGGCCCAGATCTGGAACTCCAGCGTCTCGAACGTACGACTGGTGGCCGGCAGCCCCGCGGACTTCGTGGTGCTCGCCGACAACGGCTGGCCCCGTGCGCAGCCCACCAGTCTGGGCCGCGGAACCGTGTGGATGGGCCGGCAGGCGACCGCGGAGGGTCACAACCCACTGCGGATCGCCACCCACGAGATCGGCCACATCCTGGGCCTGCCCGACCGGCGTACCGGCCGGTGCACGGACCTGATGTCCGGCGCGAGCGCGGGTACGAGTTGCACCAACGCGAACCCGAACGCGGCGGAGAAAGCCGAGGTCCAGCGCAATTTCGCCGGATTCGCCCCGGCGGTCGACTTCGGCCGGATCTACGTCGACAGTCCCGAGCACGCGGCGTCCTAGACCCCGCGAGCACCTCGCCGGTCCGGCCGTCCCCTCGGCCGGGCCGGCGAACCCGTGTCCGGGCGACCGGCCCGGCGCGGCCCCGGCACCCAGGAGAACCGCCCTTCGCCGCGAGCGAGAGGGCAGATCAAAGAGGCTTCTGGAAGCAGAGGGAGCCCGGGAGACGGTCGTAGGGCGGGAAGACCGGGACGGGCGTGTAGCCCTCCCGCTCGTACATCCTCACCGCGTCCGGCTGGCGGGGACCGGACTGCAGGACGACCCGGGGCGCGCCCAGCGCGCGGGCGGCGTCCTCGGCGGCGGCCAGCAGGGCCCGCGCCACGCGGGTACCCCGATGGGACGGGGTCACGAACATCCGCTTGAGCTCCAGGTCGCCACCCAGCCTGCGCAACGCCACGTGCCCGACCGCGACGCCTTCCGCCACGTAGGCGACCCCGGTGTAGGCGACGGTCTCCGGCTCGACGTTCATGCCATCGGGCACGAGGCCGATGACGGCGAGCAGGTCGGCGTAGCGGGCGTCCATCTCCTCCGTCATCGCTCCGCGGAGCGCCACGGCCGCCGCATCGTCCCAGCCGACCGGCCTGACCTCGACCAGGTCGGCTCCCTGTGCGAACGCGGTCATCGCGAACCCGCCCCTCTCCACGCTCTCCCGGTGTCGTTCTTCCCGCCGCGAACCGTCCCGGGCGCGCCGTGCGTCACGTCTTCGCCCTCTCACGGTCCGCAGTCACACTGAATCCTGACCTGAAAAGAAAAAAAGCGAGATTCCTCCAGCACCTTCGTCGGCGCCCGTCATCGTCCACGGCAGGATCTCACGGGCACGGGGGCACGGCGAGGTGTCCGGAGGGTCGGCCGGCGGAGACGGGGAAGGAACCGTGGATGACCCGTTCCCACATCAGCGTCTCCGTGGACGCGCACGCCCGGCCCGAGCAGGTGTTCTCGGTCCTGACCGACTGGCCGAGGCACCACGAGTGGATGGTCCTGACCCGGGCGCGCGTCACCGCCGGAGACGGTCGCGGCGCCGGGAGCCGTCTGGAGGCCTTCACCGGGGTGGGACCGGCCGGGTTCCTCGACACCATGGAGATCACCGAGTGGGATCCGCCGAGGAGCGTGGGAGTCCGCCACACCGGACGGCTGGTGCGCGGCACCGGGGTTTTCCGCGTGCTGCCCCGCGAGGGCGGCGGCAGCACGATCGTCTGGGAGGAGGACCTCGACGTGCCGTTCGGCGCGGCCGGGCGGCTCGGCTGGCGGGTGATCAAACCGCTGAACGCGGCCCTGTTCCGGCTCTCGCTGCGCCGCCTGGCCGCGCTCAGCGACCGATGATCCCCCGGTCGGAGTCCTTGGTCCCGCCTGGGCCTCCCGCGTCCCCCGGCTCGTCGCGGATGACCTCGCCGTGGACGACCGGCCCGGAACCCGGGGGCCTCCCGCCGTCGCGCAACACGTCGAAGGGCGAACCCGCGCCGAACGGCGAGCCGAGCCCGGCACCACCCGCGTTCCTCTCGACGAGGGTGCGGATCCGGCGGGCGAGAAGCCAGGATCCGAGCCCGCGGACCATCGGCCGGGTGAACGGCAGCAGGCACAGGAGACCGAGGACGTCCGAGAGGAATCCCGGAGCGATCAGCAGCATGCCGCCCACGAGGGTCAGCCCGCCACCGGCGAGCTCGCGCTCGGGTGCCCGGCCGCTCTGCAGCGCCTCCTGGAGTCTGCGCCAGGCCCGGCGGCCCTCGCGGCGCACGATCCAGGCGCCGAGCAGGCTGCCGGCGAGCAGGAGGGCCACCGTGGGCCACCCGCCGATGAGCTGACCGACCTGGATGAGCACCCATATCTCGAGGAACGGCACCACGAGAAAGGTCAGGAACAGCAGAATGCGCATTTTTCGCCTCAACTCGTGCGACAGCCGTACGACATGAACAACGTCCCGAAGCGGCGGCGCGTTCCGCGTTCGCTCAGCGTGGACGGTTTCCTCAGGTCCTCAGGTCCTCAGGTCCTCAGCCGACTCTCAGGACGGTGCTCCCTTCCGAGCCGGGGGCGGCCTCACGGAAGGCGCGGGCGGCCAGGATCGGCCGGACGCACCACCGCGGGGCCAGGGGTCAGCGACCTCGGCGGCGGCGCAGGCGGGCGGGCAGACCGGTGACACCCCAGACGGTGACCCGCCACAGTGCCTCGACCACGATGCCGCGGCTCATCTTGCTCGCCCCGACGGTGCGCTCCACGAAGGTGATGGGCACCTCGGTGACGCGCATCCCGCCGCGAGCCGTGCGCAGGGTCAGGTCCACCTGGAAGCAGTAGCCCCGCGACTCGACGTCGTGCAGGCTGATCTTCTCCAGGGCCGAGGCACGGTAGGCGCGGAAGCCCGCCGTGGCGTCCCGGACCGGGAGGCCCAGCATCAGCCGGGTGTAGACGTTCGCGCCGCGTGACAGGAACTCCCGCGAGACCGGCCAGTTGACGACCTTGCCGCCGGGCACCCACCGGGAGCCGATCGCCAGATCGGCCCCCTCGGCCAGCGCGTCCAGCAGCTTGGGCAGCTCTTCCGGCTGGTGGGATCCGTCGGCGTCTATCTCCACGAGAACGCCGAACCCCTCCTCAAGACCCCAGCGGAAACCCGCGATGTAGGCGGCGCCCAACCCCTGCTTGCCCCCCGGCCGGTGCAGCACGTGGACGTGGTCGTCGTCGGCCGCCAGCTTGTCGGCGATCGCTCCCGTGCCGTCGGGGCTGTCGTCGTCCGCGATCAGGAGGTGGGCGTCGGGGACGGCCTCGCGCAGCCGCCGGGTGATCAGCGGCAGGTTCTCCCGCTCGTTGTACGTCGGGACGATGACGAGCACCCGACCAAGCATCCGCTCCATCACGCGTCTCCCACCTGCTGATCGTCCTCCCGGTTCGCGAGGTGCCCCGCACCGGGCGTCCGGCGCCGCCAGGCGGTGGCCACCGCACCCGCACCCGCAAGTATCAAGGCCCACTCGGGCAGCGCACCCACGCGTGTGGCGATGGTCTGCGCGGTCCTGACCGGAACGGTCAGGACGTTCATGGCGGGAACCAGCTCGCCGGTGCGCCAGGCGATCGAACCATTCGGGGTCACATATGCCGATATACCAGTAATTGCGGAAGTGATCACAGCCCGATTGTGCTCCACGGCCCGCAACTGGGACATGGCGAGTTGCTGCGACGGCAGGTTGGTCAGGGCGTAGGTGGCGTTGTTGGTCTGCACCACCAGCGGCGTGGCACCCGTCCTGGCGGTGTCGCCCACGATGCCGTCGAAGGCCACCTCGTAGCAGTTGATCGCGCCGACGGTCACCGGCCCCAGCCTGAGGTCGCCGTCGCGGGTGCCCGCCACCGACTGCTTGCCGACCAGGGAGGCCCGCTCGAACAGGGCGAGCACGAGGCCCTGGAGCGGGGTGAACTCCCCGAAGGGGACCAGCTGCTGCTTGTCGTAGTGGGCGCCGGGGCCGGTGACCGGATCCCAGACGATGCTGCGGGTCGCCCGGTTGTTCTCCCCGATCCCGACCACGGCGCCGACCAGGACGGGCACCCCGATGTCCTTGACCGCCGCGTCGATCTCGCTCCGGGCGAACTCGTTGCGCAACGGGTCGATGTCGGTGGAGTTCTCCGGCAGCACGACCAGGTCGGGACGGGGTGTCCTGCCCTCTCGCACCTCCCGTGCCATCTGGTGGAGCATCCGGGTGTGGTTGCCGAGGACCACGGCGGGCTCGTCGCCCAGCGGGTGCATGCCACGGCCGGGAACGTTGCCCTGGATGACGCCGACGGTCACGCTCCTGCCCTCGTCGCCGTACCGGGGAACGGCGAGGGCCGCGACCGGCACGGCCAACGCCCCGGCGAGCGGCAGGGCCAGTGCCCGCCCCCAGCGCGGGCCCCGGGCACGGCGGGAGCCGGGAACCACGGGAGAACCGGAGGACTCGGGCGGAACCTCGGCCGAGGCCGGGAGCCGGTCCGTGCGCGAGAGCGAACCTTGGGACTCGTCCGAGGCCGGGACCTGAGCCGAGGCCGTGCTTGGGGCCGGGGCCGTGGCCGGAGCGGGGTCCGTGGTTGGGGCCGGGGCCGCGGCCGGGAAAAAGCGCAGCACCGCCAGGGCGAGCAGGCCACCGCACAAAGCCACCGCGAAGCTCACCAGCGGCGCCCCGCCGAGCGCGGCGTACGGGGTGAAGATCGACTCTCCCTGGCTGAAGGCCACTCGCGCCCAGGGAAATCCGCCGAAGGGGAACTGCCCCCGCGCCCACTCGGCCGCCACCCAGAGCGCGGCGCCCCACAGCGGCCACAGACGCAACCGGGTCACCACCGCGACGCCCGTCCCCCACGCGGCGTAGAAGGCGCTCTCCATGGCGACCAGCCCCAGCCAGGCGTCGGTGCCGATCGGGCTCACCCAGTGCAGAGCGGGCAGCAGCAGGGCGAGACCGGTGAGGAGGCCGAGCCAGGTGCCCCGGCGCGGGCGGGTGCCACGTACGGCCAGGATCGCCGAGGCCATGCCGAGCGGCGCGAGGAACCAGAGCCCGAGCGGCGGGAAGGCGAGGAACATCAGCAGGCCACCGGCCACCGCGCCCGCGGCCCGGGCGAGCGGCACCAGGCGCGAGCCGGGGGACGAAACCTCCGCGCCGAGCGGGCCGCCCGCGACACCGTCCACCGAACCGTCCACCGAACCGTCCGCCGGCACGGCCGCGGCACCGTCCGCCGGGCCGTCCGCCGGGCCGGTGGTCGCCCTCCTCGCGGGACCGGTCACCGAGCCGGTCACGGAACCGGCCGCCGCACCTCCCGCGGGAACGCCCTGCACGGGCCGCTCCGGTACCGGAGCGGCCGTCTTGTCCTGCACCACGGGCGAGGCTCCTTGCGATGTCGTGCGGCGGGTGACGTCTGGCCTTCCTGACCGGTCTTGCTAGCCGGAACGCTACCGCCCAGCAGGCACGCCCCCAAAAATTCTCCGCCACATTAATCAGAAACAACACCAAAGCACTTCAAACCCAGCAAAACCCCGATAAGCGGACTCCAGACGCGGCAACGGGGCAGCCCGGGGTGTCGATCGACACCCCGGGCCGCCCCGACGCTTGCGGCGCTCGCACGGGAGCGGGAAGAGGGCCCGGACGACCCTTCGGACCGGTTCCGTCCCGTCGGCGGCGAGCGCGGATTGCCGTTGTCTACTGGGTGCCCGGACCCCTCCTGGGTCCAACCCCCCGCCCGGAAGGAGTGCCCCGCCTCGACGGACTGCCGTCCCTGCGCCTGGCTGTACGGACGGGGAAGACCCCCGTCACGGGCGCAGGAGACGGCGATGTCGAAAAGCGGCCGACCGGCCAGTCCCGTGCTGGACTGGGCAGCAAACTACCGAGCCCAGCGCAGATGTCAACCGTGTCACTAACAGCGGAAACATCAAGTTTTCGCAGCTGGGACATGATCGACGAGAGCCGTCAATGCTCTCATGTGATCCGATGTCGCTCAAGTCGAGCGAGGGCACCGGGAAGCGGGCCGTCGTGCACGACGCCAAGCCGCTGGGTGGCGCGGGTCAACGCCACGTAAAGATCGCTCGCCCCGCGTGGGGACTCGTCCAGGATCAGCTCCGGTTCGACCACGACGACCGCGTCGAACTCCAGCCCCTTGGCCTCGGCGACGGTCAGCACCGCCACCTGCGCGTCCAGGGCCGCCGCTCCCGGTCCGGCCACCGCGCCGTCGACGGAGCGGACCACGATCGCCCCGAACTCCTCGGCGCGCGACTCGGGAACGATCACGACGAGCCGTCCGCCCTCGACGACCTCGGCCTTGACGACCTCGGCGAGGGAGTCCGTCGGGGAGGCCGCCCACGGCCGCGCCCCCGTCTCCCGCACCGAGGCCGGGGCGCTCAGCGCCGGATCCACCAGGGTGAGCACATCGGCGGCCACGGCCATCAGCTCGGCCGGGGTGCGGTAGTTGACGCTGAGGGTCTCCTCACGCCAGCGTCCCGCCACGTACGGATCCAGGACCCGGCCCCAGGAGCGCGCTCCGGCCGACGAACCGGTCTGGGCCAGGTCGCCGACGATCGTCATCGACCGCGTCGGGCAGCGGCGCATCAGCATGCGCCAGTCCATCGGCGACAGCTCCTGCGCCTCGTCGACGATGACGTGCCCGAAGGCCCAGGTGCGGTCGGCCGCCGCGCGCTCGGCGGTGGTCAGGAAGACGTCGTCACCGAGGTGACGGGCGGCGAACTTCTCCGCGTCCATGATGTCGGACAGCCCGGTCAGCTCCAGGACCTCCTTGGCGTAGGCGAGCTGGTGCTGTCGTTCGTCGAGCGCGGCGGCGCGCTGCGCGGCCTGTTCCTCCTCGGCCATCCACGCTCCGGCCCGCAGCACGGCGGGGTCGATGTCGCCGAGCAACTCGGCGGCCTCGTCCAGGAGCGGCACGTCGGACTCCGACCACCAGTCCTCCCCCTTGCGGGGCGGCTCGCGCAGCATCAGCTCGCGCTCGGCCGCGCCGAACTCCGCCGCGGCGTGGTCGAGGCGCTCGCGGGAGGTGAACAGGCCGATCAGGAGCTGCTGCGGGGTGACGTAGGGCCACAGCCGGTTCAGCGCCGCCTTGACGGGCCGCTCGGTGCGGAGGTCCTCACGGATGTCGGCCAGCTCGTCGTCGTCGATCATCCCCTTGCCGAGCTGCCTGGCGGCCTGCCGGGCGAGCGCGTTGAGCAGGTGGCGGACGAAGACCGCGCGGGCCTCGTTGTGCGCCCTCTTGGAGCGGGCCGCCCGGCTGCGGGCGGCCTCCAGGACGTTCCCCTCCAGCTTGAGGGTGTAGCGGTCGAGCTTGATCTCGATCGGCTTGCGCGGCACCCGCTGCCGCTCGCGCACGGCCCGCGCGACGACCTGGGCCATCCGGACGTCCCCCTTGACCGCGGCCACCTCCGCACGTTCCCTGCGGCGGGGGACGACTCCCGGGTACAGCTCGGAGACGGTCGACAGCAGCACGTCGGTCTCGCCCAGGGAGGGCAGCACCTGCTCGATGTAGCGCAGGAAGGTCAGGTTCGGACCGAGGATGAGCACGCCCCTGCGGGCCAGTTTCTCCCGGTGGGTGTAGAGGAGGTAGGCGGCGCGGTGCAGCGCGACCACGGTCTTGCCCGTGCCGGGACCACCCTGCACGACCAGCACCCCGTTGAGGTCGGAGCGGATGATGCGGTCCTGTTCCGACTGGATGGTGGCCACGATGTCACGCATCCGGCCGGTGCGCCTGGCCCCGAGGGAGGCCAGCAGCGCGGCCTCCCCGTTGAGGGTGGCCACGTCCTCCTCGGTGAGGCTGTCGAGGTCGAGGAGGTCGTCGTCGATCCCGATCACCGTACGGCCCTTGGTCTGCAGGTGCCTGCGCCGGGTGACGCCCATCGAGGCCGCGGGGGTGGCGCCGTAGAAGGGCTGCGCCACCGGCGCCCGCCAGTCGATCAGCATCCGGCGCTGGTCGTCGTCGGCCATGCCGATGCGACCTATGTAGAGCGAGGTGTCGTCGGCGTTGTCGAGCCGGCCGAAGCACAGGCCGTTCTCGACCGCCCACAGACGGCCCAGGCGTTCGGCGTACATCCCCGCGAAGCTGTCGCGCTCGGAGCGGTTCTGGTGCGTGCCGCCACTTCCGCCCTGCGCGAGAACGCTGTCCAGCTGTCGCTGAGTGCGCTCGCGCAGCAGATCAAGCCGGGCATAAAGGCGGGAAACGTACTCCTGCTCCCTGGCCAGCTCGATTTGACGGGTTGCCGTCGCTCCATTATCGTTACTAGTAATGGGATACTCCGGGCCATTGCACTGGTTGTTATGACAAACCATCACCCTAGCAGGTCCGTCGAGAAGTTTACCCGTCCCGCCGTCATCACAGCTTGATTGCGGCCTCCCCTGCCTGCTTGACGAGAATCCGCGGGGCTCCTTACATTCACTCGAAGTTAGGAAACTTTCCTAACTTCGCCGCGCAGGTGGACGCGAGGACGTACGCGGAGGACCAGTGACCCAGCCGACGCCCGGCACCCCCAGCCTGCTGCGCGCGATCAACGACCGCGCCGCCCTGCAAGCGCTGCTGGAGCGCGGCCCGCTGACCCGCCCGGAGATCGGCGTCCTCACCGGCCTGTCCAAGCCCACCGCCTCGCAGCTCCTCATCCGCCTGCAGGAGGCGGGCCTGGTCGTGCTCGACGGCATCCGCGAAGGGCTGCCCGGCCGCACCGCCGAGGTCTACCGGCTCAACCCCGCCGCCGCGCACGTCGCCGCGCTGGACGTCACGCGCGCGGGCATCGACGTCAGGGTCGCCGACATCACCGGCACCGTGACCGGCGAGCACCGTCTGCCCAGCCCCGGCCGCTCCGGCGGCGACGCGCTGGAGCGGGTCCGTGCCGCGCTGGAGGGCGCGAACGCCCCCGCGGCGCTGCGGCGCGTGGTCATCGGCGTGCAGGGCACGATCGACCCCGGTACGGGGAAGATGGCGTACGCCACCAGCAAGGACATGCCCGGCTGGCACATCCCCGACCTGGTCCGCACCCTCGGCGACGGCCTCGGCGTGCCGGTCTCCGTGGAGAACAACGTCAACCTCGTCGCCCAGGCCGAGCAGGCGCACGGCGTGGCCCGCGGGCACGCCGACTTCGTGCTGCTCTGGGCCGACGAGGGCCTGGGCGCCGCACTGGTCCTCGGCGGCCGGCTGCACCGGGGCGCCACCGGCGGTGCCGGGGAGGTCGGCTACATGCCCACCCCCGGCGCCCCGACCGCCAGGGACACCGGCCGCTACGCCAACCACGGCTACCAGGCCCTGACCGGCGGCCCGGCGGTACTCAAGATCCTCAGATCGTACGGCGTGCGCGGCACCACGCCCACGCAGGCGGTGCTGAACGCCGTGCGGGCCTCCACCTCCACCGGCAGGCGTGCCGACGACGCCCGCGCCGGGCTGCGCGACATCGCCTCCCGGCTGGCCGTCGGACTGGCCTCGATCACCTCGGTCGTCGACCCCGAGATCATCGTGCTGACCGGCGGAACCCTCCTCTCCGGTGGCGACACCCTGCGCGAACTCGTCGAGCACGAACTCCACGCGCTCACCATCCCCCGGCCCCCGCTGCTGCTGTCGACCGTCGAGGGCAACCCCGTCCTCGCCGGCGCGCTCGACCTCGCCCTCGCGACCGCCCGTGACGAGGTCTTCGGCTCAACCGTCCCCTCCTGACCCTTCCCGGCCTCGGCCGCCCTTCCCCGACTCGCACGAAACTCCCCGAGAACGCCCCCCGGATCCACCGCCCTCAGGAGGCAGCCGTCGTGCACCGACGCCTTCCCACCTTCGCCCCGACCCCCCTCACGGAGAAAAAGAACCACACGCTCTTTCCCTGGCCGGTGTCCTCGCGAGCACCGCGCGGTGTGCGGTGGAACCTCACCGGGGTGACACCCCTGCTCGTCACGGCCCCGGTGATCGTCGTGTTCCTCCTCGCCCAACAGGTCCTCATCGAGAGCGTCACGCTGACAGGAGCAAGAGGGTGAAACTCGCCGTTGTCGGAGGCGGTTCGACGTACACGCCGGAGCTGATCGACGGTTTCGCCCGGCTGCGCGACGAGCTGCCGCTGAGTGAGATAGCGCTGGTCGACCCGGACGCCCGGCGGCTGAGGTCGGTGTCCGGCATGGCGCGCCGGATGCTGGCGCGGGCCGGGCATCCGGCCACGGTCGTCGCGACCTCCTCGGTCGAGGAGGGCGTCACCGGAGCGCACGCGGTCCTGCTGCAGCTGCGCGTCGGCGGCCAGGCGGCGCGCGACGTGGACGAGACGCTGCCGCTGGAATGCGGCTGCGTCGGTCAGGAGACGACCGGTGCCGGTGGGCTGGCCAAGGCGCTGCGCACGGTGCCGGTGGTGCTGGACATCGCGGAGAAGGTCAGAAGGCACGCGCCCGGCGCCTGGATCGTCGACTTCACCAATCCGGTCGGCATCGTCACCAGGGCACTGCTGGAGGCGGGGCATCGGGCCATCGGCCTGTGCAACGTGGCCATCGGCTTCCAGCGTCGCTTCGCCGCCACCCTGGGCGTCGCCCCCGCGAGGATCTCGCTGGGCCATGTCGGTCTGAACCACCTCACCTGGGAGCGGGCCGTCCACCTGGACGGGGTGGACGTGCTGCCCAGGCTGCTGGAGAGCCACGCCGAGGAGATCGGCGGGGACGTCGGCCTGCCCGCCGCGCTCATCCGCCGCCTGGGCGTGGTGCCCTCCTACTATCTGCGCTACTTCTACGAGCACGACCTGGTGGTGGAGGAGCAACGCGGCAGACCGTCGCGCGCGGCCGAGGTCTCGGCGATGGAGACGGCGCTGCTCGAGCTGTACGACGACCCCGCGGTGGACACCAAGCCCGAACTGCTGGGCAAACGCGGCGGGGCCTTCTACTCCGAGGCGGCGGTGGCGCTGATCGCCTCGCTGACCGGCGACCGCGGCGACACCCAGGTGGTCAACCTGCGCAACGACGGCACGCTGCCGTTCCTGCCCGACGAGGCGGTCATCGAGGTACCGGCCACGATCACCTCGGCGGGCGCGGCCGCACTGCCCGTCGACCCGGTGGAGCCCCTCTTCACCGGGCTCGTCGCCCACGTCACGGCGTACGAGACGCTGGCGCTCGAGGCCGCGCTGCACGGAGGCGAGGACCGCGTCGCCGACGCGCTGCTCGCCCACCCGCTGATCGGCCAGGCCTCGCTCTCCGGCGACCTGGCCAGGCGCCTGGTCGAGGCCAACCGCGGGCACCTGTCCTGGGCGACCGCGTGAGAACGGTCCTGGCGGTCGACGGCGGCAACAGCAAGACCGACGTCGCGCTGGTCGCGGAGGACGGCTCGGTCCTCGCCACCGGACGCGGCGGCGCCTTCCAGCCGCAGACCACGGGGGTGGGCGTCGCGATCGACGTGATCGGCGACACCGTGCGCTCCGTACTCGGACCGGGAACGGTCACACCGTACGCCGACCACGTGGCCGCCTACGTGGCGGGCGCGGACCTGCCCGTCGAGGAGGAGGCGCTGTGCGCGGAGATCCTCTCCCGGGGGTACGGCAGGCGGGCGAGCGTCGGCAACGACACCTTCGCGCTGCTGCGCGCCGGGGCCTCCGGGCCCGCGGGGGTGGCCGTGGTCTGCGGCGCGGGGGTGAACGCGGTCGCGGTCTCCCCCTCGGGGGAGGTGGCGAGATACCCCGCGCTGGGACGGATCACCGGCGACTGGGGTGGCGGTCTCGGCCTCGGCGAGGAGACGCTCTGGCACGCCGTGCGCGCCGAGGACGGCCGGGGCCCGGCCAGCGCGCTGGCCGTCGTGGTCCGCGAGCACTTCGGCACCCGGACCGTCGAGGAGGTGTCACTCGCCATCCACTTCGGCGAGGTGCCCCACGGCAGGCTTAGCGAGCTGGTCCCGGCGCTGATGGCGGTCGCGAACCGGGGGGACGCGGTGGCCCGATCGCTGGTGACGCGGATGGCCGAGGAGGTGGTCGTGCTCGCGGTGGTCGCGATGCGACGCCTGGACCTGCTCTCCGTCCCGACGGAGGTGGTCCTGGGCGGAGGCGTCCTCACCGCCCGCGACCCGCTGATGAGCGAGCTGCTGGAGCGAGGCTTCGCCGAGCGCGCCCCGCTGGCCAGGCCGATCGTCTCCGACGTCGCACCCGTCATGGGCGCCGCCCTGCTGGGTCTGGACGCCCTCGGCGCCACCGAGGAGGCCAGGGCCCGCCTTCGGGCCCACTTCCACGCCCTGCCCTGAGGCTCCGCCCCTCCAAAGCGGCCTCAGGACTCGATGGACTCGGCGACTCCGGCGTAGACGGTCAGCAGCAGGTCCCAGAAGCGGCCCACGTCGAGGGAGGTGCCGACCAGGGCGTTGGGAACGCGGCCCCGGAGGGCGAAGTCGGTCACGGTCATCCCCGCGGTGAAGCGGCCCGCCGTCTCGACGTCCACGACGGCGGGTTCCAGGGTGATGAGTGACGGATCGATCAGGTGGGCGATCGCGCAGGCGTCGTGGATCGCGGGGCCGTCCTCGGCGGTGATCATGCCGTAGAACCGCACGCACGGCAGGAGCAGGTCGGTGCCGAGCCTGCCCATCGTCGCCATGCGCTCCGCCACCGCCTCCGTGGTCACGGCGCCGCGGCTCACGTCGAGACCGATCATGGTCACCGTCCAGCCCGCGCCGAAGACGATCGCGGCGGCCTCGGGGTCGGCGGCGATGTTGAACTCGGCCGCGGGAGAGAAGTTGCCCCTGGTGTAGGACCCGCCGAGGATCGTGAGCCCGCGCGCCCAGTTCACGATCGCGGGCTCCCTGAGTACGGCGAGCGCCACGTTGGTCAGCGGGCCGATCGCGACCAGGGTCACCTCGCCAGGGTCGGCCCTGAGCGTCTCGATGATGAAATCGGCCGCGTGCCCGGCGGCCGGCGGGAGCGACGCCGCGGGCAGCAGCGCGTTCCCGAGGCCCGAGCCTCCGTGCACGCCCGCCGCGTCCACCCGGGGGCGCAGAAGGGCACCCGCGCTGCCCGCGACGACCGGCACCTCGCCGAACCCGAGGAACTCGCGGAGCCGCAGCGCGTTGTCGGTGGTCCTGGCCAGTTCGACGTTGCCGCCGACCGTGGTGATCCCCAGGATCTCCAGCTCAGGGCTCCCGTGGGCGAGGACGAGCGCCAGCGCGTCGTCGATTCCCGGGTCGCAGTCGATGATGATCTTTCTGGGAGGCACCCGTCCAGCTTGAATCAATTGCCTCACCCCGGCAAATCAGGAGCAACCCCCCAACAGGAGAGCGAAACCGGTCAGCGCGCCCGGAAGAACCCCCGGCGCCCCCTCATCACACGAGAGGACGAGCCCGTCCGGGACGACCCCGCCCCTGGGAAAGGTCAGGCGCGCTCCTCGGGCTTCCCTTCGTCCTGACCCGCCGGCTCAGGGGCACGATGCTCGTACGGCGTGCTGAGCACGACCGTCGTGCGGGTGGAGACGTTGGCGGCGGTGCGGATCTGGTTCAGCAACTCCTCAAGCGCGATGGGCGAGGCCACCCGCACCTTGAGGATGTAGCTCTCGTCCCCGGCCACACTGTGACAGGCCTCGACGGCGCTCAGGTGGGCCAGCCGCTCCGGCGCGTCGTCGGCGGCGGCCGGGTCGATCGGCTTGATGGAGACGAACGCGGTGAGCGGGAGCCCGATGGCGTCGTAGTCGACCAACGCGGCGTACCCGCGCAGCACCCCGCGCTTCTCCAGCCGGCGCACCCGCTGGTGCACCGCCGACACCGAGAGCCCGGTCTCCCTGGCGAGATCGGTGAAGCTCATCCGGCCATCCCTGGCCAGCAATGTGACGATACGGCGGTCGATCTCCTCCATCCGGTAAACGGTAACGGCATTCGGATCGGCGCGCGCCGTCCGCGTGTCACGGCACGGTCCCAACCGCGATCTCCGAAGAGTCCTCCTGCCGCTCCGGCGCGACGGCCTCGGCGGGGAACGTGATGACGAAGCGGGCGCCCTCGTCGTACTCGGTGTCCAGCCTGATCGTGCCGCCGTGCTGCTCCACGATCTTCCTGCAGAGCGCCAGGCCGATCCCCGTGCCCTCGTAGGCGTCCCGCTGGTGCAGCCTCTGGAAGATGATGAAGATCTTTTCTGCGAAGGTGGGCGAGATGCCGATGCCGTTGTCGGTGACGGTCATCCGCACCTCCCCGTCGATCCGCTCGGACTCGATCGTGACCCGGGGCGCGCGGTCGGGGTCGCGGAACTTCAGGGAGTTACCGATCAGGTTCTGCCAGAGCATCACGAACTGGGTCCGGTCACCGACGACCGCGGGCAGCTCACCGACCTCGATCTCGGCCCCTGACTCCTCCACCGCCGCGGAGAGGTTGGACAGAGCCCTGTCGATCACGTCGTTCAGGTCCATCTCGACGGGTTCCCTGGTGATCCGGCCCACCCGGGAGAAGGTCAGCAGCTCGTTGATGAGCACCTGCATGCGCTTGGCGCCGTCCACGGCGAAGTCGATGTAGGTGTTGGCCCTCTCGTCGAGCTGGGAGGCGTACCGCTGCTGGAGCATCTGACAGAAGGAGGCGATCTTCCGCAGCGGCTCCTGCAGGTCGTGTGAGGCCACGTAGGCGAACTGCTCCAGCTCCGCGTTGGAGCGCTTCAGCTCCTCGGCCTGGGCGGCGATCCGCAGCCGGGAGCCGCGTGCCTCCTCCAGTTCGTTGACGATACGCCCGCGCATCGCCTCCATGTCGTCGGCCAGCTCCGCGAGGTCGGCGGGGCCGCCGGTGTCCACGTGGTGCGCGAAGTCCCCCATGGTGACCCTGCGGGAGGCCTCGCGCAGCCGGGCCAGAGGGCCGAACACCGCGATCTTCAGCAACACCGCCACCGTGATGATGGTGATCAGGAAAGCGGCCAGGATGCCGAAGAAAGTGGCGTCCCTGACCGCGTGGGCGGCCTCCAGATCGGCACGGGCCGACTGCCTCGCCTGGCCCCAGGCGGTGTTCTGGACGTCGATCGCCTTTCTGACGGCGTCGAAGGAGCGCTTGCTCTCCTCCGACTGCTCGGCGCTCACGCTCTTGGGACTCTCGTCCCTGACCTTGGCGATCATCGGTTCCGCGTAGCGGGTCCGCCACTCGGCGGCCAGCCGTTCCACCTCCTGGAGCGCGCGCAGCGGTTCCGCGCCCGGCGCCAGCCGCCCGATCTGCGCCGACACGGCGAGCTCGTCGCGCCGCCCGTCCAGGTACGGCTGCAGGAACTCCTCCTTGCCGGTGAGGACGAAGCCCCGTACCCCGGTCTCCTGGTTCAGCAGGGTCGCCTGCAGGCGTTCGGCCTGGATCCTGCCCACCGAGATGTGATCGATCAGCCTGGTGGACGCGGCCGCCGCGTTCCGCAGGACCGTGGCGCCGATGATCGCCGACAGCCCGAGCAACAGGGTCATGGCGAGCAGCACGACGTTGAACCACGTCTGCGCGCTCCAGCGGCTTTTGCGAGATCCGCTCGGAGGTGTCTCGGTGGTCATGCGGCCTCTCACTTCACGCGATGTCCGTCCCACCGGAGCGGTGGGCGACCGTTGGGGTGGACGAAAGATACCGGAACCGGACGCCGACCACGCACATGATCCCCACCCGGGGATTGTGCCACCCCGTGCCCGGCGGGACCGGATCGCACCGTACATTCGCACAATGAGCAACCTGGAAACGGATCCGCGGGAGTCGGCCTGCGGCGGCCTCGCGGACGTGTCGGCGAAACCGGTGAACGAGTTGCTGACCGGCCGGGACGTGGTGCTGGGCGGGCCCCGGGCGATGAAGGTCACCAGGACCCTGCCGAACCGGGACGTCAGGATGGTCGGCGCGTGGTGCTTCGTCGACCACTACGGTCCCGAGCGGGCGACGATGCACGTTCCCCCGCACCCGCACACCGGCCTGCAGACCGTCAGCTGGCTCGTGGAGGGCGAGGTCCTGCACCGCGACAGCCTCGGCAGCGAGCAGCTGATCAGGCCGGGCCAGCTCAACCTGATGACCGCCGGGCGGGCCATCTCCCACGCCGAGGAGTCGCCGGCCGAGGCCGTGCTGCACGGGGTCCAGCTGTGGGTGGCGCTCCCCGCCGCCGCCCGCGAGACCGCCCCGGCCTTCGAGCACCACCCGGCGCTGCCCACGCTGACCGCGGCGTCGTCGCCGGGCGTCACGGTGACCGTCATCATGGGCGAGCTGGGCGGTGTCACCTCCCCGGCGACGGTCCACACCCCGCTGGTCGGGGCGGAGATGACGCTGGAGGCGGGCGCCGGGACCTCGGTCCCGCTCCGTCCCGGCTTCGAGTACGCCGCGCTGGCCCTGTCCGGCACGGTACGGGTCGGCGAGACGGATCTCGCCCCCGGCCCGCTGCTCTACCTGGGCAGCGGGCGCTCGGAGCTGGCCGTGAGCGCCGAGGTGCCCGGGCGGCTGCTGCTCCTCGGCGGCGAGCCGTTCGAGGAGCGGATCGTCATGTGGTGGAACTTCGTCGGCCGCAGCCACGAGGAGATCGCCGGGTTCCGGCGGGAGTGGATGGAGGGCGAGGGGTTCGGCACGGTGCCCGGCACGGGAGCCGCCCCGCTGCCCGCCCCAGAGCTGCCCCTCACCCCCCTCAAGGCGCGCGGGCGCCGCCGCTGACCCCCGCTTTTCACACATCCCCCTGATCTACCTGGAACGACCGGAACGGAGGACAGGGCCGAAAGCGGAAAAGCCGGGGAAAGGCTGGACGGCCCGCGCACGAAGGCGACCCGCCACGGTCCTGAAGGCGTGACTCCGGCCGAGGGGTGCGAAGCTGGTACGACCGGCGTCGCCGGAGGCGGCGCGCGGTCGATGGGCCGGTTCTCTCTGGGAGGTAAGTCGTGTCGGACGAGTTCGACGTGGTGGTTGTGGGCGCGGGCCCCGCGGGCGAGAACGTCGCCGACCGCGCGGTCAAGGGAGGACTGACCGCCGCGATCGTCGAGAGGAACCTGGCCGGTGGCGAGTGTTCCTACTGGGCGTGCGTCCCCAGCAAGGCGCTGCTGCGCCCGGTGGAGCTGGTCGCCGAGGTCTCCCGGGTGCCCGGCCTGACGCTGGGCCCGATCGACACCGCCGCCGTGCTCGCCCGGCGCGACGAGGCGGTGTCCCACCTCGACGACGGCGGCCAGGCCGAGTGGATCAAGAGCGTGCCGGCGGAGTTCGTCCGCGGGCACGGGCGGCTGGACGGTCCCAAACGGGTCGCGGTCACCGCGAAGGACGGCTCGGTCCGCACGCTGACCGCCCGGCGGGCGGTCGTGCTGGCCACCGGCAGCGGCGCGGCCGTCCCGCCGATTCCCGGCCTGGCGGAGGCGTCACCGTGGACGAGCCACGAGGTGACGGCCGCGACGAGCGTTCCCGGACGGCTGGTCGTGCTGGGCGGCGGCGTGGTGGCCTGCGAGATGGCCCAGGCCATGCACGGGCTCGGCGCCCGGGAGACGACGGTGCTGGCGCGCGGCGGGCTGCTCGGCAGGATGGAGCCTTTCGCGGGTGAGCTGGTGGCCGAGTCGTTCGCCGAGGCGGGCATCACGGTGCGCACGGGCGTCCAGGTGACGAAGGTCGAGCGGCCCACGCCCGGGGGGCCGGTGACCGTCCACCTGTCCGAGGGCCCGCCCGTCGAGGCCGACGAACTGCTCGTGGCCACCGGCAGGCGTCCGGCGACCGGCGACCTCGGCATGGAGACCGTCGGCCTGGAGGCCGGGCGCTCGGTGGAGGTCGACGACAGCATGCGCGCGACCGGCGTCCCCGGCGACTGGCTGTACGCGGTGGGCGACGTCAACGGCCGCGCCCTGCTCACCCACATGGGCAAGTACCAGGCACGGGTGTGCGGCGACGTCATCGCGGCGCGGGCCAAGGGCGAAACCGACGACCTGCCGGGCCTGCGCGACGTGGCGGACGTGTACGGCGCGCCGCAGGTGGTCTTCACCGACCCGCAGGTGTGCTCGGTCGGCCGGACCGAGGCGCAGGCCCGCGCCGAGGGGTTCGACGTCCGCGCGGTCGAGTACGACCTGGGCAGAGTGACGGGGGCCTATCTGCAGGGTGACGGCTACCGGGGCAGGGCCAAGGCCGTCGTGGACGAGCGGCGCCGCGTGCTTCTCGGGGTGACCTTCGCCGGTCCGGCGGTGGGCGAGATGCTGCACTCGGCGACGATCGCCGTCGTCGCCGAGGTGCCCCTGGAGCGGCTCTGGCACGCGGTCCCGTCCTTCCCCACGGCCAGCGAGATCTGGCTGCGGCTGCTGGAGACCTACGGGCTCTGACCCGGCGTCCCGGCCGGGGGCCGACACGCTCCCGGTTCGGACCGCCGCCGGGACCGTGCGGCCGGTCACCGGCGCGCGGACCGCTCCGCCCTAGACGACCACCAGCTCGCGCGGGCGGTGGTTGACCCGCTCGCCACCCTCGTCGGTGCAGACGAGGATGTCCTCGATGCGGGCGCCGTGGGCTCCCGGCAGGTAGATGCCCGGCTCGACGGAGAAGGCGAAGCCGGGCGCCAGCGGCTCGGCGTTGCCCGTGACGATGTAGGGCTCCTCGTGGGTCTCCAGGCCAATGCCGTGACCGGTGCGGTGGATGAAGTACTCGCCGTAGCCCTCGGCCGTGATCACCTCTCGCGCGGCGGCGTCGACCGCCTCGCACGGCACCCCGGGGCGTACGGCGTCGCAGGCGGCCTGCTGAGCGCGCCTGAGCACCTCGTAGTACTTCAGGAAGCCCGCCGGAGGCTCGCCGACGGCGTAGACGCGCGTGGAGTCCGAGCAGTAGCCGTCGGGCATCTGGCCCCCGATGTCGACCACGATCGGCTCGCGCTCCCGCACGACGCGGTCCGACAGCTCGTGGTGCGGGCTGGCGCCGTTGGGCCCTGAGCCGACGATGACGAAGTCGACGGTGGAGTGACCGGTCGCGAGGATCGCCTCGGTGATGTCCCTGCCGATCTCGCGCTCGGTCCTGCCCGCCCGCAGGAAACCGGGCACCTGGGCGTGGACGGCGTCGATCGCGGCCCCCGCCCTGCGCAGCGCCGCCACCTCTGCCGGGGTCTTGCGCATCCTCAGCCCGCGCAGGACGGTCCCGGCGAGCACCTGCTCGGCCCCGGGGATCGCGTCGCGCAGGCGCAACGACTGCATCGCCCACATCCGGTCGGCGAGGCCGACCTTGCGGACCGGGCCCAGCCGCCGGCCGACGACCGCGTACGGATCGTCGGTCTCGTCCCACGGGACGAACTCGACGCCGAGCCGCGACGCCGGGGAGCGCTCGGCCGCCGGCAGCTCCAGGCGGGGCACCATCAGGAACGCCTCGCCCTCGGCCGGCAGCACCAGGCAGGTGAGCCGCTCCAGCGGCAGCGCCTCGTAACCGGTCACGTAGCGAAGGTCGGGGCCTGGCGTGAGCAGCAGCGCGTCGAGCCCGGCGGCGGCGGTCGCCTCGCGGACGGCGGCCAGGCGGGTCACGGGATAGAGATCAGAGGGCTCCGTCGTCACGCCGACCAATCTAATCCCCGGCGGAACGGCGACGCATCCGGGCCCCGCCCCGGAACCGAAAGTCAGGGAAAGGAAGGCACGAGAGCAGCCTCACCACTACAATCTGTTGAAGTACGATCACACTTTGTTGGCAAAGTATCCATAAAGCCACACATCGAGAGCGAGCTACATGGTCGGCGTAGTGGGCGGCCACCAGCCACCCCTCCACCCACGAAACGACCAGGTGACCGGTCCGGCCTCATCGACCGCCGCTGAGACGGCACAGCGGTCACGCGGTGAACCGGACGAGCACATGGCCGTTGAGCGACACCTCCTCACCGCACGCCTCGCGCACGCGGAGCGCATGGGTGAGATGGGCTGGGCCGAGTGGGATCTCCAGACCGGAGAGTCCACCTGGTCCGATCAGGCGTACACCATATTCGGCCGCGCCCCCGGCGACGGCCCGATCCACCTGCGTGACCTGGTCGGTCACGTCGAGGCGGCCGACCGGCCCGACCTCGACCGGCTGCTGTGGTCCGTCGTGCACCGGGCCCAGGCCGGGGAGGCCGAGTTCCGCATCCGCCGCCGCGGTGAGCTGCGCCACCTGCGCGCCGCGCTCGACCCCGTCGTGAGCGACGGGCATCTCAGCGTGCACGGCGTCGTCCAGGACATCACCGGCCGCCGCCGCGCCGAGCGGATCATGTCGGAGTCGCGCAGCAAGCTGCTGCGGATCCGTGAGCAGGTCGCGGAGGAGCACGACATGAGCGTGACCCTGCGCGAGGCGATCATGCCGGGCCTGGGAGACAGCATCGACCTGCCGCACGCGCGCATCGCGGTCCGCTACGTCGCGGCCGGGATCGACCCCGGCCTGGGCGGCGACTGGTACGACGCCGTTCCCCTCGCCGACGGCAGGGTGCTGCTCGCCATCGGCGACGTGTCCGGACACGGGATGCCCGCGATCTCCCAGATGGCCCAGCTGCGCCACGCCCTGATCGGCCTCGCGATGACCGGCCACTCCCCCGCCAGGCTGCTCGCCTGGCTCAACGACCTCGTGCTGCACCGGATGCCCGAGACGACGGCGACCGCGGTCGTCGGCCATCTCGACCCGGACACCAGGACGTTCACCTGGGGGCAGGCGGGGCACCCCGCGCCGATCCTGGTCCGTGAGGGGACGGCCACCCAGCTCGACCCGCCCGCCGGGGTGCTGCTGGGCGCCACCCCTGACGAACCGTACGAGACGGCCGGGGTCGAGCTGCGGGAGGGTGACCTCCTGCTGCTGTTCACCGACGGGCTGGTGGAGCGGCGCACCCGCGACATCGACGAGGGACTCGCGCTGACCATGGAGGCCGCGGCCCTGCTGCGAGGAGACCCGGACAACGGGCTCGACCGGCTCATCGAGGTGATCGGCGGCCCCAACCCCGAGGACGACACCTGCGTTCTGGCGATCGGAGTGCTCGGCTGATTGGTTAAATGGTCGCCATGCCCGGCCTGATGCTCCTTGACACCCCCTCGCTGTACTACCGCGCCTTCTACGGCATCCCCGAGTCGATGACCGCCCCCGACGGGATGCCCGTCAACGCGGTACGCGGCGTCATCGACATGATCGCCATGTTGGTCCGGCGGCACTCCCCCACCGAACTCGTCGCCTGCATGGACGCCGACTGGCGCCCGGCCTTCCGGGTGGCGGCCATCCCGACGTACAAGACCCATCGGCTCGTCGAGGGCGGTGCCGAGGAGACTCCCGACACGCTCGCCCCGCAGGTGCCGGTGATCGAGCGGGTGCTCGACGCGGTGGGCATCGCCCTCGTCGGTGTTCCCGGCTACGAGGCCGACGATGTGATGGGCACGTTCACCACGCGCGCGAGCGGTCAGGTCGACGTCGTCACCGGCGACCGCGACCTGTTCCAGCTGGTCGACGACTCCCGGCCGGTCCGGATCCTCTACACCGCGAGGGGGGTCAAGAACCTCCAGCTGGTCGACGAGGCCGCCGTCACCGAGAAATACGGTGTCCCGGGCCGCTCGTACGCCGACTTCGCCACCCTGCGCGGCGACCCCAGCGACGGGCTGCCGGGCGTGCCGGGGGTGGGCGACAAGACCGCCGCGGCCCTGATCACCCGGTTCGGCTCGCTGGAGGCGCTGCTGCGGGCCCTCGACGGGGGCGAGGGAGGCGGCGACCTGACCGCCGGGCAGCGCGCCAGGCTGTCGGCGGCCCGCGACTACCTGCGGGTGGCCCCCGAGGTGGTCCGGGTCGCCCGCGACGTCCCCCTTCCCGAGGCGGACATCGCGCTTCCCGCCAAGCCCCGTGATCCGGAGGCGCTCGCGGCCCTGAGTGAGCGCTACGGCCTGTCCGGGCCGCTGGAGCGCCTGACCTCGGCGCTCTGACGGCTCATCCCCCGCCTTCCCGCCTCCGACCTGCTCTTCCGCCGTGCCGATCACCGTCGCCCCGACCGGCCGGTGAGCAGTCCGCCGCGAGCCGGTAGGTTGCTCCCTGTGCCTCACAAGAGCATCCTGGTGCCCGAAAGGGCCCATCCACGGCTCGGCGACGGTTTCGAGCGGATCCGCCGTGAGATGAAACTGCCCGACGGATTTCCCCGGGCGGTGATCGACGAGGCCGAGTGGGTCGCCGAGGTGCCCGCCCTGCCCCGGCTGGACCGTACCGACCTGCCCCTGATCACCATCGACCCTCCGGGCGCGATGGACCTCGACCAGGCCGTGCACCTGGAGGAGCGGTCCGGCGGCTACCGCGTCTGGTACGCCATCGCCGACGTCGGGGCGTTCGTCAGGCCCGGTGGCGCGATCGACGCCGAGGCCCGCCTCCGCGGCGAGACGGTCTACCTGCCCGACGGGCGCGTGCCGCTGCATCCGCCCGTCCTGTCAGAGGGTGCCGCCAGCCTGCTGCCGGGGGTGACCCGGCCCGCCGCGCTGTGGTGCGTCGACCTGGACGCCGAGGGCCTGATCGTCGGCGCGGACGTGAGCAGGGCACTGGTACGCAGCCGCGAGCGGCTCGACTACGACTACGCGCAGGCCGCGGTCGACACCGGCACCGCCGACGGCACTCTTCGGCTGCTGGCCGAGATCGGCCGGCTCAGACTCGCCCAAGAGCGGGCCAGGGGCGGCGTGACGCTGCCCACCCCCGACCAGGAGGTCGTCCCGGAGAAGAACGGCTACCGGGTCGAGTTCCGCGCCCCGCTCGCCGCCGAGGCGTGGAACGCGCAACTCTCGCTGCTGACGGGCATGGCCGCCGCCTCCATGATGCTGGACGCCGAGATCGGCCTGCTGCGGGTGCTCCCGCCCGCCCCCGCCGAGAGGATCACCCAGGTCCGCCGGGTGGCCGCCGCGCTGGGCGTGCCCTGGCCCGAGGGTGCCGGGTACGGCGACGTCGTCCACTCCCTCGACCCAAGGATCCCCGAGCAGGCCGCGTTCCTGCAGGAGTCGACGGTGCTGCTGCGCGGCGCCGGATACGTCGCCTTCAACGGCGAGCCGCCCGCGCAGGCGGAGCACGCCGCCGTGGGGGCACCGTACGCGCACGTGACCGCTCCGCTGCGCCGCCTCATCGACCGCTACGCCACGGAGATCTGCCTGGCCATCGCGGCGGGCGAGCCGGTGCCCCAGGAGATCCAGCGGACCATGGGCGAACTGCCGGAGATCATGCATGCCACCGGGCGCCGCGCGGGCGGCGTCGAGCGGGCGTGCGTGGACCTGGTGGAGGCATTCGTCCTGCGCGAGCGGGTGGGCCAGACGTTCGACGCCGTGGTGATCGACGTGGCCGAGGACCGGCCGTGGGGTCAGGTGCAGGTCACCGACCCCGCGGTGGTGGCCCGCTGCGACGGCGAGGGGCTCCCGCTGGGAGAGTCCGTACGCGTGCGGCTGACACGCGCCGACCCGGCCACCCGCGAGGTCCGCTTCAGCCTGGCCTGACCCGTTCCCGGACTCGACCGAGATCCCGCGAAGCTCTCCACCGGGCCTCCGCGGCGGGTTTCCGGCCGCGGAGGTCCGCCGGAGAGGCCGGAAAGGAGGGAAACAGGTCGGCGGCAGGAGCTCAGGTCAGGGACGAGTAGGCCACCACCCCGCGCCGCAGGGCGTCCATCGACTTGCCCGCGGTCTGCTTCACCTTGCTCCCCGCCGGGGCCGCGTCGGAGATCTGACCGAGGAGGTCGAGCAGCTGCTTGGTCCAGCGGACGAAGTCTCCCGCGGCCAGTTCCGCGCCGGGCACGCCGTCACGGAGCACGGCGTCCAGGCTGTGACCCTTGGCCCAGCGGAAGGCCGCCCAGGCGAAGCCGAAGTCGGGCTCCCTGATGAACGACAGGCCGTGGTCGCTCTCGATCGACTCCAGCTCACCCCACAGGCGCACCATGTCCGCCAGCGTCTTCTGAGCCGCTCCCCCGGGGATCCTGGGCTGGCGGGCGTCGTCGGCCTGCCGCGACTCGAAGACCAGCGACGACACGCACGCGGCCAGCTCGGCCGGGTCCAGGTTGTTCCAGAGTCCCGCGCGCAGGCACTCGGCGGTCAGCAGGTCCAGCTCGGTGTAGAGCTGGGCCAGGCGGCGGCCCTCCGCGGTGACGCTCTCACCCTCGAGGTAGCCGAGCTGGTCGAGCACCCCGCAGACCTTGTCGAAGGTGCGGGCGATGACGTGGGAGCGGCCCTCGACCCTGCGGCGCAGGCCCTCGGTCTCGCGGAGCAGCTTGTAGTAGCGCTCGGCCCAGCGGGCGTGGTCCTCGCGCTCGTCACACCCGTGACAGGGATGCCGGCGGATCTCGGTGCGCAGCCGGTTGATCTCGTCGTCCTCCGCGGCGTGGTCGCGTGCCCGCACGGGCTTGCCGAAGTCACGGTCGCCGATCTTGGCGTGCACCGAGGAGACCAGGTTGGCCCGCTCCTTGGGCGAGCGGGCGTTGAAGTTCTTCGGGATGCGCAGGTGCTCGACCGGCTCGACCGGGACGGGAAAGTCGGCCGGTGACAGCTTCTTGACCTGCTTGCCGATGGTCAGCACCAGCGGGGAGGGCCCCTCTCCCCGGGAGTTGAGGCCGGGGTCGAGGACGACGGCCAGACCGGCCCTGCGCCCGCCGGGCACCCTGATGATGTCACCCGGCTTGAGCGCCTCCAGCGAGCGCAGCGCCTGCGTCCTGCGGGCCGCGCCGCGCCGGCGCGACAGCTCGGCCTCCCGGTCGGACAGGGCCCTGCGCATCGCGGCGTACTCCTCGAAGTCGCCCAGATGGCAGGTCATCGCCTGGCGGTAGCCCTCCAGGGCCTCCTCCGCTCGGCGCACCTGCTTGGCGATGCCCACCACGGCCCGGTCGGCCTGGAACTGCGCGAACGAGGACTCCAGGAGGGTCCTGGCCCGCTCCCTGCCCACCTGGCCGACGAGGTTGACGGCCATGTTGTAGGAGGGACGGAAGCTGGAGCGCAGCGGGTAGGTGCGGGTGCTGGCCAGGCCGGCGACCTGGAGCGGGTCGGTGCCCGGCTGCCACTGGACGACCGCGTGGCCCTCCACGTCGATGCCTCGGCGCCCGGCCCGTCCGGTGAGCTGGGTGTACTCGCCGGGGGTGAGGTCGGCGTGGGTCTCGCCGTTCCACTTGTCGAGTTTCTCGATCACCACGGAGCGGGCGGGCATGTTGATGCCCAGCGCGAGCGTCTCGGTGGCGAACACGGCCTTGACCAGGCCCCGGGTGAACAGTTCCTCGACGACCTCCTTGAAGGCGGGGAGCATCCCAGCGTGGTGGGCGGCCAGGCCGCGCTCCAGGGCGTCGCGCCACTCCAGGTAGCCGAGCACACCCAGGTCCTCGTCGGGCAGGTGCGCGGTGCGCTCGTCGACGATCTGCCGGATCTCGTGACGCTCGGCGTCGGTGGTGAGCCGGATGCCGTCATGCAGGCACTGCATGACGGCGGCGTCGCAGCCCGCCCTGGAGAAGATGAACGTGATCGCGGGCAGCAGGGCGTCGGCGTCCAGGCGCTCGATGGCCGCGGCACGGTCCGGCGGACCGTTCCTGCGAGGACGTGAGTAGCCGCGGCGCCCCCTGCCGTACGCCTGGCGCTCCTCGTCCTTGGCGATGCGCAGGAGGTTGGGGTTGATCTGCGGGCGCCGGTCGTCGTCTCCGGTGACGAACAGGTCGTAGAGGCGGCTGCCGACGAGCATGTGCTGCCAGAGCGGGACCGGGCGGTGCTCGTCGACGATGACGCTGGTGTCGCCGCGGACCTCTCCCATCCACTCGCCGAACTCCTCGGCGTTGCTGACCGTGGCCGACAGGGCGACCAGGCGCACCGACTCGGGCAGGTGGATGATCACTTCCTCCCAGACCGCGCCGCGGAACCGGTCGGCGAGGTAGTGGACCTCGTCCATGACCACGAAACCGAGCCCCGCCAGGGTGGAGGACCCGGCGTAGAGCATGTTGCGCAGCACCTCGGTCGTCATGACGACGATGGGAGCCTCGCCGTTGACGCTGTTGTCGCCGGTGAGCAGGCCCACCTTGTCGATGCCGTATCGCTTGACCAGGTCGTTGTACTTCTGGTTGGACAGCGCCTTGATCGGGGTGGTGTAGAAGCACTTGCGGCCCTCGCGCAGGGCGAGATGCACCGCGAACTCGCCCACGACGGTCTTGCCCGAGCCGGTGGGCGCCGCCACGAGGACTCCGTCACCGGCCTCCAGGGCCCGGCAGGCGTCGAGCTGGAAGTCGTCCAGCTCGAAGTCGTAAAGACCGCGGAACGAGGTCAGCGCCGGCCCGCTCTCGGCCTGGCTCTGACGGAAGGCAGCGTATCGTTCCGCTGGGGTCGTCATGGCTCCAGCCTACCGATATCGGGATTCCGGCCCGTCCCCCTTCTCCCCGGATCCCGTCGATCGCGCGGGCCACCCCGGCGGGCCGTCCGGGCGGCGCCGCACGGTCCTCGTCCAGGACCGTCGGCGTACGTCGGCGGCCCTAGACGAGGACCGCCAGCGCGCCGGGGACGATCTCGCATGTCAGCGGGGTGGGGCCGATCCGCTCGCCGTCGGCGTAGGCGATCACTCCTTGGGCCTCCAGGGTCACCCGGCGGGCGCGGAGCATGGTGACGGCGGGATGGGCGCCGTGGGAGCCCCGGTAGACGCGGGGGAAGGTGCGCAGGAACTCCATCTTGGGGATGGCCCCGAGGATCGTCACGTCCAGCAGGCCGTCGTCGGGGACCGCGCCGGGACACACGCGCATGCCCGCGCCGTAGGAACGGGTGTTGCCGACCGCGACAAGCATCGCCTCACGCTCGACGATCTCGTCGTCCAGGCCGATCCTGAACGGGATGGGCCGGAAGGAGCGCAACTCCTCGGCGAGGGCGACAAGATATCTCGCCATACCCGGCGGCCAGGTCATGGTGTTGGCCCGCTCGTTGACCCGGGAGTCGAAGCCACAGGCCAGCACCCCGGCGAACCACTCGTCCTCGCCCGCCTTCACGGCGTCGACCGTGCGCACCCGCCCGCGCAACACGGTGTCGGCCGCGGCGAGCGGCGCCTTCAGCGGGATGCCGAGCGCGGCGGCGATGTCGTTGCCCGTGCCCACGGGGATGACGCCCAGTGGTACGCCGCTGCCCGCGGCCGCCTGGACGGCGAGGTGGACCAGGCCGTCGCCGCCGAAGGCCACCAGCGCCTCCGGCTCCTCGGCAACGGCCGTGCAGGCGCGTTCCAGCGCGTCGGAGGCGGAGTCTCCGAGGATCACCGAGACCTCGCGTCCACCCTGCCGCAGGCGGTCGAGCACCGGGGAGAGCAGCCCCCGGGAACGGCCGCCGCGGGCGGCGGGGTTGACGAGGACTGCGATCTCTGCGGGCACAGACCGGAACTTATCCGCTATTTGCCGGGATCGGGGTCGGTCGTTCTCGAATCGATAGGAGCCGGATCGTCGACCGGGGTCACGGCACCCACGGGCGAGACGTCGTCGTCGAGCGAGGAGGCCTCGTCGTCGGAGAGGTGGGAGAAGTCCTCACCCTTGGACTGTCTCTTCTCCCTGAGATACATGAAGCCCTCGGCCAGGCCGAACAGCAGCACCATCGGGATAGCCAGGGCGATCATCGAGAACGGGTCGGTGCTCGGGGTTGCCAGGGCGGCGAAGACGAACATGAGGAAGATGACCATGCGGCGGTGCTTGGACACCAGCGAGCGCGGCAGCACCCCGATGATGTTCAGAAACACCATGAGCAGCGGCAACTCGAAGGAGATGCCGAACACGATGATCATGATCAGCGCGTAGCTGAGGTACTCGTCGATCGTGAGGCCGACCACCGTACCCGGCGGAGCGAAGCTCAGCAGGATCGACAGGCCCTTGTCCATCACGAAGTAGGCCAGAGCGGCGCCCGCGAGGAAGAGCGGGACGGCCAGCGCCATGAACAGGAACGAGTAGCGCTTCTCGTTGCGGTACAGACCCGGGGTGACGAAGCCCCAGATCTGCCAGAGCCAGATCGGCGAGGAGACCACGAGGCCGAACATCGCGGCGACCTTGAGGTTCACGAAGAAGGAGTCGAAGACGCCGAGGATCAGCATCGTGCACTGCCCGGACCGCAGCTCCTGCGCCTGCGGGAGCCCACAGTAGGGCGCCGACACGAACTGCCAGATCGGATCGAAGAAGATGAAACCGACGATGGTGCCGGCGACCAGGCCGAGCAGGGCGATGACCAGCCGGTTACGCAGCTCGCGCAGGTGCTCCATGAGCGGCATGCGACCGTCGCCCGCCTCTGCGGGCGACGGCGCCGCCCCATTCCGGCCCGATTTGGGCCACTTCAGCAGCGCCATTCGCGAATCCTGGGGTGACGAGTCGAGTGATGGGGTTAGATCTTCAGGCTACCGCCGATCACTGCTGCTTGGGCGCTCCGGCCTGGGCGCGCAGCCGGGCGGCCTGCTCCTCGAGGCGGCGGGCCTCCTCCTCGACGCTCAGCGCGGGAGCCGGAGGCTGCGTCGCCGCCGGGATCGACTGCGGCGCCGGGGCGGCGGGCTGGGGCTGCGCCTGGACGACCGTGGCGGTCGCGGTCTCCGCGTCGTCCTCGTCGCGGAGCTTGGCGGTCTCCGACTTGAAGATGCGCAGCGACCGGCCGAGCCCGCGGGCGGCTTCCGGCAGCTTCTTGGCACCGAAGAGCAGCACCAGGATCAGGCCGATGATGATCAGCTCAGTGGGTCCGAGGTTGGGCATTACACATCCTTACGCCGGGCGACGTGCGGTCTTTGCCTCCGATCGTACGCTCCCCCGGCGACAGACTCATCCCTTTGGCCCCGCGCGATCGCCGTACGCTCGCCGAACAGGACCCGAACGGGCTCCAGTCTCCCCTCCGTCCGATCGACCTCACGGCTCAGCGCGGCGGCCGCGCGCAGCACGCGAACGGCGAGGAAACCCAGCAGGGCAAGCCCTCCGAAGGCGAGTGAGACCGCGGCGATGATCCAGCTCATGTCGGGAGACTCCGGCTTCGTACGTCAGGAAAGCGACTCATAACGATTCAGCGCGGCGGTGGCCGCGGCCCGGACGCTCTCGTCCAGCGAGGCGGGCGAGACCACCCTGCCGGTGTCCCCGAGACGCAGCGCCAGGCGTACCAGCCAGCCCTGGTCCCTGGCCCGCAGGGCCACCCGCACACGGCCCTCGCCGAGCTCGGTGACCCGCTCGCACGGGTAGTACTCGGCGACCCAGCGGCCCGCGGGGGTGAGTTCGAGCTCCACCAGCTCGTCGGTCGGCGAGGGCCGGAACACCCCGGGCGTCACCTCGTCGGCCACGGCGTCCGCAGGCGGGTCGGCGGGCACGTCGAGCACGTCGACGGAGAGCATCCGGTCCAGCCGGAACAGCCGGACCGCCTCGGCCCGGTAACACCAGCCCGACAGGTAGGGGCGGCCGTCCACGACGACCAGGCGCATCGGATCGACCTCACGCGGGGTGATCTCATCGCGTCCCGGCACGTAGTAGCGCAGCGACAGCCGTCTGCCGCGCCGCAGCGCCTCGTTGACGATGGGCAGCGCGTCGGGCGCGGCGTCGACCTCCACCGCGACCTGGCTGCTGACCGCCGCGGCGCCCTCGCCCGAGGCCCGCTCGAACTTGGCGATGACCCGGGCCAGCGCGTCGCGCTCCCCGAACTCCGGCATCTCGGCGAGCAGGCGCAGGGCGACCAGCAGGGCACTGGCCTCGTCCACGCCCAGCCGCAGCGGGCGGGCGATGGTCTCGGCGTTGTCGATGACGATCTCCCCGCCGTCCCACGACACGTCGATCAGGTCGCCGGGGGTGTGGCCGGGCAGCCCGCACATCCACACCAGCTGCAGGTCGTCGATGAGCTGCTTCTCGCTCAGCCCGAAGATCTTCGCGACCTCGGGCACCTGTGCCCCGGGGTGCGACATCAGGTAGGGCACCAGTGCAAGCAGCCTGGGCAGGCGGTCGGCCGTGCTCACGCGAGAGCTCCCTTCAGGCGGCAGATGACCGCGTCACGGGCGTCCGGGGGTCCGACGACCTCCGCGTCCGCGGCGAAACCCACGATCCATCCGGCCAGCCTGCCGGGGTCGGTGAAGTCGACGTCCAGCTCGTCCCAGTCCTCGCCGGCGGGCCGCACCGCCTTCGCCACCTGGCGCAGCCCCTGGCAGGTGTCCCGCCTGACCCGGATGAGGGCGGTGCGCTCGCGCACGGCGGCGTCGCTGTAGACGACCATGGACTTGATGTCGACGTCCTCGGGCACCACCACCGAACCCGGGCGGCCGAGGGTGGTGACCGGCCCGCTGATGCGGCTGAGCCGGAAGACCCTCGGCGCCTCCCGGTCGCGGTCGTGGCCGACCATGTACCAGCGGCCCCGGCGGCTGACGACGCCCCACGGCTCCACCGTGCGGGTCAGCACGTTCTGGCTCGCCGCCGCCCGGTAGGCGAAGCGGACCGCGCGCCGGTCGCGCACGGCCTCCCACAGCGCGGGAAAGGACGGGTCCTGGGTGTCGACGCGCAGCTCCAGCGCGCCGCCGAGCACCCCGTGGGCCTCGTCGGTCTGCACGCCCCCCGCGCGCAGCTTCAGCAGGGCCCCGCTGGCCGCCTCGGCCAAGCTGGCCCGCTGCCACACCTGTGCCGCCAGGCCGACCACGGCGGCCTCGTCGGGCTCCAGGGTGATCTCCGGCAGCTCGTACGCCGAGCGGACGATCCGGTATCCGGGATCCTCCTCCCACGGGTCCTTGTGGACCTCGATCGGGATGCCTATCTCCCGCAGCTCGTTCTTGTCCCGCTCGAACATCCGCTGGAAGGCCTCGTCGTTGTCGGCGTCGTAACCGGGCACCGCCTGGCGGATGTGCTCGGCACTGAGCGGCCGCCGCGTGGCCAGCAGGCAGATCACGAGATTGAGCAGCCGCTCGGTCTTCCGGCGCGACATCCGGCCTCCTTCCTGTTCGAGTGACGCTACCCTTCCCCCGTGATCAGATGGCGCAGGGGCGAGGTCGTACGGATCCGGCGCGAATGGCCGGGGGCGGTGGAACTCGACGTGACCACCGAGGACGGTGAGGCGCGCGCGCTCGCCTACCCGGCCCTGGTGGGACGTCCCGAGCCCGGTGACGTGGTGCTGCTCAACACGACCGCGCTCGCGATGGGTCTCGGTACGGGAGGTTACGCCATGGTGGTGGCTGTCCCCGACCGTTTGCCACAAGATCCTCAAGGCCCCGGACACCTGGTGAAGGCACGCTACACCCCGTTGCAGGCCACCGTCCTCGGCGCGGACGAGCAGGATTCGCCCTTCCACGAGGTCCTGCGCGACGCGGACTCCGTGGACGGCATGCCGGTGATCGTCGCCGACCTGCACTCGGCCCTGCCCGCGATCCTCTGCGGCCTGTACGACCAAAACCCCCCGCAGCCTGGCGAAACTCAGAAAACCGATGGCCCGGAGCGCGGCAGACCCCTCAGGGTCGCCTACGTGATGCTCGACGGCGGCGCGCTGCCCGCCTGGTTCTCCATGTCGTGCGCACGGCTGCGGGAGACCGGCTGGCTGTGCGGGGTCGTCACCGTGGGCCAGGCGTTCGGCGGCGACGTGGAGGCGGTGACCCCGCACACGGGTCTGCTGGCGGCCAGGCACGTCCTGGAGGCCGACGTCGCGATCGTCACCCAGGGACCGGGCAATCTGGGCAGCGGCACCCGCTGGGGTTTCTCCGGAGTCTCGGCCGGCGAGGCGGTCAACGCCGCCGCCGTCCTGGGAGGCCGCCCGGTGGCGGCGCTGCGGGTCAGCGAGGGCGATCTGCGCGAGCGCCACATCGGGGTCTCGCACCACTCGCTCACCGCCTACGGCCGGGTGGCGCTCACCCCGGCCCACGTCGCCGTGCCCGTGCTGCCCGGCGACTTCGGCAGGCGGGTGGCCGAGCAGTCACGCCCGCTCGCCGCCCGCCACGAGCTGGTCGAGGTGGCGGTGGACGGTCTGTACGAGGCGCTCCAGGGATCTCCGGTGCGCCTGTCCACGATGGGCCGGGGTCTGGACGAGGACCTCGCCTACTTCCTCGCCTCGGCCGCCGCCGGGCGCCACGCGGCCTCGCTGCTGTCGTAGAAGTTTTTAAAGGTGAAGGCCTCCGGGGTGGGGCCTTCGGCCCTCAGCCTCTCCAGGCGCTCCATCCCCTCGGGAAGGGTCGGCTCGTACCCCTCGGGGATCCACCACATCACCGAGTACGGCTGCGCGATGCGCAGGAACCACTCCCTGCGCCGCTGCAGGAACGCCAGGTGGTCGCTGCGGTAGACGTACTCCCACAGCGCGTCGCGCGACCGCCACACGGAGTAGTTGATCAGCAGGTGGTCGCCGTACATGTGCTCGACCGTGTCCTCGGGACCGTCACCCCCCTTGAGGCGCCACACGAAGCCGGGGTCGGCCTCGGCCAGCCGGTTGAGAGGTTCGAGGCCCGCCATGAAGGAGGCGAGTTCGGGGGAGTCCTTGGGCGCGCGCATGTGGGCGACGTTCATCTGGGCCAGGTGCATGGGCACAGCAGATCATCCACGGTCCTTCTATGTCAATCTTCATTATTTTTAGAAAAGGCGACGCAGCACTCCCCGGGCCGTGGGTCCAGCCTGGCCGTCGAGGCGTCCTGACCGAGCGCGTCGAGCATCCCCCGGCACAATCCCAAATTCACCGAGCAGACCAGCAGCGGATGCTCCTCGGCGGGCACGTGGAACGGGCAGTTGCGCAGCCGCACCCGGCCGTCCTCCTCGTAGGGCTCGTATCCGCGCCGCCGCAGCACACCGGCGAGATCCTCCCCCTGCTCGGCGAACCGGGCCCCCGCACGCCGGGCGACCTGCTCGGCCCTCTCATCCCCGCCGAGCGACTCCACCGCCTCCGCCAGCACCAGGGCGAGGGTCCGGTAGTCCCTGGCGGGCACGTTGACCTGCCACTCCCCCCGCGCCCTGCGATAGACCTTCGCCGGCCTGCCGCTGCCGGGCCCCGTCCGCTCCGTCAGCCGCCGGAACCCGCTCTCGAGCAGGCCCGCCTCGACGAGCCTGTCGAGGTGGAAGGCCGCCAGGGTCCGCTGCACCCCCACCGCCTCTGCCGCCTCGTTGCGTCCCACGTCGTGACGCTGGAAGGCCACGTAGTCGTAGACGGCCCGGCGCACCGGGTCGTGCAGTATCGCCACCGTGTCGAGATCGTCGCCACTCACAGCCCGGATTATAGGCAACGGATTTAGGGGAGAAATCCGGCGCATCCCGCACCCCACACTCGGGAAACCCCGGACCGACTTGACGAAAGCGCAATCCCAACATCAAACACTCTCCGCACACTTCCAACAACCCAGCGCTGACATGGCGCATTTTCGGCATGCCCAAAAAGGGATCTTATTTTTCAGAAAATCAGCACCCCATCCTGTTTAGGACATTCGACTTCCTTGCACGACATGGATCGACCGTGTAATACTAAACCCGTTTGCTTGCCAGCCTCAAACGAGGAGTGACAATTGGAAATTCCTTTCGCCCTCAACACAGCCTCCTCTGGCGCACAGCAGGTTCTCGATCCTCCCGCAATCACGGGAGAGTACGACGAAGAGCAACAGCTTTGGGTTGGGCGGTCGAATGAGCAGGCCGAGATCTGTCTCTGCTCGAACAGCAACTTCAGCTGGTACCAGTGTTTTGACGTTTTTTTCGGCGACTGGTGCTGATTTACTGCTCTTTCAAGCGAACCTTTAACGTCGAATTTGGCGCCGGACTCTCCGGCAGACGCTCGACGTTGACCGGCCGCCATTCACCACCGTGATCACCACGATGCGGTGACCAAGCGAGCAGAACGCGCCCGATCGTTTCCCACCGGTTTACGCTGGCGAGCGATCGGGCGCGTTCGTGTCTCGGGCCACGGCTACCGGCCCGTACTCCCCTGGCTCCTGGCCAGGGCCTGCCAGTACTTGACCATCTCCGCCCAGTTCTCCGTGTCGAGCGCTCCCTTCCTCCGGACCACGCCATCCTCAACGTGGTAGAAAAAGGGCGTCGCCCCCCGCGGGTTGTACAGACGGCGCAGCACGTGCTTTCGCGCGACGATCACGATGTCCGCGGTGATCTGGTGCCTGGCCCTGAGGACGTCGTGGGCCTCACGCTGGGAGAACGAATCGGTGAATCCGACCAGGACCATCCTCGTCCCCGAGACCTTCGCGATCCGGTTTATCTTCTCCAGGTTCGGAAAATGGGCACGGCAGCCCGCACAATCCTGCGAGACGAAGACCAGGGCGACGGACGACTCGGCCAGGTCCCCGAGGGAGAGGATCGCACCGTCTATCGATTCGGCGTCGAACGGGGGCGCGGGAGCGTCCAACGGGAGGGAGGGGATCTCCGGAAGCTCCTTCGGGGGCTCGAACAACGGCCTGAGCTTCCTGATCACCCGGAAGAGCAGGAAGGAGTTAGCGAACACGGCAATCCACAGCAGCAGGACGAGGGTCTCGGTACTCAAGCCCTCTCCTCCCTGTCTTTCGGTGCGGAGCGGGGGAAGACGACGAGCGAGACGTCGCGAAGGTGAAGAAGGAACGCGAGGGTCGTCCCGCTCATCACCGTGACCGTGAGGAGTTCCAGAGGCTCGAATCCGGCACGAGGGGTCGGCGAGCCCGCCAGAAAGAGCGCGGAAAGCGCGGCGACGATGATCAGGATCGTGTTTCGCGCCACATCGAACCCTGTGACCTGCTCCTTGCTCTTGCCGAAGCAGTTGCACGAAACCTGCCTGCCCTGCGCGAGGGAGACAACCAGGGCGGTCGTGAAGACCCCCAACAGGAGCGCCGCCAGCGCGAACCCGAGAACCAGGAGGTCTCCGGCGATCAGCATGAGCACGACGACGCCAAGCTCAGCCAGGAACACCAGGCACAGCACCAGCCACACGGCGTTCCCACGGATCGGCACCAGCGACCGGATGGCGACGCGGAACGACGTGACGTCAGCCGCCTTGCCGACGAGCGAGACGGCGAAGACCAGGCTTGTAAGAACACGGCAGAACAGGAGCACGTAGGGGTCAGAGAGCACATTCACGTCTGTGATCCCCGCCCGCTTCGCGAGGGTCGGCTTCTGGAGCAGGGCGTCAAAGGGCACCGGTCCTGCGGGCCAGGCACGCCACCAGAGCGTCGGTCATACGCAACTCGGGCACCTTTCTCTCGACGAACATGAACTGTCCGACCGGATTGTTCTCCAGGAACACGAACCTGCCGTCCGGAGTGACGACGAGGTCGAGCGCACCAAAAGTGAGTCCGTAGCTGTGCACGAACTCCAGGCAGCGGGTCTCCACGCTCTCCGGGAGCACGGCCCTGCGGTAGGGGATCGTTATCCTCGCCTGCCTGAAGTCCACACTGGTCTCGGAAGACTCCTGGGAATGGATCTCGGCCGCGAAGATCTCGTCGCCGATGACCGTGGCCCGTATCTCGTAGCTCTTGGGAATGTGCTCCTGGAAGAGGCAAGGGCTTATTCTTATCGCCTCAAGGCGAGACAGATCCTCCTCCGTGACAACCCGCGCCGCGAAGTCGACCTCCTTCGGGCTCTCCCCGGCCCTCGCGGCCGAGGCAAGCGCCGCAGGGCCGGTCATGCTCTTGAAGACGATCCGGCCGGAACATGCCTCATAGAATTCACGAACCGCGTCGGGATCGGTTGCTATGAGCGTGCGTGGCACCTCGAAGCCCATGCGTGCTGCCCTCTGCAGCTGCTCGGGCTTCCAGCCGGCCGCGCGGATCACGTCTGGCCGACTCATCCAGTAGCAGTCGACCGACTCCCACAGCCCTCCCATGGTGTGCCGGGTCTCTGCGTCGGCGAATCTCCGCGAAACCGAGTCCAGATGGTACGGAAAGACATAACCCTCCGGCCGCCGGACCAGGGCGGATTTCAATTCGGAGAGCTCGACGACCCGCCCACCACCAAGCCGAATACCACCGGTCCAGCTCTTCGAATCCAGGCGAAGCTCGATCAGCGTTTTCTGAGGAACGTCATCGGTGTTCAGCCTAACCACGCTTTGACGCATCTCATTCAGCCTGCTGATGATTATGTCGCTGTGCGCATCATTTCTGTTCGTGAACACTAGAATCTGTCGGCTCAACGCAGAGTCACTCGCCCACCACTGCCAGCAAGGGCCCCTCCCGAAGAAGGACGGCATGCCACGATAAACACGGTCATTTATGCGACTATACGATCAGAATGAGCGATCATGCCACCCCATTAACACCGAAAATTTGATTCGGTAGGCACGCCGCTGTTTCGCGATATGCGATTTCACCCCTGTCGCGCGAGGTGGGCCCAGCAATGCCGACGAGCGACCGGGGTACCGGCCAGGGACGCGCCCTGGCTTTCAGGGGCGAGGGCGGTCCCGCCCCAGCGCTCCGCTAGAAAATCCTTCATCGGCCGGAGAGCATGCTCCTGAACCGGCGATCCCGAATCCGCAGGAGTGGTTCGGGAAGCGCGAAGCCCGGCCGTGCGCTGGCACGGCCGGGCTTAGGAACGAAAGTTCGCCTCGGCGCGATGGCCGACCGGTGTAATCGTCAGTAGGCGCCCAGCACGTCGACCAGGAAGACCAGGGTGTCGGTGCCCTTGATCTTGTCGCCGGAGCCCTCCTTGCCGTAACCGAGGTCCGGCGGGATGCTCAGCAGCACCCGGCTGCCGACCGGGACACCGACCAGACCCTGGTCCCAGCCCTTGATGACCTTGCCGGTGCCGATCTGGAACATGATCGGCTGGGCGCCGCGGGACCAGCTGCTGTCGAACTCGGCGTCCGATCCCCAGATCTTCCCGGCGTACTGGACCAGGATCGACTGGCCGGACTTGACCTCGGGGCCCGTGCCCTGGATCACGGTCTTGGCGACGAGCTCCTTGGGAGCCTTCTTCTTGGTCTTGGTGGTGAGCTTCGGCGCGGCGTCGCCGGCCGGATTCTCCACCGTGACACCGTCGAGACCGGGGTCGGTCGCGGTGCCCTTGGCGGCCTTCTCCTGGGGGACGCCCACGACGTCGACCACGAAGACCTGCGACTGGCCGGGAGGGGCCTGCGCCTGCTGCTCGGCGGGCAGCGCGTCCTTGGCGACGACCGACATGAACCTGCCGCCGCCCTTGGTCTCGGCGAAGCCCTTGCGGAGGATCTCCGGGACCTGCTCGTTGAGCGTGATGACCTGCGGCCCGCCCTCGTCGTAGGTCGAGCCGGCGAGCTTGTTCTCCTTGCCGTCCCAGGTGAAGACGGTGAAGTTGGCGATGACGCTGGCGCCGGGCTTGGCGGCCTCCCCCGTGGTGCCGGGGGTGAGCACCTTGTAGGAGGAGGTCTCGACGACCTTCGGCGGGAACGCGACGGTCGGCTTGGCGCCCGCCTGCCCGGTCACCTGCAGCTCGGTGACCTCCCCCGCGCTGGCGGAACTGGAGGCGCCGGTGGCCGCGCCTCCGTCGGAGCCGCATGCTGCGGCGAATATCAAAGGCACTGCGGCCAGTACGGCCATGCTGCGGCGGCGCATAGGTATCCCTCAAGCAGACGTCAGGTTCGCGCCACATTACCCGTCCCGGCGTACGGAGGAGGTAAGGCCGGGAACGAGCTTGCCGAAGTATGACCGTCACATCCCGGCGATGAGCTTGTCCACCCTCTCGTCGACGCTACGGAAGGGGTCCTTGCACAGCACGGTGCGCTGCGCCTGATCGTTGAGCTTCAGGTGCACCCAGTCGACGGTGAAGTCGCGGCGCTTCTCCTGCGCCTTGCGGATGAACTCACCGCGCAGCCGGGCCCGGGTGGTCTGCGGCGGCACCGACTTGGCCTCGAAGATCTTCAGGTCGGAGGCCACCCGCTCCACCGCACCGCGCTTCTGCAGCAGGTAGAACAGGCCACGGCGGCGGTGCACGTCGTGGTAGGCGAGGTCGAGCTGAGCCACCCTGGGGCTCGACAGCGGCAGGTCGTACTTCTGGCGGTAGCGCTCGATCAGCTGGTACTTGGTCACCCAGTCGATCTCGCGGGCGACCTTGTCGAGGCTGCCGGTCTCGACCGCGTTGAGCGTGCGCTCCCACAGCTCCAGCACCCGGTGGCTGACCTCGTCGCCGCCGCGGCGGTCGACGAAGTCACGGGCCTTGGAGAGGTATTCCTCCTGGATCTCCAGCGAGGACGCCTCCCGGCCGTTGGCCAGCCGCACCCGCCGCCGCCCGGTCATGTCGTGGGAGACCTCCCTGATGGCCCGGATCGGGTTCTCCAGGGACAGGTCGCGCATCACGGTGCCCGCCTCGATCATGCGGAGCACCAGGTCGGTCGCGCCGACCTTGAGCAGCATGGTCGTCTCGCTCATGTTCGAGTCGCCGACGATGACGTGCAGGCGGCGGAACCGCTCGGCGTCGGCGTGCGGCTCGTCACGGGTGTTGATGATCGGACGCGACCGGGTGGTGGCGCTGGAGACGCCCTCCCAGATGTGCTCGGCCCGCTGGGAGACGCAGTAGACCGCTCCACGCGGGGTCTGCAGCACCTTGCCCGCCCCGCAGATGATCTGCCGGGTGACCAGGAACGGGATCAGCACGTCCGCCAGGCGGCCGAACTCGCCGTGCCGGCCGACCAGATAGTTCTCGTGGCAGCCGTAGGAGTTGCCCGCCGAGTCGGTGTTGTTCTTGAACAGGTAGATGTCGCCGGCGATCCCCTCCTCACGGAGGCGTTTCTCCGCGTCGACGAGGAGGCCCTCCAGAATGCGCTCGCCCGCCTTGTCGTGGGTGACGAGCTCCACGACGTTGTCACACTCGGGGGTGGCGTACTCGGGGTGGCTCCCCACGTCCAGATACAGGCGCGCCCCGTTGCGGAGGAAGACGTTGCTCGATCGGCCCCAGGAGACGACGCGGCGGAATAGATAACGCGCTACCTCGTCGGGTGACAGCCGCCGCTGCCCCCTGAACGTGCAGGTGACGCCGTACTCGTTCTCAAGCCCGAAGATGCGACGATCCATTGCCTCACACTATTCGCCGAACCCCTCTCGTGGGAGGGATCATGGGGTTTTCGGTCGTACGGCTTATGCCCCAGGCTGTGAGCGCCTAAGCGCGGACGCGCCCCGCGCCCGGTTCCCGCCGGGCGCGGGTGGCGCGAAGGCGCCGGGATCGACGGCCTCGATCAGCCTCCGCCCTGCCAGAAGATCTCGACAACCTTGGTGATCCTGCCGTTCTCCGTGGTGATCAGGGCCGGCCGGTGGAGGCCCTCGACCCCGGTCAGCGAGGCGGCCTCCCTGACGTTGTCGATCAACGTCTGACGGGTGCAGCTCTCGGTGCCGAGGTTGGTGGCCTTGTCGTAGGTCTGCGTCGTGTTGTCGCAGCCGCTGTCGGCGAGAAACAGTACGTCCTCGGCGATGGGCGCCAGGTAGCGGACCACGTCACCTTCCTCGGGGCCGTCGAAGTGACCGTCCTCGCCACCACGCTGGACGAAGCGGATCGGCCGGTACTCGGCCACCCCGTTGTCGTCCACGTCGGTGAGCCAGCCCCTCAGGACGCCCTCGAAGGGCGGCGGACGCCCCTTGCTCCAGTCGTGTTCCGGAGCCGCCTGGAACTCGGTACCGAAGAGCTCGGGGACGGCCGCGGCGGAGCCCGGGGTGGGGGTCGGCGCGCCCGTCGAGGGAGCGGGCGCGGAGGAGGACGCGACCGGCAGGGGGGCGGAGGAGGACTCCGCGGCGCAGCCTGAGGCCAGCGCCACGGCCGCGAGCAGGGCCAGCGCCACACCGGGCCGTCGAGGAGCCGCGAGGGCGGTCATATGAGGGGCGGATCCGGTCCGGATCCGGGAGGTGTTGTTCACACGGAGTGTGACCAGCGTGGAGCGGGGCCGGTTGTCCGGAGACGATGTGATCCAGGACACACCGCAGCGACACCCGTTCCCGCCTCGCCGGAAGCTGTGTTCCCGGCGAGGCGGAACGGGTGTCGCGGGGTGTCGTGAGGTGTCGTCCGGCGCCGGAGCGCCACTTGCCCGCGCCGGGCTTTTTCGCGACACGGACCACGGGGTGCCGCTGACCGGCCCGTCCGGCGCGGGGACCGTGCTGCCACCGTTCTCAGGCGTCCCGCAGGAGAAGACCTGCCTTCCGGCGTGGGGGTGCCGTCCTGCAGAGGACGGCACCCCCACGCCGTGCGGTCAGACCACCCGGCGCGGCACCGGCGTCGCCCGCGGACGCGGTCAGCCGCTGGATCCGGTGTCGATGTCGCCGTCGGGCGCGGTCGGCGGGGCGCCCGGCGTCTCGGGGGCGGAGAGGGGGTTCTCGCCCCCTGCCGTCTTCTCGCCCCCGGCCACGGGGGCACCTTCGGCCAGCAGTCGCTCCAGCCTGGGGCCGTTGAGCCGCAGGAACTTGCGGTGCGGGCGGTTGCGGTCGAGCACCGCCACCTCCAGCTGGTTCGCGGGGAAGCGCTCGCCTCCCGGCTCGGTCAGCGCGAACAGCGCCGCCTCCAGCGCCTCGGTCAGCGACAGGCCGTCGCGGTAGCGCTCCTTGAGACGGGCCGCCACCGTCTCGGCCTGGCCGCCCATGGCCACCAGCCCCGCCTCGTCGAAGACCGAGCCGTCGAAGGTCAGCCGGTAGATGTGGTCCTCGTCGGAGGAGTCACCGACCTCGGCGACCACGATCTCCACCTCGAACGGCTTCAGCGACTCGGTGAAGATCTGGCCGAGGTTCTGCGCGTAGAGGTTGGCCAGGCCACGGGCGGTGACGTCGTCGCGGGCGTAGGTGTAGCCGTTGATGTCGGCGTATCGGATGCCGCCGAGGCGCAGGGCCTCGAACTCGTTGTAGCGGCCGACCGCGGCGAACCCGATCTTGTCGTAGATCTCGCTGATCTTGTGCAGGGCGCGGGACGGGTTGGGAGCGACGAACAGGATGCCGTCCTCGTACTGCAGGACGACGACGCTACGGCCCCGCGCGATCCCCTTGCGCGCGTAATCCGCCTTGTCCCGCATCTGCTGCTCGGGCGAGACATATCCAAAAGGCATGGACACCTGGGGTGATCCTCTCGTGTTAGCGCAGCGGGGCGGTGGGGCCGTCGGGGTGGTCGGCCCGGGACTCGACCACGACCCGGACGAGCTCTCCGACCTCCTCGTCGGGAAGCCGACGGTATCCGTCGGCGGTGATCACCGCGACGATGGGCCAGATCTTGCGGGTGATGTCGGGGCCGCCGGTCGCCGAGTCGTCGTCGGCCGCGTCGTAGAGTGCGTGGATCAGCGTCAGCACGGTCTCCTCGGGGGAGGCACCCTCGCGGTAGAGCTTCTTCAGAGCACCTCGCGCGAAGATCGAACCGGATCCGATCGAGTGGTAGTGGTGCTGTTCGTAGGGACCGCCGCCCACGTCGTAGCTGAAGATGCGGCCACCGTCGACATCGGGGTCGTAGGCGGCGAAGAGCGGGACGACCACGAGCCCCTGCATCGCCATCGGCAGGTTGCCGCGGATCATCGTGGCGAGCCGGTTGGCCTTGCCCGTCACCGAGAGCGTGCGGCCCTCGCGCTTCTCGTAGTGTTCGAGCTCCACCCGGTAGAGGCGGGCCATCTCGATGCCCGTGCTCGCCGTCCCCGCGATGCCCAGGCCCGAGTGGTCGTCGGTGCGGAACACCTTCTCCATGTCACGCTGGGAGATGATGTTGCCGGAGGTCGCCCGGCGGTCTCCCGCGATCACCACGCCACCGGCGCACATCGCCGCGACGATCGTGGTGGCGTGCGGGATGTGATCGCCCACCGAGGTCCCCAGGACCTCGTTACGGCCAGGCAGCAAGTCCGGCGAATGGGACCTGACGAACTCGGTGAACGAGGAGCTCCCGGTGTCGGTAAAGATGTGATTCACCATGCCGGCGGGCAGGTCCCTGTGAGATCCCACGCGACTCCCTCCAAAGGTGCGGTCCTTTAAGGCCCGACCTTACTCATCTTGCCGTGCTGCTTGCACTTCCCTGGATCAGCTCAGCGCGAACCACACTCCGCCGGGCTTTTGAATCTTTACGGATGATCGGCTCCGGTCACCGGATCTCGCGCCGATCCCCCTCGGGGCACGGCGAACACGACGGGGGCGCGAAGATGGCGAAGGCCCGCCCGGCCCGCGTGGGAGGCGGGGCGGTGGCCGTGGGACGGCTCTCGATTCCCTCCGGGAGCATTCCCGGAGGGGTCTCCCCTGGTCGGCTCAGCGTGTTCGCGGCGCTCGGAGGCGGAGCACCCACCAGGGCGCTCCCGGCGGGGTGCGGCCGCACGTCACCCGCCAGCCGGGCCCGGCGGGAGCCGAGCCGGGCCCGCGGTCAGAACGGGTCCCCCGGCTCCCCGCCGGATCCGTCCTCACCTCTGACCTTTGACTCCGACGGACGAACCTACTGTCCGCCCTTCTGCACGTAACTCCTCACGAACTCCTCTGCGTTCTCCTCCAGCACCTCGTCGATCTCGTCGAGGATCGCGTCGACGTCGTCGGAGAGCTTCTCGTGACGCTCCTGAACGTCGGAGGTCTCCGCCGGGGCGGTCTCCTCGACTTCCTTGTCGGTCCGGCCGGTCTGCTTCTGGCCGCCGGTGTCCTTGCTTGCCATGTGTGGCACCTCCACCTGGGGGACGGATCTGATTCATATCTTCCCCGAACCGGGCGACATTGCGCGCGGATCATCCCGCGATCTTTGCGGGAGCCCGTACTGGCCGCGCCGAACTTCCCTCCGTCAGGGGACCTCCCCCCGGGGCCCGAGGTGAAATCCACCCACCTTGACTGGATAGCATCTCTATCCAATAATCGGATAGCACCACTATCCAAAGAAGAGGGCCCCATGTCACCGTCGTCGCTGAGCACAGCCGGAATACTCCTCATCACCGTGCCCGCCGTGGCCTTCGGCGGGGCCTCCCTGCTCGCGCACATCATGCGCGGCATCCCCGGCTACCTGGACAACCCGGTGCGGCGTGGCCTGTGGCGGGCCGGCCACGCACACGCGGGCGTCCTGGTGCTCCTCGCGCTCGTCGCCCTGCTCTACATCGACCACGCGGATCTGCCCGGCGGCCTGAAGGACCTGACGCGGATCCTGATCGTGGCGGCGCCGATCCTGATGCCCCTGGGCTTCTTCCTGTCCGTCGTACGCCCCTCCGACACGAAACCGAACCGGCTGATCTGGCTGGTCCCCGCGGGCGGGGTGGCACTGGGAGCGGGCACGCTGATGCTGGGGATCGGTCTCCTCTGAACCTCTACGAATCCCCACGAACCCCGCAGCGACGCTCCCGGCGGCGCCTCGATCTCCGCCGGCGCCTCCGCGTCCGCGCACGAGCGCCCCATGGCCCCGCATCGGTTCGTGTGAGCATCATCACTCACCGGATCCAGGCGAATTCACCGCCCGAGGGAGATCGGGAACGTTCCAGGTAGGTCTTCGCGACCGAAAACTGCGATCATTGGGGGGTGAGCACCATCATCGCGCGCAGGTACAAGCTCGTCTCACGCGTCGGACAGGGGGCGACCGGCGTCGTCTGGCGTGCATACGACCTGCTTCTGGAGCGAGAGGTGGCCCTCAAGGAGATACTTCTGCCACCCGGGCCCGCCGCGGCCGAGCAGCGGCGGCGGGTGGTCAGGGAGGCTCGCATGGCGGCGCGGCTGAGCCACCGGGGCATCGTGACGGTGCACAACCTCACCGAGGAGTCCGAGCGGCTCTGGATCGTCATGGAGTTCCTGGAGGCGCTGACGCTGCACGACACGCTCGTGCAGGCGGGCCCGCTCCCGGTGGATCTTGTGGCGGCGATGGGGTGCCGCCTGCTGGAGGCGTTGCGGCACGCGCACGACGGCGGGGTGATCCACCGCGACATCAAACCCGCCAACATCATGCTGACCGGCGATCGCGTGGTGCTGGCCGACTTCGGCTTCGCCGCGCCGGAAGGGGCCGCGACGACCTCGACCCGGGGCACCCCGGCCTTCATCGCGCCGGAGGCGTTGCAGGGCAGGGGCGGCACCCGCGAGGCGGACATGTGGTCGTTCGGCGCGACGCTGTACATGGCGGTGGAGGGCAGGACCCCGTTCCGCACGGTGAACTCGATGGCGGCGCTGGTCGCGGCCCTGCGCGAACCGCCGCGCGCGCCGAAGCGGGCGGGCGCCCTGGAGCCGGTGCTGCGAGGGCTGCTGCGCAAGGATCCGCGAGCGCGGCTGAGCGCCGAGCGGACCTCGAAGATGCTTGAGGACGTGCGCTGCTTCAGTGCGGCCTGAGGCCGTTCACGAACGTTTCCGAAACGCTTTCACCACCCTCGGGAACGGTTTTCCGGAATCCGTAAACGGGTTTTACGGACGTGAAATAAGACGACATCAAGCCCACGCGCCTAAATCGTTACAGAGAATCACCCTAGGTAATCACCCGGTGCATCGTTCCAGATGAAAATATGAATCAGCTGAGGTGCCCGGCTTCTATGTGCAGCAGGTGATTCATGGGAACAGGTGCGAGGAAGGCACGCTTACTGGGTGATCGCTATCACCTGGCCTCGCCGATCGGGCGGGACGGTGTGGGCACGGTGTGGCGGGCCCACGACTCCCTGCTCAGGCGGAACGTGGCGATCAAGGAGATCCAGCCTCGGTTCACCGAGGACGGGATGGACATGCACGACGCACGGCGGTGGGCCCTGCGCGAGGCGCGCTCGGCCGGGAGGCTGAACCACCCGGCGGTGATCTCCGTGCACGACCTGCTCGAGGAGGACGGGCGGCTCTGGATCGTCATGGAGTTGCTGGAGGCCCTCACACTCAAGGAGACCGTGCGGCACCTGGGCCGCCTGCCGATCCACTGGGCGGCGTGGATCGGCTTCCAGTTGCTGGGCGGGCTGCGCCACGCGCACGGGGCGGGTGTCCTGCATCGGGACATCAATCCGCGCAACATCCTGCTCACCGGCGACCGGGTGGTGCTGGCCGACTTCGGCGTCGCGGCACTGCACGGCGATCCGGGCGACTCCACGACCGTACCGTTCGTCCATGTCCCCTCCTTCGTCGCGCCGGAGCGGCTGCGGGGCAGTCCACCGACCCCGGCGAGCGACCTGTGGTCGCTCGGTGCGAGCCTGTACTTCGCGGTGGAGGGCCGCCCTCCGCGCCCCACCTCCCGCACACCGGCGCAGCGCCTTCCCGTGGGCGGTGGGTACGAGGATCCGGCGACGCCGGCCGGAGTGCTGTGGCCCGTCCTGGAAGGGCTGCTCCGGCGCGACCCGGCTGCCCGCATCAGCATGGGGCAGGCCGGCCGTATGCTGTCGGCGATCCTCCACACGGAGGGGGTGGCGCTGGCCCCGCCACGGTTGCCCGCGGCCAGGCTGCCACCGGACGCCTTCGCCTAGGATCTCGCGGCGTTTCACCCGGTGTTCGAAACGGGGAAAAGCGTCCTTCGTCTCCTCTTCCGCCGGGCGATCCCGGGTTTCGCGAAATCGGGCCGTCCGGCGGAGCGCGCTTCTCGAATAAATGGACACAAGGCCGCGGATAAAGGCCGGTGGAGGTAACGGGAAGGTCGGATGCCGGGATTTCCGGCTCACGAACCGGCTCGAACCGCGGGGGGTTGTCAGACGGCCGGGACCCGGCGGCAGGCCTCGACGAACCTGGAGGCCAGATGGGGACTGCCGGCCCAGTGCAGGTGCAGGTAGGAGGCGGTGATCCGGTCGTCGGCGAACCCGTCGGCGCCACCGCGCCAGCGGAACAGCGGCCGGTCGGGGACGGGCTCGACCGTGGTGCGGTGGAACTCGTGGCCCCGGTAGCGCTCGCCGTCCCTGGTGAGCGGCGAGTCGCGGACGGCCACCGCGTCGCGGTAGCCGAGGGTGAGGGTCCCGGTCATCCTGGCCTCGACGTCGAGGAGCCCGCACATCGGCCTGCCGTCCAGCCTCCTGGAGAGATACAGCAGGCCCGCGCACTCGGCCGAGATCGGCCCCTCGAACGCGGCGACCTGGTCGCGCAGCGGCTCGTTGGCCGACAACTCGGCCGCGTGGACCTCAGGGAAACCGCCTCCGATCACGATCCCGCGAGTCCCCTCCGGGAGGGCCTCGTCGACGAGCGGGTCGAAGGGGACGATCTCGGCTCCCGCCGCCGCCAGCAGCTCGGCCTGCTCGGTGTAGCCGAAGGTGAAGGCCCGCCCTCCGGCGACCGCGATCCTCGTGACGGGAGCGGCGGGCGGTCCGGGAGTCCACGGGACGGCGGGCAGCGGCGGCGCGCCGCGGGCGAGTCGCAGGAGTTCCTCCAGGTCGCAGGAGGCGGCGACCAGGTCCGCGACGGCGTCCAGGGCACCGGCGGCCTGGGGGCGGCGCTCGGCGACGGGAACCAGGCCCAGGTGCCTGGAGGGGGCGGTGACGGCGTCGCTGCGACGGATCGCCCCGAGTACGGGGACGCCGCTCTCGGCGAGCGCCTCGCGGCAGACGGCCTCGTGCCGCTCGGAGCCGACCCGGTTGAGGATCACTCCGCCGAGCCTGATCCGGGTGTCGTAGGAGGCGAACCCGTGCACCAGCGCCGCGACGGAGCGGCTCTGCCTGGCGGCGTCCACGACCAGGACCACCGGGGCCCCGAGCAGCCTGGCGACGTGCGCGGTGGAGGCGAACTCGGTGGAGCCCGCGCCGTCGTACAGGCCCATCACGCCCTCGACGACCGCGATGTCCGCCCCGGCCGCGCCGTGCAGGAAGAGGGGGGCGACGAGGTCCTCCCCCGTCAGGAACGGGTCGAGGTTGCGTCCGGGACGGCCGGTGGCCATGGCGTGGTAGCCGGGGTCGATGTAGTCGGGCCCCACCTTGTGCGGGGACACCGCCATGCCCCGGCGGGCGAGGGCCGCCATCAGGCCGGTCGCCACGGTCGTCTTACCCGCTCCTGAGGCGGGGGCCGCGATCACGATCCGGGCTACCATTCGATGCCCTTCTGCCCCTTCTGCCCCGCGTCCATGGGGTGTTTGATCTTACCCATCTCCGTGACGAGGTCGGCGGCGGCGAGCAGCCGGGGGTCGGCGTCGCGGCCGGTGACGACGACGTGCTGGCTTCCTGGCCGTCCGCGCAGGGTCTCGACCACCTCCTCGACGTCGATCCAGCCCCACTTCATCGGGTACGTGAACTCATCCAGCACGTACAGGCGGAACGTCTCGGCGGCGAGGTCGCGTCTGATCTGCTCCCAGCCCTCGCGGGCGTCAGCGGCGTGGTCCTCCTCGTTGCCGGGACGCTGGATCCAGGACCAGCCCTCGCCCATCTTGTGCCAGGAGACCGGCCCGCCCTCACCGGAGTCGCCGAGCACCCGCAGCGCCCGCTCCTCTCCGATGCGCCACTTGGCGGACTTGACGAACTGGAAGACCCCGATCGGCCAGCCCTGGTTCCAGGCGCGCAGGGCCAGACCGAAGGCCGCGGTGGACTTGCCCTTGCCCGGTCCCGTGTGGACGATCAGCAGCGGCCGGGTGCGGCGCTGTCTGGTGGTCAGGCCGTCCTCGGGCACGCTGACGGGTCTGCCCTGCGGCATCGTCGCCCTCCCCTCACTGTCGTGTCACTGTCATCCGGCACCGTCATCTGGTACGGCCTTCTCGCCGTACTCACCGGCCTCGGACCTTCACGGTCACGCGGCGCCGCGCCTCTCCCGGACCATCCCGGCCAGGTCGGTGAGTTCGTCGAGGCGTACGGTCTCCGCGCCCATCCTCGCCGCCAGGGAGGCGGCGAGGCCGAGGCGCACGGGCCCGCCCTCGCAGTCGACCACCACGCCAGCCACCCCGGCCAGCAGTTCCGCCGCGCGCTGGGACTCCTCGGCGGTTCCCGAGGTGGTCCGCCCGTCGGTGACCAGGACCACCAGCGGGCGTCTGGACGGGTCGCGCAGGCGTTCGACCCTGAGCACCTCGGCGGCCCGCAGCAGACCGGCGGCCAGCGGGGTCCGGCCTCCGGTGGGAAGCTCGCGCAGCCGGGCCGCGCCGGCCTCGACGGAGGAGGTGGGCGGCAGGACCAGGTCGGCGCGGGCGCCGCGGAAGGTGACGAGCCCGACCTTGTCGCGGCGCTGGTAGGCGTCGAGGAGCAGGCCGAGCACCGCTGTCTTGACCGCGCGCATGCGCTGCCTGGCGGCCATCGAACCGCTCGCGTCCACGACGAACAGCACCAGGTTGCCCTCGCGGCCCTCGCGGACCGCCTCCCTGAGATCGCCGCGGCGCAGCAGCAGTCCTGGCCCGTTCCTGCCCCGCGCGACCTGGTACGGGGCGGCGGCGCCGATGGTGGCCCGCAGGTGGAGGGAGCCGGTGCGGCCCTCGGGGACCCTGGCGCCCGTGGTACGACCCAGGGGTGTCCTGGCGCGTGACCGGCGCCCGGGAGCTCCGGCACCGACGCCCGGGACGGTGAACAGTCTGTTCCCGCTCCCGGGCTCGGCGTCGACGATCTGCTCGCGGGCCGGTGCTCCCCCGGTCGCCTCCGACGGTTCCCGGGGTTTCGCGGCCTGAGCCTCCCCCGCCTCGGCGCCGAGGGTGTCCCGGGCGTCGGCGGCCCCGTGCGGGGAGGCGTCCCCGCCGTCGTGTCCTCCAGAGCCGCCCGGGTCGTCCGAGGTGGCGTCCCCGGCCTCGGAGCCGCCGGATACGGGTTCCGGGCCTCCCTCGTCTCTGCCGGGATCGGGGCCGCCGGGGTCGTCCGGCCCCTGGGGGCCGTCAGGATCGGGGCCGGGGTCGTCGGGGATCCTGTCCAGGAGATCCTGGAGCTTGGACTCGTCCAGGCCGGGCGCGTCGAAGGGGTCACGGCGACGACGGTGCGGGAGCGCGAGCCTGGCCGCCTCCCGGACGTCGTCGGCGGTGACGGAGGTGCGGCCCTGCCAGGCGGCGTGCGCGATCGCCGCGCCGGCGGTGACCAGGTCGGCCCGGAGCCCGTCCACCTCGAAGCCCGCGCAGACGGTGGCGATCTTGAGCAACGCCGCCTCCGGCAGGACGACCTGGGCGACCCCGGCTCGGGCCTCGGCGATGCGCGTGGCCAGCGCCCGCTCCTCGTCCGACCAGGCGGCGGCGAACGCGGCGGGGTCGGCCTCGAAGGCCAGACGGCGCCGGACCACCTCCGCCCGCTGGGACGCCTCCCGCGAGGCCCTTACCTCAACGGTCAGCCCGAAGCGGTCGAGCAGTTGCGGGCGCAGCTCCCCCTCCTCGGGATTCATCGTCCCGACCAGCAGGAACCGGGCGGCGTGCCGTACCGACACCCCCTCGCGCTCGACGTAGCAGGTGCCGAGGGCCGCGGCGTCGAGCAGCAGGTCCACCAGGTGGTCGTGGAGAAGGTTGACCTCGTCGACGTACAGGACACCCCGGTGGGCGCCCGCGAGGAGACCGGGTTCGAAGGATTTCACGCCCTCGGTGAGGGCCCGCTCGATGTCGAGGGAGCCGACGAGGCGGTCCTCGGAGGCGCCGACGGGCAGCTCGACCAGGCGGGCGGGTCTGATGGACCGGGCCGCCGGTCCCTCGGGGGCCTCGTGTGACCCGTGTGGCCCGTCGGGACAGCCGGGGTCGAGGGCGGCGGGGTCGCAGGAGAACCGGCAACCGGTCACCACCTCGACAGGCGGCAGGAGAGCGGCCAGCGCCCGCACGATCGTGGACTTGGCGGTGCCCTTCTCCCCTCTGACCAGTACTCCCCCGACGCGAGGGGAGACCGCGTTGAGGATCAGCGCGAGTTTCAGGTCCTCCAGCCCCACGATCGCGGTGAAGGGATAGCGGGGGTTGCGCACCTTGGGATCTCCTTCGCATCGTCGGGATGTTCATCGCGTTCACGTCGTCGGGTGGTCGCGCCGTCAGGGGAGGTGGCTGAGCCGCCAGCGCCCGCCGCGCCCGGTGAGTGCCACCCGGGCCAGCGGCGCGACGTCGACGCGCCAGAAGGAGCGGGCGGGGGCGCCGAGGACGTGGACGACCGCGGCACGGATGACCGCCGGATGGGTGATCGCGACGGCCCTGCCGGGAGTACGGAGGGCGAGCCAGCCGGAAACCCTGGCGAGGAGCGCGGTGATCGACTCCCCGCCGTGCGGCGCCGCGCCCGGATCGCCGAGCCAGGAGGCGAGCGCCTCGGGCTCCGCGGCCTCGACCTCGCCGAGCGTCATGCCACTCCAGCGGCCGTGGTCGCAGTCGGCGAGCAGCGGGTCGTGCTCCGCCCGCAGGCCGAGCGCCGCCGCCGTCTGAACGCAGCGCAGCTCGGCCGGGCAGGCCGCGGGACCGGGGTCTGCCCAGCCGAGGTACCGCGCCATCCTCTCGGCCCGGCGCAGGCCGCGTTCGTCGAGTGGTTCGTCGACGGGGAACGCGGCCCGCGCCGTCGCCGAGGTGGAGGCGTGGCAGACCAGGAGCAGGCGGGTGACCCCCGAGGGGGTCGTCACACCGGGCCGCGCCTGCGTGCGGCGAAGGCGAACAGCGCGCCGACACCGGCCCAGAAGACCGCCTGGGTTCCTATCGAGGCGATCCGGAAGTCCCACAGGAGATCGGCGGGGAAGCCCTGGGGCACCTCCGAGATCTCCGGCAGGAGGATCCAGGCCGCGACGACGGGGACCAGGAAGGCGGCGCCCGCCGACAGCCAGCGCACCCACGGTTCACTCCGCGAGGCGTAGCGGTGGGCGGCGGTGCCGGCGGCGACGGCGAGGATCCCGATGGCCACGGCGACCAGATAGAGCACGGTGCGCTGGTCGATCGTCTCCGGGTCACCGACCGCCGGTGGGTTGGCGGGATATTTCATGAAAGGGATGAGGACGACGGAGGTGAACGCGGCGGCGGCGAGCGTGACCGCGAGCACCGGTTCCGAGCGAGGTCCCGCCCGGCCGCGTACGGCCGCGTAGACGAGGGAGAACAGTCCCCCGATCGCCAGGCCGTACAGGCCGAGGGCGAGGAAGAGCCCGAAACGCTGCCCGTCCCTGCTGACGAGGGCCTCCTCCTCGTCGTCGTGGGAGTGGGCGGCGGTCCCGGTGTCGTCGTGTGGTTCGGCCGAGGAGGCGGCCGCGGCCGCCTCCTCGAGCGCGATGGCCTGGTCGATGCGTGGTTCGCCGACGGTGTAGGCGAAGACGGCCGCGAGCAGCCCTGCGAGCAGTCCGGCGACGAGGCCCCGGACGATGAGTTTGGAGATCACCTGCGGCTCAGTGGCACGGTACGCCGAGCAGGTGACGTCCGTCGTGCATGAGTTCGTGCAGGTAGTTTCCCGCCTGGGAGATCGCCCCCTGGTCGAAGGTGACCAGATAGGCGAGAAGCAGCAGCGCCGGTACGGCGAGCAGCCAGCGGGTGAGCGAGTGCCATGGGATGGGCTGGGTGTGCGGTGCCGAGATCTGGCTCACGGCCACCTCCTCCGGGATTGACGCGTCCCTTTTCGTAGGTCGGTGGCGGCCGAGTGTGACCTGGCTCCCGGCCCTCGCGGGCCGGATTACAGTGGCGCGACCGCACCGGAATTTCACCGGATTTCCCTCGCACCGCCACAAAGCACCCGGAACGTATCCCGAATCTCCGTCCCCCGTCAATCCAGGTGTCCGGTTTGACGGGATCCGGTAGGCGCGAAGAGGGGGAGGCGGCCCGGCCGGGCCACCTCCCCCTCTCAGGCCCTTCTCAGGCCCCGCTCAGCACGTCACTGCTCGCCGGTGAGCGCCGTCACCAGCTCAGCGGCGGTACGGCAGCGGTCGAACAGCTCGCCCACGTGGGCCTTGGTGCCGCGCAGCGGCTCAAGGGTGGGGACGCGCTGCAGCGACTCACGGCCGGGGATGTCGAAGATGACCGAGTCCCAGGAGGCCGCGGCCACCGACTCGCTGTACTGGCTCAGGCAGCGGCCTCGGAAGTAGGCCCGGGTGTCGTTGGGCGGCACCTCGATGGCCCTCTGGACCTCCTCCTCGGTCACCAGGCGCTGCATGCGGCCCCGGGCGACCAGCCGGTTGTAGAGCCCTCGGTCGGGACGGATGTCGGAGTACTGGAGATCGACGAGCTGCAGACGCGGATGCGACCAGGGAAGGCCGTCACGGGTCCGGTATCCCTCCAGAAGCTCCAGCTTGGCCACCCAGTCGAGCTCGCCGGACAGCTGCATCGGATCCTCCGCCAGGCGGGTGAGGACCGACTCCCAGCGCTCCAGGATGTCCTTGGTGGGCTCGTCCAGGCCGTTGGCGCTGCGCTCCTCGGCATACTTGCGCGCGAGCTCCAGGTATTCCATCTGGAGCTGCACCGCCGTCAGCTTGCGGCCGTCGCGCATGGAGATCTCGTACTTGAGCGTGGGGTCGTGTGAGACCGCGCGCAGGGCCTGGACGGGGTTGTCCACGGCGAGGTCGCGGGTGAAGTAGCCATCCTCGATCATCGCCAGGACGAGCGCGGTGGACCCCAGCTTCAGGTAGGTCGAGATCTCCGACATGTTGGCGTCACCGATGATGACGTGCAGGCGACGGTATTTCTCCGGGTCGGCGTGGGGTTCGTCCCGGGTGTTGATGATCGGCCGCTTGAGCGTCGTCTCCAGCCCCACCTCGACCTCGAAGAAGTCGGCCCGCTGGCTGATCTGGAAACCCTCGCCCCGTGAGTCCTGACCGATGCCGACCTTGCCCGCGCCGGTGACGACCTGCCGGGAGACGAAGAACGGCGTCAGGTGTCTGACGATGTCGGCGAACGAGGTGGCCCGGCGCATGAGGTAGTTCTCATGGCAGCCGTAGGAGGCGCCCTTGTTGTCGGTGTTGTTCTTGTAGAGCTGGATCGGGGCGTTGGCTGGCATCGCCGAGGCGCGAACCGCCGCGTCGTGCATCACCCGTTCGCCCGCCTTGTCCCAGATCACCGCCGCCCGAGGATTGGTGCACTCGGGTGTGGAGTATTCGGGATGGGCGTGGTCCACGTACAACCGGGCCCCGTTGGTGAGAATCACGTTCGCCAGGCCGAGGTCCTCGTCGGTCAGCTGGCTCTGGTCCGCCACCTCCCGCGCGAGGTCGAACCCCCGTGCGTCCCGCAACGGGTTCTCCTCCTCGAAGTCCCATCGCGCGCGCCGTGCCCTGGCGGCCGAGGCCGCCAGATAGGCGTTCACGACCTGAGAGGAGGTCACCATCGCGTTGGCCCCCGGCTGTCCGGGCACGGAGATGCCGTATTCGGTCTCGATGCCCATCACCCGCCGTACCGTCATGCGCACCCTCTGTTCGTCAGGGACTGTTTCTCTCCGTGGTATCTATTCCCGACCCTAGACCCTTCACTATGCCCGGTGGTCGGACAGTTATGGCACCGAAGCCTTTTCGCCCGTTGCGAGGGGGATCGAGGAGAGCGCGGGGAGCTGTGACGGGGACGGGGATGCGGCCCTTCTCCGCCGCACGGATTTGACGAACTCCTGAAGCGGACGCTCGGCCACCCGGTACACCAGATAGGAGAACGCCGTCGCGGCCAGCACCGTGACCAGGGCGGTCAGCGGGGGCGGCAGCACGTCCCGCAGCGCGGGGACGATCAGGACCGCGGCCGGGGTGTGGAACAGGTAGAGCGGGTAGGTGAGCGCGCCCAGGACGACCAGGCCGCGCCAGCGCAGCCATCCCAGCCATCCCAGCGCCACCATGGCCATGAGCACGTAGAAACCGACCACGGTGGCGACCACGGCCCACTCGGGCACGGGCATCGCGGCGTAGCCGACCTTCTCGACGCGCCCGGCCACCCGGTCGATCGCCGCGCTCACGGCCAGGCCGCCGCTGATCCCGGCCAGGCACCACAGGACGAGCCTGGGACCGAACCTCGTCATCAGGAAGAACGCCATGCCTCCGACGAAGTACGCCGCGTACTTGGGCATGACCACGAGCTCGACCCACGCCTCGTCGCTCCCGGCGAAGAACCCGGCCGCCAGCAGCCAGACGCCCATGAAGACCAGGCAGCGGTTGAGCGTCACCCCGAAGATCACCAGGATCGAGATCAGTACGTAGAAGCGGAGTTCCACCCAGAGCGACCAGTAGACGCCGTTGGCGTCGTAGACGCCGAGGGCCCGCTGGAGCATCGTGAGGTTGATCCCGTACTCGCCGAGGCTGAGCTTGGGGTCCAGGGCCGTGGCGGCGGTCAGCCCGTACACCGCGGCGGTGACGGCCACGCTGACCCAGTAGGCGGGGTAGAGCCGCACCAGCCGGGAGAGGGCGAACGCCCCCAGGCTCCGCCCCCAGATGCTCATCAGGATCACGAACCCGCTGATCATGAAGAACAGCTCGACGCCGAGGATGCCGAGCCCGGAGACGGTGGAGATCGCCGGGAACAGTTCGGCAGGGCGGTCGCCCCACACCGAGGCGAAGGCGATGAAGTAGTGGAAGGCGAGCACCGCGATGGCGGCGAGGAAGCGCAGGAGATCGAGTTCGGCGAGGCGGCCGCTTCCCCGAAGCGCCTCGCGAGACCCCGTGCCGTTCACCGGGCGGCCGGACCGGAATGTTCACGCACGCCACTTGGACGGCGTCTCGATCATTCGGGTTCCCCGTGACGGCTGTCTATTTCCGGCCATTTCTGGGGCGGCTGTGAAAGGAGAGCCGACCCCCCGAGGACAAAAAGGTTTAAACGCAACAAAAGCCACAGGCTGTCGAGTGTGTCGCGGCAGACACGGCGACGCCGACGGCGCGGCCCCACGAGGGGAACCGCGCCGCCGGTCACACGTGGTTACAGGTACTGACCGGTGTTGGCCACCGTGTCGATGGAGCGTCCGGCCTCCGTGCCCTGCTTGCCCGTCACGAGGGTGCGGATGTAGACGATCCGCTCGCCCTTCTTGCCGGAGATGCGGGCCCAGTCGTCGGGGTTGGTGGTGTTGGGCAGGTCCTCGTTCTCGGAGAACTCGTCCACGCAGGCCGCCAGCAGATGCTGGATCCGCAGGCCCTTCTGGCCGGTCTCCAGGAACTGCTTGATCGCCATCTTCTTGCCCCGGTCGACGATGTTCTGGATCATCGCGCCGGAGTTGAAGTCCTTGAAGTACAGGACCTCCTTGTCGCCGTTGGCGTAGGTCACCTCGAGGAAGCGGTTCTCCTCGCTCTCGGTGTACATCCGCTCGACGACCCGCTGGATCATGCCGGAGATCGTCTCCTGACGGTTGGAGCCGTGTTCGGAGAGATCCTCGGCGTGGAGCGGGAGCTCCGGAATGAGGTACTTGGAGAAGATGTCCTTGGCCGCCTCGGCGTCCGGCCGCTCGATCTTGATCTTGACGTCCAGGCGGCCGGGCCGCAGGATCGCCGGGTCGATCATGTCCTCGCGGTTGGAGGCGCCGATCACGATGACGTTCTCCAGACCCTCGACACCGTCGATCTCCGACAGGAGCTGGGGAACGATGGTGTTCTCGACGTCGGAGGAGACGCCCGAGCCTCGGGTCCGGAAGATCGAGTCCATCTCGTCGAAGAACACGATCACCGGGGTCCCCTCGGAGGCCTTCTCGCGAGCCCGCTGGAAGACCAGGCGGATGTGCCGCTCGGTCTCGCCGACGTACTTGTTGAGAAGCTCGGGACCCTTGATGTTGAGGAAGAAGCTCTTGCCGGACTGGCCGGTCTTCTCCGCGACCTGCTTGGCCAGGGAGTTGGCGACGGCCTTCGCGATGAGGGTCTTACCGCAGCCGGGCGGCCCGTAGAGCAGGACACCCTTGGGCGGGCGGAGCTTGTGCTCACGGAAGAGGTCGGCGTGCAGGTACGGGAGCTCGATGGCGTCCCGGATCTGCTCGATCTGCCGCATGAGCCCGCCGATCTCCTCGTAGGAGATGTCGGGCACCTCCTCCAGGACGAGCTCCTCGACCTCGGACTTGGGGATGCGCTCGTAGACGTAGCCCGAGCGTGGTTCGAGCAGCAGGGAGTCACCCGCCCGGATCGGCTGGTCCAGCAGCGACTCGGCGAGCTTCACCACCCGCTCCTCGTCGGCGTGTGAGATCACCAGCGCACGCCGGCCGTCCTCAAGGAGCTCCTTGAGCATCACGATCTCACCGAGGTCCTCGAAGCCGAGGGCCTCGACGACGTTGAGCGCCTCGTTGAGCATGACCTCCTGGCCACGCTTCAGCGACTCGACCTCCACCGCGGGGCTCACGTTCACCCTGAGTTTGCGGCCACCGGTGAAGACCTCCACCGTGCCGTCTTCTCTGGCTTCGAGGAACACACCGAACCCGGATGGCGGTTGCGCCAGCCGGTCTACCTCCTCCTTCAGGGCGACAATCTGGTCTCTGGCCTCCTTGAGGGTGGCCACCAGACGCTCGTTCTGGCCGGTTACGGCCGCGAGGTTCGCCTGCACGTCATGGAGACGCTCTTCGAGAATCCTGGCCTGCCGGGGAGACTCCGTCAGCTTCCGACGCAACGCGGTGATCTCCTCCTGCAGGAAGGAGACCTGTGTTGTGAGGTCGGCGACCTCCCGTTCGCGCTGCGCGGCACGAGCTTCAGCGTCGTCGCGAGCTGCCACGGCGTCACCTCCTTCCCAGTCGAGACCGACTACTCAAAACCCTACCCATCTAAGGGCTGTCCCTTACCTGGCTGAGCGGTGTTCATATGACTACATTAAGTGCGTGGTGATTAATCCCTTTTGGGGGTTTTAGTCCTAGAAGTATAAGAACACGAAGGTCTGCTCCCGTGTCACGCTCAGACGGACCGTCGTGGCCGAATCGTCATCATGTGGCGGAAGACGTGGAAGTCGCGGACTCCTCGCCATGTGCCCCCTTCGCCGGACGTCTACGTCGAGGTGGTGGCGTCACCCCGTCGGCCATGCGACGGGCCGTGACCAGAAACCCGGTGTGGCCGACCATCCTGTGGTCGGGCCGCACGGCCAGTCCCTCGACATGCCAGTCACGAACCAGGGTCTCCCACGCATGGGGCTCGGTGAAACTCCCGTGCTCCCGCAGAGTTTCGACCGTACGTGAGAGCTGGGTCGTGGTCGCGACATAACAGCAGATCACGCCGCCGGGCGTGAGTGCCCGGGCCGCGGCGTCCACACATTCCCACGGGGCGAGCATGTCCAGGATGATCCGGTCGACATCGCTCTCGTCCAGAGCCTCGACGAAGTCGCCGACCACCAGGCGCCACTGCTTCATCGGACCGCCGTAGAACTTCTCCACGTTCTTGGTGGCGACCTCGGCGAAGTCCTGACGCCGCTCGTAGGAGGTGAGGGTGCCCTCGGAGCCGATGGCGCGCAGCAGGAAACAGGTGAGCGCGCCGGAACCGACACCCGCCTCCACCACCCGGGCACCGGGGAAGATGTCGGCCATGGCCACGATCTGGGCCGAGTCCTTGGGATAGATCACCGCCGCGCCTCGCGGCATGGACAGCGTGTAGTCCTGAAGGAGGTGCCTGAAGGCCAGATACTGGGTGCCGCCGGACGAACGCACCACCGAGCCCTCAGGCCGGCCGATCAGCTCACTGTGCGGGATCCCGCCCTTGTGCGTGTGAAACACGCCGTCTTCCTTCAACGTCACCGTGTGACGCTTGTTCTTGGGGTCGGTGAGCTGAACCTGATCCCCGGCCTGAAACGGCCCATGCCTGCGAAAACCCATGACCGCAAGGTTATCGGCGCGCGGCGGTGTCCTCGGACGGTCCGGAACACGGCCCCCGGGCAGGACGAGTGCCAACCCCGAGGCGCCGGGAGGGCGAGACGGGAGAGATCGGAGAAGGGAGCGGGCAGGGCGGAGGGGGCGTAGGTCGTCCGCAAATTGATTCGCCGTCATAAGAGGGCACCTGGTAGCTGTTATGGGGTGTTTTCCCATGATGTGATTCCGGCCGGCCCTGTTGTCCTGAGGCCGCTCGCCCCGGCCGACGCCGAGGCGATCACCCGGGCCTGCGCCGACCCGGAGATCGTCCGCTTCCTCCCTCTCGTCCCCGTGCCGTACACCCGGGACGACGCACTCCAGTACATGGAGCGGTGCCACCAGGAGTGGCAGACAGGAGGTGCCCCGTTCGCGATCGCGGACGCGACGACGGACGAGTGGCTGGGCAACATCGGCCTCATGGCCCGTCCTCGCGGGGGCATCGAGATCGGCTATCTGGTCGCCCCCTGGGTGCGGGACCGCGGGGTGGCCACGGCCGCCACCGCCGCGCTGACCGCGTGGGGGTTCCGCCACGGGGTCGAGCGCGTCGAACTGCTCGCCAACGTGGAGAATCTGGCCAGCCAGCGGGTCGCCCTCGCCGCGGGGTTCCACCACGAGGGCGTGCGGCGTGGGGCCGAGGAACAGCGTGACGGCACCCGGCACGACCTGGTGGGCTTCGCGCGCCTGCGCGGCGACTCCGGCGAGCGCGTGCCGCCCCTGCTGCCGGACTTCCCCGGCGGATCCCTCACCGACGGGGTCGTACGGCTCAGGCGGCTCACCGTCTCCGACACCGCCGACTACCTGGCGCTGCGGAACCTTCCCGACGTCATGAGGTACAGCGTCCCTTCCGAACCCTCCACATTCGAGAAGGTCGAGGAGCGCTGCCGTACCGCGGGCGCGAACTGGCTGGCGGGCAGGGGCGCCGAGGTCGCGATCCTGGACGCCGCGACGGGCGCGTTCGCCGGGGACATCCAGCTCACCGGGGTGATCCCCCCGCTGGGGCAGGCGATGACGGGCTACAGCCTGCGACCGGAGTTCCGTGGCAGGGGCTTCGCCACCAGGGCGGTGAACCTGCTGGTCGGCTGGGTCTTCGAGCACACCCCCCTGGCCAGGATCATCGCGGGCACCTCTCCCGGCAACGTCGCCTCGCACCGCGTGCTGGAGCGCGCGGGCTTCACCCGCGAGGCGCTGCTGCGTGGGATGCTGCCCGGCCCGGACGGCACACGCCTGGACGACCTGCAGTGGTCTCGCCTGCGAGACGACGTCCGGCGCTAGCCTGGACGACGTCCGAGCGCCGGCCCCGATCGACCCGCGGTGATCGTCCGCCGCGGGTCGATCGGGGCCGGATCGTCACGCCCGCGACTCCAGGCACCGGCCGTGCACCGCCCCGGAGGTCGCGGGCGATCCCAAACATCCGGCCCATCAGGAAGCCCCGGCAGGGTCTCAGTCGGCGCCGAAGCGGGCCCTGAGCTTGGCGTAGGCGGCGTCGGTGCCCTGGAGCGCCCGATCGATGTCGGCGTCGGTGTGGGCCGCGGACAGGAACCAGTTGTGCCACGGGTGGAGGTAGACCCCCTCCTCCAGGCAGGCCGCGGCCCAGAACATGCCCTTGTCCAGCGTCGCGTCGCCCTCGAAGGAGAGCCACGGGATCTGCACCGGCCCCGTCTGGTTGACCGTGAAGCCGTGGGAGGCCGCCTGGGCGGCCAGGCCCTCACGCAGGCGGGTGCCCGCGCGCTCCATCAGGGCGATGCCGTCGATGGCGCGCAACGTCTCGATCGTGGCCTTGGCCGCGGCCATCGGGGCGGCGTTGAACCAGAAGGAGCCGGTGGAGTAGAGCGTCTGGGCGGGCCCGCGCAGGGAGTCCACACCGGTGACCGCCGCGATCGGGTGGCCGTTGGCCATGGCCTTGCTGAAGGCGTACAGATCGGGGCGCACGCCCAGGGGTTCCCAGGAACCGCCCAGGTCGATCCGCCAGCCCCCGCGCACGTCGTCGATCACCAGAGCGGCCCCGATCCGGTCGGCCAGGGCCCGCACCCCCCGGGCGAACTCCGCGGCGACGAGTTCCTGGTCCTCGAACGAGTCGTGCTTGAACGGCGTCACGATGATCGCGGCGACGTCGCCCTCCGCCTGGGCCGCGGCGGCCTCGACACTGGCGAGGTCGTTGTAGGTGAACTCGACCAGGTCGGCACGCTCGTTGGGGGTGGTCCCCGCCGGGCTGGGCGTGCACCACGGGTCGGCCCCGTGATAGGCGCCGTGCGCCATGAGGACCTTGGTCCTGCCGGTGGCGGCGCGGGCGACCATCAGTGCCTGGGTGGTGGCGTCGGTGCCGTTCTTGGAGAACATCACCCAGTCGGCCTGCGGGACGGTCTCCACCAGCAGCTCGGCGAGCTCCACGTAGACGGGACCGGGACCGTTGAGGCAGTCGCCCGCGGCGAGCTGTGCGGCGACGGCGCCCTCGACGGCGGGATGACGGTGACCGAGCACGACGGGTCCCCACGAGCACATGAGATCGACGTACTCACGTCCGTCGGCGTCACGTTGGCGGCATCCTTCTCCCCCGACGAAGAACTGCGGGTAGGCGGGACCGTGCAGGGCCGCGTTGAGATGGCCGTACATGCCGCCGGGGACGACCTTGGCGGCCCGCTCCCTGAGTTTGGCGTCGATGGACATGCTCCGTCCTTTCGTCTCTGGTCATGTCTGGATGGGTTCGGCGGCTCCGCGGCCGAACCCCGCCGTCCGTACGGTCGCGGGGCCGGGGTGCGTGAACGGCGGGGTCACTTCTCGTCCCGTAGCTCCCTCGCACCGTCCAGACCCGCGTCCGAGCCCAGGCCCCCGGCGACCCGGGCGGCCAGCGCGGTGCCGAGCCGCGCGGCACCGGCCACGTCACGGCCGTCGACCAGACCCGCGACGAACCCGGCACAGTAGGCGTCGCCGCAGCCGGTGGTGTCGACCACGGGGACGTCGAGGGCGGGAACGCGGGTGACGCCCTTCGCGTCGGCGATCAGGCTCCCGTCCGCGCCGAGCGTGACCAGGACGGCCGAGGCCCCCTGCGCCAGCAGTGCGTTCGCGGCCTCCTCCACATCCCCCGCCTCACCGGCGCCGCTCATCAGCAGTGCCTGCTCCTCGTTGGGCAGGAGGTAGTCGACATGCGGGAGGAAGACGCGGACCCCCTGCATGAGATCCGGCATGTTGGACAGCAGGTCCATGGTGACGATCGTGCCCGCCGCTCGCGCCTCGTCCAGCAGCGCGAAGAACGCGGGGTCGTACAGGCCCCAGGTGACGTCCATGCCGCCCAGGTGCACGACCCGCGCGCCGAGGACGGTCTCACGGGCGACGTCCGCGGTGGACAGCCCCAGGTTCGCGCCGGGAACGTGGAAGGACGGGCGCCCGCCGTCGGGGCGGATCGGCAGGATCGAGGCGGCGGTCTGCTCCCCCTGCCTGCGGACGATCCCGGTCACGTCGACCCCGCGCCGCCCCATCATCATGACGAGCAGGTCGCCGAGCTCGTCGTCCCCGATCGCCCCCACCGAGGCCACCGGGACACCGAGCGCGGCCAGGTCGACGGCGGTCGCGGCGGCGGCGCCCGCGGCGGTGACACGGATCTGCTCCAGCAGGTGGGTGTCCTGGCCGGCGGGGATCGACTCCACCGGTCTGGCGAGCACGTCCACGATGTGCGCGCCGAGGGTGACGACGGTCATATCGAGTCCTCCTCATGTCTTCAGCGGATAATAGACGGGCGACCGACTAAAATGTCAACGAATCCGTTCAGGGAGGAGCGAGGTGCCGAAGATCGTCAATCACGGCGAGCGCCGCGAAGAGGTCGTGGAGGCCGCGCGCCGCGTCATCCTGCGCGAGGGCATCGAGGCCGCCACGACCCGGGCCATCGCCAGGGAGGCCGGTTACTCCAACGGCGTGCTCACCCACTACTTCACCGACAAGGACGACATCATGCTGTCGGCGCTGCGCTCCTCGCACCGACGCATCGTGGAACGCCTGCGCGGCAAGCTGACCGGTCTCACCGGCCTGGCCGCGCTGCGCGAACTCCTCCTCGACAACCTCCCGCTGGACGACGAGCGCGCCCGCGAGAGCGGGCTGGAGATCGGCTTCTGGAGCCGCAGCCTGACCAGCCCGGCGATGCTGGAGGCGCAGCGCGCCGAGGCCGAGGAACTGCGCTACCTGGTACGCAGCCTGCTCGGTGCGGCGGCCGCCGACGGAGAGATCACCACCGCCGACGACCTCGACGACGTCACCGAGCGGCTGCTCGCCCTCGTCGACGGACTGAGCGCGCACCACCTGCTCTATCCCGACAGACTCGACGCCGCGCGCCTGGAACGGATGCTCGACGCCGAGCTCGACCGCCTCCGTCCCACCGGCGGGTAGGCCCGCGCGGCCTCACGGTCCCGCCCGATCCTCGGACGAGGCCCACCGCGCTCGCCGGAGAACGCGCCGGGCGGCCGGACAGCCACCGGCCCGGAACCCTCAGGGCCGGCACCCGCGGAGCGTCCCGGACCGGCGCGGACCTCCCAAGGCCGCGGGACTCTCAGGCCAGCAGGGCGTAGAGCCGGTCGGCCACTCCCCTGGCGGTGGGCCGCTTGGCCGCGTCGCCAAGGCACGCCTGGACCAGGTCCGACAGCTCCGGTTCCAGGCTCGGGTGGATCGACGGCGTCGTGCTGTACACCTTGCGCAGGGTGAGCAGCGGGTCGTGGGTGGGCAGCTCCCCGTAAAGACCGTTGCCACTCACCGCCCAGTGCAGTGTCGCGCCCAGCGACCACACATCGCCCCCGGGGGTGGGGGTCTCCCCCTGCAGCAGCGTGGGGTCGGTGAACTCCACCGAGCCGATGTCCCCCATCCCGGTCACCGTCGCACCAGGCATCAGCACCTGCGACAGGCCGAGGTCGGAGAGCTTGCCACCGTCCTCGGTGAGCAGCACGTTGCCGGGACGGATGTCGCGGTGAACGATGCCCTCCTCGTGCAGCGCCTGCGCCGCGTGGGACACGCAGGCGACCGCGCGCAGCACCCGCTCACGCGAGGGACGCTCCGCGGGACGCGCCAGCGAGCCACCCGGCAGGTATTCCATCGAGTAGTAGAACACCCCGCCCTGCTGGCCGGCGTCGTAGAGCCGCACAAGGTACGGGGAACGCACCGCGGCGAACGCCTTCAACTCCCTCGTGGCGCGGCGGAACGCGTCGCTCCCGGTGCCGCCCACCACCTTCACCGCGACCAGGTCCGCCTCGACGGGCAACCGTTCCGGCCTCTTCGCCAAGTAGAACTCGCCGTGGTTGCCCGCCCCCAGTGACCGGACGAACTCGTAATCGGCGATGCCTTCCACCAACGGTCTCCCTCCATACCCGCGCGACGTTCGCGGCGACATCCCCCACACGGTAACGTCGCCCTCGACATTCTCGGGGCTTTTCTTTGCATACGGAAAGCGTGCTCGCAAGTGCTGCACATGGATCTGCTCCTGCTCGACCTCGTCATCGTCCTGGCGGCGGCCCGGCTGTTCGGAGCACTGGCCAGAAAGCTCGGCCAACCCCCGGTCATCGGCGAGATCGTGGCGGGCATCCTGCTGGGCCCCACGCTGCTGGGCCCCCTCATCGGTGACCAGCTGTTCGGGCCGGAGATGCGGCCCCCGCTGCAGGCGCTGGCCAACGTCGGCCTCGTGCTGTTCATGTTCGTCGTCGGCCTGGAGCTGGACCAGAAGCTGGTCAGGGGCAAGGGCCGGATCGCGGTGACCGTGGCGCTCGGCTCGACCGTGGTGCCCTTCGTCCTGGGGTGCGTGCTCGCGCTCAGCATCGCGGGCGAGCACGTGGGCCGCGACAGGACGCTGCCGTTCGTGCTGTTCATGGGGGCGGCGATGTCCGCCACCGCGTTCCCCGTGCTGGCCAGGATCCTCACCGACCGGGGAATGCAGCGCATCACGCTCGGCGGCCTCGCCCTCGCCTCCGCGGCCGTCATCGACGTGCTCGCCTGGACCGCTCTGGCGGTGGTCGTGGGCATCGCCGGGGCGGGAGAGGCCGAAGGGCAGTGGAAGGTCCTGCTCGCCCTGCCGTACGCACTGGTGATGTTCCTGGTGGTCAAGCCCCTGCTGGCCCGCCTGGTGCCCGCGTACGAGAAGGCCGGGCGGCTCACGCCCGGACTGCTCTCGCTGGTGCTCATCGGCCTGATCGGGTCGGCCTGGGCCACCGAGTGGATGCACGTCCACTTCATCTTCGGGGCGTTCGTGTTCGGCGCGGTGATGCCCCGCGAGGGAGCCGAGCGGCTCAACCACGAGATCCTGGAACGGCTGGAGCAGCTCGCCGTGCTGCTGCTGTTGCCGATGTTCTTCGTGGTGGCGGGGCTCAACGTCAACCTGCGCGAGCTCGACCTGTCCAGTCTCGGCACGCTCGCCGCGATCCTGGCCGTCGCGATCGGCGGCAAGCTGCTCGGCTCCTACGCCGCGGCCCGGACGCAGCGACTGCCCGGACGGCAGTCCTGGACGCTCGCGGCCCTGCTCAACACGCGAGGACTCACCGAGATCGTCATCCTCACCGTCGGCCTGCAGAAGGGCGTGCTCGACGACGAGCTGTACTCGCTGATGGTGGTCATGGCCCTCGTCACGACCGCGATGACCGGTCCGCTGGTGCGCAGGCTCTACCCCGACAGGCGGGTGGCCCGCGACATCGCCGACGCCGAGCGCGCCGCCCTGGGGGTGACCGCCGCCCACCGGGTGCTGGTGGTCGTACCCGATCCCCCCGCCGAGCAGGCCCCGCTCGTCGGCCTGGCCACCGCCCTGGCACTCTCGACGTCCCCGTCGACCCCATCCGAGGTGGTCCTGGGCCACCTGCGTCCCTACCCCTCGGGACGCCTGGAGGTCGGCAGCGGCCTCTCCTCGGAGCTGGCCGAGCTGGCCGAGACCCTTCACGAGTTGGAGACACTGGCCACCACGGCCCGCGAGCGCGGCTCGGACAGCAGGGTGGTGAGCCGGTTCAGCGCGGACGTGGCGGGCGAGCTGCCGGGGCTGGTCTCCGGCGCCCATCCTGACCTGCTGGTGCTGCCCGCCGACATCCCCGGCTACGCCGATGTGCGCGACGGCGCCACCTGCCGCGTGGTGACCGTGGCCATGCCCGTGCCGCCGTCCATGTTCGAGCAGGCCGGGCCTGGCTCAGAGCCGGTGGCGGTGCACCACGGCTCGGGTGGCGACGCCGCCGCCCACGTGGCGCTCGGCCTCGCGACACTGCGGGGGCGTCCCCTCGTCGTCACCGGAGGGAACCGGGCCTCGGCGCTGGCCCAGCGACTGGCCAAGCTCGGGGTGGAGGCCACCTCGGGCCCGGTCCCCGAGGGCGCGCTGGTCGTCGCCGCAGACACGGCGAACGTCCCCCAAGACGTTCATCTGCTGGTTCGCGCCGAACAGGACCCCGACCCCGTCGACTGGGCCGAGGCCGTCTCCGCCCTGCGCCCCCCGATCCCGCAGCCCTGACGCCTGCCCTGCCGATCCTGCCCCCGGGCTCGGAGCGCCTTACGCTCCTGACCGCCCCCCCTGAACGCGTATCGGCGGCACGGCCCACGGCCGTGCCGCCGAAGAAGGCGAGGGGTGCTCCTCAGCGGTTGCGGTGCGACTCGTAGCGCATGGTGCGTGAGACGCCGATCCGCACGGTGGTGCCGGGCAGGATCGCGACCGGCTCGTTCGGCGGGATGTCGTAGAAGTTGGGGTCACCGGGCGGCTGGATCTGGGTGCCGTTGACCGACCCCAGATCGACCAGGTTGACGTCCCAGCCGTCCAGCGCCACCCGCAGGTGACGGCGGGAGACCGAGCCGTCGGGGCTGGTGACCTTGGCCGCGCGCACCGAGCCGTCCGCCACCTCGGGAGCCCGCTCGGGGTCACGGCCCACCAGATAGTCGGTGTCGAGCCGCAGCGTCAGGCCGTCGTCCAGGAGCAGCACCCCCAGCGGCGGGCGCGGTCCCTTGTAGGGGACGAGGGTGCGCTGGACCAGCGCGATGCCACAGACCGCGCAGTAGGGAACGCGAGGGTCGTTGAAATGGTCGTTCTTGCAGTCGACCCCGTAGACCAGCGGCCGCGCCTCGGGCTCGGCCGCCGGGCCGGGCGCGGGAGCGGCGGAGGGTTCGCCTCCCGGCTGCTGCGCTCCCCCGGGTGTCAGCAACTCGTACTCGAACGGCTGGTCGCGCACGTCGATGGGATCGCCGCCGATCCCGCTCGCCATGGCGGTGTCGATGTCCTCGTGGTGGACGACCGCGGGAGCGGGCCCGGTGGAGGGACCGCCGGACTGCACACCCGGGTGACCGGGAGAGGAGAGCGGGCCCTGCGGCATCGGCTCGGAGTGCCACCCCTGCGGCTGCGGCTCGCGCCGCGGCTCCGCGGGCGGGGCGACCGGCGGGTAGGGATCGGCCGGGCCCATGGGGTAGGGCGGAGGCTCCGGAGACGCCGACCACGCGGGAGGTGCCGACCGCTCGGGCGGCGCGGACATCGGGACGGATTCGGGGACCGCGGGCTCCATCCGGGGGGCGGCGTGCTGTGCCTGCTGGACGTGCTGCCCCTGGGGGGCGGCGGACTCCGCCCGTGGCACGGCACGCGGGGCGGCGCCCGGTTCGGTCGGGTCGCACGAGACCCCGCCCGCGACGATCACCCCGGCGTCCAGTCGGGAGAGCGGGTGCGCGGCCTCCGCATCGGGCAGGCGCAGCTCCACCCGGGTCACCGGGCCGGGAACCAGCCGGTCGGACCAGGTGAGCGCGTCGCGCCCCGCGAGCTGGATCTCACCGTTCGCGCCGGTCACCGACGCGAACGCGGGGCCGCTGACCAGGACGGCCACTCCCCCGCCGACGGGGCCGGCGACGGCGCACGCCACCGGCTCACCCATCATGGCGGCGAGGATCTGGGCGACGCGGCGGGCCAGCGCCCTGCCGTCGCCGCCGGAGGCCGCGGTCTCCCGCAGCGCTCCCAGCAGATCCTCAACGACGGCCTCGGCCGCGTCGCACACCAGCAGCAGGCCACCCTCGTGGGCCACCAGCCCGTTGCCCGGAAGCGGACGCACCACTCCGAAGCCCTGGTCGGTCACAGAACTCTCCCTCCCCGGAAACGCCATCGGATGAACGGCACCCTCATGGGACCGTTCGTCACCAACCAGATGCATACCCAGACGACGGTGAAATGCGTCCAGAAGGCGGCCGGTGGGACCGGATCGATGAAATCAACCGCACCGGACCGTAGCAAAAAGTACAGCACAAGACCTTCGGGGACGAGCGTCAGCAGGCCGAAGAGAGTCGGCCAGTCCTTCTCCCATCTGAACTGCATCAGGAAGTGGTATATCAGCTCCCAGACGACCCCCAGCACGGCCACCGCCGCGATGACCAGGAGGCCGTTGACGTAGCGGCCGGAGAGCGGCCCGGAACCGGGGAGCAGCGGAACGATCAGCAGGGTGATGACCACGCCGACGGTGGCGAGCATGAGCAGGCGCGTCTGAATACGGCCCAGCAGGGTCGGAACCACGAGAACTACTCCTTACACCGGCGAGTTGCGGGCCCATTTGAACCACTGCGAGGTCGACCGTAGCGGCCCCATCTTCTTGACGAATCCTCGCTTCGCCAGGTCGTCCGCTATCTCCTGTGCTGCGATCTGCAGGCCGAGGAAGGTGTCGACGCCGGGGAAGTAGCCGCCGAGTGTAGCCGACCCCGAGGCGTAGAGGGCACCGTCACCGTTGGCCGTCCCCTTCACCTCGAAGTGTCGCTCCACCTCCAGCCGGCCCACCGGGTTGCGGAACGCCCCGCCGTGCTGGAGCAGGTCCGCGAAGATCCGGTGCTCGGCGATGTCGGCCTCGAGACCCGTGCAGTCGATGATGTAGTCGGACACCGGCTCGCGGACGATGCCGTCGCTGCTGCGCACGTAGCTGACGAGCCGCCCGTCGTGGCTCTGCTCCACGCGGTCGACGGTGCCCTGCACGGGGTGGTAGTAGCCGCCGCTGCGGCCCGCCCGCATCTGCTCCTGCCAGCGCCGCCTGTAGGGGGTGTTGGTACCGCCCATCTCCTTGTACTTCCTCGCACGGTCGGCGCCCTCCAGCTTGCGCATCTGCGCCTTGAGCTGGCCGCCCCACACCGACTTGGGATAGTTGAAGCCCTGGTAGGCCCAGCCGTCCCCGCCCTTGCGGCGCGACCAGATGTGCGGCCCGTGGGAGCCGCTGACGAACGTGCGGAAGATGTGGATGACCTGGGTCTGCAGGTTATGTCGCTCCCGGTCGTCGAACAGCCGCTGGAGCACCCGGGAGGCGACGATGCCGCCACCGCGGATGACCACGGTGCCCGGCCGGGTCTTCAGGAACTCGTAGACCTGCTCGTGCGGCTCGTAGGCGTTGACGACGCGCTGGTAGTCACCGTGCTTGGTGCGGAACTCCTGCAGGTCCGGCAGGAACTTCAGGCCCGGGTAGCCGATCGCGATGTGCACGAAGCGCGACCGGAAGATGATGCGCTTGGTCGGCGCCGCGCCGTCGGGCGGGGTGACCACGGTGAAGTAGCCGCCGCCCGCCCTGCGGCGGACCATCCGCACCTGCCCCTTGACCAGCATGTCCCAGTAGTTGATGCGCTTGGCCTCGCGTTCGAGGTTCTCGAAGACGGTGCCGGCGCGCGGGGTCCAGTAGTCGTTCAGGAGGGGCTCGGTGAGGATCTGCCACAGGTATGACGGCTTCTTCTCCTTCCACGCCTCTTCCAGGGCGTAGGAGGGGAAACCCCACAGGTTGTCCGGGCGGGAGGAGGAGTCGGAGCGGATCCGCTCACCCCGGGGGATCTGCGAGCATCTGGTGAGGAACTCGTAGGTCTGCCACGGATGGTCGATGTTGGACACCACCCGCATCTGCGAGGTGGGAACGCCGTAGATCCTGAGGTAGTCGAGCGTCACAAAAGATCCCATGCCACCACCGACCGTCAGGAAGGGGATGTCGTACATGGGGATGCCCGCGGCCGCGACCATCTGGTCGGTCCATTCGGGGGCGCCGAGAAGATCCGGCGTCAGATCACCGGCAGGCGCCGGTGTTTGGGGGGGTGCCAATTGACGTCCCTTAAGCTACGTGGCCAGCCCATTCGCTGGCCAAAACCCTAGTCCTGGTGAGAGCCGAAGACGAGTGGGACGAACAGGTACGTTCCTCTCCTGCCATCCCCTGTCTTCGGCGAGTATCCAGTGAGACGCCTGTAAATCACCTGTGGTTCGCTTAAACCCCGCTGAACACGCGGTTCACGTCCGAGGTCGCGAGCACGCCGAAGATCTCGCCGCCCCGCTCCACCAGAAGATACTCCCCGGCCGGAGCATCGCGCATGGCGTCGATCAGCGGCTCGCCCTCCAGGTCCGCGGCCAGCACCAGCGACGGCTCCAGGCTGCGCGCGAGCGAACCCGCCGTCACCCAGGGGCGGCGGCTCTCCGGGGTGGACTCCACCGCGACCTCGTTCACGATGCCCGTGGGACGACCCTCGTGGTCGACCACCACCATCGCCCCCGCCTGTGCCTCCCCGGCCCGCCGCAGGGCCTCGGCCAGCGGCACGTCGCCGGTCACCGCGATGGCCCGCCTGGCGAGGGCGCGGGCGTTGACCTCGGGGATCCGGGCCCGCACGCGGGCGCCGCGCAGCGACTGGGTGGCGCCGAACCAGATGAAGGCGGCGAGCAACAGCGACCAGATGAGCATCAGGCCCGGTTCCTGCCCGGCCACCAGCGTCAGCCCGACGGGCAGTACGACCAGGGCGACGGCCAGCACCCGGCCCGCCCAGGCCGCCGCGACCGTGCCGGAGAGCGGCTTGCGGGTGATCTTCCAGACGCCGGCCCGCAGCATGCGCCCGCCGTCGAGCGGCAGCCCCGGGAGCAGGTTGAAGATCCCGACCATCAGGTTGGCGAGCCAGAGCTGGAAGACCAGGACGCCGGCGATCGTGCCGGGGTCGATGACGTAGGAGGCGGCGAATCCGATCGCGGCCAGCCCGAGCGAGAGCAGCGGCCCGGCGAAGGCCACCATGAACTCCCTGCCCGGGGTCTCCGGCTCGCGCTCGATCTCCGAGACGCCGCCGAGCAGGTAGAGCGTGATGCGCCGTACCGGCAGGCCGTACATCCTGGCCACCACGCAGTGCGCCAGCTCGTGCAGGAGCACCGAGACGTACAGCAGCACCGCGAAGACGAACGCGACGACATAGGTGAGCGGGATGCTCAGATCGGGCAGCCGGTAGGCCACCACGCTCTGGAACGAGTAGGTGATGAACGCCGCCACGATGAACCAGGTCGGCGAGACGTAGATCGGGATGCCGAACGGGCGGCCCATCAGCAGCCCTGGACTGTCCTGGCGTGGGCTGTCGCTGCTCACCGCTGCTTCACCATTTCCTTGTTCAATCCACCCTCAGTCCTCGATGGTACGCGCCATCGGGCCTCCGGTAGGCGCCACGGGGGCACCTCGGGCACAAACTGTCGTCACCGTGACCTACAGTGCGGTCATGTCACCGACCGAGCCCACGATCGTCGGAGCCCTGTCGCCGTCGCGCGCGGGTGACTTCATGACGTGCCCGCTGCTCTACCGCTTCCGGGTGATCGACCGGCTTCCCGAGCCGCCGTCGCCCGCCGCGGTGCGGGGCACGATGGTCCACTCGGTGCTGGAACGCCTGTACGACCTTCCCGCCCCGCAGCGCACGGTCTCCGCGGCCCACGACCTGCTGGAGCCCCAATGGCACAGGCTCCAGCAGGAGGACCCCTCCTATGCCGGGATGTTCACCGGCGACGACGACCGCGCCGAGTGGCTGGCCCAGGCCCGCGTCATGCTGGAGCGTTACTTCACCCTTGAGGACCCCACCTGTCTGGAGCCCGCGGAGCGGGAACTCTACGTGGAGGCGGTGCTCGGCAGCGGTCTGATGCTGCGGGGTTACATCGACCGGCTGGACGTGGCGCCCACCGGTGAGGTCCGCGTCGTCGACTACAAGACCGGCAGCGCCCCGGGTCCCGCCTTCGAGGCCAAGGCGCTGTTCCAGATGAAGTTCTACGCGCTGGTCCTGTGGCGGTTGCGCGGCTCGGTGCCCCGCATGCTCCAGCTGATGTACCTCGGGGGCGGAGGTGAGGTCCTGCGCTACACCCCCGACGAAGCCGACCTGCTGGCCACCGAACGCAAGGTCCAGGCCCTGTGGCAGGCGATCGAGCGCGCGCTGGAAACCGGCGAGTGGCGCTCCAGGCCCAGCAGGTTGTGCGACTGGTGCAGCTACAAGGACCTGTGCCCGGAGTTCGGCGGCACTCCCCCGCCCGTCCCCGAGCGGCAGCCGGGCGACACCGTTCGCAGCAACCGGCGCTCCGCCAAGATCTCGCGGGCGGCCACCGACGAACTGTAGTGGCTGTTCCGATCGCGACACTACGCGTCGCGGTGATGACGCTTGCCCCCCCCCCCAACGCGACCTGCCTCGGGAAACATCCCCGCAGACATGCCCGTGATCTGTCCTGGAGGGACGACCCGTGAGGCCGCGCCGGGGACTGGAGTGAGGAGAACGGGGTCGTGAGGAACGAACGATCTCGTTCTCCGAGGGAAGGAGCCGGACAAGAGCGGCCTCACCGCGACGCGCCAGCGTCGCCATCGGCACCGTCCTTCGTGGGGATGAGGGTGATATCCACCTCTGGCAGGGTGGCACCGGCGGAGGGGCGCCTACATTGATTGTGTGCGCGACACCATCGGCAGCCTGCGGGCATGGTTCCACGGGCACCCGCTGATTCCCGACGTGATCTTCGGTGGAGTGCTGGCCGCCGCCTCGGTCCCCTTCGCCCACGTGGCCCACGCCTTCGGCGATCCCGCCCGTCTGAGGGAGCCGGACGCGATGGGTCTCGGCCTGATCGTGGCGGGCTGCCTGTCGGTGGCGCTGCGCCGCCACCGGCCGTTCCTGATGCTCTTCCTGGTCTGCGTGGCCGAGGTCACGCTGGCCTCCACGGGACGCAACCCCTCCCTGCTCTGGCTCGTCACCCTGGTGCTGGTCTACACGATCGCCGCCCGGCGCGGCCTGGCTCTCAGTCTGTGCGCCCCTGCGCTCGCCCTCGCCGGTCACCTCCTGTCGGCGGCGGCGGGGGGCCGGCTCGGCGAGTGGAGCAGCCATCTACTGATGGCCGTCTTCACCGTCTCCCTGTGGATCGCGGGCCGGAACGCGCTGCTGCGCCGGGCCTACCAGGCGGAGCTGCGTGACCGGGCGCGGCGCATGGAACGCGTCAGGGAGGCCGACACCCGGGCGGCGAGGGCCGAGGAACGCTCCCGTATCGCCCGCGAGCTTCACGATGTGGTCGCCCACCACGTGAGTGTGATGACCGTCCAGGCCGCCGCGGCGCGCCGGGTGCTGGCCGGCAACCCAGAGGGGGCGAGAGAGGCGCTGTCGGCGATCGAGGAGCTCGGCCGGACGGCGATGGCGGAGATGCGCAGCATGGTGGGCGTGCTCAGGACCGAGGGGGCCCTCGTCGAGCGCAGCCCGCAGCCGGGGGTGCGCGAGATACCCGCCCTGGTCGACCAGATGCGCGAGGCGGGGCTGCGGACGCAGCTGTGCATCGAGGGCGAGCGGGCCGCCCCGGAGACGGCAGGAGCGGCGGAGGTGGCGGGGACGGTGAGAACGGCAGGGACGGCAGGGACGGCAGGGACGGTGAGAACGCTGCCTCCCGGTGTCGACCTCGCCGCGTACAGACTCGTCCAGGAGGCCCTCACCAACAGCCTGCGGCACGCGGGGCCGCAGGCACGGGCCTGGGTGAGGGTGCGGCACGAACCGGGCGAGCTGGCCATCCAGGTCGAGGACGACGGCCTCGGCCCGCGGGCGCGTGCGGAGGACGGGGAGGCGACCGGGCACGGATTGGCGGGTATTCGCGAGCGTGTCGCCCTCTATGGTGGACTTCTGAGGATCGGCCCGCGCGACGGGGGCGGATTCGAGGTCAATGCCCGGTTCCCCCTCAAGGACACGTGATGACGATCAGAGTGCTGCTGGTGGACGACCAGCCACTGCTGCGCACCGGCTTCCGCCTGATCCTGGAGGCCGAGGCCGATCTCACCGTGGTCGGCGAGGCCGGAGACGGCAAGGCGGCACAGGACCAGTCGCGGGCGCTGCTGCCCGACGTGGTGCTGATGGACGTCCGGATGCCTGGCGTGGACGGCATCGAGGCGACCCGCAGGATCGTGCGGGAGGCCACCGTGGGCGCGCACGTGCCGCGGGTGCTGGTGCTGACGACCTTCGACCTCGACGAGTACATCGTGGAGGCGCTGCGCGCCGGGGCGAGCGGGTTCCTGCTGAAGGACGTCCCGCCCGAGGAGTTGGTGCAGGCCATCCGGGTGGTGGCGGCGGGCGACGCCATCGTCGCGCCGAGCGTCACCAGGCGGCTGCTGGACAAGTTCGGCGCGCACCTGCCCTCGATGCACCAGCAGTCGACCCCTGCGCGCCTTGACCGGCTGACCGAGCGCGAGCTGGAGGTGCTCCGGTTGATCGCCAAGGGCATGTCCAACGCGGAGATCGCCGCCGAACTGGTGGTGAGCGAGACGACGGTGAAGACCCATGTCGGCAACGTCCTCACCAAGCTGGGCCTGCGCGACCGCGTCCAGGCCGTCGTCCTGGCGTACGAGACCGGCCTGATCACGCCGGGCGCGCTTCCCTGACGCCTCTCACGCGCCCGCGCCGACCTTGGGCGCCCCTGCCCCGCTCGCGAAGGCGCCGGGGCGCCCTCACGACGCACCCGCCCGCGCGGCGTACGGGGAGCGGGGCGAGTGCGGTCAGGTCGAGACGGCCTGCAGGGGCGGCTGCTCCGTGGGGGCGTTCTCCGGGAAATGGCAGGCGACCTGGTGTCCCGGAGCCAGCGTCTCCAGCGGTGGTTCCACCTTCTTGCAGATCTCCTGGGCCTTCCAGCACCGGGTGTGGAACCGGCAGGCGGGCGGCGGGTTGAGCGGGCTGGGCACGTCGCCCTGGAGACGGATGCGCTCGCGATCCCTGCGCCGGGCCGGGTCCGGGACGGGCACCGCGGACATCAGCGCGTTGGTGTACGGGTGCATGGGCGACTCGTACAGCGCCTTGCGGTCGGCCAACTCGACGATCTTGCCGAGATACATGACCGCGACCCGGTCGCTGATGTGCCGGACCACCGACAGGTCGTGCGCGATGACCACATAGGTCAGGCCGAGCTCGTCCTGCAGGTCCTCCAGGAGGTTGACCACCTGCGCCTGGATCGACACGTCCAGCGCGGAGACCGGCTCGTCGGCGATGATGAGCTTGGGCTTGAGCGCGAGCGTGCGGGCGATGCCGATGCGCTGGCGCTGGCCGCCGGAGAACTCGTGCGGGTAGCGGTTGTAGTGCTCGGGGTTGAGCCCGACCAGCTCCAGGATCTCCTGGACCGCCTTCTTGGTGCCCTGCTCGGTCTGGATCCCCTGGATGCGGAACGGCGCGCCGACGATGGCACCGACCGTGTGGCGGGGGTTGAGCGAGGAGTAGGGGTCCTGGAAGATGATCTGCACGTCGCGCCGGAGCGGCCGGATCTTGGACTGCGACATGTGGGTGATGTCGTGTCCCTCGAAGACGATCTTCCCGCCGGTCGGCTCGATGAGCCTGGTGATCATGCGCCCCGTCGTGGTCTTGCCGCAGCCGGACTCGCCCACCAGGCCGAGGGTCTCCCCCTTGAAGACGTCGAAGCTGATCCCGTCGACCGCTTTGACCGCACCGACCTGGCGTTTGAGCAGGCCCTTGGTCACCGGGAAGTGCTTCTCCAGCCCTTGCACTGACAGAATTGGCTCGGTCACAGACTTTCCGTTCGTCGAACGCACGGCCTGGGCGACGGGTGTGTCGGCTCGCTCGCTCACGAGGACTCCAGGTTCGCTTTGATCTCGTTCTCCCAGATGTCCCGCCTGACCTCACGGGGCAGGTGGCACCGGACCAGATGGCCGCCCTCGCCCTCGACCAGCTCGGGCACCTCGGTGTTCGCCCTTCCGCCGGTACGGTCGGCGTATTCGCAGCGCGGGTGGAAGGCACACCCGGCGGGCACGTTGATCAGAGAGGGCGGAGTGCCCTTGATCGGCAGCAGCCGTTCGGTCCGCTCCCGGTCCAGGCGCGGCATCGATCCCAGCAGGCCCCAGGTGTAGGGATGCTCCGGCCGCTCGAAGATGCTCTCCGACGTGCCGTACTCGATGCCCTTGCCGCCGTACATCACCAGGATGTCGTCCGACAGCTCCGCGACGACACCCAGGTCGTGGGTGATGACGATCAGCGCGGCGTTGAAGTCGCGCTGCAGGTCGCGCATCAGGTCCAGGATCTGCGCCTGTACCGTCACGTCGAGGGCCGTGGTCGGCTCGTCCGCGATGAGGAGCTCCGGGTCGCAGGAGAGCGCCATGGCGATCATCGCGCGCTGGCGCATGCCGCCGGAGAACTCGTGCGGATAGCTGTCGACGCGCCTGTCCGGCTGCGGGATGCCCACCCGGCCCAGCATCTCGACGGCGTGCTTGCGCGCGACCCTCTTGCTGACCTGATTGTGGATCCGGTACGCCTCCACGATCTGCGCGCCCACCGTGTAGAAGGGGTGCATCGCGGAGAGCGGATCCTGGAAGATCATCGCCATCTTCTTGCCGCGCAACGTCCTGACGTGGTCGGCCGAGGCGGAGACGAGTTCCTCACCGTCCAGCCAGATCTCGCCGGAGATCTTCGCCCTGCCTCCCTTGTGCAGGCCGAGGATGCCCAGCGAGGTGACGCTCTTGCCGGATCCGGACTCGCCCACGATGCCGAGCGTCTTGCCGCGCTCCAGCTGGAAGGAGAGCCCGTCGACCGACTTGACGAGGCCGTCGTCCGTCGGAAAGTGGATCCGCAGGTCCCTCAGTTCGAGAAAGCTCGACGGAGCGCTCATCCAAGCCTCACCCTCGGGTCGACCACCGCGTACAGCAGGTCGACGATCAGACTGGCCAGTACGACGAAGAGCGCCGCGACCATGGTGACCCCCATGATCTTCGGAAGGTCGTTCGTCACGATGGCCTGGACGGCGTAGTCGCCGATGCCCTTCAAGGAGAACGTGCTCTCGGTGAGCACCGCGCCACCGAGCAGCAGGCCGAGGTCCAGACCGAAGATCGTCAGAATGGGTGTCAGCGCGGCGCGCAGCCCGTGCTTGACGACCACCCTGGACTCCTGCATGCCCTTGGCCCTGGCCGTGCGAATGTAGTCCTCGCTCATGGTCTCCAGCATTCCCGCCCTGGTCAGACGCGCGTAGGACGCGGCGTAGAGGAACGCGAGTGTGATCCATGGCAGGAGGAGGTTGTAGGCCCACTGCGCTGGATTCTCGAAGAACGGCGTGAAACTGCCGCCCGGCGCGGTGATGCCCAACCCGTAGCTGAAGACGACGAGGGAGACGATGCCGGTGAAGAAGATCGGCAAAGAGACGCCGGCGAGCGCGATGCTCATCGCCGCCCGGTCGAAGATCGTGCCTTTTCTCAGCGCGGACAGCACGCCTGTCGCGACGCCGCCGAACAACCAGATCACCGAGGCGCCCAGGGCGAGCGAGAGGGTCACCGGGATGCGTTCCACCAGGTCGGGCCAGACCGGCTGCCGCCTGATGAAGGAGTAGCCGAAACAGGGGGCGGGGCACTCCTCGATGGAGGCACCCGTGTCGAACTCCGAGCCGACGAAGACGCCCGAGATCCAGCGGCCGTACTGCACGGGAACCGGGTCGTTGAACCCGAGCTTCTCCGCCGTGACCGCGATCATCTCCGAGTCGGCGGACCTGCCCATGTAACGGCTGGCGAAGTCCTCGGCCGTGGCGCCCGCGATGCGGGGAATCACAAAGAAGATCGAGAAGGTGACCATGCTCACGATGACGAGCATGAGCAGCGCGCCGACCAGGCGGCGGATGATGTAAGTGACCACAGTCCCCCCGGCTCCAGGGGCCGGCCCCGCGGGCCGGCCCCTTCAAGCCTCGACTAACCGAACTCGACTAACCGAACTGGATTTCCGACGCTTACTGGACACCCAGGTTCAGGTAGTCGTACATGTCGAACGCACCGGTGACGAAGACGTTCGTCGCGCCCTGGGGACGGACGAGGACACCCTTGGACCAGACCGAGGGCAGCACGTAGGCCTGCTCCATCACCCTCTGGTCGATCTCGCCCCAGAGCGCGTCACGCTTGGCGACGTCGCTCTCCTGGAAGACCTGGTCGATCTTCGCGTCGATCTCCTTGTCCTTGATGCTGAGGTTGTAGTTACCGCCCGACTCACGGATGGTCCGGCTGTCGACGATCTGCGACATGAAGCCGAAGCCGTCGTTCCAGTCGGCGCCCCAGCCGTTGGTGGCCAGGCCGATGCCGTTCTTCTTCACGAAGTCCGGCTTGCCGGCGTAGAGCGCGAAGTAGTCACCGGTGGGGTAACCCTTGAGCGTCAGCTTGATGCCGGCCTTGGCCAGCGCCTGCTGGAGCGACTCGGCGGTCGCCTTCTCCTTGGGACGGTCGGCGCGGTAGGCCATGGTGGTCTCGAAACCGTCGGGCTTGCCGCACGCGGTGAGGGCCTCCTTGGCCTTCTCCACGTCGCCGGTGCCGGTCGGGTAGAGGTCCAGCTTCTTCCAGCCGCCGATCGACGGCGGCATCAGACCGGTCGCGATGTCACCGCCGGCGAACTCGCCGCCGTAGGCGTTCTGCAGACCCACCCGGTCGGCGGCGAAGATGACCGCCCTGCGGCAGTCCACGTTGTCCAGCGGGGCCACGTCGGAGATGATCGAGGTGTACCAGGTGCGGGCGCCGGTGGGGTTGTCCGCCCGGGCCTTCAGCGTCGGGTCGCCCAGCACGCGACCGAGCGCGGCGGGCTGGACGCCCGAGCCGGCGAGGTCGATGTGCAGGTCACCGGAGATGATCCGGTTGTCCAGGTCGTCGGCGTTGACGCCGAGGGAGATCTCGTAGCTGTCCGGCAGCGCCTTGCGGATCGGGTCGGTCGCCGGGTCCCAGTGCTCGTTGCGGACCAGGGTGTACTGCTTGCCCGCCTCGACCTTGTCGAACTTGTAGGGGCCGGAGGCGACCACGTGCTCGCGGTACTTGACGCCGGTGTCCTTGTCCTTGGGGACCGGGATCGTGCCGGGCAGCGCCGCGAAGTTGTCGAAGCCGCCGTAGGCCTTCTTCAGGTGGAAGACGATCGTCTGGTCGTCCGGCGTCTCGATCGCGGAGTCGGTGTTGACGTCCGGGGTCTTGTAGACGCTCTTGAAGTCCTTCGGCAGGTCCAGCCAGTCGTTGAAGTACGTGGGGCCGTTGACAAGGGTCTCCTTGTCCATGGACCGCAGGACCGCGTACTTGACGTCCTTGGACGTGATCGGCGTGCCGTCCTCGAACTTCAGACCGGCGCGAAGCTTGTAGGTCCAGGTCTTGCCGTCGTCACTCGACTCGCCCAGGCTCTCGGCCAGGTCCGGGGAGAGCTTGCGGCCCTCGGCGCCGGGGGCGGGGGTGTAGGTCACCAGCGAACGGCCGTAGATCCGGATGAGGTTCCAGGAGAGCGCGTAGTAGGTGTCACCGGGGTCCACCGAGTCCCAGTCCTCGGAGATCGCCATCTTCAGGACGCCACCCTTCTTGTCGGAAGGGTTGAACACCGCCTCGAGTCCGGCGTTGAACGCCTCCGCGGCCGCCGGCGCGCCCGACGAGCCGTCGGCCGGCTTCGTCTCGCTGCCGCCACCGCCACCGCAGGCGGACAGCCCCAGGGAGAGAGCGGCACCCGCGGCCGCGAAGGCCACTGCGGATTTCTTGTTCATTTACTTGCACCCCTTGTTAATCCGGGAGAACGGGAGGTTGAAGGTCAACGGGACGCTTTCGGGTCCAGGGCATCGCGCAGCCCGTCGCCGAAGAGGTTGAAAGCCAGCACCGTGATAAAGATCGCCATGCCAGGGAAGAACATGAAATGCGGCACGTTATAAAACTTCACCGCTTGTGAGAGCATGCCTCCCCAGGTCGCCGTGGGCGCCTGGATGCCGACTCCCAGGAACGAGAGCGCGGCCTCGAACAGGACGTTCGTGGGAATGAGCAGCGTCGCGTAGATGAGGATCGGCGCGATCAGGTTCGGCAGGATCTCCCGGAACAGGATGTACGGTCCGCGTGCGCCCAGGCTGCGGGCGGCGTCGACGAACTCGCGTTCCCGCAGTGACAGTGTCTGGCCTCTGATGATCCTGCCGATGTAGGGCCAGTTGAAGAAGCCGATCACGAAGATCAGCAGGCCGATGCGCAACGTGTCGCCCGTCACGCCGAGGCTCTGCTCGAACTGGCCGAGGACACCGACCAGGGCCATCGCGAAGACGAGGAGGGGGAAGGCGAGGAAGACGTCCATCGTGCGGCTGATCAGGGTGTCGACCCAGCCGCCGAAGTAACCGGCCATCACTCCCATGACGGTGCCGATGACCACCGAGAGCACGGTGGCGAGGACCGCGATCAGCAGCGAGATCCGTGCTCCGTAGACCACCCTGCTGAAAAGGTCGCGGCCGTTGACCGGCTCCACCCCGAACAGGAAGTCCCCGCTGATGCCCGTACCGCCCTGGGGGGTCATGGTGGAGGTGTCGATCATCTCCTGGTGGAACTCGTTCGGCGGGTGGCCGAACACGTCCACGATCAGCGGAGCGAAGATCGCGGTGAGGATCAGCAGGACGACCACGCCGGCGCCGACAAGCGCGACCTTGTCGCGCTTCAGGCGCATCCATGCGATCTGTCCGAGCGATCGGCCTTGGATGGCTTTCACGCCCGCCCCCGCGAGCACTGCCTCCGGCGGGACCTCAGGGGCCTTGCCGGGGGCGTCGAGCGGTGCGGTCATACAGTTGGCCCCCTGGATCCCAGACGACGTCGTCCGTTAACGCGTTCCCCGGGTCGGGGTAGCGCGCCGTTAGTCTACGGGCCGTTATTAGTGGTCCCGAGGGCAGAATCTATGGGCTGAACTGCGCTGACCAGTCCCCTGAGGCGCTATGTGGCTCAACTGTGATTCACGCGAAATTCATTCGTTTTGATCTTGAAGGTAATGTCCGGACGCCGTTCCGCTTCTGTCTCGGATTCGTGACATTGAAATGAGGCGGTTACCCAGCGTCACCCGATCCCGCGGCGCTTGAGGATGTCCTCGATATCGGAGAAGTCGTCGTCGGCGGCCGGCTTCGCCGCGGGCTTCGATCCGGCTGCCCGGGAGACCGGCGAGGGCGCGGGCGTGCGCTTGGGGAGCGGCTGCGTGGCGGCCGTCGCGCCGGGCACACCCGATGTCACGGCCTCGCTCCGCGTCGGGGCGCCCGTGGCGGACGCCGGGGACGCCGGAGACGCCCCGGACGCCGCGGCCTTGAGGCGGCGGCCACGCATGAAACCGGAGACCAGGAAGAGCAGCACGGACAACCCGGTCACCGCCACCCCGGACCACACCACGGGGTTGAACACCAGACCGGTGAGGAACCCGCCGATCGCCGTGCCGATCCGCCACACGGTCGGCAGCGCGCCGGTCAGGTAGGCGGCGATGGGCAACAGCGACCAGGCCACCGCACGCAATCCCGCCGCGGCGCCCCGGCGTCGCATCAGCAGGAAACTCAGTACCAGCCCCACACCGGTGACCCCGGCGCAGAGCGGCAACCACGCGATCTGTTCGTACGACACAGCGGACCGCCCCTCATATCGGCTTACCCGGATATCCATCCTGGCACGTCAAATCGGGACGGGCCCTCCTTCCTGAGGAGGGATCACCCCCTAAGGGATACGGCCCGGCTCGCGTGAAAGATCAGGGACGTCCCCCATCGGACCGTCCCCCGGGTGGCCGTCCGCCCTGCCGGCCACCCGCCGAGGAGTTCTTCGTGGAGGGACTAACCGTCGGCGGGACCGGCGGCGGAGGACCCGCGGGCGGGTGACTCGGCGAGGGGCGACTCCCCGAGGGAGAGCGAACGCAGGACCGCCACGTCGACCTCCAGCAGCGAGCCGACGACGAGGCGGCCGGGCGCGGAGGGAATCGGCAGCACGCTCGGCACCGCCACCACCCGGCAGCCCGCGGCGGTGGCCGACGTCACCCCGTTCGGGGAATCCTCCAGGGCGACGCAGCGGGCCGGATCGACCCCCAGCAGCCGGGCCCCCGTCAGGTAGGGCTCGGGGTGGGGCTTGGTCCTGGTGACGTGGTCAGCGGTGACCACGTGGTCGAAGTTGTGCTCGCCGATGCTCTTCAGGCACGCCTCGGCGATCGGCCTGGCCGAGGAGGTGACCAGCGCGGTGGCCAGGCCCTCCTCGCGCACCTCCGCCAGCAGTTCCAGGGCCCCGGGCATCATCTCCACCCCGCCCGAGAGCTTGGCGATCATGCCCTCCAGCATCCAGGTCTCCACCTCGGCGCAGTCGGCGTCACCACCGGAGACCCGCAGCATGTAGGCCGCGGTGACCGCCAGGGAGCCGCCCACCGTGTTCTCCTGGTGGGCCTCCCCCCACTCGCCGCCGAGTCGTTCCATCACCTCGGTCTCCACCTGAAACCAGATCTTCTCGCTGTCGACGAGAAGCCCGTCCATGTCGAAGAGAACAGCTTCCATTTCCCGTGAATCCTCCTGGCCGATCACACACCGGTTCATACGGTCAGCTTCTCGGCCCCGAATGGCCGAGCTTGTGGCTCCTCGCCGTGCATGGGGTGCACGGTTCGGGCCGCGTCGTCGGCAGTGTGACTCACTGCCCAGCCCGCGCACCGCGGCCTCCCCCAAGTCTGTGTCGGCAGATGCCTGAATGACGGTACTCATCAGGTGTATCTCCCTGATCAGGAGTTACACCGAAAACCACCGTACAGTCCTGGGAGCCGGCCGAGTCCGCGCGAGCGGGCGAGGCTCGGCGTGTGACGGCGCGCGGACCGCAACGTCCTGATCGTCCACACCGCGCCGGGAAGGTGACGTGAAGGCCCCCTCACCACATAGGCTTAGCCGGGTAGGGCGTGAGGTGAGAAGGAGGGGGCGCGTGATCGAGATCGAAGGTCTGCCCGAGCTCGTCGACCCGGTGATGATCGCCGCGTTCGAGGGGTGGAACGACGCGGGTGAGGCTTCGAGCGGAGTGATCGCGCACCTGGAGGACGAGTGGAAGGCGACCCCGCTGGTCTCCCTGGACCCGGAGGAATACTACGACTTCCAGATGACCCGCCCGATCGTCGAGATGGGTGAGGGACTGACGCGCTCCATCACCTGGCCGACCACCAAGCTGTCGGTGGCCAGGCCGCCGGGCGTCGACCGCGACGTGGTGCTGCTGCGCGGCATCGAGCCCAACATGCGCTGGCGCGCGTTCTGCGAGGAGATCGTGCTGGTCTGCCGCGAGCTGGGAGTCGAGCTCGCGGTCCTGCTCGGCGCGCTGCTCAACGACTCGCCGCACACCCGCCCGGTGCCGATCGTGGGATCGGCGACCGACGAGGGCCTGGCCAGGGCGATCAACCTGGAGCTGAGCCGCTACGAGGGACCGACGGGCATCGTCGGCGTCCTCCAGCACTCGCTGGGCGCCGCCGGGCTGCACGCCGTGTCACTGTGGGCCTCGGTGCCCCACTACGTGGCCCAGCCGCCCAACCCGAAGGCCACCATGGCACTGCTCAGCCGGATGGAGGACCTGCTCGACATCCCGATGCCGCTGGGCGAGCTGGCCGAGGAGTCCCGGGCCTGGGAGCACGGCGTCGACGAGCTCGCCTCCCAGGACAGCGAGGTCGCCGAGTACGTCAAGGAGCTTGAGGAGCGCAAGGACGCCGCCGAGCTGCCCGAGGCGAGCGGCGACGCCATCGCCGCCGAGTTCGAGCGCTATCTGCGCCGCCGCGACCGTGACTCCGACGGCTGAACTCACGGCGTACGGTTACCACCGGCCGCCCTTTTTCGCCTAGGTTGAGATCAGTTGATCCTGGGGTCAGGCCCGGGCCGACAGCACTGATCGGGCGCGTCCCGGATCCTCGGGGACGCCGAACGGCAAACCGGATGTCGGCGACTCCACGGCCGGGAAGGACACGGCCTCCCGCGGGGGGCCGACGAACGACGCATCACTGCCACGACCACCTGTCCATGTGACTGCGCACGTTAGGGCGACCATGGCGACTCCCTACATCGACCCCTACCACAAGACCGCCGACCCGCGCGGGAACGCGCAGGACGCGCGGCTCCGCGTCCTCGAGCTGGCCGCGTTCATGAAACGCGAGGAGGCCGGCGACGCCTCGCAGCCGCGCTCCCGGGGCACCGCCTCCGGGCACGCCGTCGACATGTTCCTCGCCCTGCTGCAGGATCGGCTCCCGGTCTGGCGGCGCATTCTCGACGACCTGATGTATCTGGTCGGCAAGGGCCGGGTGAGCGAGAACCTTCTGCCCATCGCGCGAGCCGGCATCGACTACTACTGCGAGGTCCAGTCGGCGGCGCTTCCCGCCTTCACCTCCCCCTCGGTCACCGTCCGGTTCCGCGAGGCGATGCGTGACAGCGACATCGACCCGATGTCCGAGATCATCCCGATCGCCACCTATCTCGCGGCCGAGGAACGGGCGGGGCGCCTCTCCCCCGGGGTCGTCCCGGTCGCCAGCGCCAGGCTGCTGCTCGCCGGGTGCTTCCGCCACGCCTACTACGAGATACTTCTCGGCCCCGACTTCCTGCCGTCACGTGACGAGGTCGCCGAGGAGATCGTCCGGGAGCTGAGACTGGAGCCCCAGCGAGACTGATCGCCTCCCGGGACCACCGGCGCCAGGTGACCCCCTGAGCCGGGACGTTCGCGCTCCGGCGCTGCCTGGCGTGCCCCGGCCCCCGCCGCCACGGACGCACGGCGGGTCTGGCCGCCTTTCGAGGCCGCCGCTGCCAGGCGGGCCTGGTCGAACCGGGCCCACACCAGCGCGGCCAGGTCGGCGTCCACCCCCAGCGGCGCGGCGACCAGGTCGGCGCCGGACGCCGCCAGGCGGTCCTGGAAGAAGCCGGGGGCCAGGAGATAGGAGGCGAGCGCGATCCGCGGCGCGGGTCCCGAGCGCAGCCGGTCCAGGGCCTCGGCGACCGAAGGGGTGCCCGTCGCGGCGAAGGCCGCGGTGACCGGACGGGAGAGCCGGACCGACAGCAGCCGGGCCGCCGCCCGCACGTCGGCGAGCGCGGCGGGATCGGACGACCCCGCCGCCCCCAGGATCACCGAGTCGGCCGCCCTCAGCCCGGCGGCGGACAGCCGCCGGGCGAGAACGGCGGCGAGCAGCGGGTGCGGCCCCAGCGGCGGCGCCACCACGGCGTCCGGCCTGGCCGCGGCCACCACGGAGGGCAGGTCGATGTGGACGTGGTAACCGCCCGCCAGCAGCAGCGGGACCACCACGACGGGGCCGGGCAGTCCGGGAAGCATGTCGGCGAGCAGAGGTGAGCTGATCTCCAGGAACGCCTGCTCCACACGTGTGCCCCGGCGACCCCCGCGCACCAGGTCCCGCAGGCCCGCCAGGGTCTCCTCCCCAGCAGAACTGCGTGTGCCGTGCCCGGCCAGGACCAGAGTCGTCACAGGCCTTCGCCCCGGTCACAGGCCAGGCGGTAGCCGCGCTTGACGACCGTCTCGACGATCCCCGCGGGGCCGAGGGCTCGGCGCAGCCGGGTGATGGCCATCTCGACCGCGTGTTCGGCCGAGTCGCGCGACGGACCGCCGGGGAGCACGGTCCTCAGATCCGAACGGGCCACCACGTGTCCCGGCTTGTCCGCCAGGCGCTTGAGGACCGCCATCGGTGCCGGCGGCAGCGGCTTCAGCTCGCCGTCCACCGCGACGGCGTGGCCGCGAATCTCCAGCTGGTGGCCGCCCGCGACCAGACGGGTGACACTGTGCTCGGGCAGGTGCCTGGCGAGGGCACGGGCCAGCGTGCCCAGGCGGGAGCGCTCGGGCTGCACGGTGGGCACCCCGCGCGCCTCCAGCGGCCCGGCGGTGACCGGGCCCACGCAGGCGGCGACGACCGGTCCGGCGAAGGCCGCGATCAGTGCGTCCTCCAGGCCGTCGGCACGAGCGGAGTTGAGCATGGCCAGTACGGCCGGGGCACTGGTGAAGGCCACCGCGTCCACCCCGCCGGAGATGGCCTGGCTGACCAGTCGCCGCAGCGGCGAGACGTCGCGGTAGGGCAGCCACCGGTAGACCGGCACCTCGATGACCTCCGCGCCCGCCTCGCGCAGCGCGGTCACGAAACCGGTCAGCGGCTCCCCGTGCAGTTGCACGGCGATGCGGCGGCCGCGCAGGTCCTGGGCGAGCAGGTGCTGCTTGACCTCCTCGCACGACTCCGTGGGCGGGGTCCAGTGGTCGATCAGACCCGCCGCCCTGACCGCTCCGCGCGCCTTGGGCCCGCGGGTCAGCAGCCTGGCCGAGGTCAGATGCTCGGAGAGGTCGCTGGACAGCCCCCAGCCCTCGGCCGCGGCCATCCAGCCGCGGAAGCCGACGCCGGTGGTGACCACCACGTCGTCGATCGGGGCCGACAGACTGGCACGGGTCGCGGCCAGCAGGTCGGCGTCCTCCGCCAGGGGAACCAGCCGAATCGCCGGGGCGCGCACCACCCTGGCGCCCCTGCGTTCCAGCAGTGCGCAGAACTCCTCGCGCCGCCGGGTGGCGGTGACCCCGATCGTGAACCCGGCCAGCGCGTCGGGCGCGGTCTCGGGAGAGCCGATGGGACTGTCCAGAACGGCCATGCTCATCTGTCGTTCACCACTCCTCGCTCGATGTTTCCTCGGTATCCGGCCGTCCACGACTCCACGCTGCCCGCTCCGCGCCCGCCCCCGCTCACGCGGAGCCCACCTCCACCGTCGCGCCGGTGACGCGGATCGGATAGGTCGGCACGGCCACCGCGGGATCGTCCAGGCACACCCCCGTCACGAGGGAGAACACCTGCTTGTGCATGGGGGAGGCCACCACGGGCTCTCCGGCCCTGGTGCCCACGATCCCGCGGGACAGGACGTGGGCGCCGCTGAACGGATCGAGGTTGCCGATCGCGAACAGGGAGCCGTCGAAGGCGCGGAACAGCGCGATCTGCCTGTCGCCGACGAGCGCGCACGCTCCGCGCTCGGGCAGCAGGTCGGTGTAGGAGCAGACCGGGGTCCAGCGGGTCGTCTCCAGGTCTTCTCTCAGTGCTGTCATCGGTGAAGGTCTCCTCTCCTCGGGTCCTCGGGGTGCGACGGTGACGGTACGGGCGGGCATGGCTCAGAACGGTCCGGGACCGCTCAGGAACGGACGACCTCCAGCGGGATCAGGACCGGTTTCACCTGGTCGCGCTCGGTCTCGAAGGCGATGGACGGGTCCGGGGTCCCGGGGGCGTTGACGAAGGAGACGAACCGCCGCAGCTTCTCCGGGTCCTCGATCGTGGCACGCCACTCGTCGGCGTAACCGGCCACGTGCCGCTCCATCTGGGCCTCCAGGTCGGCGCAGATCCCGAGGGAGTCGTCCAGGACGACCTCCTTGACGTAGGCCAGGCCCTGAGCCTCCAGCCAGGCGGAGGTGCGCTGCAGGCGGTCGGCGGTGCGGATGTAGAACATCAGGAACCGGTCGATGACGCGGACCAGTTCCTCGGTGCTCAGGTCGGAGGCGAACAGGTCGGCGTGGCGCGGGGTGAAACCGCCGTTGCCGCCCACGTAGAGGTTCCAGCCCTTCTCGGTGGCGATGACGCCGAAGTCCTTGCCCCGGGCCTCGGCGCACTCGCGGGCGCAGCCGGAGACGGCCGACTTCAGCTTGTGCGGTGAGCGCAGGCCCCGATAGCGCAGCTCCAGCGCGATGGCCATGCCCACGGCGTCCTGCACCCCGTAGCGGCACCAGGTCGAGCCGACACAGGACTTCACCGTGCGCAAAGCCTTGCCGTACGCGTGCCCGGACTCGAAACCCGCGTCCACCAGGCGCTTCCAGATCAGCGGGAGCTGCTCCACTCGTGCCCCGAACAGGTCGATCCGCTGCCCGCCGGTGATCTTGGTGTAGAGACCGAAGTCGCGGGCCACCTCGCCGATCACGATGAGGCTCTCCGGGGTGATCTCCCCGCCGGGGATGCGCGGCACCACCGAGTAGGTGCCGTTGCGCTGGATGTTGGCCAGGAAGTGGTCGTTGGTGTCCTGCAGGGCGGCCTGCTCGCCGTCGAGGATGTGGCCGTTGCCGAGCGAGGCGAGGATCGAGGCGACGACGGGCTTGCACACGTCGCAGCCACGCCCGGTGCCGTGCTCGGCGATGAGGTACGAGAACGTCGTGATGCCACGCACCCGGACGATGTCGAACAGCTCCGCCCTGCTGTACGCGAAGTGCTCGCACAGTGCCTTGGAGACCTCCACGCCCGAGGAGACGAGGATCTGCTTGAGCGTCGGAACGCAACTGCCGCAGGTGGTGCCGGCGCGGGTGCACGCCTTGATGCCGGGGACGTCGGTGAGACCGTGCTCGGCGATGGCCTCGCACACCTGCCCCTTGGTGACGTTGTTGCACGAGCAGATCTGCGCGTCGTCGGGGACCTCCATGTTCGCCGGACCGCCGGTGAACAGCAGCTCGCTCGGCGAACCCGGCAGGTCACGGCCGACGAAGGGCTTGAGGGTGTTGTACGGGGTGGCGTCGCCGACGCAGATCCCGCCGAGCAGGGTGCGGGCGTCGTCGCTGACGAACAACTTCTGGTAGACCCCGCCCACCGGGTCCATGAAGGTCACGTCCAGCGCGCCCTCCATCGCCCCGAACTGGGCGACCTCCACACCGAGCAGCTTGAGCTTGGTCGACAGGTCGGCGCGGGTGAAGACCGCCTCGCCTCCCATGATGCGGTCGGCGGCGACCTCGGCCATCGTGAAGCAGGGCCCCGCCAGCCCGTAGACCATCCCTTCGTGCAGGGCGCACTCGCCGACCGCGTAGATCGCCGGGTCGCCGGTGCGCATCCCGTCGTCCACGGCGATCCCGCCGCGTCCGCCGACCTCCAGGCCCGCCTGCCTGGCCAGCTCGTCGCGCGGCCTGACGCCCGCGGAGAAGACCACGATCTGCGCCTCGACGGTCTCACCGTCCGGCTTAACCAGGCCCGCGACCCGCCCGTCCGGGCCCGCGACGATCTCCTTGGCCCCCGCCTCGGTGTGCACGCTCAGGCCGAGCGCCTCCACGTGGCCGCGCAGGACGGCGCCGCCGCCCTCGTCGACCTGCCGGGGCATGAGCCAGCCGCCCATCTCCACGACGTGCGTCGCCAGCCCCAGGCCCCGCAGCGCGTCGGCGGCCTCCAGCCCCAGCAGCCCTCCGCCGATCACGACGCCGCTCGTGGCGCCCGAGGCGGCCTGCCTGATCGCGTCGAGGTCGTCGATCGTGCGGTAGACGAAACAGCCGTCCAGCTCCCTGCCCGGCACCGGCGGCACGAACGGGCTGGAACCGGTGGCCAGCACCAGCACGTCGTACGGCTCTCGGTGCCCGTCGGCGGTGGTGACCTCACGCGCCTCCCTGTCGATGCGCACGACCCTGGACGACAGCCGCAGCACGACCCCTTCCGGCGTCGGATAGGTGAGGTCCTCGATGCTCCTGCCCGCCAGGTAGGAGGTGAGCGCCACCCGGTCGTACGCCGGCCGGGGCTCCTCCCCCAGCACCGTGATGTCGCCCGCGAAGCCCTTGGCGACCAGCGCCTCGACCAGCCGGTGCGATGTGGGTCCGTGTCCTACCACGACAAGCCGTGACATGGCCGCGCTCCTTTTCCCGTCCGCTCCGCTGTCGTCTTCCCGTACGTTCCGCCGTCGTCCGCCGATCCCTCGGGGCCGGTCGTGGCGCCGTTCTTCCCCGCCCGCGGCGCGGCCGTCCCTCCCGAGGAGCGGGCGCCCTGACGTGAGGCGATGACGGTGACGGTCTCGTCCGCCGCGGCGTCTCTGCCGTACCGCGGAGCGCGGTGGGGGTGGTACGCCGTCGTCCCAGCCTTCACACGCGTCTGGGGGGGAAGTGAGACCGGCATGGATCCGATGGTGCTTTCAGGTGGTTTCACGGCGTGGTCTCCCCTGTTACCGATGTGCTACAAGCCGCTAACCGCGTTCACATACGCGATGAGGCCGATGTGAGTTGTCCGTCGGCAGGACCGGTGTCGGATGTGAGCGAAACCGGGTACCTGTCACGCCGGCGATCACACGCGCGCCGCCGCCAGGCTCGGCACCGATCCTGCGGTACGCAGGTAGCAGGCCCAGGTGATGACCGCGCACACCAGGTAGAAGGCGGCGAAGGAGGCGAGTGCGGCACCCGCTCCCCCGGTGGCGGCGATGGAGCTGCCGAAGCCACGGTTGATGAAGAACCCACCGAAGGCACCGATCGCGGAGATGATCCCGATCGCGGCGGAGGCGTCCCGCTTCCCGACGGCCACGGCGGCCTCGTGGGCCTTGGTACCCGCCGCGAGACCCGCCACGGCCTTCGCCCGGAAGATCGCCGGGATCATCCGGTAGGTGGAGCCGTTGCCGATGCCGGTGGTGGCGACCAGGAGCATGTAGGCGCAGAAGAACAGCGCGAAGGCGTGCTGGGACAGGCCCTGCCAGACCAGCGCCGCCGCGCCCGCCATCGCGGCGAAGTTGACAAGCGTCACCCGCGCCCCGCCGAGCCGGTCCGACAGCCAGCCCCCGATCGGGCGGACCAGCGAGCCGAGCAGCGGGCCGATGAAGGCCAGCGCCACCAGGGATGCCTGCTCGGGGAACTGGCTCTTGATGAGCAGCGGGAACGCGGTGGAGTAGCCGATGAAGGAACCGAAGGTGCCGATGTACAGGACCGACATGATCCAGGTCTGGGCCCGGCCGGCGACCTTCAGCTGGTCCGCGGGACTGGCCTTGGCGGAGGTCAGGTTGTCCATGAAGAAGTAGGCGCCGATCGCGGCGGCCAGGATGAACGGGACCCAGAACAGTCCCGCGGCGGCCAGGCCGAACGCCCCGATCACCAGGGGCATGACGAGCTGCACGGAGCTGACCCCGATGTTGCCGCCCGCCGCGTTGAGCCCGAGCGCCGAGCCCTGCCTGTCCTGGGGGTAGAAGTAGGTGATGTTGGCCATGCTGGAGGCGAAGTTGCCGCCGCCCAGGCCCGCCGTGGCCGCGATGACCAGGAACACCCAGTAGGGGGTGGCGGGGTTGCCGACCGCGACGGCGAGCAGCACCGCGGGCACGAGCAGGAGCAGGGCGCTGACGACGGTGAAGTTTCTGCCGCCGAACCTGGCCGGGGCGAAGGTGTACGGGATGCGCAGCGCGGAGCCGATCAGGTTGGGCAGGGCGACGATCCAGAAGAGCTGGTCGGTGGAGAAGTCGTAGGAGCCGAGTTGCACGGCCACGATGCTCCACACGGTCCACAGCGTGAACCCGAGGTGCTCGGCGAAGATGGAGAAGACCAGGTTCCTGCGGGCCACCTTCCTGCCCTGTCCTTGCCAGAAGTCGGGGTCGTCGGGCCGCCAGTCGCTGATCCAGGGCTTGGCCATCGTTCGTTCCTCCTGCGATTTCGGGGGCTTCGATCCCGAAATCTAAGAGGACGGCATTACGCACATTTACTATCTGTGATGGTGCGCCGGTTACGTGTAACTAACCATGGAAATACGCAATGCACAGGTCGCACCATCGCAACATTCCGGAAACACGAAGGGCTGACGGAGTAACGATTGAGTCAGGGCGGCAGCGGGAACCGTCTTCGACGTCAGTCCGTCCGCTTCGGGGAGTGCGCGTGGCCGTCCAGCCGATCCGACTGTTCGACGATCCCGTGCTCCGCACGGTGTCCGAGCCGGTGACCACCTTCGACCGCGAGCTGCGCGTCCTGGTCAAGTCACTCCAGGCCACGATGCGCGCCGGCACGGGCCGCGCGGGACTGGCCGCCCCGCAGATCGGCGTCCCCTTGCGGGTCGTCGTCTACGAACTGGACGGCAAGTCCGGCCATCTGGTGAATCCGCGCCTTGAGCTGTCCGATCGGAAGATCGTGGCCGATGAGGCCTGCCTGTCCGCGCCGGATCGCTGGTGGCCGCTGGAACGCTCCTACATGGTCACCGCCCGTGGCCGTGACATGTTCGGCAAACCCGTCACCGTCCGCGCCCTGGGCATGCTCGCCCGCGTCCTGCAGCACGAGGCCGATCACCTCGAGGGCACCCTCTTCGTCGACCACCTCCCCGAGGAGGATCGCGAGCGCTTCCTCGACTCCATTTCGTGACTTGCGCATCACTGCGACCTCGGATAGGATCGCATGGTTGCAGTCGTAGCTCTCAGTTTAGCCTTATCATCTCAAGTGCTTATGAGAAGTCCGCCGACAGCGGACGTTACACAGTTTCTCCGGATGGTTTCCGCGGGTGCATGGTAGGGTCCGCAACGCAGCCCCGTGCCGCCGACCTGGTGGTTCGGTGAGGCTCCCAATGAGGAGAAGTAGTTTTGTCTGAGGGCACCGTTAAGTGGTTCAATGCCGAAAAGGGCTTCGGATTCATCGCACCGGATGACGGCACCGCCGATGTCTTCGTGCACTACTCGGCTATCAACTCCGGCGGCTACCGCAGCCTGGAGGAGAACCAGCGTGTCAGCTTCGTCACCACGCAGGGCCAGAAGGGCCCGCAGGCCGACCAGGTTCAGGTCATCTGATCTGGTTTGACCTCAAAGGCTTCAGACTGAGCCCGCACCGCTCGCGCGGTGCGGGCTCAGTCGTCTCTTGGGCCCGGACCTCTCTTGGGCCGCCCTCCGAGCGCGGGGACCCGTTGGTGCCGGAGATGCCCGTGTCACCGGGCATCCCCTAGGCCGGAGCGGGAGTGCCCGGCACGGACGACCACCGGCCCCTAGAGTTCGACCCCGAGCAGCGCGTCCACGGTCTTCCTGACCAGGACCGGCGCGTCCGGGTCACTGCCCCCCTCCGACAGGGCCCGCTCGGCCCAGTCGTCGACGGCCGCGAGGGCTCCGGGAGCGTCCAGGTCGTCGGCGATCCGGGCGCGTACCCTTTCGAGCACGACGTCGGCGTCGGGGCCGGTCTGCAGCCCCGCGGCCGAGCGCCAGCGCGCCAGCCGCACCTCCGCCGAGGCCAGCTGCTCCGGGGTCCACTCCCAGTCGGCACGGTAGTGGTGGGCCAGCAGGGCCAGCCGGATGGCCATCGGGTCGGTCTCCTGGCGCAGGCGGGAGACGAAGATCAGATTGCCCTTCGACTTGGACATCTTCTCGCCGTCCAGGGCGACCATGCCCGCGTGCACGTACGCCCTCGCGAACGGCCACTCCCCGCAGGCCACGTGGCCCTCGTGGGCGCCGCACTCGTGATGGGGGAAGATCAGGTCGGAACCGCCACCCGCGACGTCGAAACCACTGGACAGGTTCGCCAGGGCGATCGCGGTGCACTCGATGTGCCAGCCGGGTCTGCCCACGCCGAAGGGGGAGGGCCAGGACGGCTCCCCCGGGCGCTCCGCGCGCCAGAGAAGCCAGTCGAGCGGATGCTTCTTGCCCGGCCGGTCCGGATCTCCCCCGCGCTCGCCGAACAGGGCGAGCATGCGCTCCTCCGAGTAACCGGAGACGGCGCCGAACTTGGGGGCCGCGGCCACGTCGAAGTAGACGTCGCCGTCGAGCTCGTAGGTGGCGCCCTTGTCACGCAACGACACGATCAGGTCGGCGACCTGGTCGATCACCTCGGTCACGGCGACGTAGTCGCGCGGGGGGAGGACGCGCAGCGCCTCCATGTCGGTCCGGAACAGCTCGATCTCGCGTTCGGCCAGGTCACGCCAGTCGATGCCGGTCCGTCCCGCACGTTCGAGCAGGGGGTCGTCGACGTCTGTGGCGTTCTGGGTGTAGTGCACCTCATGACCGGCGTCGCGCCAGGCACGATTGACCAGGTCGAAGGCGAGGTAGGTGTTGGCGTGGCCCAGATGGGTGGCGTCGTAGGGCGTGATGCCGCAGACGTACATCCGTGCCGTGGGACCCGGCTTTGTGGGGCCGACCTCTCGCGCGGCGGTGTCGAACAGCCGCAGCGGGACACCGGCACCGGGAAGCCGAGGAACCTTCGGCTCAGACCACGATCTCATGAAATGCAGCCTATCCAGCAGACAGACCACCCCGGTTGGCGCGGGGTGGTGGGTGTACGGGGCACTCACCTCAACTCCGGAAGCCGACCGGATCATTCCGTGAGGATCTCGCGGAAGGCGCCGGGATCGCGAGGGTCGGCGGTGAAGTCGTAGCGCACGCCGCCGGGTGCCAGGGCCAGCAGGGTGACGGACCCCGAGCCGAAGGTCCGTCCGTCGGGCAGCTCGTGATGGACGATCATCGTGCGAGGGTCCTCGGAGGAGATGCCCGCTCCCGTGGCGAGTTCCCGCCACTCATCCCATGGACCGTCGAGCTTCGAGGGGCGGCCCGCCCCGGCGAACAGGGGGCGGAAGAACGCCACGCGCTCGTTCTCCTCACCGCGCTCCCATCCGCTGTTGACGATCATGTGGGTTCCCGGGGGAAGGTCGTCCCTCTTCAGGGTGATCCCGTCCCAGTGCCACAGCCGGGCCCCGCCGGGATCGGCGCGTAGCAGGTGGAAGGGGTCATAGTGCCCGAGTTCGCCCTCCGTCGGCCGGTCTCCGGCGGCCGCCAGGAGAGCCAGGTCGCCCCGTGATCGGCGGGTCTCCTCGGGAGCGAGCAGGCCGAGCCCGTTGAGGAGGGCGCCGACCCTCCGGGCCCCGGGGTCGACGGCCAGCCAGGTGCCGCCTCCCAGGAGATCGCACCCGCCGATCAGGCCGGGCCGGCTTTGTGGCCAGTGCCGGGCCGGGGGAACCCAGGGGCGGGCGGTGAACTCGTCGCGCACCCCGACCACGATCAGGGGGATCTCGGCGCTCGGATCGATACTGACGACAACCGTGCACATGCCCGGAGGCTACGCCCTCGCGGGAGGCGGGCTCGGACCGGGGTCACGCGCCCACAGGAAAAGCCCACAGCAAGGCCGCGGTAGGGCCGCCGACAGGACAAGGGCGCGGGCGTCGCCCGCGAGGGCGACAAGGCCTCTCAGATCGGCGGCCAGGGGATGGCGGGCCAGTCCTTGGAGGGCACGGGGTGCAGGCCGGTGTCGAGGAGCCTGCGGACCCGCGCCCAGGTGGCCTCGACCTCGTGAAGGGTGAGGAGCTCACGGAGGCGGCGGCCGAGGCGGCCCTGCTCCAGGTCGGCCTCAAGGCGGGTCAGGGCGTTCATCGCCTCGCGGGACAAGGGCTTGCCGCGCCACTGCCAGAGCACGGTGCGGAGCTTGTCCTCAGCGGAGAAGGAGACCCCGTGATCGACGCCGTAGACATGGCCGTCGGCGAGCGGCAGCAGGTGGCCTCCCTTCCGGTCGGCGTTGTTGACGACCGCGTCGAAGACGGCCATCCGCCGCAGGGAGGGCTGGCGGCTGCGGATCAGCACCATCAGGTCGATCTCGGGGTCGGTGTCGATCCACAGCTGACACATTCCCGGGCCGAAGGGGCCGTCGCGGTAGACGGTGGGCGGCACGATCCGCCAGCCGATCGCCGCGGAGACCTCGTAGGCGGCGACCTCGCGGGCGGCCAGGGTGCCGTCGGGAAAGTCCCAGAGGGGGCGTTCGCCCCGTACCGGCTTGTACACGCAGGCCGCCGCGAGCCCGCCGAGCCGGACCGAACAGTAGAGCGTCATGTTGGTTGCCTCGACCAGGCGGCCCGCCACATCCAGTTGGCCGTCACGGAGCAGACGCGTCGCGGTCTCGTCGTCCAGCCCCGCGGCCGGCGCCGCACTCAGCGTCGGCTCGCTCTCAGCACTCATTCGCCTCCTCCAGCAGATGAAGCGCTACTACCCCGGTAACCGTTGAGCCGCACACAGATATGCCCCTCGGCGTCGAGAGGTTGGGCGCAGAGCGGGCAGGGCGGTCGACCGGCGGCGACGAGGGCCATGGCCCGCTTGGTGAAGGCCCTCGCGGCGCCGGGACTGATGTGCACGCGCAGCACCGTGGGCTCGACGAGCGGGGACGGCTCGAACTCCTCATCCTCGGCGGTGGCCTCCTTGGCCTCGATGACCACCTGGGCGGCCTCGGAGTCCCAGGCCAGGGCCATGACACCGACGCGGAAGTCCTCGCTGATCGGCACATCGAGGGGGGCGTTGTCCGTCAACGCGGCCGGGGCGACGGAGGGGACGGCGGCACCGCCCTCACCTCGCCGCAACACCTCGTCGAGCAACTCGTCGAGACGATCGGCCAGCGCCGCGACCTGGAACTTCTCCAGCGCCACGGTGGTCAGCCTGCCCTGGCCTCGCGCCTGCAGGAAGAAGGCTCGTGAACCCGGTTGCCCCACGGCACCGGCCACGAACCTCTCGGGTGGATCGTAGTCGAAGACCGGCATAGCCTGACCCTACGTGGTTCCGGATCCGCCGCCGACTGCGGCATCGCTCCCGGTGGGATTTTCTCCCCCCTCCGCACCGTCCGAACCCTCCGGAAGGCGTAATCCGGTCACATCTCCGCCCAGGTCGTTGAGTCTGAGCACGAAGGGACGCAAGGGGGTGTAGCGAATGGCGGTGAGCGACGCCGGATCGGCGGTTATCCGCTGGAACTGGTCCAGATGGAGCCCCATGGCGTCGGCCACGATGGCCTTGATCACATCTCCGTGGCTGCAGACGAGATAGACCGCCTTCGGGCCGAGGCGCTCGTTCCACTCCCTGACGGCCGCCACGGCGCGATGCTGGACGGCGGCCAGGGACTCTCCCCCGGGGAACGTCACCGCGCTCGGGTGGGCCTGCACGACCGGCCAGAGGGGATCCTTGGCGAGCTCGGCGATCGGGCGGCCCGTCCAGTCGCCGTAGCGGCACTCACCGAAGCGCTCGTCGGTCAGCACCTCCGCCTCCCGCCGCCCCTCGGCGACCGCCTGCGCGGTCTCCTGACAGCGTTCCAGCGGGCTGGAGACGATCGCGTCGAGTTCCAGCGAGGTGAGCCGCGCGGCGAGCGCCTCCGCCTGGGCCCGTCCCGCGTCGCTGAGGTGGACATCCGGGGTCCAGCCCGCGAGGACCGGGCCGGTGAGGTGGGTAAGGCCGTGTCTGGCCAGCAACAAGGTCGTCACGCGGGCAAGTCTTGCAGTCCTCGCTCCACTACTTTTAAGTGGCCGGGCGGTAATCTGGCCGGATCATGGAGCAGCGCTATGTGGGCCGGAGCGGCTTGTCGGTGTCCCGCCTGGGACTCGGGACGATGACGTGGGGACGCGACACCGGCGCCGAGGAGGCCGCGGCGCAGCTTCGCACGTTCGCCGAGGCCGGCGGCACGCTCATCGACACCGCCGACGTCTACACGGGCGGCGACGCCGAACGGCTGCTCGGGCGGCTGCTGCGCGACTCCGTGCCGCGTTCCGAGCTGGTGCTGTCCACCAAGGCCGTGCTCACCCCGACCGGGCGCAGGCCACGCGACGCCTCCAGGAAGCACCTGGTGGCCGCGATCGACGCCTCCCTGACCCGCCTGGGCGTGAACGAGGTCGACCTGTGGCAGCTGCACGCCTTCGATCCCGACGTCCCGCTGGAGGAGACCCTGGCAGCCGTGGACGCCATCGTGTCCTCGGGGCGGGCCGCGTACGCCGGGGTGTGCGACTACGCGGGATGGCAGCTGGCGACCGCGGCCGTGGGGCAGCGGGCGGTGCCCGGCAGGGTGCCGATCGTCGCCGCCCAGGTCGAGTACTCACTTCTGGCCAGGGAGGCCGAGCGCGAGCTGATCCCCGCCGCCGAGCACGTCGGCGCGGGGGTGCTCGCCTGGTCGCCTCTCGGGCGCGGAGTCCTCACCGGGAAGTACCGTACGGGCATCCCCGCCGACTCCCGGGCCGCGACCCCGCACTTCGCCGACTTCGTCACCCCCTACCTCGACGAGCGGTGCCGGCGGGTGGTGGAGTCGGTGGCGACCGCCGCCGACGGGCTCGGCGTCTCACCGCTGTCGGTGGCCCTGTCGTGGGTACGCGACCAGCCGGGGGTGTCCTCGGCCATCGTCGGCGCCCGCACCCACGGGCAGCTGTCCGGGGTCCTCCAGGCCGAGGATCTGACGCTGCCCGTGGAGATCAGGGAGGCACTCGACGACGTGTCCGCGGACTGAGAGAAGGGCCGGGACGAGGACGGTCCGCCGCGAGAACCGAACGAGAATTCGTCTCGCGTATCACTAGTCGATACCGAATGGAAACTTTCCGCGGAAAAAGCGGGCCTCCCTACAAAACTGTCAAACAGGTGGCGGGGGCACCCGGATGTCGGTGAGACGCCATGGCCGATGTCCGCCCCGGGGTGAAGGAGACGAGTGCGAGCTGCGATGGCGGCAGGCGTTCTGGCGCTGGCGCTGGGAGGTGGGGTCCCGGCGGCCGCGATCGCGCCCGTGAGCGCCGCACGGGCGAGCGCCGTCCCGCGCGTGGACGACTGTGATCACACAGGGCCGCTCGGCCCCGTGACCGGCGGAGTCTGCCGGGTCGTGGACGGCGTCACGAAAAAGGTCGAGGGCGGTGTGGGCGACGTCGTCCACGATCTGGAAAAAGGTGTCGACGACCTCGGAAGCCGTGTTGGGGACGCCGTCTCCCCGTCCTCCCGCGGAGACTCCGGCCGGAGTGACGCCGGGACGAACTCCCCGGCACCGGCCGCCTCGGCGTCCAAGAGCCCACCGGACAGGCCGTCCACCGCGCAGGAGAAGAAGGAGCCCTCCGGTGACGCACGGACGCCCCGGCCTCAGGGCACCGACGCCTGCCGGTCCGCGGCGGCCTCCACCGGCTGCGCGGAGACGTCGGCGACCACCTCTGCCGGGGAGCCCGACCAGGACGCCTCGTCCAAGGTGTCACCGACCCCCACCCCTTCGGCGTCCCCCTCCCCGACCACTTCGGCGAGCCCTTCGCCGCACGAGGACGCCGCACCCGCGCACAAGAGCCCGGTCCCCGCGCCGACCGACCGGGCGGTCCCCAAGACGGAGACGTTCTCCCCGGATGTCGGCAGGCCCACGACCGACGTGGGTGGGCCGATGGCTCCCAGGCCGTCACCCGTGGTCGACGCCGAGGCGCCCAGGGTGGAGCTGCTGTGGCCCGCCCCGGTGATGGAGAAACTCCAGCGGCAGATGCCCGGCGAGCGGCCGGTGAAGCCCAGCCGGTCGTCCGACACCGCGAGCACCGTGCTCAGCACCGCGGTGCTCGTCGCGGCGATCCTCGCAGTCCGCCTGCTGTACAGCAGGCGGAGGTTCAGGGAGTCGATACCGTTCGAGCCCGCCCCTCCGGGACGTCAGCGGGTGGCCTAGTTCTCGGCGTCTTCGGCGCCCTCGGCGTTCCGGCCCGCGCCGCTCACCTCGTCATGCCACGACGGAGCCGGACGCGGCCGGGCAGCGGTTCCCCGCCGTCTCGACGGCGGCACCGCCCCGGCCGGTCATCGACCGCCGGGACGGAAAGCACTCAGCCTCCGATGGCGTGGACGCCGCCGTCGACGTGGACGATCTCACCGGTCGTGGCGGGGAACCAGTCGGACAGCAGGGCGACACACGCCTTGGCCGCCGGGATCGGGTCGTTGATGTCCCAGCCGATCGGGGCCTTGGCGGGCCAGCTCTCCTCGAACTCGACGAAGCCCGGGATGCTCTTGGCCGCCATGGTCCTGATCGGGCCCGCGGCGACGAGGTTGACCCGGATGCCCTGCTTGCCGAGATCGCGGGCCAGATAGCGGGAACAGGACTCAAGCCCGGCCTTGGCCACGCCCATCCAGTCGTACACCGGCCATGCCTTGGTGGCGTCGAAGTCGAGACCGACGATCGCGCCGCCCTCCTTCATGAGCGGGAGCGCGGCCACCGCGAGCGACTTGAACGAGTACGTGGAGACCTGGACCGCGGTCGCCACGTCCTCCCAGGAGGTGTTCAGGAAGTTGCCGCCCAGGGCGGTCTGCGGCGCGAAGCCGATCGCGTGCACCACCCCGTCCAGGCCGCCGAGATGCTCGCCGACCCGCTCCGCCAGGGAGTCGAGGTGCTCGGGGTTGGTGACGTCGAGCTCCAGCACCGGAGGCGGCTCCGGCAGTCGCCTCGCGATCCGCTCGACCAGGCTGAGCCGGCCGAACCCGGTGAGCACGATCTGCGCGCCCTCCTCCTGGGCCAGCTTGGCCACCGAGAAGGCGATGGAGGCGTCGGTGAGCACCCCGGTGACGAGAAGCCGTTTGCCTTCGAGAATTCCCACGTCAGTGCCCCATTCCAAGGCCGCCGTCAACGGGGATGACGGCCCCCGTGATGTAGGCGGCGTCCTCGCCGGCCAGGAACCTGACCACGCGCGCTATCTCCTCCGGGGCGGCGTAGCGGCCCAGGGGAATGTTCTTACGGATCTGCTCCTGGTACGCCTCGTCCAGCTCGGCCGTCATGTCGGTCTCCACGAAGCCGGGGGCGACCACGTTGACGGTGATGTTGCGCGAGCCCAGCTCCCTGGCGGCCGACCGGGCGAAGCCGATCATGCCGGCCTTGGAGGCGGCGTAGTTGCTCTGCCCCGCCGAGCCCAGCATGGCGACCACCGAGGAGATCAGCACGATGCGCCCGCGCTTGAGCCGCAGCATGCCGCGGGTGGCGCGCTTGGCGACCCGGTAGGAACCGGTCAGGTTGGCGTCGATGACGTCGGTGAAGGTCTCCTCCTTCATCATCGGCAGCAGCGTGTCCCTGGTGATGCCCGCGTTGGCGACGAGCACCTCGACCGGACCGTACTCGGCCTCGACCTTCGCGAAGGCGGCGTCCACGTCGGCCGTGCTGGTCACGTCGCAGCGTACGCCGAAGAGGCCCTCGGGAGGCTGTCCGGAACGGTAGGTCACGGCGACGTCGTCGCCTGCCTGAGCGAGTTCGCGGGCGATCGCGAGGCCGATGCCGCGATTGCCGCCGGTTACGAGAACAGATCGAGCCATGGTCAGACGGTATCGGCTACCGGAGGGTAACCCTCTTGTCCGGGAAGGACAAGATCACAGGGTTAGGATCGTTGACATGCGCCAGATCGACTCCGACTTCCTCGCCCTGCCTCTGCGCCGGCTCGCGGACGCGGCCCTGCAGCGCGCCCGGGACCTGGGCGCCGAGCACGCCGACTTCCGGCTGGAGCGCGTCCGCGGGGAGACCCTGCGCCTCTCCGACGCGGCGCTGGAAGGCTCCATCGACGCCGACACCCTCGGCTACGCCGTACGGGTCGTCAAGGACGGCACCTGGGGCTTCGCCGGAGGCATCGAGCTCAGCCCCGAGGCGGCCGTCAGGGTCGCCGAGCAGGCGGTGGAGGTGGCGGTCGTCTCGGCGGCGGTCAACCGCGAGCCCGTCGAGCTGGCGCCGGAGGCGGTCCACTCCGACGTCACCTGGGTCTCCTCCTACCAGGTCGACCCGTTCGAGGTGCCGATGCGCGACAAGGCGGCGCTGCTCGCCGACTGGTCGGGCGCCCTGCTGCGAGATCCCGGGGTGGACCACGTCCAGGCGTCGCTGACACAGGTCAAGGAGCAGAAGTTCTACGCCGACACGGCCGGGACCTCCACGACGCAGCAGCGGGTGCGCGTCCATCCCCAGCTGAGGGCGACGCGGGTGCTGGACGGCCGCTTCGACTCGATGCGGACGCTCGCCCCGCCCGTCGGCCGGGGGTACGAATACCTCACCGGCACCGGCTGGGACTTCCCCAAGGAGCTGGCGCGCATCCCCGAGTTGCTGGAGGAGAAGCTTCGGGCGCCCTCCGTCGAGGCGGGACCGTACGACCTGGTGATCGACCCGTCGAACCTGTGGCTGACGATCCACGAGTCGGTCGGGCACGCCACCGAGCTCGACCGCGCCCTCGGCTACGAGGCGGCGTACGCGGGGACGAGTTTCGCCACCTTCGATCAGCTCGGCACGCTGGTGTACGGCTCGCAGCTGATGAACGTGACCGGTGACCGCACCGTCGAGCACGGCCTGTCCACGATCGGCTACGACGACGAGGGGGTGGCGACCAGGGAGTTCGACATCGTCTCCGACGGCATCCTGGTCGGCTACCAGCTCGACCGGAGGATGGCGCTGCTGAAAGGGCTGGGCGCTTCCAACGGCTGTGCCTTCGCCGCCTCCCCCGGCCACACCCCGATCCAGCGGATGGCCAACGTGTCGCTGCGCCCGGCGCCCGACGGCCCCACCACCGAGGAGCTGATCTCCGGCGTCGACCGGGGCATCTACGTGGTGGGCGACAAGAGCTGGTCCATCGACATGCAGCGCTACAACTTCCAGTTCACCGGTGAGCGGTTCTATCTGATCGAGAACGGCAGGCTCGCCGGGCAGCTGCGCGACGTCGCCTACCAGGCGACGACGACCGACTTCTGGCGCTCGATGGCGGCGGTCGGCGGGCCGCAGACGTATGTGCTGGGCGGGGCGTTCAACTGCGGCAAGGGGCAGCCTGGCCAGGTCGCCCCGGTCAGCCACGGTTGCCCGTCGGCGCTCTTCCGCGGCGTACGCGTCCTCAACACCGTCCAGGAGAGTGGCAGTTGAGCACGCGCGGCGAGCGGACGGAAGACGGTGTCGGCCGTGCGGTCCGGCAGGAGAGGAGCGGAATGACTCCCCAGGAGATGATCGAGAGGGTTCTTGAGCTCTCCACGGCAGACGACAACGTCGTGATCGTGGAGGAGGGGTCGAGTGCCAACCTGCGCTTCGCGGGCAACACCCTCACCACCAACGGTGTGTCCCGTTCCTCACAGCTGACCGTGATCTCCATCGTGGGCCGCGGTGTGGGCGTGGTGTCGCGGGCGGCGGTCCGCCCCGACGGGCTCGACGAGGTCGTGGCCGCCGCCGACCACGCCGCGGAGGACGCCCGGCCGTCCGAGGACGCCCGGCCGCTGCTGGAGGGCACCCGCTCCGCCGACTGGGACGCCCCCGCCGAGCCGACCTCGATCGGGGTGTTCGGCGCCTTCGCCCCCGCCCTGGGCGAGGCCTTCGCCACGGCCGAGGCGGGCGGGCGCAGGCTGTACGGGTTCGCCGAACACACCGTCACGACGACCTTCGTGGGCACCTCGACCGGCGCCCGGCTGCGGCACACCCAGCCCACCGGCCGCCTGGAGCTCAACGCCAAGTCCTCCGACATGCGGCGCTCGGCGTGGACCGGCGTGTCCACCCGCGATTTCTCCGACGTCGACGTGGCGGCCCTGGACGCCTCGCTCGCCCAGCGCCTGGAGTGGGCGAAGAACCGCGTCGAGTTGCCCGCGGGCCGGTACGAGACGCTGCTGCCTCCGACGGCCGTCGCCGACCTGATGACCTACCTGTACTGGACGGCCGGAGCGCGCGACGCGATGGAGGGCCGTACGGTCTTCTCCAGGGCCGGTGGCGGCACCCGCGTCGGCGACGTCCTCTCCGAGTCGCCGATCCGCCTGTACAGCGACCCGTCGGCGCCGGGCGTCGAGTGCTCGCCGTTCGTGGTGGCGCACGCCTCCGGCCGGGAGAACTCGGTGTTCGACAACGGGCTGCCGCTCGCCGCCACCGACTGGATCTCCGGTGGCAGGCTGGCCAACCTGCTGCAGACCCGGCACTCGGCCGAGCTGACCGGTCTGCCGGTGACCCCGGCCGTCGACAACCTGATCATGCGGGGACCCGAGGGCGGGCGGTCTCTGGAGGAGATGATCGCCTCCACCGAGCGCGGCCTGCTGCTCACCTGCCTGTGGTACATCCGCGAGGTCGACCCGCAGACGCTGCTGCTGACCGGCCTGACCCGCGACGGCGTCTACCTGGTGGAGAACGGCGAGGTCGTGGGCGAGGTGAACAACTTCCGCTTCAACGAGAGCCCGGTGGACCTGCTCCGCCGCCTCAGCGAGATCGGCGCCTCCGAGCAGACCCTGCCGCGCGAGTGGAGCGACTACTTCAACCGCGCGATCATGCCTCCGATCCGGGTGCCCGACTTCAACATGTCGACGGTGAGCCAGGCCAGCTAGGTCCGGCTCCCCCTCCCCGCACCTTCCCGTACCGGGCGGGCCGTTCAGCGCTGGACGAGCGGGACGGTGTGCACCGTGTCCCAACGCCGGCCCGCCACCACGCGGGCGGTGGCGTCGGTGAGGTCGTAGACGACCGACCAGCGGGTGTGGGCCTGGGCCACCTTCCGAAGCAGGCCCATCGCGTCGCGCCAGTCGCGGGCGGCGGGCAGTCCCTCGGCGAGCGCGCGGTAGCGGGGGTCGGCCCGGCGTTGGGCGGTGGAGGTGCCGGTCATGCCGAAGTTGGTGAGCATACGGTCGTCGATCACGTTGAGCCTGCCCCCGGCGTACTCCACGACGGCCGATCTGCCCGCCGCGTCGGCGATGAGGTAGTGGACCTGCGGCCCGATCGTGAAGTCGACGTCGTAACGGCGCATGATCGCCAACGCCTCGTCCACGGTCGCCGCCTTGTCGAGCATGATCCTGATAACGCGCACGCTGCCGACGTCGGGGCGGTCGGGAGAAGCCGGGGGCAGCCCGCCCTCGGGCGACGTGGCCATGCCGATGGCCAGGCCCTTCTCGTTCACCCCATCGAAGGGGGCGAGCACCGCGTGGGCCATCCTGCGGCGGGCGGGCGCGGCGGACAGGTCCGGCGGGGTGGAGCCTCCGATCAGATGGAACAGGTCGACGACGGAGACCGAGGCGTAGCCGTCGGGCGGGTCGGCGTGCACGATCAGCGCCGGGTTGGGGTCCCAGTCGAAGTTTCTGCCGAACAGCGGCCGGTCGCCACCGAGGGCGAACAGCGAGCAGGCCCAGCCGTCGGCGCGTCCCGCCAGCTCCTTCTCCCCGAGGAGGGCCTCGCGGTCGTACGAGCCGTGGAAGGTCATCTCGTACAGCGGTAGATCGTCGATCCTGCGGAGGCTGTCTATCGTCCGCGCGACGTCGGTGGCGCTCTGGCGCAGCAGCGGTTCCCCTTCCGCCTCGGTCCGCGGCCCGGCACCGGTGGTGGACGGGACCGGTGGTGCGCCGGTAACGGAGGTGGTCGGCGAGACGGCCCCGGTGGCAGCGGGCACACCGCCCTCCGGGACGGCGCAGCCGGTCGGGAGGATCAGCGCGACGGCCAGCGCGGCACGTACCGCCGTTCCCGCCGGGCCGGGCGGCCTTCCCGCCCGCGCGGCCCGAGTCTCCTTCATCGAATACCTCCCGCGTGGATACTCCGGCCTCCAGGCCGGAGAGGAAACCCGGCACGATGCCGCACGGACCCGGAATCGAATACGCGTCCACTCTTAGCTGATCTTGCTTTAGAGTGTGAGACGTGGCGCAGATCGTGAAGCGGGCGTTCAAGTTCCGCTTCCACCCGACCCCTGAGCAGGCCGAAGAGCTTGCCCGGACGTTCGGCTGCGTGCGCCTGGTCTACAACAAGGCCCTCGAAGAACGCACCCGCGCCTACATGCTGGAAGGCCGTCGCGTCTCCTATGTGGAGTCGTCGGCAGCGCTCACGCTGTGGAAGAAGACCGACGACCTCGCGTTTTTGAACGAGGTCTCCTCGGTGCCGCTTCAGCAGGCATTGCGCCACCTTCAGGCGGCGTTCACGAACTTCTTCGCCAAACGGGCGAAGTATCCGGCGTTCAAGTCCCGCAAGAAGTCCCGCCTCAGCGCCGAGTACACCCGCAGCGCCTTCCGATGGCAGAACGGGCAGCTCACCCTCGCGAAGACGAACGACCCGCTGAACGTCGTGTGGTCGCGTCCACTGCCTGAAGGGGCCGAGCCGTCCACGGTGACGGTGTCGAAGGACGCGGCGGGCCGCTGGTTCGTCTCCATCCTGTGCGAAGACACCGTCCGGCCGCTTGACCCGACGACCAATGCGGTCGGGGTGGACGCGGGTATTACGGCGTTGGCGACGCTGTCGACTGGAGAGAAGATCGTCAACCCCAAGTATGAGCGGGCCGACCGGCGCAAACTCGCCAAGGCCCAGCGGAACCTCTCCCGCAAGGAGAAGGGGTCGGCGAACCGGGCCAAGGCGAAACTCGCCCTCGCCCGCGTGTATGCCCGCATCGCCGACCGTCGCCGTGATCATCTGCACAAGGTCACCACTCGTCTCGTCCGTGAGAACCAAACGGTCGTGATCGAAGACCTCACCGTGCGCAACATGGTGAAAAACCACAGCCTGGCTCGCGCCGTCTCCGACGCCTCCTGGCGCCAGATGCGCTCGATGCTGGAGTACAAAGCGGCCTGGTATGGGCGGGAGTTGCTGGTCGTGGACCGGTTCTTCCCCTCGTCCAAGCTGTGTTCGGCGTGCGGCGCCCTCCAGCGGTCCATGCCGCTGGGCGTCCGCGATTGGGTGTGCGCCTGCGGCGCGGTCCATGACCGGGACGTCAACGCCGCGAAGAACATCCTCGCCGCCGGGCTGGCGGAGAGGTAAAACGCCTGTGGAGCCGGTGTAAGACCTCAAAGGGGAATCCTCCTCGCGGGCAACCGGCGGCGAAACAGGAACCCTCACGGGTGACCGTGGGGAATCCCCTCCCTCCAGGGAGGAGAAGAGGTCAATCACGCAGTCTGCGTCGCTCGGCAGCCGCCGTACAGGCTCAGTCGTCCTCCAGGCGGAACCCGATCTTCATGCCGACCTGGAAGTGGGCGATCTCCCCCTCCTCGATGTGCCCCCTGATCTCGGTCACCTCGAACCAGTCGAGGTGGCGCAGGGTCCGGGAGGCCCGGCGGACCCCATTGCGTACGGCGGCCTCGATGCTCTCCCCCGAAGTGCCGACTATCTCGGTCACCCGGTACGTTCGATCTGTCATCCTCTGCTTCTTCCCGGAAAGCCATGGTTACATGACCGTTCGCACCCAGCCGATATGAGGCCTAGATTGGGAATCGTGAAGGGATGGCGCAGACGTCCGGTGGTTCATCAGGTGACGGACGCCCAACCCTCGTTGAGCGCCGACATCGGCAGGCGCGAGAAGAGTTACTTCATCAAGATGGGGATCCGGCTGATCTGCCTGGTCCTCGCCTTCACGGTGCCCGCCCCGATGCCCGTCCGGCTGCTGCTCTTCGCCGGGGCGATCTTTTTACCATACGTTGCCGTGATCGGGGCCAATGGGCCGCCGCGCGGGGTCCCGCATGCCCCTGACGTGGAAGATTCCGGACAAAACCAGATTCCACGCCACCGACGCGAGATCGGGTCGTGACTAAGTCTTGACGCACTCCAAGGGTAGTAGGTGTACGCTTTAGCCAAGTGCCCTGGTCCCCCGTCGGGGCACTGTTGCCGGCGTTCCGGGCCCCCGTCGGAACGCCGATGAAGCGACGCCGGGTGGTTTGCCCCCGTAACCACCCGGCGTCGCCCTTTTCTCAGACTTTAACAACGAAGCGCCTTTTCTTTGGCGCTATTTGTCACCCAGTGTCTCCGTTGTCGCCTGCTCCCAGCTGCGCGCCAGCGCGGTCAGTCTCTCCACGACGTCCGGCGGCGCCGTACCCGCCCCCTGGGCCACCCCGAGCAGATAGGCCGTGAGCGGCGCGGCCGGCCGGGCCACCCCGTGGGCGACCTCCCTGGTCAGATCCAGCACCTCGTCGCGGTCCACCGTCGCGGGGTCGATGCCCAGCTCCTGGCAGACCAGCGCGGTCCATTCCTTCAGCACGTTCAACTCTCGCTCCTCGTCCGCGGTCGCGTCCGTCCCATGCCGTCGTCGCTCTCGCGGCCGTCACCGGAATCCGCGGCTCCGCCGGGGCCCGGCTCCGCCGTCCGGGCCCGCTGTAGATCGTCCATGGTGTCGCAATCGAACCATGGCTGCCCGGTGAGGTGAACCGTGACCGGGCGGAGCGGGGCGAGCAGCCCGTGCAACGACCGCCCCTCGTAGCGGTCGAGCGCCCGCGCCAGGCTCCGCGTGTGCCACACCCCGGCGAGCCACTGCTCGCGCCCGCCGTCGTCGATGAGCACGGCCCCCGGCCCGCTCGTCCCCGCGGCACCCGCCCCTGCGGCGTCCAGCAGCATCCGCACGTGCTCACCGGTCAGGAACGGAAGATCGGCGGCGAGCAGCACCACCCATGGCGCGTTCACCTCGGCCAGGCCCGCTCGCAGCGCCGGGACCGGGCCACCACCGGGCGGGTCCTCACGCCGGAAGATCGCGTGTGGCAGTCCGGGGCGAGGTGGCCCGACGACGATCAGCCGTCCCGCGCCGGGCACGGCGGCGGCCACCGACTCGACCAGCGGGCGGCCGGAGACGCGCAGGCCCGGCTTGTCCCGGCCGCCGAGCCTTCGCGCGAGACCGCCCGCCAGGATGCAGGCGTCGTGACGGGCGGTCATCGGACACCTCCGGGTCTTCTGTGGCGGGGACCTCAGCCGCCGATGGCGGACATCGGGCGGGACGGCTGCAGGAAGGTCGGATCGTCGATGCCGTGACCGGCCTTCTTGATCCGGACCGCGGATCGCCAGCGCTCGGCGATCTCGTCGTCACCGGCACCCGCGCGCATCGCGGCCCTCAGGTCGGACTCGTCGGTGGCGAACAGGCAGTTGCGGATCTGACCGTCGGCGGTGAGCCGTACCCGGTCGCACGCACCGCAGAACGGACGGGTGACCGAGCCGATCACCCCTACCCTGGCCGGGCCGCCCTCGACGAGGAACAGCTCGGCCGGGGCGCTGCCGCGCTCCGCCGAGTCGGCGTCGGTGAGGGCGACATCGGCCTTGAGCGTGGCGAGGATCTCATCAGCCGTGATCATGTTCTCCCTGCGCCAGCCGTGCTGGGCGTCGAGCGGCATCTGCTCGATGAACCGGAGCTCGTAGCCCCGCTCCAGGCAGTAACGCAGCAGCGGCACGGCCTCGTGGTCGTTGATCCCGCGCATCAGCACCGCGTTCACCTTGACCGGTCGCAGCCCGGCGGCGTCGGCCGCCTCCAGCCCTTCGAGGACGTCGGACAGGCGGTCGCGGTGGGCGAGCCTCTTGAAGGTCTCGCGGTCGAGGGTGTCGAGGGAGACGTTGACCCGGTGCAGACCCGCGCCGGCCAGGGAGGCGGCCAGCCGGCTCAGCCCGATCCCGTTGGTGGTGAGCGAGACCTGCGGGGCGGGGTCGAGTGCGGTGGTGCGGGCCACGATGTCGACCAGCTCGCGGCGGAGCAGCGGCTCGCCACCGGTGTAGCGGACCTCGGTGATGCCGAGTCGCTCCACCCCGATGGTGACCAGCCTGACGATCTCGTCGGCGGTCAGCAGGTCGGGTTTCTGCAGCCATTCGAGGCCCTCGGGTGGCATGCAGTAGGAGCAGCGCAGGTTGCATCGGTCGGTGAGGGACACCCGCAGATCGGTCGCCACGCGTCCGAAAGAATCCTGCAACACCGGACGCCACCTCTCATCAGTCGCTCACCTGCCGGAACAGGGGACCAGCTTAAGGCCGCCCTCTCTTCCGGCCCCAACGGGCCTCGTTGTTCCAACATCACCATATGACGGTTGATTCCTGACATGCCGCACGATCATGACTTACGGCGCCCGATAAAATGGGTGGGATCTCATGAGGAACGTGGGCAAACTGGATCTCGCAACCAAGGAGATCATGATGCCGAACCAGCCCGCACCGAACCTGGTGTCGTGGGCCAGCGAGATCGACGAAGGTACGATCATGCAGGCTGCGCGCGCCGCCCGTCTGCCGATCGTCTCCGGACACGTCGCCCTCATGCCCGACGCGCACGTCGGCATCGGCGCGACGGTCGGATCGGTGATCCCCACCGAAGGAGCGATCATCCCGGCCGCCGTCGGCGTCGACATCGGCTGCGGCATGGTCGCGACCGAGACCACGCTCACCGCCGCCGACCTCCCCGACACCCTCGACGCGCTGATGCCGCTGGTGGAGAGGCGGATTCCCGCCGGCGTCGGCAAGGGCCACGACGACCCGTCCATGGACCGCGCGCTCGGCGACCTCGGCCGCCCGCACACCGACCTCACCTCCCAGCAGGAGAAGAAGGTGTCCCTGCAGTTCGGCACCCTCGGCTCCGGTAACCACTTCGTCGAGGTCTGCCTCGACGAACGTGACCGGGTCTGGACGGTGCTGCACTCGGGCTCGCGCGGCATCGGCAACCTGCTCGCGACCAAGCACATCGTCGACGCCAAGAAGCTGATGAGGAAGCAGGCGATCGGCCTGGAGGATCCCGACCTGGCCTACCTGGTGCAGAACACACCGGAGTTCACCGCCTACATCGAGGACATGCTGTGGTCCCAGCGCTACGCCATGGCCTCGCGTGCCCGGATGGACAAGGTGCTGGGCGACGCCCTGTTCCGGGTCGTCGGCAAGGGGCGGCGGCTTCGGACGATCAACTGCCATCACAACTTCACACAGCGGGAGACACACGAGGGCAAGGACCTGTGGATCACCCGTAAGGGGGCCATCAAGGCCGACACGGGCGACGAGGGCGTGATCCCGGGCTCCATGGGGACGCGCTCGTACATCGTGCGCGGGCTCGGCAACCCGATGTCCTACAACTCCTGCTCACACGGAGCCGGCCGCAGGATGTCGCGCAGCCGGGCGAAGCGTGAGCTGACGGCCGCCTCACTCACCGAGGCGATGCGCGGCCGCACCTGGAACGCGGACCGCGCCGCCGCCCTGGTGGACGAGCACCCACAGGCGTACAAGCCGATCGACCAGGTGATGGCGGACCAGGAGGATCTGGTCACGGTCCAGCACACACTGCGCCAGGTGTTCAACTACAAGGGCTGACCCCGCGCCTCCTGGGTCCCGCCGGTGACCGGCGGGACCCGGCGTCTGCCGGGCGGGCCGGCGAGGAACGTGACGGCCGCGCCCGCCGGCCCCGATCGGTGACGGGGACGGCGGGACGCGCCCGGGGGGTCAGAGTCCGAGCTTGGGCAGTTCGTCGCTGGTGAAGGTGAGCTTCACGACCGGGGAGGTCTCGTCGCTCATGAAGGCGTAGAAATCGAGGTCCCAGAAGGGGTTGGGAGACTCACCGGGAACGGCGTCCTTCACTCCCTGGACGCCCGGCGTGCCGCTCTTGTGGCGGGCGTACCACTGGTCGACGAAGAAGCAGTCGGACCCGTAGGACTTGATGTCGCCCACATCGCCCTCACCGCGTCCCACGACGACGTAGGCGTGGCCGGCGCCCCCTGTGGTGTCGCGGAAGTTGACCAGCTCTACCTTGACGCCCGAGCCGAGCAGCTTGGGCTGGTCCGCGAGCATCCCGATGACGCAGCAGGCGAAGAGCGTGCAGTTGGCACTGGCGAGTCCGCGGTAGTTGGCCCGCCCGGTCGCGACGTACTTGCTCTTGATCTTCTCGCGCGCCTCGGCGAACGTGGACTGGGTCACCGGCCCGCCGAGTCCCGCCTCCCTGCCGATCGCCGGCAGGCGCACGGGCTTGAGGTCGGAGAACTGCTGGCCGTCGGGAATGATTTCTGGAACGTTCCCACCACCGGCCGAGACCTCCAGCTTCTTGATGACGACGTCGTCGTCCAGCAGCTGCGGCCAGGGGTTCCACAGCTTGGCCGTGCTCATCTTCGTCTTGCCGATCGCCGCCTGCACGGCCGCCATCCGCGCCTGCTTGGGGGTCAGGTGCGTGGATTGACTCATGGTGATCTCCCGGTTACTTTTCGGAGGAATCACGACACTTCCACCACATTTTTCCGGCGGCAATGAGATGGCCACATGTGGCCAGGAGAACGGCGTCGGCAAGGACCCGGGCAGACTCCCCCGGCCACGGGCACGTGTTTTCCGGCAGAGGCGCCGAAGAGGCCGCATGCCCGCCGGTTCCGGCACTACATGCGATAGTCCCAGTCGAGCAGGCCCGCGCGCAGGTCGGCGACGAGGCCGCGGACATAGTCGAGTTCGGCCCCGAGCACGACCCGCTGATACTCGGACTCCACCAGGAAGACACGGGGCAGGAACCTCCCCCCCTCGGCCAGGTCCGCCTCCAGCTCCGACAGCCGCGCCCGCAGAGAGGTCAGGCGCTCCTCGAGCGCGGCGCGGACCTCCTCGGGCGGCAGCACGAGCATGAAGGCGAGCGCGGCGGGAAACTCGGGAAACTCTCGGGCCCGCTCGGAGAGCATCGTCCGCATCCACCGCCGCAGCGTGTCGCGGCCCGCGTCGGTGGGCTCGTAGACGGTCCGCTCCGGGCGGTTCTCCTCGCGCGAGGTCTCGCGGACCGCGATGAGCCCGTCGCGCAACAGCCGGTCGATGGTCTGGTACACGCTGTTGCGCTGCGCCACGTTGACCACGTCGTCCTTGCGCCGCTCCCTGATCAGACGCTGCATCTGGTACGCGTGCATCGGCGCCTCGACGACCAGGGAGAGCAACGCCATGGCCAGGGGAGATCGCCTCGTAGACATGGCGAACATCGTAGGGGTCGCCATCCAATAGTTATTCTATGTATAGTCATTTTATGACTAAGAAAGCATTGATCATCGGCGGGGGCATCGCGGGGCCGGTGACGGCGATGGCCCTGCGGCGTGCCGGGGTGGACTCCGAGGTCTTCGAGGCCTACGACCGCGGATCGGAAGGCGTGGGCGTCTTCCTCACACTCGCGGTCAACGGGATCGAGGCCCTGCGCCTCCTCGACCTGCACGACCTCGTCCGCGACCTGGGCATGGACTCCTCGCGGATGCTGATGCTCAACGGCCGAGGCAGGCCGCTCGCCTCCACCCGGCAGCCCAGCCGGACGCTGAGGCGCGCCGACCTCTACCTGGCGCTGCGCGACGAGGCCGTACGGCGCGGCGTGCGGATCCACTACGGCAAGCGCCTCACCGACGCCTCGGTCACCGCGGACGGGGTACGGGCGGTCTTCGCCGACGGAGGCACGGCCGAGGGCGACCTGCTCGTCGGCGCCGACGGCCTCCGCTCGCGCACCCGCACCGTCATCGACCCCGGCGCACCTCGCGCCCGGCACGTCGGACTGCTGAACACGGGCGGCTTCGCGGACGGCGTCGAGGTGCCGGGCGAACCGGGAACGAACCACTTCATCTTCGGCAGGCGTGCCTTCTTCGGCTACCTTCCCCACCCGGACGGGCAGGTGTGGTGGTTCGCCAACCCTCCGAGTCCTGTCGAGCCCACCGCCGAGGAACTCGCGGCGCTCACCCCCGAGCGCTGGCGCGCCATGCTGATGGAGTTGTTCAGGGACGACACCGGGCCGATGCTCGACATCATCGGCGCGACGGACGACATTCCGGCCGGCTGGAACACCTACGATCTCCCGACCGTGCCGAAGTGGTTCAACGAACGCATGGTGATCCTGGGTGACGCCGCGCACGCGGCCTCACCCTCGTCGGGCCAGGGGGCGTCCATGGCGATCGAGGACGCGGTGGTGCTGGCCAAGTGCCTGCGTGACATCCCCGCCACCCCTGAGGCGTTCGCCGCCTTCGAGAGACTGCGGCGGGCCAGGGTGGAACGGATCGTGGCGCACGGCAAACGCAACGGAAGCGGCAAGGCGCCGGGAGCCGTCGGCGCCTTTCTCCGCGACCTCACGCTCCCCGCCATCATGCGGCAGGTGGACAGAAGGAACGCGCTGGCCTGGATACACGACTACCGGATCTCCTGGGACGACCCGGTGTCCGCGCCACCGGCGACGACTCGCTGAACCGCGAGGGGGACGGTCGCCTCGGCCGGACCTCTTCGGGAACGGACCAGGACGCGAGCCTGCCGGGAGCCGACGAGCCGGATGAGGGCCGGGTGCGGGCCGGTCAGAGTGCGGTGATGGCGGTGCCGCGCGCGAGCAGCAGGACGACGTCGACCGCGGCGACGGCGATCGCCGCGGCGAAGGGAACGCGTGAAGAGCCCCGGCCCAGTGCCAGCCCTCCGGCGGTGAGGGCCCCCGCCACGGCCAGGGCGGCCCAGCCGCCCGCGCCCGGAGGGCCCGGGGGCCCCAGCACGAGCAGGACCGTCGCGGCCAGCAGGGGCACCGGGATCAGGACGCGGACGCGAGCGACGCCGAGTCTCTGCGGCCAGCCCCTCACCCCGGCGGCGAGGTCCGCGGGGATGTCGGGCAGCACGTTGGCCAGGTGCGCTCCGCAGCCGAGCAGCGCGGCGGCCGTCACCGCCCACCAGGCGGGCCACGGATGTCCCGGCAGGCCCAGGGTCACGAACCCCGGCAGCGAGCCGAACCCCACCGCGTACGGCAACCAGGACAGCGCGGTCGCCTTGAGCCCGAGATCGTAGGCCCACGCCGCGGCGACGCCGACCAGGTGGACGGCGCCGGCGGCGGGCCCCGAGGCGAGGGAGAGCGGCACGCAGAGCACCAGCGCCGCGATGGCGGCGACCCACACGGTACGGACGCTCACCGCGCCGGAGGCGACCGGCTTGCCGGTGCGGTGAGCGGCGGCGTCCCGCGCCGCGTCGACCGCGTCGTTGCACCAGCCGATCGAGAGTTGCCCCGTCGACACGGCCGCCGCCACCAGGACGCACCCGGCCGCGTCGCGCCCGCTCGCGACGGCCAGCGCGGTCACCAGGACGGTGACCGCGACGGTCGGCCCCGGGTGACAGGCCAGCGACAACCCCCGTACGGCCCGGAGCAACGGCCGGGTACCCAGGCGCGATGGACCGCTCGTCGTCACCCGTCGATCGTAGGCGGGAACCTCACGAAGCCCGAACGCGACTCCCTGCCGTACCTGAGCGCTTTGAAAACGGGCACAGAGGACTTCGTGACGCATGCAGTACACAGCAGGTGGGCAAGAGGGAGGTGTCCGCTGTTCGCGAGCCGGGGGTCAATAAATGACGCGAATCATCGCTGTCCGCGGTGCGCTCCCGCCGAACCGCCACTCCCAGTCAGAGATCACCGACGCGTTCGCGCGAGCGTGCCTTCCCGAGGGGGCCAGCCGACGGCTGCTCGACAGGCTGCACGCCTCCGCGCGGGTGGAGTCACGGCACCTGACGCTGCCGCTCGAACGGTACGCCAAGCTGGACGGCTTCGGTGCGGCCAACGACGCGTTCGTGGAGACGGCCGTGGAACTCGGCGCCGAGGCGGTGGGCGGGGCGCTGGAGGACGCGGGGGCCGCCCCCGAGGACGTGGACATGATTCTCTTCACCTCGGTGACCGGTGTCGCGGCGCCCTCGGTGGACGCCCGGCTGGCCGGACGGCTCGGGCTGCGCCCGGACGTCAAGCGGATGCCGGTCTTCGGCCTGGGCTGTGTCGCGGGAGCCGCGGGTGTCGCCCGCCTCCACGACTACCTGCGCGGCTGGCCGGACCACCTGGCGGTGCTGCTCTCGGTCGAGCTGTGCTCCCTCACCCTGCAGCGCGGTGACGACTCCATCGCCAACATGGTCGCGAGCGCCCTGTTCGGCGACGGGGCGACGGCCGTGGTGGCCTGCGGAGACGGGTGGCGGCCACGGCGTTCCGGGCCGTCCGCGACCTCCCGCGCCACCGGGGCGGGCGGCGCGTCCGCGACGACGCGGCCCGCCGGGCCCGCCGGGTCATCTCCGCCGAACAGCGCACCCGCCCCGCACCACAGGCTCCCCCTGTCCAGCCCTTCCATCCCGTCGGCGTCCTCGGGATCCGTCTCGGGATTCGTGAGGTCCTCCCCCGTGACGCACCGGCTGCTCCCCGAGCCCGCCGGTTCGTACGGAGTTCCCGAGGCGCCGGTCGCGATGGCGGGACCGACGGTGGTGGCCTCGCGCAGCCACCTGTATCCCGATTCCGAGCACGTGATGGGCTGGCACGTCGGCGACACCGGCTTTCGGGTGGTGCTCGACGCGAGCGTCCCCGACGTGGTGCGCACCTATCTGGCGGACGACGTGCACGGCTTCCTGCGCGACCACGGCCTGCGGGTCGAGGACGTGACGGCGTGGGTCTGCCACCCGGGCGGCCCGAAGGTCCTGGAGGCGGTGGCGGAGACGCTGCGGCTTCCCGAGGACGCGCTGGACCTCACCTGGCGCTCGCTCGCCGCGATCGGGAACCTGTCCTCGTCCTCCGTCCTGCACGTCCTGCGGGATACGCTCGCCCTGCGGCCACCGCCGCCGGGCACGCCGGGGCTCCTCCTCGCGATGGGGCCCGGCTTCTGCTCAGAACTCGTACTGCTGCGCTGGTAGGAGCCCGATGTCCTGGCATCTGTCGTCCTGGTATCCACTGCTCGTGCTGCTCGTCGGCCTGGAGCGCGTCGCCGAGCTGGTCGTCGCCCGCCGCAACGCGCGCTGGAGCATGGCGCGCGGCGGGGTGATGTCCGGGCAGGGACACTACCCGTGGATGGTCGTCCTGCACACCGGCCTGCTCGCCGGATGCCTGTTGGAGGCGGGCCTCGCCGACCGGCCCTTCGTGCCCGCTCTCGGCTGGCCGATGGTCGTCCTGGTGGTCGCGGCGCAGGGCCTGCGCTGGTGGTGCATCACCTCCCTGGGCCCGCAGTGGAACACCCAGGTCATCGTCGTGCCCGGCCTGACGCTCGTGGAGCGCGGCCCCTACCGGCTGCGGTGGCTGCGCCATCCCAACTACGTCGCGGTCGCCGTCGAGGGTGCCGCGCTGCCACTGGTGCACAGCGCGTGGGTCACCGCGCTGGTGTTCACCGTGCTCAACGCCGCGCTGATGGTGGTGCGAATCCGCTGCGAGAACGACGCCCTGGCCTCACTCGCCGCGGCGCCACCCGTCACGACCTCGTTGACCGCGCCGTCCACCGCGCTGTCCACCGGGGCGGGAACCCGGCCGTCGAAGGACGCGCCGGTCACCGACGCTCCGCCGGGCGCCGGCGGGACACCGACGTGATCGACGTCCTGATCGCGGGCGGAGGCCCGGCCGGTCTCGCCACCGCCATCCACGCCGCCATGGCGGGGATGGAGGCGGTCGTCGTCGAGCCCCGCGCCGTCCCGGTGGACAAGGCGTGCGGTGAGGGGCTGATGCCCAGCGGGACCGCCGCCCTGGGGGCGCTGGGAGTTCGGGTCGAGGGCAGGCCGCTGCGCGGCATCCGCTACCTGGACCGGCGGCACGAGGTGGAGGCGGCGTTCCGCGACGGGTCCGGCCTGGGCGTGCGGCGGACCGCGCTGCACGCCGCTCTGGCCCTGCGTGCGCGGGAGCTGGGCGTGCAGGTCGTGCCCGGCAAGGTGGACGGCGTACGGCAGGACGGCGACGGGGTCGAGGCCGCGGGCCTGCGTGCCCGATGGCTGGTGGCCGCGGACGGCCTGCACTCCCCGTTGCGCGCCCTGCTCGGGCTGGAGCTGCCGGGACGCGGGCCGCGCAGGTACGGGCTGCGACGGCACTACCCGGTCGCGCCGTGGACGGACTTCGTCGAGGTCCACTGGGCGGCGGACGGCGAGGCGTACGTGACGCCGGTGGGCGAGAACCTGGTGGGCGTCGCCGTGCTGAGCTCGCGGCGGCGCGGCTACCCGGAGCACCTGGCGGACTTCCCCGCACTTCTGGAACGACTGCGGGGACCGGCGGCGACCCCGGTGCGCGGGGCCGGGCCGCTACGCCAGCGGGTACGCGCCCGGGTGGCCGGGCGGGTGCTGCTCGTCGGCGACGCGGCCGGCTACGTCGACGCGCTCACCGGGGAGGGGGTGTCGCTCGCGCTGACGTCCGCGCGGTTGCTGGTGGACTGCCTGCGGGCCGGCACCCCCGGATCGTACGAGGCCGCCTGGTTGCGGCTGTCCCGGCGCCACCGGCTGCTCACCGGGGCGCTGGTGGGCACCCGCAGGTACCGGACGGCGGGACGGCTCATCGTCCCGGCCGCCCGGCGGATGCCCTCCCTGTTCGGCGCGGCGGTGCACGCCCTGGCCTGACCCTCACCGGTGCGGCGCCTACGGGAGACACCCCTAGCGCGAGACCTGGTGGACGATGCCCAGCCTCGGGGCGTAGTGGTTCGTGCCCTGGAAGCGGATCCGCCATTCACCACCCGTGCGATCGCCCACGGCCCTGGTGAAATGTCCCCGGGAGTCGGTCGTGGCACCGGCCACCTTCTTCCACTGGGCCTTCTCCCCCGGCCGGTGCAGGATCTCCACGGGCTGGCCGGGGAAGGGCGCGTAGTCGAGGTCCCCCTGGGGATCGACCCTGTTCAGCACGCCCGTCACCCGTACACCCGAACCCTCTCTGACGGCCTCGACCCCGCCGAACCTGGTCAGGCGTTTCAGCAGGAAGCCCGTGTACCCGGTCACCTCGGCGCCGTCCGCGCCTTTGGCGGTCACCGAGACCGTCCAGGGTCCCGCCGGGTACCAGCGGTTCAGGCTCCTCTCCGGGGCGAACCGCCAGGTCTCCCAGCCCGTTGCCGGGCGGGAGCCGCCCTCTTGGCTCGTCGCCCCGGCCGCGCCGGGGGCGAGGCGGGCGGAGGAGGCCGGGCCGGGCACCGGACCGGGCGCGAGGGCAGGGCCCCGGCCGGGCCCCGGCCGCGCGGGCGTCCCCGGGCGGGACGCGGTGACGGGGAAGGAGGTGTGCGCCGAGGCGGGAGGCGCGCCGGGCTCGACCTTGATCCTCACCCCCTCGGGGCCGGTGACCCCCCGGGCCACCACCTCTATCACCATGCGCACGGAGTCGGCGGGCCCGACCACCGGGGTCGCGGGGCGCAAGGTCACCGAGCGGATCGTCAGGTCCTCGACGGCCGCAACCGGGGCTCCTGCCGGTACCGGCAGGGTCGCTGCTCCGGCCGCCAGGGAGGCGAGAAGAACTCTCATCGTCATGATCAGGACGCTAGGAGGCCGCCGGTAACAAGCAGGTAGAGGACACACGCCCCGTTGGGCAAAGCGGGGACCGGCCGCCGTGACCGTTCTCCGGCAGGGCCCCGCGCCCGGGAGGGAGGGTGCCCGGCGCCCGGCGACGGCGGGCGCCGGGCGGCTCGTGGACGGCCCGCGATCAGCTCTCGTACATGCCGTCGATGATCTCCGCGTACCTGGAGTGGATGACGCGGCGCTTGAGCTTCAGGCTCGGGGTGAGCTCCGCGCTCTCGGCCGTCCACTCCACCGGCAGCAGGCGCCAGCGCTTGACCTGCTGGACGCGGGCCAGCTTCTCGTTGGCGGCGGCGATCGCGCCCTCGACGGCCTTGAGGACGTCGGGGTGCTCGGCGAGGTCGGCCAGGGTGGTGAACGAGATGCCGTTGGCCTGTGCCCAGCCCGGGGCCACCTCGCCGTCGAGGGTGAGGATCGCCACCGGGTACGGCCTGCTGTCGCCGTAGGCGAGGGCCTGGCCGATGAGCGGGTGCTCCTTGAGGTGGTTCTCGATGTTGGCCGGGGAGATGTTCTCCCCCCCGGAGGTGATGATGAGCTCCTTCTTGCGGTCGACGATGCTGACGAAGCCGTCCTCGTCGATGGAGCCCACGTCTCCGGTGTGCAGCCAGCCGTCCTCGTCGAGGAGTTCGGCGGTGGCCTCGGGGCGCCCGAGGTAGCCGCGGGTGTTGGCCGGGCTGCGGGTGATGATCTCACCGTCCTCGGCGATCCTGACCTCGACGCCGGGACCCGCCTGCCCGACCGTGCCGAGCTTGAAGCGCTCGGGGGCGTTCGCGGTGAACGCGCCGGTCGTCTCGGTCATGCCGTACACGTCCAGGATCCGCAGGCCGAGACCGGCGAAGAAGCGCTGGACCTCCAGCGGCATGGGCGCGGCCGCGGTGGCGAGCCAGCCCGCGTTGTCGAAACCGATCATCGACCGGATGATCGAGAGCAGGGCGGCGTCGGCCTGCTCGTAGGCGGCCAGGACCTCGGGCGAGGGGGTGCGCCCGTACTGGTTGGCCTCGACGTAGGCGAGCCCGGCGGCCATCGCCCCGCGCACGCCCTCCTGCTGCTCCTCCGGCTGGGTCGCCAGCAGTGCCTGCAGGCGGGCCATCATCTTCTCCCACACGCGTGGCACGCCGAAGAACAGCACCGGCTTGACCTGGCCGAGGGTGGCGCCGAGCTGGGTGAGGTCGGTGCAGAAGTGGGTGTGGGAGAACTTGAAGAGCGGCAGGTAGAGGCTGAGCACCCGTTCGGCGATGTGCGCGTAGGTGAGGTAGGAGATCTGGGTGCCGTTGTTGGGCAGGTCGGCCATCCGGGTGGTGGCCACGACCTCGAAGAACACGTTGGAGTGGGTGAGCGGCACGCCCTTGGGGTTGCCGGTGGTGCCCGAGGTGTACAGGACGGTGAGAACGTCGTCGGCGGTCACCGCCCGCCAGCGGGCGTCGACGGCCTCGGGGTCGGCGGCGAGCGTCTCGCGGCCGAGGGCGAGGAAGTCGTCCCAGGAGAGGAAGCGGTCGCCGGCCGGGGCGCCCTCCAGCACGATGACCTTGCGCAGCCCGGGGAGTTCGTCCAGGACCGGCTCCCACCTGGCCAGGTCGGCCGGTCCGCCGAGCACCGCGATCCTCGCCCCGACGTCACCGGCCACGAAGGCCACCTGCTCCGGGGCGAAGGTCGAGTAGACCGAGCAGGACACCCCACCGGCGTGCACCGCGCCCAGGTCCGCCAGCACGTGCTCGCTGCGGTTGACCATCATGAGCGCGACCGCCTCGCCGGGCTCCAGCCCGAGGGCGGCGAAACCGGCCGCGATCTCCAGGACCCGCTGCCTGGCCTGGGAGTATGTCAGGGTCGACCAGCCCCCCTCCACCGGGTCGGAGTACGCCGGCGCGTCGGGGTTGCTCTCGGCCGCCTCCTTCAACTGATCGCAGACCGTACGGCCCGCGATCTCCCGCTCGATCGCCGCACGCTCCTCAAGGACACCGGCCATGACGTGCCTCCTGAAAGTGTTCACTTGCACGAGTGGCATGCATCGCACCACACGCCGTTCCCCTCGGACAACCCCTGCGAGAAAGAAGAAACGCCCCGTCGCACCGCCGTCTTTCCCGCGCGGGCAGGGGATGTACGTAGAGTTAGCCTCTGATCACGCGATGACGTTCGGGGGGACGCATGCCATCGGGGAGACGAGTTCGCGAGAAGACCTTCTTCGGGCACCCGCGCGGCCTCGCCACGCTGTTCGGCACCGAGATGTGGGAGCGCTTCAGCTGGTACGGCCTGCGGGCCATCCTCGCCACCTTCATGGCCGCCTCCCCCGCCACGGGCGGCCTCGGGCTGACCCAGCAGACCGCCCAGGCGATCATCGGCATCTACGGCGCCCTCATCTATCTCGTCGCCCTGCCCGGGGGGTGGATCGCCGACCGGATACTCGGCGCCCGCAGGGCGGTGCTGTGGGGCGGCGTCGTCATCATGTTCGGCCACATCAGCATGGCCGTCCCGGTCAGCGGCGGCGTCTTCGTCGCGCTCGGCCTGCTCCTCATCATCGCCGGGACGGGGTTGCTGAAGCCCAACATCTCCACGATGGTCGGCAAGCTCTACCCCCCGAACGACGACGCGCGCAGGGACGCGGGCTTCTCGATCTTCTATCTCGGCATCAACATCGGCGCCTTCGTCGCCCCCATCGTCGTCGGCCGGCTCGCCACGGGCGACCGCTGGCATCTGGGTTTCGGCGCGGCGGCGGTCGGGATGGCCCTGGGCCTGACCCAGTACGTGCTGGGCGCGCGCCACCTCATGGGCGTGGGCGAGCGGCCCGGCCACCGGCTGACCTCGCGCGAGCGCCGGCACTTCGCCCTCGCCCTCGTCGCGGCCGTCCTCGTGGCGGGTGGCGCCCTGGCCGCGTGGGTGGCCTCGGGCACTTTCAGCCTCGACACCTTCGCCCTGGTGATGACGCTGCTCATCGTGGCCGTGCCGGTCCTCTACTTCGGCTACATCCTGCTGGGCAGCCACAACCTGACCGACGACGAGCGCTCCCGGATGAAGGCCTACGTCTGGCTCTTCGCCGCCGCCGCCGTCTTCTGGATGATCTACGATCTGGCCCCGTCCGTGCTGCTGTTCTTCGCCCAGAACAACACGGACCTGTCGCTCTTCGGCCTGTCGATCACCCCGGCGACCACCCAGGCGTTCAACCCGTTGTTCATCATGATCTTCGTGCCGGTCTTCGCGGCGCTCTGGGTCCGGCTGGGAGACCGGGTGACCGCTCCCCACAAGTTCTCCCTGGGACTTCTCATCAACGGCCTCAGCTTCATGATCATGGCTCTCGCCGCCATGCTGGCCCAGGCCGGGAGGATCTCGGTGTGGTGGCTGGTGCTGGTCTACCTCGTCCAGGTCTTCGGGGAGCTGGCGCTGAGCCCGGTCGGGCTCTCGGTCACCACCAAGCTCGCCCCCGAGGCGTTCAAGAGTCAGATGCTCGGGCTGTGGTTCCTCTCCTTCTCGGTGGGCGACGCGGTGGGCGGGCAGACGGGGCGGCTGAGGAACCACATGTCGGAGCCCGCGTACTTCCTCACCCTCGCCACGATCTCCATCGTGGCGTCGCTGGTGCTGTTCGCGTTCGCCGGCAGGCTGCATGCGATGATGCGCGAGCATCGGACGCCGAGCACGGCTCCGCCACGCTGATGGCCCCTTCGATCCCACGGAAAGCCCATATGTCCGGTCATGGGATGATTTATCTGTGAATATGGTGCTCGATCTCGTCGGGATCTTCGTCTTCGCCCTCTCGGGCGCCCTCGTCGGTGTACGCAGGCGGCTCGACGTGGTGGGCATGGCCGTGCTGGCCGAGATCACCGCGCTGGGCGGCGGGATCCTGCGCGACCTGATCCTGAACGTACGGCCCGCGGCCTTCTCCAGTGTCGGCTACGTGGTCGTCCCCCTGGTGGCCACGGTGATCGTGTTCTTCTGGCATCCGCACGTCGAGCGGGTGATGCCCGCGGTGAACGTCTTCGACGCCGCGGGACTCGGCCTGTTCTGCGCGGTCGGCACCGAGAAGGCGATGTACTTCGGCCTCACCCCGCTGCACGCCGTCCTGCTCGGGGTCACCACCGCGGTCGGCGGCGGCATCCTGCGCGACATCCTCGCCGGGCAGATCCCCACCCTGCTGTACGACCGCCAGTTGTACGCGGTGCCCGCCATGCTCGGCTCGGCACTGATGGCGTCGCTCTACACCCTCGCCCTGCACGGCTGGCCGGCCACGCTGTCCGCCGCACTCCTCGCCTTCGGGCTGCGGATCGCGGCCATGCGGCTGAAACTGCGGGCCCCGCTGGCCAGGGGCGTCACCTCGGAGTGAGCCGCGCGCCCCGCCCTGCCGCAGAGTGCCCCGTCGGCCCACTCGCCGCCTCGCGGGGATTCACAGGGCCGTTCACAGGGCCGGAGTGAGGGGTTCGGCGGGCCGGGTGCCGTACGCGCCCCTGATCCTGGCCTCGGCGATGCGCCGCACCGCCTCGACGAGGACCTGAGGTGGGTGGGTGAAGGGGAGGCGGAGTCTCCCCTCCAGGGTGCCGTCCACGCCGAACCACCGGCCGGGGGCGAGACGAACCCCCTGGCAGGCGGCCGCGTCGGCGAGCGCGGTGGCTGTGGGGCCGGAGAGCCGCACCCAGATGGAGCCGCCACCCGCGGGCAACGTGAAGCTCCAGTCGGGCATGCGCGCCGCCAGCTCCGCCGCCAGGACGTCCCTGGAGGCGCCGAGGAGACGGGCCCGCTCGGTCCTGGCCTCCTCGATGTCCTCGAACAATCCGGCCACCACCAGTTGCTCGAAGAGAGGGCTCGCGATGTCCACGGAGGCGCGGAGCATCGCCAGGTGACGGACCGTGGCGGCGGTGGTGCGGATCCAGCCGATGCGCAACCCGCCCCACCACAGCTTGGACGCCGATCCGATGGTGATCACTCTGCCGTCGGTGTCGAAAGCGGCCAGCGGCGTGACCTCGGGCCCCTTGTCGATCGCGAGCTCGCCCCAGCTCTCGTCGACCACCAGAGTGGTGCCGTACCGCCTCGCCGCGGCGGCCAGGGCCGCCCGCGCGGTGTCGTCCATCAGATGCCCGGTCGGGTTCTGGAAGTCGGGGATGACGTACGCGAGGCGGGCGGCCGACTGGCGCATCGCACAGGTCAGCAGGTCCAGGTCACGCCAGCCCTCGTCCGGCACGCCGACCGGGACGATCCTGGCGCCGCGCATCCTGGCCAGGCCAATGACGTGCGGGTAGGTGGGCGACTCCAGCAGCATCGGGTCTCCCGGCGAGAGCAGCATCGCGGTCACCAGGTGGATGGCCTGCTGGGCGCCGGTGGTGACGAGGATCTGCTCGGGCCGGGTGGCCACCCCGCGCGCGGTGTAGCGGGCCGCGATCGCCTGGCGCAGCGGAGCGATCCCGACCGGGTCGTAGCCCATGCCGAGTGTGTAGCGGGGATACTGGCCGGCGGCGGCGGCGATCGCGTCGGGCAGCGACGAGATCGCGCTCGGGGCCGCGGCGTGCAGCGGCAGCAGCCCGTCGTCCACGGCGGCGATCCACGGGTTGTCGGCGCCCAGCGAACCCGCGTCGGGCAGCGCGGTCCAGCTCCCCGCCCCCTGCCTGCTCTCCAGGTATCCCTGCTCGCGGAGCAGGTCGTAGGCCGAGGTCACGGTGGTGCGGCTGACGCCCAGGGCCTCGGCGAGGTGCCGCTCGGCGGGCATGCGCACCCGCACGGGCAGTCGCCCGTCGAGGACCAGCGACCGCACGGTCCTGGCCAGGGCCCGGTAGTACGGCCTGGCCGCGGGGTCGATCGCGAGGAGGCGGGCGAGCTGGGTACCGCTGAGATACCGGTCCATGGTGGCCATCATAAAACCACTTCTCGAAATTGGCCCTTTCAATCCGGCCACGTGGACTGGACGATTAACGCCATCATGAGCGAACTCTCCCTGTCCACCGTCGCCTCCCTTCCCAACCGGCTCACCCGCCTGTACACGGGCCTCGCCCTCTACGGCGTCGGTGTCGGCCTGCAGATCGAGTCGCGGCTGGGCGGCAGCCCCTGGGACGTCTTCCATCAGGGGCTCTCCATTCACATGGGCCTCTCGATCGGCACCTGGATCATCATTGTGGGCGCCCTGGTCATGCTGCTGTGGATCCCGCTGCGGCAGAGACCGGGCGTGGGCACCCTCAGCAACGTCGTCTTCCTCGGGCTGTTCGCCGACGCGGCCATGTGGCTGCTACCGACCCCGGACGCGCTCGCCGTGCGCTGGACCTACCTCCTGCTCGCCGTCGTGGCCACCGGCGCGGCGACCGGCCTCTACATCGGCGCCGGGCTCGGCCCCGGGCCACGCGACGGCCTGATGACCGGACTGAACCGTCTCGGCCTGTCCATCCGCCTGGCGCGCACCGTCATCGAGGTCACCGTGCTGGTGGCGGGCTGGCTGCTCGGCGGGACCGTGGGGGTGGGGACGCTGGTCTTCGCCCTCGCCATCGGGCCGCTGACCCAGTTCTTCATGCCCAGGACGCGGCCGGGCGCCCGGTTTCTCCGGAGGCCGCCACAGACCGTGCGGAGGCATTAGCGTCGAGGCATGTGGATTGAGGACTACGCTCTCATCGGCGACATGCAGTCGGCGGCCCTGGTCGGCCGGAACGGCTCCATCGACTGGCTTTGCCTGCCGCGCTTCGACTCGCCCTCCTGCTTCGGGGCGCTGCTCGGCGACAGGGAGAACGGCCAGTGGTGGATCGGTCCCGCGCACGCCGAGCGGCCGCGCGCCACCCGGCGCCGCTACCGGGGCGAGTCCCTCATCCTGGAAAGCGAGTGGGACACCCCGGACGGCACGGTCAGGGTGACCGATTTCATGCCCACCCGGCACACCAACCCCGACCTGGTGAGGATCGTGGAGGGCGTGTCCGGGACGGTGCGGATGGCCACAGAGATCCGCGTCCGCTTCGACTACGGCCGCATCGTGCCCTGGGTGCGCCGCAGCGACGGCCTCCTGCAGGCCATCGGCGGACCCGACTCCGTGTGGCTGCACTCCCCCGTCCCACTGGAGGGCGGCGACTACGCCCACCGGGCGAAGTTCGAGGTCTCCGAGGGCGACAGCATGGCGTTCGTCTTCACCTGGCACCCCTCGCACGAGCCCAGGCCCGTCGAGATCGACCCGTACGAGCAACTGGCCGAGACCGATTCGCTGTGGGCCGAGTGGGTCGAGGGGTGCACCTACCAGGGGCCGTGGCGCGAGGCCGTGGTCCGCTCGCTCATCACGCTCAAGGCGCTCACGTACGCCCCCACCGGCGGCATCGTCGCCGCCCCGACCACCTCGCTGCCCGAGGACCTCGGCGGCGTCCGCAACTGGGACTACCGCTACTGCTGGCTGCGCGACGCCACCATGACCCTGGACGCCCTGATCGGCGCCGGATACCTGGAGGAGGCGGGCGCGTGGCGGTCCTGGTTGCTGCGGGCCATCGCGGGCCGCGCCCAGGACCTGCAGATCATGTACGGCGTCGCGGGGGAGCGCAGGCTGACGGAGCAGGAGCTCGACTGGCTGCCCGGCTACGAGAACTCCCGGCCGGTCAGGATCGGCAACGGCGCGGTCGACCAGCTCCAGCTGGACGTCTACGGCGAGGTGATGAACTCCCTGCACCTGTCCCGCATCTCGGGCCTTGAGGCGGATCACCGGGCGTGGACCCTCCAGTACGAGCTGATCGCCTACGTCGAGAAGCACTGGGAGGACGCGGACGAGGGGCTGTGGGAGGTCCGCGGCCCGCGCAGGCACTTCGTCCACTCCAAGGTCATGTGCTGGGTCGCCGTCGACAGGGCGATCAAGCAGGTGGAGTCCTTCGGCAAGTCCGCCCCGCTGGCGCGCTGGAAGGAGCTGCGCGACCGCATCCACGCCGAGATCTGCGACAAGGGCTTCGATCCGGTGCGCCGCACCTTCACCCAGTCGTACGGCTCGCAGGAGCTGGACGCGGCCCTGCTGCTCATCCCGATCGTCGGCTTCCTGCCCCCTGAGGACCCCCGCGTGGTCGGGACGGTGGAGGCGATCCAGCGCGAGCTGATGGTCGACGGCTTCGTGCTGCGCTACCCGGTCTCCCCCGACAACGACGTGGACGGCCTGCCCGGCGGTGAGGGCGCGTTCCTGGCGTGCAGCTTCTGGCTGGCCGAGGCCCTGGCGATGATCGGCCGCAAGGACGAGGCCGTCGAGTTGTTCGAGCGCCTGCTGGCACTGCGCAACGACGTCGGCCTGCTCGCCGAGGAGTACGACCCCCGATACGGCCGGATGGTCGGCAACTTCCCACAGGCGTTCAGCCACGTTCCGCTGATCCACGCCGCCCGCGCGCTCAGCTGAGCCGACACCCCTCAAGCCCTTTCATCCCAATTCATCCCTTTTGCTCCGAATAAGTCGTGACGGACAGCCGACTTTTCGGAAATTTGCTAAGAAATCTGGGATCTGGCTGCAACAATCCGGTGCGATCGTGACTCTCACCCGATGTAACACCACCGGAAAGGAACGAACCAATGAGCGATTTCGACGTGACCACCACCGATCTGGTCGACTACGACGGCGACGGGAGCACCGACGCCCAGCTGATCGACGTCGACGGTGACGGTCTCGCCGACGAGGAGCGCTACGACATCGACGGTGACGGCGTCACCGACGTCGTCTACCTCGACCACGACGGCGACGGCTACATCGACGAGACCCGCGTCGACCTGAACGGCGACGGGGTCGCCGACTACACCGAGACCGTGGGCCCCTTCCCGACCGTCTGACCGAAAGAGAACGGCACGAGCCCGTGTGATCTCACCGAGAGGGGACCCGGATCCGGGTCACACGGGCGGGCCGACGAGGAAGGCTTGCGATGAGGACGCGACCCGCGTTCCCTCCCCCGTTCCCGGTCCGGGCGACGCCCGCCGAGAGCGGGAACACGCCGGGCGGCCGGGACGGTGAGGTGTGAACACCGGACCGGCGGACCTGCTGCGCCGCCTGTGCGACACCACCTCGGCCAGGCTTTCCGGCGCCGAGCTGCGCGAGCGGGTGGGGCAGGTGCGCGCCGGCCTCGACGCGCCGCTGCGGGTCGCGGTGGCGGGCGCGGTGAGCAGCGGCAAGTCGACGCTGGTGAACGCGCTGCTCGGGCTGCCCGTCGCCCCGGTGGACGCCGGTGAGTGCACCTTCGTGGTCACCCAGTACGAGTACGGCGAGGACGACGGCCACATCACGATCGAGCTCACCGACGGCGGGGTGGCCCACTCCCGGCTGCTGCCGGGGCACCGGCTCCCCTCCGAGTTCGGCGTCGACGTGGCCGGGATCCGACGCCTGCGGGTCACCCTGAACCTGCCGTCGCTACGCACGATCACCATCGTCGACACCCCCGGTATGAACACGGTGACGGCCGCCAACGAACGGGCGGCCAGAAGCATGCTGTTCGGCTCGGGAGACGAGGACGACCGCGCGCAGGCGATGATCTACGTGCTGCGTTACGTCCAGAAATTCGACGACACCACCCTCGCCGAGTTCCGCGGGCTCACCGACGCCTGCGGAATGAGTTGTGTCAACACCCTCGCCGTGCTCGGCCAGATCGACCGGCGCGGCGACGAGGACGACCCGTGGCCGACCGCGAGGCGGCTGGCCGCCAAGGGGTACGCGGACCTGCGCACCTCCGTCTTCGACGTGGTCCCGGTGATCGGCCTGCTCGCCGAGACCGCGCGGGCCCGCCCGCTCGGTGCCGAGGAGGCCGAGGCCCTCACGGCGCTGGCCGGGCTCGACGAGGACGACCTGGAGGACTACCTCCTGGACCTGGACGACTTCCGCTCGGCGCCCGAACTGCCCGTACCGGCCGAGGTGCGGCACCGGCTGGTGGAGCGGCTGCACCGCTACGGCATCACCAGCGCGGTGGACGCGGTGCGCGCGACCGGATCCGCCGACCCCGAGGCGCTCTCCGCCCACCTGCTGGAGCGCTCGGGCTACTCCTCCGCCGGCCGGGCCGCGACCGGCTCGGTGGCCGCGGGCATCGCCCACTTCGCCCGCCGCGCCGACCAGCTGAAGGCACTCGACGCGCTCACCCGGCTTCGCGCGATCGCCCGCACACCCGCGATGGGGGCCGACCGCGCCACCCTGGACGCGCTGGCGGCCCAGCTCGACGAGAACCGGCCGATCGCGACCTCCCTGGGCGGCCTGCGGATCTTCACCGCCGCCGAGGCGCTCGGCCGCGGCGCGCTCGTGCTGAACGAGGAGATGACCGCCGAGCTCCTGCGCCTCGCCCGCCACGACGACCCCGCCGGACAGCTGGGCCTGCCCGCGGGAGCCCCGGCCGCGGAGATCGCCGCCGCGGCCACGGCGGCGGCGATGCGCTGGCGCACCCTCGCCATGATGAGCGAGGGCAGGACCGGCGGGCACCGGGCCAGGGACGTGCTGACCGTCCTGGAGGACCTCGTCTCGGCGGCGCTGGACGAGGTGGCTCTACAGGAGGCGGCTCTGGAGGAGGCGTCGAACGGGGCCGCGCGGGACGGGCGGGCGTCCTCCGCGAGTGCCGGGGGCGCCGAACCGCTCCCGGTGGTCCGGGTGGACCCCGCCGCGATCGAGGCGCTGCGGGCCTCCCCGATGGTCCCCGCCGACGACCGGCGGGCCCTGGAACTCCTCCTTTCCGGATCCGAGCTGGCCACCCAGCTCGGGGCGCCGCCCGGGGCACCGCGCGCCGAGGTCGCGGGGTACGCCGCCGCCCTCAGTGCCCGGTTCCGCACCCTCACCCACCGGCCGCTCTCCCTGCGGCAGCGGCGGGCGGCCGAGACGCTGTGCGAGGCGTACGAGACCATCTGGTCGCACTACGGCGACGGTTCCTGAGTACGGCCCCGGCCCATCCCCCGCGACACCCGACCATCCCCGACAGGAGAGCACGACCATGACGACCCCCGACCCGGCAGGCCCCGTGGCCAGGCTGCTGCGCTACGCCAACGAGGTCCACGCGCTGGCCGGGCAGTGCGGCAGGAAGGACCTCGCGGAGGTGCTGGCCGCGTGCGCGGGCCGATGGAAGGACGAGTGCACCGACATCGTGGTCGCCGGGGCACAGAAGCGCGGCAAGAGCCGGCTGCTCAACACGCTGGTGTCCCACCCCGACCTGCTGCCCGTCGACGCCGACGTCGCCACCAACTGCTTCCTGTCGCTGCGGCGCGGCCCCCGGCTCGCCGCCGTCGTGCACCGCGGCACCGACGCGGGGCCGGTCGAGATGCCGATCACCATCGAGTCGATCCCCGACTACGCCTCGATGCGCGGCGACGCGGGCAAGCGTCGCGACGTCGTCAGTGTCGACATCACCCTCGACAACCCGCTGCTCGACGGTCTGCGGCTGCTCGACACCCCCGGCGTGGACAGCCTGACGGTGGGCCACCGGCAGGTGACGGTGGCCATGCTGCAACGGGCCGACGCGCTGTTGTTCACGCTCAGCGCGCAGGACCAGCCGGTGCTCAGGCACGAGCTGGAGTTCCTCGCCGAGGCCGCCGAACGGGTCCAGGCGATCGCGTTCGTCCTGACGAAGGTGGAGGACTCGGCCAACTGGCGCGCTCTGCAGGAGGAGAACAAGACCCGCCTCGCGACCTTCGTCAACGAGGCGATCGCGGCGGACCCCCGCAGGGCGGCGACGCTCGCCCCGCTCCTGGAGGCGCCGTGGATCCCGGTGAGCGCCAAGCTCGCCGAGGCCGCGGAGGCCAAGCGGCGTGAGGGACGCACCGAGCGCGCCGACACGCTGCGGGCGCGCAGTGGCATGGACGTGCTGGAGCGGTACCTGCGCGGCTTCGCCGAGGGCAGGGACTCCGCGCGGGGCGCCACGGTGGTCGCCGCCGCGCTGTCGGTGCTGGCCTCGCTCGCGACCGGCGCGAAGGACGACGTCGCCGCGGGCTCCGACGACGAGGGCGACGTCACGGCCCGGCTCGCCGAGGTGGACGCCGGCCTGGCGGAGCTCGCCGAGCTGGCGGGGCGCCGCAGGGCGGGCGCGGTGGCCAACACCTTCCTCGGGCGCGAGGTGGCGGGCATCGTGGCGGCGCGGGTGTCCGAGATCCGCCAGCCGTACGAGAACACGATCGCCACGCTGAAAAAGCAGGCCCAGATCGACCAGTACATGGCGGAACTACCGGAAAGCGTGCAGCGCTCGCTGGAGGCGGCGTGGTCGCAGATCGTCTACGACGTGGAGAAGCTGTCCAGGACCACGCTGGACGCCTTCGCCCGCGATCTCGGCCTCGACCCGGTCGACCTGGCCACCGACGGGCGCGCGATGCCCAGCCTCTCGCAGGTCCAGGTCAGGGGCGATCTCGCCGCGGACGACCCCGGCAGTGTGGATCTGGTCCGCGACGTGCTGCCCTCGGCCTCGATCGGGTTGTCCCTGGGCGGATTCGCCACGGCCCTGCTCGGCCCGGTGGGCTTCATCCTCGTCGCCCCGGCCATCGGGGCGGCCATCTTCATGGGGCGGCGCTCGATGGAGAAGGTGCAGCGCAGCCAGGCGGCGATCAGGGGAGCACTGCGCGACCAGTTCTCGGTGGTCGCCAGGGAGATGACGCTCGACCTGGAGCGGATGGTGGCGACCTGGCGGGTGGGCGTCGAGCAGACCGCGGACGAGAGCCTGGCACGGCGCCGCAGGGAGCTGGAGACCAGGCGGGCCGAGCTGAAGTCCGCCTCCGCCCGCTCGGCCGCCGAGCGCCTCAAGGCTCGCAAGTCGGGCGAGGATCGCATCGCCGCGATCGGCACCCTCACCAAGCGCGGCGAGGAGCTTCGCAAGGAACTGGCCACCGCGGTGGCCGCCCTGGGCGCGGAACGGCCGGTGCCCGCCGCGACCTGACCGGGCATCTCCCGGTCGCGTGATCGCGGCCGGGGATCGTCCCGCCGTCCGTCCGTCGTTCCGGTGGCCGCCGGAACGACGGGCGACGCCGCCGCGGCGGTCTTCGTCCCGTCCGGCCGGGGGCCGCGAACGATCAGAGCGGCAGGTGCACCAGGGTGGCGGGCTGGTCGCGGGTGGCGCCGGTCGCGTCGGCGGGGCGGTGCAGGCAGAGCAGGCCGGTGGGAACCCGGGCGACCGGCTCGAACACCCCCGGCGTGCGGTGCACCTCCCGCGCCCCCGCCGGGGTGATGTGCAGCAGCCTGCTGCGCCCCGCGTCCAGCATGGTCATCCACATCGAGTCGCCGTCGGCGACGAACCTGGGGCGCTCCCAGCGATGCCGCGAGGTGAGGTGGCCGGCCAGGGTCGCCGACTGCTTGCCCATCAGGAACTCCAGCGTCTGGGAGCGCTGGTCGAAGATACCGACCGACCAGCCCCTCGCGGGGCTCACCTGGTCGGTGCCGACCGCGTAGATCTGATCGCCCGCCGGGAACCAGCGCAGCGCGCCGCCCCGGGGCCGCGGCATGATCAGCCTGGTCCTGCCGTCGGCGGTGTCGGCCTCCAGCCCCGCCGAGCCGGAGGTGAACCACCTGCCCCGGTGCAGGACCACTTGATGCAGCCAGCTCCGCCCCGGCTCGCGCACCGTCGGGCGCACGACACCGCCGGGGTCGACCAGGCACAGCACCTGCCACGGCCTGAAGTCCTGGTGCCTGTTCTGGAACATCGGCTTGTTGCTGCTGAACTGCCCGAGCACCACGGTGCAGCCCGGCGCGCCCACCGAGGGCGACGGCTCGCTGCCGCTGGGTGCCTCCTGGTCGAGCAGCCGGCGCAGCCTGTTGTCCTCGTTGAGGAACCACTGGGCGTACGGGCCCAGCTCGCGCGGCTGGGGGGCCTGGAACGCGAAGGTCCCGCCCAGGTCGAGCTCGATCACGGCCAGGCTGCCGGTCTCCCCCCAGGGCAGGCCCATCGTGGCGTCGACCGGGACGGGCTGCCGGGAGTTGAAGAAGACCCACGCCGTACGGCCGTGAACGATCACGGTCGGGTCGTCCCACATCTGTGCCGGGTGGGTGGCGCGAACGGCCAGGTCGGGGGTGAGGGTGCGGACCAGCACCTGCGCGGGCCCCACCTGTTCCACGGCCACGACACCTTCACCGGACGCGGCCCACTCCACGAGCCTGCCGAAGCGGAACTCCCTGTCGTGGCGGCCCCCGGTACCGTCGAGCCTGCGCAGCAGGTGGCCGCTCTCGAACGCCTGGTGGACGAAGACCCGGCCCGCCTCGGCCCGCGCCTCGAGCACGGCGTCCATGACCTTCTCGATCCCCTGGACGGTGGGCCCGCCCAGCGTGCCCCCCGTACCCGCGGCCGAGCCGGTGACGGCCCGGTGGCCGCCGGTGGCGCTGCCCCCGGGGCCGGCGAGCACCCGGTGGTCCCCGGTGGCACCGCTCGCCGGGCCGGTGAAGGCCCGCTGCGCCGCGGCCGGGGCGGCGACCGACGTGCCAGGCAGGTTGCCCCCGGCCCCGAGGGCGGCGCCACCCGCGAGGACCGGGGAATCCGCCACCTGGCCGGGGAAGGACCGCTGCCCCGCGCCGGAGAGCCGCCCGGCACCGGGAGGGACCGGATGACCGCCGGTGGCGGGCGAGACCGGATGGCCGCCGGTGGCGGGAGCGGAGCCCTTGCCCGGCTCGCGGTGTTCGACCTTGAGCTTCCAGGCCAGCTGCGCGGCGCCGTACGCGACCACGATCTTCGGGTCGTCGTAGGTCCTGACCCGCTCGCCGAAGCGCTCACGCACGGCCTTCTGGACCAGCGGCATCCTGCTGGGCCCGCCGGTCATGAACACCGCGGCCAGCTCGTCCATCTCGACCCCGGCGCCACGGATCGTCTCGTCGAGGATGTCCACCGTCCTGCGGATGTCCTCACCGATGAGATCCTCCAGGTCGGCCCTGGTGATGTGCACGTCCTCGTTGATGCCCACCACGTAGTGGGAGGAGGTGTCGAACTTCGACAGCGTCTCCTTCGCCTCCCTCGCCATCTTGAGCAGGTCGGCGGCGTAGCTGACGTAGCGACGTTCGGGGTTGGTCGTCACCTGCTGCCACCAGTCGGCGTCGATCCGCTCGATCTGGGCGCCGAGGAACGCGAAGACCTGCTCGTCGAAACCCTCGCCGCCGATCTCGTCGCTGCCCCCCGGCTCGCCGACGACCGCGAAGTCACCGCCGTCCACGGTGAGGACGGCCGCGTCGAACGTGCCGCCGCCCAGGTCGTAGACGGCGAGCCGCGACCCGCCGACCGCCCGCCCCGCGGACGCGAAGTATCGGGCCGAGGCCACGGGCTCGTCGATGAGCGCGATCCGCACCCCGCTCACGACCTTCCTCGCCGCCGCCAGCAGCACCGCCTTGCGGTCGGCACCCCAGGCCACCGGGTGGGTGAGCGCGATGCAGTCGGGGTCGGCGCCGTCGAACCGCCGACGCCCCTCACTGACGAACGGTTCGAGCAGCGCCGCGAGGGCGTCGGCCACGTCCACCGGGACGCCTCCGAGCAACATCCGCTTCCGGCCGACATAGCGCTTCGGGTTGCGTTCGACACGCTCGGGATTGGTCGCGATGCCCCGCTGGGCGACCCTGCCCGCCACGAGCGCCCCCCGCTCGTCCAGCATGACCGCGGAGGGAATGCGCCGCTCTCCCTCGACTTCCAGGACGTCGAAGCGTCCTTCCGCCGCTATCACCCCGGCGGAGAAACTCGTCCCCAGATCGACACCGAGGCACCACTGCGCCATGTCCACTCCTTTTGAACTCCTCCCCGGCCGGATCGACCGGAGACTCTCCCCTCACGTCGCGGTCAAGCGGCGCGAGGGGGTTCACGCCGCGCGGACCGGACAACCCCGGGGTCTCCGCGTCCCGACACCGGCGTTCCGACGGCGTTCGTAGATCCAGATCCCATCATTCCGCATCCGGCGACGACGGTCGGAGCACGAAAGGAAACGTTCGGGGACCGGAAAGGCGGGGCGGTCGCGTCCCCATCCTCTCGCGACCGCGCCGGTTCCGTCTCCCGCACGGTCCGCCGCGGCGCGAGAGGGCCCCGGAACGCGAAGGGCCGGGCGCGGGTGACCGTCTTCGCGGGGATCAGCCGCCGATGCCGCCGTCGGGGCGGACGGCCAAGGCGGCGATGACGCGGGCGAAGTCCGGCGGGGGCGCGACCACCAGCCGGGTCTGCCCGTCCTGACTGACCAGGTCGGCTCTGATCAGGGAGAGACGGCCGGCGTGCCACCAGTAGACCTGAGGGCTGAGCGCCCCGGCGCGCATGTCGAACTCCCGCTGGGCGAACAGCCGAAGCCGCTCGATCGCGCGGACCACGCCGATGCCCTCGACCGGGTGGACGATGAGCGTCGCCGGGTCGGGCAGGGCGACGAGGACCCCGTCGGAGGGAACCGGCAGGTAGTCGCCCAGCCTGCGGAGGTGGGCGGCGGCGCCCTCGGTGGGACCGGTGAGCCTGCGCACGGCCACCCCGCCGAGATCACCCTCGGTGACCGAGAGCCGCTCGTCCCCGCGCGCGTTCTCCAGGGCCAGGTCGAGGGCCTGGGCCGCGGCGATCGGCCAGCAGCCGACCTCCTCGGGGCGGACCGGGCGCCCGGCGTCGCCGTCACCGACGGTGAGCACCTCGACCAGGTCGGCGGTGAGGTGGCGCCCGACCACGCGGGCCGGATCCAGGTCGTCGTCGAGCTGGATGCGGGTGCGCAGCAGCGGGCGTACCTGCTCCAGGTCGCAGGCGTCGAACGGCTCGTCCACCGTGGCCAGGGTGTGCGATAGGTAAGCGGAGACGATCACCGGCCAGTCCTCGCGGGAACGCCTGAGAGCCTCGGCGCGCAGCCCGGCCAGGCGCACCACGACCCGGCGCGGGCCGGTGAGCGTGAGGGTCCCGCCGCCGGGGTCGAAGGAGCAGGCGTAGCCGAGATTGTCCGCGACCAGGGCGAGCAGGGAGTCGAGATCGACCTCTTCGACCGGACGCCTCGGCGTCTCGGTCCGCCGGTCACGGTGCCGCCGGAACAATCTCACGCGTGCGCCCCCTCTGCCGGTTTCCTCCTAGGTTCGCACCTAGAGTGCCTTGCCGACGCCCCCTGTTGAGTAGGCCAGAGAGCACGATTTTGCATCAATAGCACCAAGTGCCCCGAGCAATACAGAGAACTGTGGCTCTCCATGCCCTATCGGAAGCCCTGCGACAACGGGCACCCCGAGCGGCGCGAGCAGCTCCTCCAGCACCGGGTAGGGGTCGCCGCAGCCGACCCAGGACCCCAGGACGAACCCGGCGGCCCCGTCGAGTGCCCCGGTCTGCAGCAGCTGGACGAGCATCCTGTCGATCCGGTACGGCGCCTCGGCGACATCCTCCAGCAGGACGATCCGGCCCCGCGCCGACAGCGCGTACGGAGTGCCGCAGAGCGCGGCCAGCAGGCTGAGGTTGCCGCCGGTGACCGGCGCCGTGACGTCGCCGGGAACGATCACCCGGTCGCCGGTGATCGTCGGCGGGGCTCCGGCGAGCGCGGCCGTGAAGTTCTCGAAGGTGCGAGGCTCGGGTCCCTCGGGGTCGCTGATCGTGGAGCAGGCCGGCATCGGCCCGAACCAGGAGGCGAGGCCCAGCTCCACGGCGAACGCGCTGTGCAGGGCGGTGATGTCGCTGGAGCCGACGAGCGCCTTGGGACCGGCGGCCCGCATGGCGTCCCAGTCGAGGTGACCGAGGAGACGGGTCGCGCCGTAACCGCCGCGGGCGCAGAACACCGCGCTCACCGCGGGATCGCACCAGGCGTCCAGCAGATCGGAGGCGCGGGCGGCGTCGGAGCCCGCCAGGTAGCGGTCCCTGTCGAGGGTGTGGGCGCCGATGACGACCTTCAGCCCGAGCCCTTCCAGGACGCGAACGCCGCGCGCCAGCCGCTCGGAATCGGGAGGTCCGGACGGGGCCACCACAGCCACCGTGTCGCCGGGACGAGGCGGAGGCGGGACCGGTATCCCGGCAGCCGGTTCGTTCACTCCGCAAACGGTGCCACACTGGGCTTTCATATGCGACCTCCGCCCCACATCCTGGTGGTCAACGGCATCAAGGTCCGCAGGCCGGTATTCGTGCTCGCCGCCCCGCACTCCGGCGCGGATCTGCTGGCCCGCGCCCTGAAACGCTCCCCCGGGTTCCACGTCACCATGGGGCGGGCGGCGGTGGCGCACGTCGTCTACGCCTTCGCCCGGCGGCCCTCGATCGCGGGACGGGGCATGGGCGCGACCCGCGTGCTCCGCGACGCCCTGGCCGAGTCCTGGCAGATCGTCCCCGGCGCCTGCGGGGAGTGCCCGCCCACCTGCCGGGAGGCGGGCGGCGTGACCGGGGCGGGCCCCTGCGCGGCCCCGGGTTCCGTGGTCCGCTTCGGAGACGCGAGCCCCGACCTGCTCTACAGTGCCTCGGTGCTGCTGCAGGCCTTCCCCGACGCCCGCTTCGTCCAGCTCATCAGGGACGGCCGCGACGTGGCCGCCGACATGCTGGCCGACCCCGAGTCCCTGAGGTGGTTCAAGCCGGCTCTGCTCAGCGACGAGACGGAGTTTCCCAACCCCTTCCTCGGCGTCAACTCCGGCGAGCACCGCGAGCGCTGGAAGGCGATGCCCACGGCGGGCAAGTGCGCGCTGCGCTGGCGCAGCGCGGTGCGGCTGTCGGCCTCGCTCCACCAGGAGCTGCCCCGGGAGCAGATGCTCACCCTGCGCTACGAGGATCTGGTCTCCTCCCCCTCCGAGTCCCTCGACGGGCTCTGCCACTTCCTGGAGACGCGGGTCCCGAAGATCGCCCTGCTGGGCAGGAGCGTGCCGAAGGTCGGTGTCTGGCGCACCCGCCTGCGCGGCCAGGACGCCGAACTGGTGTCCAAGGTCGCCCGCGAGGAGCTCACCCGCCTGGGCTACGCGTCATCCTGACGTCGGCCCCGGCCGAGGACGGCTCCGGCTCGCCGGGCGAGCCGGAGCCGTCGTGCGCACTCCGGCGGCGAACCTCTCCTGCCGGCGACCGGGCACGGCCGCCCCCTGCCGTCGCCGCCGTCCGGCCGGTTGCCACGGGCCTCGGGGCGCGGTCACCAGTTCGGGATCTCGAACGTCGCGCCGGGCCGGATGTCCCCCGGCCGGCGCACGGGGACCGCGACGGCCGTGGAACAGGTGCCGGAGGTCGGGGCACCCTCGCCGGTCCGCAGCGTGTCCAGGATCGTCTCCCAGGTGCCGTCCACCGACCACCGGCGGTGCCGGTTGTAGACGGTCTTCCAGTTGCCGTAGGCCTCCGGCAGCTTGCGCCAGGGAGAGCCGGTCCTGCTACGGAAGAACACCCCGTCGATGATCGTGCGGTGATCGGCCCACCGGTTTCCCCGCCGGGCGTGAGCGGGCAGCAACGGCGCCAGCCGTGCCCACTCGTCGTCGGTCAGGTCATCGCGTTTCAACCGGTCGTCCACGTTCTTATGATCTAACACCATCTGTACCGGAAGATCCACTCGGCGACGCGGCGCCGGGCATCAGGAGGTGTGGCTGAACTGGGTCCGGTAGAGCTCGGCGTAGATCGCCCCCATGGCCAGAAGCTCCTCATGGCGGCCCCGCTCGACCACCTGGCCGTCCTGGACCACCAGGATCTGGTCCGCCTCGCGGATCGTGGACAGGCGGTGGGCGATGACCAGCGAGGTGCGTCCGGCCAGCGCGATCTTCAACGCCTGCTGGACCGCGGCCTCGGACTCGGAGTCGAGGTGCGCGGTGGCCTCGTCGAGGACGACCACGCTGGGCGCCTTGAGCAGCAGCCTCGCCAGGGCCAGCCGCTGCTTCTCGCCGCCGGACAGCCGATGACCACGGTCGCCGACCACGGTCTCCAGGCCGTCGGGGAGGTCGAGGACCAGGTCGGAGATCTGGGCGGCGCGCAGGGCGTCCCAGATCTCCTCGTCGGTCGCCTCCGGCCTGGCGTAGCGGAGATTGGCCCCGATGGTGTCGTGGAACAGGTGGGCGTCCTGCGTGACGACCCCCACGGTGTCGTGCAGAGAGGCCAGGGTGGCGTCGCGCACGTCCAGGCCGTTGACGCGGACCGCGCCCTCGCCGACGTCGTAGAGGCGCGAGACCAGACCCGTGATGGTGGTCTTTCCCGCGCCCGAGGGGCCGACCAGGGCGACCATCTCGCCGGGGTGGGCGGTGAAGGTGACTCCGCGCAGCACCTCCTGGCCCGGCCCGGTGTCGGGGCGGGCCACCGCCTCCAGCGAGGCGAGCGACACCTCCGAGGCCGACGGATATCCGAACCGGACGCCGTCGAACTCCACGGAGGCCGGGCCGGCGGGAACGGGCCGGGCGTCGGGGTTCTCGGCGATCATCGGCTTCAGGTCGAGGACCTCGAAGACCCGGTCGAAGCTCACCAGCGCGGTCATCACGTCCACGTGCACGTTCGACAGGCTCGTCAGGGGGCCGTACAGGCGCATCAGGAGGGCGGCGAGCGCCACCAGGGTGCCGATCTCGAAGACGTCGGAGACGGCCAGCACGCCTCCCACGCCGTAGACCAGGGCGGTGGCCAGCGCCGCGACCAGGCCGAGCGCGACGCGGAAGACCGTCCCGTACATGCCGACGGTGACGCCGACGTCACGCACCCGCCCCGCCCTGCCCGCGAAGGCGGCGGCCTCGTCGGCCGGGCGGCCGTACAGCTTGGCGACCATGGCCCCGGCGACGTTGAACCGCTCGGTCATCATGGTGCTCATCTCCGCGTCGAGCTCCATCTGCTCGCGGGTGAGCCCGGACATCTTCCTGCCGACCCACTTCGCGGGAAAGATGAAGATCGGTAACAGCACGAGGGCGACGAGGGTGATCTGCCAGGAGAGCACCAGCATCGCGCCGAGGACCAGCACCAGCATGACCACGTTGGACACCACCGACGACAGGGTGCTGGTCAGCGCGCGCTGGGCGCCGATGACGTCGGTGTTGAGCCGGGAGACGAGGGCACCGGTCTGGGTGCGGGTGAAGAAGGCCACGGGCATGCGCTGGACGTGGTCGAAGACCTCGGTGCGCAGGTTGTAGATGAGGCCCTCGCCGATTCGTGCGGAGAACCAGCGCTGGGCCAGGGTGAGCGCGCCGTCGGCGACCGCCAGGCCCGCGATGACCACTGCGAGGGCGATCACCACCCCCTCGCGCTTGGGGATGATGCCGTCGTCGATGATCGCCTTCATCAGCAGCGGGTTGGCGATCACGATCACCGAGCCGACCACGACCAGCGCGAGGAAGGCGGAGATGTGCCGCGAGAAGGGGCGCGCGTAGCGGGCGATGCGTCTGACCGTGCCCGGTGCCAGACGCTGCTTGGTCACCGACCTGTCACGCCGGAACGAGAACATCGCCTGGGGACCGAGTCCCCCACCCATCATCGCCATACGGCCTCCTCTGCCGATGCGAGCACCGGGAGAAGCGCGATCATTCCCCTGTCAGCTCGGGGCGAACACCGTCGTCCTTCGGCGGGCGCCCCGACGTGGAACGGGCGCGGCGAGTCGAAGACGGGTGCCACGGGTTCGGGACAGGCGCCGCGGCCCCCAGAACGAGCACCGTCGGCTTGGTACGGGCACCGACAGTCCAAGGTGGGCGCCCTCGGCCCGAGACGGGCACCGCCGGTCTGGCGGGGAACCGTCGTGGGACGGACGCCCGCGGCCCCCCTGGGCGGGACGGCCTACCCGAAGAGCGCCTTGACGCGCTTGGCCTGCTCGCGCGCCTCGGCCGCGCTCTGTTCGGCCAGCGTGCGCCCCGAAGCCCCCTGAAGCAGCCGCTTGGTCGCCGTCGCGGCGTCGCGGTCGGTCGCCAGCAGCGCGTCGGTCAGGTCGCGCACGGCCTGTGTCAGCTCGTCGGGCGCGACGACCAGCTCCGCCAAGCCGATCCTGGCCGCCTCCCGCGCCCCCACGACGCGGGCGGTCAGACAGATCTCGATAGCCCTGGACAGGCCCACCAGGTCGACCAGCGGCTTGGTGCCGGTCAGGTCGGGAACCAGCCCGAGGGCGGGCTCCTTCATGCACAGTTTGGCGTCGTCCGCCAGGACCCGCAGGTCACAGGCGAGCGCGAGCTGGAATCCCGCACCGATCGCGTGGCCGTGAACGGCCGCCACGGAGACGATGTCGGGACGCCTCAGCCAGAGGAAACCCCGTTGGGCCAACGCCACCCGCTCGGCGAAAGAAGCCTCGTCGAGTGTCGCGGAGGACGCGAACGCCCCCTGCCCAGGAACTCCCTCCGGTGTGAACATCCTCAGATCGATCCCCGCGGAGAAGGACGGCCCCTCACCTCTGATCACGACGACCCTCACCTGCTGCGGCAGGCCGTCACCGATATGAGCCAGAGCCGACCAGGTAGCGAACGTCTGAGCGTTTCGCTTCTCAGGACGGTCCAGCGTGATCGTCGCGATCTCGCCGTCCACCTCGCAGCGCAGACCGACCTCCTCGAGAGAGATCTCCTCCGCACTCCCCCCGAACATCGCTTCCGCCATCGCCTGTTCTCCCACCTTCGGTATCCGCCTCGCCCGAGCCTATCGATTCCCCAGAATGAGGTTCTACAGGATCGGGCGGGGGCGGCGTCAGCGTGGGGGACGGCGGCTGCGGTCGCGCGTTCCGAGGCGGGGTCAGCGCTTGGACTTGCCTCGGGTGGCGCCACCGCGCCCGCGCAGAGTCACACCGGACTCGCTCAGGATGCGGTGGATGAACCCGTACGACCTACCGGTCGAAGCGGCCAGGGCGCGGATGCTCTCACCCGCGCTGTAGCGCTTCTTGAGATCGGAGGCCAGTTTTTCACGGTCGGCCCCGGTAACCCGGGTGCCCTTCTTGAGAGTCTCGGCCACGAGTACCTCCTGTAGTGCCAGACTTCCGCAGCGTTACACACGCCATGATCAGTCATTTCAGCGAGATCGGCTACCTACTCCACGGGAAAAGATCCGTACCCGCTCAAATTAAGATCAGGCAAGTGCCACAAGATCGGAAAATTCGTCGCTCCACGCGTCTTCAACTCCGTCAGGCAGCAAGATCACCCTATCGGGTCGTAGAGCCTCTACAGCACCCTCATCATGCGTGACAAGCACAATTGCCCCAGAATAGGACGTTAGCGCCGAAAGAACCTGCTCTCTGCTCGCCGGATCGAGGTTGTTCGTGGGCTCGTCGAGGAGGAGGACGTTCGCCGCGGACAACACCAGCGTGGCCAGCGCCAGCCGCGTCTTCTCCCCGCCCGACAGCACCCTCGCGGGCTTGTCCACGTCGTCCCCGGTGAACAGGAACGAGCCCAGAACCTTGCGCAGTTCCACGTCGGGAAGCTCTCCCCCGGCCGAGCGCATGTTCTCCAGCACGGTGCGCTCGGGGTCGATCGTCTCGTGCTCCTGCGCGTAGTAACCCAGCTTGAGCCCGTGTCCCGGCTTGACCGCACCGGTGTCGGGCTCCTCGATGCCGCCGAGAATCCGCAGGAGAGTGGTCTTGCCCGCGCCGTTCAGGCCCAGGATGACGACCCTGCTCCCCCTGTCGACGGCCGCGTCGACGTCGGTGAAGACCTCCAGGGAGCCGTACGACTTCGACAGCCCCTCCGCCATGATCGGGGTGCGCCCGCACGGGGCCGGCTGAGGGAAGCGCAGCTTGGCGACCTTGTCGCCGCGCCGCTCCACCTCCAGGCCCGACAACAGCCGCTCGGCACGACGCTGCATGTCCTGCGCGGCCTTCGCCTTGGTGGCCTTGGCCCGCATCTTGTCGGCCTGCGACATCAGGGCCGAGGCCTGCTTCTCGGCGTTGGCCCGCTCACGCCTCCTGCGCTTCTCGTCGGTCTCGCGCTGGGCCAGATAGGCCTTCCAGCCGACGTTGTAGGTGTCGATCACCGCGCGGTTGGCGTCGAGGTGCAGGACGCGGTTTACCGTCGCTTCAAGAAGCGAGACGTCGTGGCTGATAATGATCAAGCCGCCCTGGTGAGATCGTAAAAAATCACGAAGCCACCCGATTGAGTCCGCATCTAGGTGGTTTGTCGGCTCGTCAAGCAGGAGAGTCTCCGCCCCGCTGAAGAGGATCCTGGCCAGTTCCACCCGCCTGCGCTGCCCCCCGGAGAGGGTCTCCAGCGGCTGGCCGAGCACCCGGTCGGGCAACCCCAGACTGGAGGCGATGGAGGCGGCCTCCGACTCCGCGGCGTATCCGCCCAGGACGTGCAGCCGGTCCTCCAGGCGCCCGTAGGCGCGGACCGCGCGGTCCCGCGTGCGGTCGTCGGCCGAGGACATGCCGAGCTCGGCCTCACGCAGCTCACGCAGCACCTGATCGAGCCCCCGCGCCGACAGGATGCGGTCGCGGGCGAGGATGTGCAGATCACCCGTACGAGGGTCCTGCGGCAGGTAGCCGACCTCGCCGCTGATGGTGACCGTGCCCGAGGCGGGCGATCCCTCTCCGGCGAGGACCCGGGTCAGCGTGGTCTTCCCCGCCCCGTTCCGGCCGACGAGCCCGATCTTGTCACCGGGGTTCACCCGGAAGGACGCGCCCTCGATGAGCAACCGGGCCCCGGCCCGCAGTTCGATGTCAGAAGCTACGATCATGGTTGGAGAACACTCCCAGCAGGAAATACACAGGCTCACATCACTGTGGCCGAACCCGCCGCGCCCTGTGTCTCCCGGCTCTCGGCTCGGCCGTCTCGCCTTCATGGGGACGACGGTCAATCGGGAGTGCGCATACCGATCAGTGTACGGCGCGGCACCGGCCGGCTTCTCCACGATTACGTGAGTCCAGCTCAAGCGGGACCGGCTCGCGCGAGAGCCGGTCCCGCCCTCACTCACGCCTGCTCCCTGTCACCACACCCGCCTCACGGCCCCCGTAGTGTCCCCTCACGCGACGCCCGCTCACGCGGGATCCGCTCACCGCACCCGCCTCGCAGCACGCCCGGCCACATCCGCCCGGTCAGAGGGGGTCGCTCACCCTGATGCGTACCGCGCGGAACTGGGCGGGGGTGTCCTTGAGGATCACCAGCCGAGGATCGGGGACCGTCAGAAAGGGCTCGGTCTCCAGCGCGAAGACCGGGGCGAGCCTGCGGTCGGGACGCAACGCGTCCATCGCGCGCCGGTCCCCGCCCAGCACGACGGCCTCCAGCTCACCCACGTGCGGGCCGAGGACGCGCAGCGCCACCTCCGCCGCCGCCTCGTGCGCCTGGTCCACCTGCTTCTCCCTGCGCCGGGCGAAGCGCCGCTGTGACCAGCCGCCCGCCGCGCTGCGCCCGTGGACCTGCCGTGAGCCGACCTTGGAGGAGAGCAGCTCCTCGCCCTGGAAGATGCCCGCCGCGTGGCCGCCCAGCCGTACGAGCAACACACCGATCCTGCGCTCGGTGCGCACGTGGGTGACCAGGCGCGCGATCGGGCCACCCCCGGCACCGGTGAGCGGAGGGAACGGCACCTGGCACTCGGCGACCGCGCCGTCCGCGCCGTCGAGGCGTACGACGGAGGCCGAGGCCGTCACGCTCGGCGGACCGTGCCGGTCGACGAAGCCGTCGATCCAGCGGTTCAGGCGTTCGGGCGCCACGGAGACCCAGCGGCCTCCCCCCTTGGCCGGTCGCGACGTCATGGAACGCGACACTACCGGCCGACCTCGCCGGACACACGATCCCCCCGGTCAAGTCCAACGAACGGCGAAAAGTCGGTGAACATCACAGTGCGTTACTTATGCACCGTTAAAGGATGCCCCATGCTCGGAACGTGACCACCAGAGCGCGAGCCGTCCCGCAGTCCTCCGCGGCAGGCACGGGTGTCACGCCTGTCGTCGATCTCGACACCGGAGGCGTCATCGCCTTCCAGGCCGACGGCGGAAGCCGCGGAAACATCTCCTCGACCGTCCAGACGGTGCGCGAGGTCGCCGCGAGCGAGATCCTGCTCCCCCTGGTGCTCACCCTGCCGGCGGCCGCGGTGATCGGCGGCTCGGCCGCACTCGCGCCGCTCCACGAGGCCCTGCGCGCCTCAGGCCGGCGGCCCCGCGAGGTGATCCTCACCGTACGAGGCGACTTCGCCCAGTTCGAGCGCCGCTCCCTGCTCACCGGGCTGGACGGCCTGCGCGCCATCGGCTACCTCATCGCGGTCGGCGACCTGGGCACCGGGCACGTCCCGCTGGACCTGGTCGCCGACGCGGCGCCCTACCTGGCGGTGATCTCACCGGACCTGATCGCCCAGGTTCCCCACGACCCGCGTCGCACCGCGATCGGCGAAGGCCTGGCGAGGCTCGCGCGGGGGACGGGGGCGCACGTGCTGGCCCCGGGGGTGAGGGACGAGGCGCAGCTCTCCGCGATCCGCGGCTGGGGGGTGCGGCTGGCCCAGGGCCCTCTGCTGGTCCCCGGCCCGTCGGGGCGGGTGCACGTACCGCTCCCGGTCGTCGAGCAGGAGTCCTCCCGGCTGGTCCTCGGGCCCCGAGTCCACGAGTTCCTGCTGCCCGCGGTGACCCTCCCCTACGACGCCACCGCCGAGGCCGTGATCGACGCCTTCGGCAGCGAGCCGTCCATCACCAGCGTGATCCTCGTCGACGAGTACCAGCGCCCGAAGGGCAGCCTCGACCGCAGTCGCTTCCTGCTGTCGATCGCCGGGCGCTTCGGCCACGCCCTGCACGGCAGGAAGGCCGCCGGACGACTGGCCGACCCCGCCCGCACGGTCCCCAGGACCACCCCCGCCATAGCCGCCATGCAGGTCGCCGGCCGCGACGCCGAGCGCGTCTACGACGACCTGGTCGTCACCGACGAGGTGGGGCGCTGCATGGGCGTCGTCCGGGTCTCCGACCTGATCCGCCAGGTCGCGGCCATGCAGAGCTGAGGAGGTCGCGTCCGCGAGCGGTGCGATCCTTCTCGACCCGGCCCGACGCCTTTACATTGTAGATCTTAATATCCGCCGCGCCCTCTTGGCAGGCGGGCATGATCACGATAGGAAGGGGCACAGGGCGGGACGACGGCGAGGGGTGCCAGATGGGCGAGCGCGGACCTCGGGTCGGGCGGCGAGGGCTGCTCGGCGCGGGACTCCTGGCCGGAGCCGGGGCCGCGCTGTCCGGCTGCACCCCGGGCGAAGAACCCGCCGCCCCCACCGCGTCACGGCCTCCGTCGTTCGACCCCGCCAGCTGGGAGTCGGTGCGGGCCCAGTTCCCGCTCGACCCCTCCTACGCCCAGTTCGCCGCCTACGTCCTCGCCGCCCATCCCGCCCAGGTGCGGCGGGCGATCGAGGAGCACCGGCGCGGCCTCGACACCGACACCGACGCCTACCTGCACGGCGAGAACAGGGAGCAGGTGGTGCGCGAGGCCGCCGCGGCCTACCTGGGCGCCGACGCACCCGACGTCGCCCTCACCGACAGCACCACGATGGGCCTGGGCCTGCTCTACAGCGGCATGCGCCTGCTCCCCGGCCAGGACGTGCTCACCACCGAACACGACTTCTTCGCCACCCACGAGAGCCTGCGGCTGCTCGCCGCGAGGACCGGCGCCAAGGTCGGCAGGGTCCGTCTGTACGACGACCCGGCCAAGGCCTCCGCCGACGAGATCGTCTCCCGGCTGAAGGCCGCGCTCACACCGAGGACCCGGGTGGTGGCGATCACCTGGGTGCACTCGGGCACCGGGGTGCGGATGCCGGTCAGGGCGATCGCCGACATGGTCGCCGAGGCCAACCGCTCCAGAGACGCCGAGGACCGGGCGCTGTTGTGCGTGGACGGGGTGCACGGCCTGGGCGCGACGGCCGACGGGGTGGAGGAGCTGGGCTGCGACTTCTTGGCCGCTGGCACCCACAAGTGGCTGTTCGGCCCCCGGGGCACCGGCGTCCTGTGGGGAAAGGGGCGGGCCTGGGGCGCGCTGCTGCCGGTGGTCGCGAGCTTCTCCAACGTGACCGTCGACCCGGGGACGGGCGACGAACCGTACGGCCCGGGCGGGCTCCTGCACACCCCCGGCGGCTACCACAGCTTCGAGCACCGCTGGGCGCTGAACGAGGCGTTCGCCTTCCATCGGGCCATCGGCAAGGAGCGGGTGGCGGCCAGGATCACCGAGCAGGCCACCCAGCTCAAGGCGGGGCTCGCGGCCCTGCCCAACGTACGGCTGATCACCCCGGTCTCCCCCGAGTTGTCGGCCGGCCTGATCTGCTGCGCGATCGACGGCGTGGACGCCCCCGCCGCGGTGGGCAGGCTCCGCAGGGGCCACCGGATCATCACCAGCGCCACCCCGTACCGGGACGTCTACCTGCGCTTCGGGACCGGGATCGTCACCACCCCCGAACAGGTCGACCAGGCGGTGAGGGCCGTCGCCACGCTCCGGTGACATATGGTACGAGTTAGGTTCACCTAACTTAGATCCCCACGGAGTGACATATGGCAGACGAGAAAGCCGAGCGCCGCAACCGGAAGGTGACGAGCGGCCTGGTCCGGCGGGTCGAGCGGCTCACTCCCCACATGATCCGGGTCGTGGTCGGCGGCGAAGGACTCTCCGGGTTCCGCACGGACGGCTACACCGACCACTACGTCAAGCTGCTGTTCGCCCCGGCCGGGGTGAGCTACCCCCGGCCGTTCGACATGGAGGCGATGCGCGCCCTGCCCCGCGAGCAGTGGCCCACCACCCGCACCTACACCGTGCGCCGCTGGGACGCCGAGGCGGGCGAACTCACACTCGACTTCGTCCACCACGGCGACGCCGGCCTGGCCGGACCGTGGGCCGACCGGGTCCGGCCCGGCGAGGAGGTCCACTTCTTCGGCCCCGGCGGCGCGTACGCGCCCGACCCCGAGGCGGACTGGCACCTGTTCGCGGGGGACGAGAGCGCGCTGCCCGCCATCGCCGTCTCCCTGGAGAACCTCCCCGCCGGCGCCCGCGCCTGGGCCTTCATCGAGGTCGCCGGCCCCGAGGAGGAGCAGAGGATCGACTCCCCCGGTGACGTGAAGATCGTCTGGCTGCACCGGGGTCCCGCCCAGTACGGCGAGAGGCTGGTCAAGGCCGTCCGCGAACTCGACTTCCCCGCGGGAGACGTGCACGCCTTCGTCCACGGAGAGGCGGGCTTCGTCCGCGATCTCAGACGCCACCTGCGCACCGAGCGCGGTATCCCGCTGGCGAGACTCTCCATCTCGGGCTACTGGCGTCTGGGCCGTGACGACGAGGCGTGGCGCTCCTCCAAGCGCGAGTGGAACGAGCGGATCGAGACCGAGGAGGCCGCGGCGCTCTCCTCGTGAACCCCGCTCAGAGCCAGCCCTGGGTGCGGGCCCGCTCGACCGCCTCGATGCGGTTGCGGGCGTGCGTCTTGCGGATGGCCGAGGAGAGGTAGTTGCGGACCGTCCCCTCCGACAGGTGCAGCCGTGCGGCGATGTCGGCGATACCGGCTCCGCCCGAGGCCGCGACCAGGACGTCACGCTCGCGGGGCGAAAGCGGGTTGGGGCCTGCGCTGAGCGCGGCGGCTGCCAGGCCCGGGTCGATGACGCGCTCGCCGCCGTGGACCCGCCGGACGGCGGCGGCGAGTTCACGGGCCGGACTGTCCTTGACCAGGAAGGCCGTCGCGCCGGCCTCCATCGCCCTGCGCAGGTAGCCGGGGCGGCCGAAGGTGGTCAGGATCATGACCCGGCAGCCGGGCAGCGCCTCGCGGATCCGTGCGGCGGCGACGATGCCGTCGTCGCCGGGCATCTCGACGTCGAGCAGCGCGACGTCCGGCCGGACCCGCAGGGCCACGGCGAGCGCCTCGGCGGCGTCGGCGGCCTCCCCGACCACCTCGATGTCGGGCTCCAGGCCGAGGAGCGAGGCCAGGGCGCCCCGCACCATCGCCTGGTCCTCCACCAGCAGCACCCGGATCACCGACTCCCCTCCTTCGCCGGCGGGTAAAGGAGGCCGGTGTGCGGCACCGTGACCAGGAGGACGAAACCGCTCGGCCGCGGCCCGGCGGACACCGTGCCACCGGCCGCCCGTACCCGCTCGGTGAGCCCGGTCAGCCCGCTGCCCTGCCCGTCCGTGGCCGTGCCGCGCCCGTCGTCCGCGATCTTCAGGGTCGCGGCCGTCTCGTCCATGGTCACCTCGATCTCGCACCGGGTCGCCCGCGCGTGCCGGATGACGTTGGTGACCCCCTCCCGCACCGCCCAGCCCAGCAGCTCGTCCAGTTCCTCCGGCAGTGAGGGGCCCGCGAGCCGGATCGTGAGCCTCGTCCCCGCCGCCTCCAGGGCGGCGCGGGCCCCGTCCAACTCGCCGGAGAGGCCGCGCTGGCGGTAGCCGGTGACGGTGTCGCGCACCTCGACCAGCGCCTGCCTGGCCACCGACTCGATGTCGCGGATCTCGGCCACAGCCCGTTCCGAGCCGCTCTCCGCCAGCCGTCCGGCCAGCTCGCTCTTGAGCACGATCAGTGACAGGCTGTGGCCGAGCAGGTCGTGCAGGTCCCTGGCGATGCGCAGCCGCTCCTCGCTCGCGGCGAGCCGCGCCACCTCCTCCTGTGCCTGGCGGAGCCTCACCACCAGCATCCGGGTGTTGCGCACCCCCATGAACAGGACGCCGAGTGTGATGACCTGGAAGACGAGCACCAGGGTCGCACCGGGGTCGTTCTCCTCAAGCAGGCCGATCAGCGCGACGGCGAGGCCCATCGCGAGGACACCGATCACCGAGAGCCGCGGACGCAGCGCCATGCCGTAGACCACGGCCATGTAGATCGGCAGGGTCAGCCAACCGCCGCCGAAGGCCACCGCCAGGCCGACTCCCAGCAGCGTGGTCACCCCCAGCAGCCAGTACGTCAGGCGAGTGGGGTCCCCGAAGTTCCTCGGGCTCAGCACCGTGGCGATGTAGAGGGCGACGAAGGCGGCCAGACCGGCACCGCCCCAGACGGCCCCGGCTCCCGACAGCTCGCCGGTGACGATCTCCAGGACGGGAAAGCACAGGTAGACCAGGCCGATGGAGATCCCCAGCAGACGCCGGAGGCGGGACGGGCGCTCGCCCGTCCCGCCGAAGGTGAGCGCGGAGACGCGGATCATGCCCGGACGAGCGCCCTGCGGTAGGCGAGCACCGCGGCGGTGCCGAGCGCCGCGGCCCAGAGCGCGACGATCACCATCTCGGACGGCGGCGCCGCGTCGCCGGCGACGAGGTGGTGGCCGATGTCGACGTAGGAGAAGGAGGGCATCGCGTGCACGACGCTTTTCATGGCCTCGGGCATGATCTCCACAGGGAACCACAGCCCACCCAGGATCGCCAGCCCGAACGCGCTGATCATCGCGGCCGACTGCGCGGCGTCCGCGGGCAGCAGCGAACCGATGAGCAGGCCGAGCGCGGCGAACGGCAGGGCACCGATCCACAGAGCCGGGACCAGCACGAGCCACTCCCCCACCGGCAGCCGGACGCCCTGGGTGAGGATCGCGGCCAGGCAGACCAGCGCCATGGACGGCAACACCAGCAGCAGCGCGGCGACCAGCTTGGTGACGATGATCGCCCAGCCGGGCAGCGGGGTGACCCGAAGCTGGCGGAGCCAGCCGGACTGCCGCTCCTGCGCCCACGGCACGGCGGTGCTCATCAGGCTGGCCGCGATCGCCCCGTACGCGGCCATGGAGACCATGAGGACGACCGCGGCGCTCACCCCGCCGGAATCCGGCTCGGCACCCCAGATGCCGGAGAAGATCAGGTAGAACACCGTGGGGAATCCCACCACGAAGATGATGTAACGCCTGTTGCGCAACATCCGCAGAACCTCGATCTTGACGTAGTTCGGCATCAGGGCTCCCGGGTGAGGGCGAGGAAGGCGTCTTCGAGGTCGGCGCCGATGATCCTGAGGTCGCGGATCTCCAGCGAGGTGCTCCGGTACAGGGCCGCCACGGTGGCGTCGGGGTCGGCGGTGCGCATCGTGGCGACCCCCTGGGAGATCTCCGCGGCGAGGACACCCGGCAGGCCGTCCAGCCCCGCGACCGGCTGCCCGCCCAGGGTGAAGCGGACGACGTGCTCGCCGATCCCCGACGTGATCTGGGCGGCGGTGCCGTCGGCCACCACCCGGCCCCGGGTGATCACGATGACCCGGTCGGAGTTCTCCTCGGCCTCCTCCAGGTAGTGGGTGGCGAACAGGATCGTCCGGCCCTCGGCGGCGTAGTCGCGCATGCTCTTCCAGAAACGCAGCCGTGACTCCACGTCCATGGCCGCGGTGGGCTCGTCCAGCACCAGCAGTTTGGGCGCGCCCGCGATGGCCAGGGCGAACCTGACCCGCTGGGCCTGCCCGCCGGACAGCCTGCCGGCGCGCCGGCGCGCCAGTTCGGTGAGGTCGGCCACCCGCAGGATCTCGTCGAGGGCGAGCGGCTCGGGGTAGAGCCGCCGGACGAAGTCGACGAGTTCCCTGACCGTGAGCTCACCGATGAGCTCGCCGCTCTGCGGCATGGCCCCGATCTCCCCCCGGGCGACGGCCGCCTCGGGGGAGCCTCCCAGGATCTCGACCCGGCCGCCGCTCGGGCGGGTCAGACCCAGCATCATGTTGATCGAGGTCGACTTGCCGGCCCCGTTGGGGCCGAGCAGGGCGACGGTGTGGCCCACCTCGACGGAGAGGTTCAGGCCCGCTACGGCGAGCACGTCGCCGTAGCTCTTGCTCACGTCTGTGAGGGCGATGGCGTCCATGCCCCAACGCTAGGAGCGTCCGGCGGGAATCCTCAGTGCCGCTCCTCCTGGTTTGGGGATGACATTTGTCAGGTACGCCGACACCGCCACCGGGTGGGCGTCCCGGTGGCGCGGAAGATCATGGACGACGGGTCAGAGACGGCAGGCGAAGATGGCGGTCACCAGGATGGCCTTGGCGCCCATCTCCCAGAGCTGGTCCATGATCTGCTGGTGTCCCTTGCGGGGGACCATGGCCCGGACCGCGACCCAGCCCTCCCGGTGCAGCGGGGAGACCGTCGGCCCCTCCATGCCCGGGGTGAGGGCGATGGCCTCCTCGATCCGCTCGGCGCGGATGTCGTAGTCCATCATCACGTAGTCGCGCGCCACCAGCACGCCCTGCAGGCGACGGATGAGCTGCCGCAGGCCCGCGCTCTCCTCGGTGCCGATCCCCTTGATCAGCACGCCCTCGGAGCGGGCGATCGGCTCGCCGAACACCTCCAGGCCGATGTTGCGCAGCGTGGTGCCCGTCTCCACGACGTCGGCCACCGCGTCGGCCACGCCCAGCCGGATCGCGGTCTCGACCGCACCGTCCAGCTTGATCACCCGGGCCTCGACGCCCTGCTCGGCGAGGTACGCCTCCAGCAGGCCCGCGTAGGCGGTGGCGATGCGCCTGCCCTTGAGATCGGCGACGGCGTCGAAGTCACCGGGGTTGGCGGCGAAGCGGAAGGTGGAGCGGCCGAAGCCGAGCGGGATGATCTCCTCGACCCGTGCCCCGGAGTCGTGGAGCATGTCGCGGCCGGTGATCCCGGCGTCCAGGGTGCCCTCGCCGACGTAGACGGCGATGTCCTTGGGCCGCAGGAAGAACAGCTCGCAGGAGTTCTCGGGGTCGACGACCACGAGCTCCTTGCTGTCCTTGCGGACGCGGTATCCGGCTTCCTTGAGGATCGTCTGGGCACCCTCGGTGAGGGCGCCCTTGTTGGGTACGGCGAGACGCAGCATGGCGGGATTTCCTTACGTGTGGACGAGACTGCTTACGAGACCGGGAGCCGGGCGCACCGGCTCACAGATGCTTGTAGACCTCGTCCAGCCCGATCCCCTTGGCGATCATGAGGACCTGCACGTGGTAGAGGAGCTGGGAGATCTCCTCGGCCGTCCGCTCGTTCGACTCGTGCTCGGCCGCCATCCAGCTCTCGGCGGCCTCCTCCACGACCTTCTTTCCGATGGCATGGACCCCGGCGTCCAGCGCGGCCACGGTGCCCGAGCCCTCGGGCCGGGTGCGCGCCTTGTCGGACAGCTCGGCGTACAGCTCTTCGAAGGTCTTCATGATCTCTCTCGGAATCGTCGGATGTGCCCGTCAAGCCTAATGGTCCACCGGCCCCGCCGCGTGCAGGTCCACTCTCTGGGACACGCGCCGCCCGCGCTCAGTCGTTGACGCAGCGCAGCACCGGGCGGGTGACGAGGGCGGCGGGGTCGGGCGAGCCGGTGACGTGCAGGGTGACGCTCTCGCCGGGCAGCAGGGTGATCAGCATGTCGTCGACCGAGGAGGCCGGATCGAGGCGGTCGGGGAAGAGGGCGAGGTCGCGCAGGAGGGTGCGGGCGGTGACGGTGACGTCCAGGCCGCCGCCCTGCGCGGGGGTCACCTCGGTGTCGTAGACGGCGGTGGGGAAGGCGACCCGCGGATCCTCGGCGAAGAAGCGGAGCGCGCGGTGCCCGTCCAGCCGTACGGACAGCAGCTCGGCCGACGGGTCGCGAGGGACGGCCACCGGGTCCGGGAGGGGGATCCTCGCCACCGAGCGGGGCGCCACCTCGACCTGGACGCTCTCCTTGGCCAGCGGCTCCCCGTCCAGGGCGAGTCGCCGAAGCTCCAGCTCGCCCGTCCAGGGCTGCGGACCGTCGTTGACCACGGCCACCGCGCCGTCCTGGACGGTGAGCAGGCGGTCGGCGTAGACGCGGCGCAGCGCGTACCACAGCGGCTTGCGCCGTCCGCGCCCGTCAACGGCCGACCAGGAGACGACCGGCCAGCAGTCGTTGAGCTGCCAGACGATCGTGCCCGCGCAGTAGGGCGCCAGGGAGCGGAAACGCTCGATGCCGAAGGTGATGGCCCTGGCCTGGTTGAGCTGGGTCAGGTAGTGCCAGTCATCGTAGGTCCGCGGGGCGGGCAGATGCTCGCCGAGACCGCGCAGCAGCTTGGCGTTGCCCTCGTGCGCCTTCTGGTGGTGCAGGACCAGGGGCGCGTCGGGGGTGAGTTCGCCGCCGACGGCGTCGCGCAGGGTGGTGTGGGCGGGCGGGCCCTGGAAGCCGAACTCGGCGACGAAACGGGGGCGGTAGGCGCCGTAGCGGGTGTAGTCCTCACGGTTCCACACGTCCCAGATGTGCGTGGTGCCGCGCGAGGGGTCGTTGGGCGCCAGGTCGGGGCTCCCCGAATAGGGGCTGCCCGGCCAGTAGGGACGGGTGGGATCCAGCTCGGCCACCAGGGCGGGCAGCAGCTCGTAGTAGAAGCCCGCTCCCCAGGTGCGTCCTTCCAGGCCGTCCTGCCAGCCCCAGTCGGCGTGGCCCTCGATGTTCTCGTTGTTGCCGCACCACAGCACCAGCGAGGGACGCCAGGACAGCCGGGTGACGTTCTCGCGCGCCTCGGCCTCCACCTCCGCGGCGAACGGCTCCTCCTCCGGATAGGCCGCGCAGGCGAACGGGAAGTCCTGCCACACCAGCATGCCGAGCTCGTCGGCCAGGTCGTAGAAGTCCTCGCTCTCGTACAGGCCGCCGCCCCAGACGCGCAGCAGGTTGACGTTCGCGTCGGCGGCCTGGCCGAAGCGCTCGGCCAGCCGCTCACGGGTCACCCTGGCGGGGAAGCAGTCGTCGGGGATCCAGTTGGCGCCGCGCACGAAGACCGGCACGCCGTTCACGACCACGGTGAAGGCCTCGTCGGTGCGGTCGAGGCGGACGTCGCGAAAGCCGATCCGCCGCGTCCACGGCTCCCCCAGCGCCTCGCCGGTCCGCTCGGACAGGCGTACGGCCAGCTCGTAGCGGTCCTGGTCGCCGTAACCGCGCGGCCACCACAGCCGGGGGCCGGGCACCCGCAGCGCCAGCACGGCCTCGCACTCGCCGGGGGCCAGCACCGTCCGCACCGGGACCCCGGCCACCTCCGCGGTCAGCGTGAGGGGCACGTCACGGTCGGCGCGCTCGACCGTGACGTGCACCTCGACCCGTCCGTCCCCGCTCACCAGCGGGCGCACCGACGCGAGCCTGGCCACGCTCCAGCCCTCCAGGCCGATGGGGCGCCAGATGCCGGAGGTGACGACGGCCGGTCCCCAGTCCCAGCCGAAGTTGCAGGCCATCTTGCGGATGAACTGGTAGGGCGCCTCGTAGGCGCCCGGCCGGTCGCCCAGTTCGGCCCTGCGCGCCTCGGCGTACTCCACCGGGGAGGCGAAGCGCACCCGCAGCGAGTTCTCGCCCTCGCGCAAGAGCTCCCGCACCGCGAAGCGATAGGAGCGGTGCTGGTTGGCGACGCGGGCGACCTCCACGCCGTTCAGCTCGATCACGGCGACGGTGTCGAGGCCCTCGCAGACCAGGTCGGTGCGGTCGTGCCGGTCTGCGTGCCAGGCGAAGACCGTCTCGTAGTCCCAGGCCGAGCGGCCTATCCAGGTCAGCCGGCTCTCGTTGTCGTCCAGGTACGGGTCCTCGGCGAGCCCGGCCGCCAGCAGATCGGTGTGCACGCACCCCGGCACCGTGGCCGGGACGCCCGAGAGGTCCCCGCCCACCTGGTGAAGGGTCCAGCCGTCGTGTAGTTCCCTCAACTCACGCTCCCGCGGATGCCGTGGATGTGCCCTCGCCCCGCCGGACGAGGTGACCGGGTTCGGCCTCCACCAGCGTGGAGGGTCCCTCTCCTGTGTCCCCCGCGGGGGCGGTGGCGGGTTCGCCGTCCCACCGGACGGTGAGTCTCGGCACCGACGACAGCAATTTGATCGTGTACGGGTGCAGGGGGTTGCCGAACACCAGGTCGGTGGGACCGGACTCGACCACCTGTCCCCGGTACAGGACCACGGCCCGTTCGCTGATGTAGTTGCCCAGCGACAGGTCGTGGGTGACGAACAGCACCCCGAGGCCGCGCGACTTCAGGTCGGCGAGCAGGTTGAGGACGTCGATCCTGGTGGAGGCGTCGAGCATGCTGGTGATCTCGTCGGCGACGAGGTATCTGAGGTCGAGCAGGAGCGCTCTGGCGATCAGCAGGCGCTGCAGCTGGCCGCCGCTGAGCTGGTGCGGGTAGCGGCCCAGGATCTGCCCGGGGTCGAGGCCGACGTCCTTGAGTGAGGTGTCGATCCTGCCGGCCCACTCGGAGTCGGCGACGCCGGGGAAGTACTCGTTCCTGATCATGTGGAGCACCCGGTCGGCCTTGAAGACCGGGTTGTAGCAGCTGAACGGATCCTGGAACACCCCCTGCACGTGCCGGTAGTAGGCCTTGCCCGGCCTGGCCGGCTCGCCGTCGAGGGTGATCCGGCCCTTCGTGGGGCGGACCAGCCCGAGTACGGTCTTGCCGAGGGTCGTCTTGCCGCTTCCGCTCTCACCGATGAGGGAGACCACCTCCCCCGGTGCCAGGTCGAGGCTCACGTCGTCCACGGCGGTGAGGGTCGCGGTGCCGAAGGCACCCACCCGGTAGGTCTTGGTGACCCCTTCGAGGCTCAACATCGTCCGAATCCTTCGGGTCAGGCCTTCCAGCAGGCGACGTGATGGCCGGGGGTGACCTCGACCGGCGGTGGGTCCTGCGCGCAGCGCTCGAAGGCGAGCGGGCAGCGGTCCCTGAAGCGACAGCCCGAGGGCGGGTCGAGCAGTGAGGGCGGTCTGCCGGGGATGCCCGACAGCCTGCGCTCGGCGTGGCGGACACCGACCTCGGGCAGCGAGGAGATCAGCATCCGGGTGTACGGATGGCGCGGCTCACCGACGATCACACCCGCCGGCGCCTTCTCGGCCAGCCTTCCCGCGTACATGACCATGATCGTGTCGGCGATCTGGTAGGTGAGCGAGATGTCGTGGGTGATGAAGATCATGCTGCGCACGAAGCCCCGGTCCCTGAACTCCACCAGGGTCCTGGCCACGGCCTTCTGGGTCGACACGTCGAGCGCGGAGGTGATCTCGTCGGCGATGAGCAGGGACGGGTCGAGCAGGGTGGAGACGACCATCACCATCCGCTGCTTCATCCCGCCCGACAGCTCGATCGGGTAGCGATCCAGGACGTCGCGGGGCAGTTCGACCAGGTCCAGGCGTCGCTCCAGCTCGGCGACGTCGAGGCGCTCGCCCCGGGAGGCGAGCAGCTCGGTGACCATCCGGCCGATCTTCCTGGTGGGGTTCAGCGCGCTCATGGAGTACTGCGGGATGAGGGAGACCCGGCTGAAGCGGAAGGGGTTCATCCGGCGGTCGTCGCCGATCGGCAGCTCCTCACCGTCCAGCTCGACCCCGCCCCCGGCCAGCCGCATCCGCCCGTCCATCCTGATGAGGCTCTTGCCGAGGGTCGTCTTGCCGCAGCCGGACTCGCCCGCCAGGCCGAGGATCTCGCCGTCGCCGACGTCGAAGCTGACGCCGTCGAGCGCCTTCACCTCGCCGCGCAGGGTCCTGTAGTGGACCCGCAGGTCGTTCACACGCAGAGTCATCTACAGCTCCCGCAGTTTCGGGTTGAACACCTCGTCGAGGCCGACGTTCATCACGTAGAGGGCTCCGACGATGGCGGTGATCCCGGCCCCCGGCGGGATGAACCACCACCACATGCCCAGGTGAAGGGCGCTCCAGCGAGCCGCGTTGTTGAGCATCAGGCCGAGCGAGACGCCCTCGCTCGGGCCGAGCCCGATGAAGTCGAGCGAGGCGGCGATCAGGATCGACCCGCCGAACAGCAGGATGAAAGTCATGAAGAGGTAGGAGCTCATGTTGGGGGCGATCTCCCTGGCGATGATCTTCCAGGTGCGCACGCCGCTGAGCCTGGCCAGGTCCACGAAGTCGCGCGAGCGCAGCGAGAAGGTCTGGGCCCTGATCGCCCTCGCCGCCCAGGGCCAGGAGGTGAGCCCGATGAAGAGCGCCTGCACGCCGACGCTGCGCACACCGAGGTAGGCGTTGACGATCAGCAGCACCGCCAGCGCGGGCAGGACCAGGACGATGTTGGTGATCATGTTCAGCACCTCGTCGACCAGCCCGCCCCGGTATCCGGCGGTGAAACCGACCGCCATGCCGATGATCGCGGCCAGCCCGCCGCCGAGCACCCCCACCTGGAAGGTGAGGCTGAGTCCGTAGACGAACTGGGCGAAGATGTCCTGGCCGAACATGGTGGTGCCGAACCAGTGCTCGGCCGAGGGCGGCGAGGCGGGGGCGGCGACGTAGGCGTTGGGGTCGCCCCCGACGATCACGGGGGCGGCCACGGCCAGGACGAGCAGCGGGACCAGCACGGCGAGCCCCGCCAGCAGTTTTCCGTTGCGCATCGCGAAGTACAGACCCTCGCGGCGCCTGGCGGGCACGGCCGTCACGACGGCCTTCCCCTCCTGGCGCGGGTCCGCGGGCACGGCGGTCACGCGGCCTCCCCTCCCATCCCGGTCCTGGTACGCGGGTCGACCAGGACGTAGACGATGTCGATGATGAAGTTGGCGATCAGCACTCCCACGACGATGAACAGGAAGGTCCCCTGCAGCAGGAAGAAGTCCTGGTTCTGGATCGCCTTGAGGATGAGGTGCCCCAGTCCCGGATAGGAGAAGACGATCTCGGTGACGAGTGCCCCGGCCACGAGCACGCCGAGTTGCAGCGCCAGGCCGGTGATCTGCGGCAGGACCGCGTTCCTGAACGCGTAGCGCCGGATGAGCCGCTGGGAGGCCCCGAGCGAGGACAGGTAGGTGGAGTAGTCGGCCTCCAGCTCATAGATGATCATGTTGCGCATCCCGATCGCCCAGCCGCCGAACGCGACGAGGAAGAGCGAGACGAACGGCAGGAACCAGTGCAGCGCCAGGCTCCCGAGAAACTCCCACGACCAGTTGGGCCGCATGGAGAAGCTGTAACCGCCGGAGACGGGGAAGATCCCGGCCACGATGCCCAGTCCCCAGGCCATCAGGATGGCGAGCCACATGTAGGGCGTGGCGGTGAGCACGTACCCGATCGGCAGGGCCGTGTTGTCCAGCCACTTGCGTCTGGCCGCGAAGGCGCCGAACCTGTTGCCCGCCCACCAGCTGAGCAGGATGGAGGGGATGAGCAACGCCAGCGTGTACGGCACCGCCCGCACGATGACGTCGGTCACCGGGGTGGGGAACAGCCAGATGCTGGTCCCCAGGTCGCCCCGGAAGAGCGCCGCCCAGAAGTTGGCGTACTGCTCCCAGAGCGGCAGGTCGAGCCCGAACAGGTTCGAGTAGTGGGCCCGCATCGCCTCCACGGCGGCGGGCTGTGACACGTTCGCCCTGGCCAGCATGCTCTGGACCGGGTCGCCAGGCATGAAGCGCGGGATCATCCAGTTGATCGTGACGGCCACGAGGAAGGTGAGCCCGTACACGAGCAGCTTCCGGCCGAAATAGCGTCGCACGCGATCCTCCAGAATCGGCGAGATGGGCCCCTCCCCGCGCGGCCACGGAACCTGGCCGGCCGGTCGTCCCGCCCCGGGTGGGGCGAGGGCCGGGCGGGCGGCGCGGGAAGGGGGTGAGGATCGCGGGGATCAGCCTCCGGCGGGCTTCAGCTCGGTCAGGGTGAGCACCCCGCCCAGCTCAAGCCAGTTGCGCCACATGGTCGGCGGGCTCTTGGGCGTCGCGGCGTCGGAGGAGGGCCAGTTGGTCCAGACCGCGTTGCTGGTCTGCGCCCACAGGCCGTTGTACCAGAGTGGGATCACCGGCAGATCGTCCAGCTGGATCTTCTGGATCTCCGAGGCGACCTGCTTCATGCCCTCGAGGTCGTCGGCCTTCTTGCCGTCGAGATCCTGGACCAGGTCCCAGACCTTCTTGTTCTCGTAGCGGCCGAAGTTGACGGTGTTCTGCTGCTTGTTGATCGGCAGCCGGAACATGTAGTCGTAGTACATCCAGGGGGTGTTGGACAGCTGCCGCTCGTTGTTGAGCAGCAGGTCGAACTTGCCGGACGCGCGCTGGTCGACGAGCGCGTTGTAGTCGGGGAACTCGGGGGTGAGGTCGATCCCGGCCGCCTTGGCGCCCTCGGCGATCACCCGGCTCGCCTCCATCCAGTCGGTCCACCCCGCCGGGACGATGACCTTCAGCGAGACCTTGGAGCCGTCCTTGTTCTCCACGAACCCGTCGCCGTCGCCGTCCTTGTATCCGGCGTCGGCCAGCAGCTTCTTCGCCTTCTTGGTGTCGAAGGAGAAGCCCTTCTCGCTCACCACGGCCTGGTCGACGTACTTGTCCCACTGGGGCAGCAGCCCGGTGGGGCCGGCCGCCTTGACCAGGTTGCCGTATACACCCTCGACGATCTTCTTGGTGTCGACGGAGTTGGCGATCGCCTTGCGGAAGGCGGGATCGTCCAGCGGCTTCTTCTTGGTGTTGGGCACCAGGAAGGCGGTGTTGGCCGAGAGCATGTAGGGCGGTTCCGGATAGTAGGTCTTGATACCGAAGTTGCCCTTGACCAGGTTGGCCACCCCGGGCAGGAAGTTGTTGCTGAGGTCCAGGCCCTTCTGCAGCAGCAGGCCCATCGCGACCTCGTTGCTGGAGTTGACGATGTCGACGACGTACTTGGGCTTGACGTCCTTGCCCAGCGCGGCGGTGGCCCACCAGCCGTCCCGCTTGACCAGAGCCATCCGGTCCTGGTCGTGGCTGTGGTAGGCGTACGGCCCGGTGCCGACCGGCTTCTCGTTGACGCCGTTCAGCACCTCCTCCTCGGAGCGGCCCTCCCAGATGTGCTTGGGGACGATCGCGTTGCCGTAGACCCAGTTGGCCCACTGCTGGTAGTTGGCCTTGGAGAAGGTGAACCTGACCGTGCTCTGGTCGACCGCCTCGACCTTCTCCAGCCAGTCCCACAGGTTGGCGTAGGGGATGGTCTTCATCTTGCCGAGCTCGACCGTGAAGACCACGTCGTCGGCGGTGAACGGCTTGCCGTCGGCCCAGGTGACCCCCTGCCTGATCTTGAGGTCGTAGGTCTTGTCGTCCGTCCAGGTGCCGCTCTCGGCCAGCCAGGGGGTGAACTCGTCCGTCTGGGGGTCGTACAGGAACAGGGTCTCGTAGATGAGCCCCTTGGTGCCGACCGCCGAGTCCCAGGTCCGCAACGGGTTCCAGTTCGCGGGGGGACCCCACTGGGTGCCACTGGTGTACAGGGTCTCGTTGCGGGGGAACGCGGCGTTCGCGTCGCCCGCACCACCCGCACCACCGGACGGGGCCGCGGCGCCGGAACCCTGCGGCGCCGCGCTCGGGGCGGACGGCGTCGTGGATCCTCCGGTGCACCCGGTCGCGACCATACAGGCCGCCATCCCGAGGATCGCGAACCTTCGTCGAATCCGCATCGACAGTCTCCTCTCCAGCATGGGAGCGCTCCCAACCGATCTAGACGCGACCGCATGCGCTGGCTGAACCGGATAAGTAACGTGACCGTAAAGTCAATGTGTCGGCACTGTCAATAGGCGACTGGACCGGTTCAGTTACAATCACCCCGATCGGGGAGAGTGACATGAGAAGACCGACGATCACGGATGTCGCCAGACAGGCCGGGGTCTCCAAGGGCGCGGTCTCGTACGCCCTCAACGGGCAGCCCGGCGTCTCGGAGAGCACCCGCGCCAGGATCCTGGCGATCGCCGAGGAGATCGGCTGGCGCCCCAACAGCGCGGCCCGCGCCCTGAACGGTGCGCGGGCCCACACCGTGGGCCTCGCCCTGTGCCGCCCGGCCCGCACCCTCGGCATGGAGCCCTTCTTCATGGAGCTGATCAGCGGCATCGAGAGCGAACTGTCGGCCCGTTCCTACGCGCTCACGCTGCAGGTGGTCACCGACCACAGGCAGGAGGTCTCGATCTACCGGCGCTGGTGGGCGGAAGGCCGCATCGACGGCGCCATCCTGGTCGACCTGCACGTGGACGACCCGCGCGTCCCCGAGTTCGAGGCGCTGGACCTGCCCTCCGTGGTGGTCGGTCATCCGTCGGGGGCCGGGTCGCTGGTCTCCGTCTGGTCCGACGACGACGGCGCCGTTCACGAGACGGTGGGATATCTCGTCGCGCTCGGCCACCGCAGGATCGCGAGGATCGCCGGACTGCCACGCCTGCTCCACACCGTGCTACGCGACCGTGCCTTCGCCCAGGCCTGCGAAGGCGTCGCCGAGCACGTGACCGTGCACACCGACTACACCGGCGAGGAGGGAGCCCGCGCCACCCGGCGACTGCTCAGCTCCGCCGACCGGCCCACCGCGATCGTCTACGACAACGACATCATGGCCGTCGCCGGGCTGTCGGCCGCCCAGGACCTGCGCCTGGATGTGCCGGACGACCTGTCCATCGTCGCCTGGGACGACTCCCCCCTCTCCCGCGTCGTCCGCCCGCCGCTCACCGCCCTGAGCCGGGACATCTCCGCCTACGGCGCCCACGCCGCCCGCAGGCTCCTCGCCCTCGTCACCGGGGAGGCCGGGGAGGAGGCGGGCCCGTACGAGGACGAGACCGCCCGCCTCACCCCCAGGGCCAGCACCGCTCCCCCGCCCTCCGAGGTCCGCTGAGGACCTCCACGTCGGGGCCGCGAGCTCTTCTCAGCGCCTGGTCAGGATGACGAGCGGCGCCGGATGCTCCATACCTCGACATACCTCGACATATCTCGGCGCGTTCGAAGCCCGTGCTCGCCGCGAAGACACGCCCGTCGCCCTTCCCGCACAGGATCCGGCGGCCGCCCCCCGCCCGGCGACAGGGAAAGGGCCGGTACGACGGATGTCGTACCGGCCCTTCAGGGGCTCGCGGTGAAGCCCTCAGGTGCTACTTGGTGATCAGCGCCCGTAGCGGCCGCGTGCGGAGGAGCCGCGACCGTCGACGCGGAACTCCCCGCCGCGGAAGCCGCCCTGGCGCTCGCCGCGGAACGACTCGCGCTCGCCGGCCGGACGCTCGGAACGGTGACCGCCGGCCGAAGCCGGACGGTCGGCGCGGAACGGCTCGCGCCGCTCGCCACCGCGGTAGCCACCGGCGGGACGCTCGGAGCGGAAACCGCCGCCCGAGGGACGCTCGGAACGGTAGCCGCCACCGGCGGGGCGCTCGGAACGGTACTGACCGCCGCCGGAGGCACCACGGTTGTCGTCACCGAAGGAACGCTCACGGGACGACTGGCCCTCGCCACCGTGGGCGGGACGGTCGGAGCGGAAGCGGCGCGGGCCACGCCCACCACCGTTGCCACCGAAACCACCGCGCCCCTGACGCTGCTTGGCGGCCGGTGCCGAAGGCTCCCAGACCGGGATCGGCTCGCCGCTGGGCATCCGCGCGCCGGCGACCTCCTCCAGGCGCGGGTGGCCCGGGGTCGCCTTGAGACGGAACGGCTTGATGCCCGCGCGGCGGGTCATCGCGTCGGTGGAGCGGCGCTCGTTGGGGAGCACCAGCGTCATGACGGTGCCCTTCTCCCCGGCGCGGGCGGTACGGCCACCGCGGTGCAGGTAGCTCTTGTGGTCCTGGGGCGGGTCGACGTGCAGCACGAGGCTGATGTTGTCGACGTGGATGCCTCGGGCCGCGACGTCCGTGCAGACCAGGACGTTGATCGCGCCTTCCTTGAACTCGGCCAGGATGCGGGTGCGCTGGTTCTGGCGCTTGCCGCCGTGCAGGCCGCCGGCGCGGATGCCGACCTGGGCGAGCTGCTTGCACAGCCGGTCGACCCCGTGCTGGGTGCGCACGAAGATGATGGTCCGGCCCTCGCGGTTCGCGATCTCGGCGGTCACCGGGAACTTGTCGTCGCGGTGCACCTCCAGCACGTGGTGCTCCATGGTGTCGACCGAGGAGGCGGCCGGAGCCATGGAGTGGGTCACCGGGTTGGTGAGGAAGCGGCGGACCAGCTTGTCGACGTCGCCGTCGAGGGTGGCCGAGAACAGCAGGCGCTGGCTGTCTGCCGGGGTCTGCTGCAGGATCGCGCTGACGACCGGGAAGAAACCGAGGTCGCACATGTGGTCGGCCTCGTCGAGGATCGTCACCTGGACCTCGTCCAGCATGCACTCACCCTGCTGCATGAGGTCGGTGAGACGGCCCGGCGTGGCGACGATGACCTCGACGCCGCGGCGCAGCGCCTCGATCTGGCGGCCCATGGACATGCCGCCGACAACGGTCTTCATCCGCAGCGACAGGCCGCGGCCGAGCGGCTCGAGGGCGTCGGTCACCTGCATGGCGAGCTCGCGGGTCGGCACCAGGACGACGGCGAGGGGGTGGCCCGGACGGGCCTTGGCGCCGGCGATGCGGGACATCATGGGCAGACCGAAGGCGAGCGTCTTGCCGGAGCCGGTCTGGCCACGGCCGAGAACGTCGTGACCGGCGAGAATGTCGGGGATCGTGGCCCGCTGGATGGGGAAGGGACTGTCGATGCCCGCACGGGAGAGACCGGTCACCAGCGGCTTCGGCAGACCGAGGAGGGTGAACTCGGACGGACCTGCGGGGGCCTGGGAAATCTCGGTGATGTCGGTGATTTCGGGCAGAACAGCGTCAAGCATGGTCACGAAGACTCGTGCCTTTCGATAGAAGAACGGGGCACGTCACTTCTGCGAAAGGACGAGCCTGGAACGCACGGCCTGAGGCCGCGCTGGATCAACACCCACATGAAGGGCGGTAGTGCGGTGCAAGTCGAGGCGCACCGCACGGGGCGGGTCTAGCTTACCCGCACGCAGTCAAACCACGATCAAGCATACCCGGCGTTCGCAGTGCCGGGTTCGGTCGGGGCGTCCGGCATGGGCCGGCCGCTTGTCCGTCGGTTGGAGTCAACACTCCGAGGCCGGGTTTTTCTTCCCGGCCTCGGAAATCCTCTCACACAATTGGCCACAGCCCGAACCGAGGGGGTGCGAGCCGTGCCGCGAAGTGCCGCTCAGACGTTGAAACCCAGCATCCGGAGCTGCTCGCGACCCTCGTCGCTGATCTTGTCCGGGCCCCACGGCGGGAGCCACACCCAGTTGATCTTGACGTCGGAGACCATGCCCTCCAGGGCCGAGTGCGCCTGGTCCTCGATGACGTCGGTCAGCGGGCAGGCCGCGCTGGTCAGCGTCATGTCGATGGTGGCGACCGGCAGGGCGGCCCCCTCGCCGCCCTCACCGGCCCCGTCGGCGGCGTCCAGGTGGAGCCCGTAGATCAGGCCCAGGTCGACGACGTTGATGCCGAGCTCGGGGTCCACGACGTCCTTGAGCGCCTCCATGACCTCGTCATGAGTGGCGTCACCGTCGTACGCCGTGGTGGGGGTCTCTACAGCCTTGCTCATTTGGTGCTCCTCACGACCGCGTCCTTGTAGGCCATCCACGCCAGTAGCGCGCACTTCACCCGGGCGGGGAACTTGGCGACCCCGGCGAAGGCGACGGCGTCGCCCAGCACGTCCTCGTCCGCCTCGATCTTTCCCCTGCCCTGCATGAGCCGGGTGAACTCCTCCACGACACCGAGGGTCTCGTCGACGGTCGAGCCGGTGGCCAGCTCGTGCAGCACGGAGGCCGCGGCCTGGCTGATGGAACAGCCCTGCCCGTCGTAGGAGACGTCCTCGACCTTGCCGCCGTCGCCCAGCTTCACGCGCATGGTGATCTCGTCACCGCACGTCGGGTTCACGTGGTGGACCTCGGCGTCGTACGGATCGCGGAGCCCCCTCCCCTGCGGGTGCTTGTAGTGCTCCAGGATCAACTCCTGGTACATGGACTCGGCGATCATAGGGTCGTGCTCACCTTCTCGTTCGCTGCGCCGTGCGCTCGTGCGTCGCCGGACGCCGTGCGGCGGGCGTCCGCCGCCCGCCGTCCGCCCGGACGCCGTCTCGACTGCTCGGGCATGGCTAGGCGAACACCTTCCGCACGTGGTGGAGGCCGCGGACCAGTGCGTCGATCTCGGCCGGTGTGTTGTAGAGGTAGAAGGACGCCCGCGTGGTCGCGGGAATCCCGAACCTGAGGTGGAGCGGGCGTGCGCAGTGGTGTCCCACGCGCACGGCCACCCCGAAGTTGTCATCCAGGATCTGCCCGACGTCGTGCGGGTGAATCCCCTCCAGGGTGAAGGAGACCGTACCGCCCCGGTCGGCGAGGTCCAGCGGGCCGACCACCCGCAGCCCGGGGATCTCCCCCAGCGCGCCGAGCGCGTACGCGGTGAGCTCGCGCTCGTGGCGCACGACGGCGTCCATCCCGATCTCCGACAGGTAGTCGACCGCGGCGCCGAGGCCGACGGCCTCGACGATCGGCGGGGTGCCCGCCTCGAACTTGTGCGGCGCGGGCGCGTAGGTCGAGCGGTCCATCCAGACCGCCTCGATCATCTCGCCGCCGCCCATGAACGGGGGCATCGCCTCGAGCAACTCGCCGCGGGCCCACAGCACGCCGATCCCCGAGGGGCCGACGACCTTGTGACCGGTGAAGGCGAGGAAGTCGACGCCCAGCGCGGCCACGTCCACCTGCTGGTGGGGCACCGACTGGGAGGCGTCGAGCATCATCAACGCGCCGACCTCGCGGACCCTGGCGAGCACCGGGGCGACCGGGTTCACCGTGCCCAGCACGTTCGACTGGTGCACGATCGAGACGATCTTCGTGCGCTCGGTGACGAGCTCGTCGAGGTTGGACAGGTCAAGGCGGCCCGAGTCGGTGACGGAGAACCACCGCAGGGTCGCGCCGGTGCGCTGCGCGAGCATCTGCCACGGCACGATGTTGGAGTGGTGCTCCATCTCCGAGACGACGATCTCGTCGCCGGGGCCGAGCCGGAAGCGGGGGTCCTCGCCGACGGGGTTGCCGAAGGCGTACGCCACCAGGTTGATCGCCTCGGAGGCGTTCTTGGTGAAGACGACCTCGTCGCGGTCGGGCGCGCCGATGAAGGCGGCGACCTTGTCGCGGGCGTTCTCGTACGCCTCGGTGGACTCCGCGCCCAGCACGTGCATGGCCCGGCCGACGTTGCTGTAGTGCATCGCCATGTGCTCGCGCATCGCCTCGACCACCTGGGTCGGCTTCTGCGCGGAGTTTCCCGAGTCGAGGTAGATCAGCGGCCTGCCGCCGGGAAGCTCACGGGAGAGGACGGGGAAATCCTTCCTGATCCTCTCCACGTCAAGGCCGGTGTCCATCAGGCGGACGCCTTCGTGTAGGCCTCGTAGCCCTCCGCCTCGAGCTTCTCCGCGAGCTCGGGGCCGCCCTGCTCCACGATCCGCCCGGCGGAGAAGACGTGGACGAAGTCCGGCTTCACATAGCGCAGGATGCGGGTGTAGTGGGTGATGAGCAGCACACCGGTCTCGCCGGAGCGGAAGCGGTTGATGCCCTCGGAGACCACGCGCAGCGCGTCGACGTCGAGGCCCGAGTCGGTCTCGTCCAGGACGGCGATCTTCGGCTTGAGCAGCTCCAGCTGAAGGATCTCGTGGCGCTTCTTCTCACCGCCGGAGAAGCCCTCGTTCACGTTGCGCTGGGCGAAGGCCGCGTCGATGGACAGGGCGTCCATGCCGGACTTGAGGTCCTTGGCGAACTCGCGGAGCTTGGGAGCCTCGCCGCGGATGGAGGTGACGGCGGTGCGCAGGAAGTTGGAAACGCTGACGCCGGGGACCTCGACCGGATACTGCATCGCGAGGAACAGGCCGGCGCGGGCGCGCTCGTCGACCGTGAGCTCCAGCAGGTCGACCCCGTCGAGCAGGACCTGGCCGCTCGTGATGGTGTACTTGGGGTGGCCCGCGATCGCGTACGCGAGCGTGGACTTGCCCGAGCCGTTGGGACCCATGATGGCGTGGGTCTCGCCGGCCCGCACGGTCAGGTTCACGCCGCGCAGGATCTCCTTGTCGGCGACGGTGACGTGCAGGTCGCGGATCTCCAGGGTGGACCCCGAGGGGACTCGGCTCGTGTCAGACACTTTATGACTCCTTCGAGAGCGAGACGAGGACGTCATCGCCGTCGATCTTCACTCGGTATACGGGAACGGGCTTGTTGGCGGGCGGGCCGGTGGGCTTGCCCGAGCGCAGGTCGAAGCACGAGCCGTGCAGCCAGCACTCCAGGGTGCCGTCGTAGACCTCCCCCTCGCTGAGTTTCACCTCGGCGTGGGAGCACACGTCGTGCAGCGCGTGGACCTCCTCGCCCTGGCGGACCAGGGCGACGGGGGTGCCGTCGACCTCAAGGCCGATGACTCCCTCGTCGGGGATGTCCGCGAGCTTGCAGACCTTCTCGAACGTCACTTCTCAAGCTCCGCCTCGACCCGGGCGAGCACCCGCTCGCGAAGCTCGGGAACCTCGATCTTCTCCAGCAGCTGCGCGAAGAAGCCCCTGATGACGAGTCGGCGCGCGTCCTCGAAGGGGATGCCGCGGGCCTGGAGGTAGAAGATGTGCTCGTCGTCGAGGCGGCCCGAGGCGCTGGCGTGGCCGGCCCCGGCGACCTCGCCGGTGAGGATCTCCAGGTTGGGCACCGAGTCGGCGCGGGCGCCGTCGGTGAGCAGCAGGTTGCGGTTGAGCTCGTAGGTGTCGGTGCCCTCGGCCTCGACCCGGATGATGACGTCGCCGATCCAGACCGCGTGGGCGTCGGTGCCCTGCAGCGCGCCGCGGTAGTCGACGTTGCTGCGGCAGCCGGGCTTGGAGTGGTCGACGAGCAGGCGGTGCTCCAGGTGCTGGCCGGCGTCGACGAAGTAGAGGCCGTTCAGCTCGGCGTCGCCGCCGGGGCCGGAGTAGGCGACCGACGGTGACAGTCTGACCAGGTCGCCGCCGAGGGTGACCACGAAGCCGCGGAAGGTCGCGTCCTTGGCCAGCAGGGCGTGGTGGTGGGAGACGTGCACGGCGTCGTCGGCCCAGTCCTGCAGGCTGACGACCTTGAGCGTGGCGCCCTCGCCCACGACGAACTCGACGTTGTCGGCGTAGACGGCACTGCCCTGGTGGTCGAGCACGACCACGGCCTCGGCCATCGGCTCCAGCCGCACGACCGTGTGGCCGTACGCGGTGCCCTCGCCGGAGCCGAGGAAGGTGATCACGGTCGGCTTGGAGGCGACCGCCTCGCGCGAGACCGTGAGCACGGTGGCCTTCTCGAAGGAGGAGTAGGCCTGGGCGCTCACCCGGTCGGCGGGCACGTAGGCCTTACCGACCCGCTCGTCGTCGCGGCCGACGGTCTCCACGGTGACCTCGGGGGCGGCGTCGACGTGCACGACCACGTTCGCCGAGGCCGCGGCGCCCTCGTGCAGACCCTTGAGCCGGGAGAGCGGGGTGAAGCGCCACTCCTCCTCCCTGCCGGTCGGTACCTCGAAGTCGGCCACGTCGTACGAGGCCTTCTCGTGGAGGGTCGACAGGGGCTTTCCTGTGTCGAGACCCATCAGCCGACGGCCCCTTCCATCTGCAGCTCGATCAGGCGGTTCAGCTCCAGGGCGTACTCCATCGGGAGCTCGCGGGCGATCGGCTCCACGAAGCCCCGGACGATCATCGCCATCGCCTCGTCCTCACCCAGACCGCGGCTCATCAGGTAGAAGAGCTGGTCGTCGGAGACCTTGGAGACGGTGGCCTCGTGCCCCATGGAGACGTCGTCCTCGCGCACATCCACGTAGGGGTAGGTGTCGGAGCGGCTGATCTGGTCGACGAGGAGCGCGTCGCACTTGACGGTGCTGGCGCTGCCGTGAGCGCCCTCCTCGATCTGGACCAGGCCGCGGTAGGAGGTGCGGCCGCCGCCGCGGGCGACGGACTTGGAGATCACCGAGGAGCTGGTGTTCGGCGCGAGGTGCACCATCTTGGCCCCGGCGTCCTGGTGCTGGCCCTCACCGGCGAAGGCGACGCTGAGGGTCTCGCCCTTGGCGTGCTCACCCATGAGGTAGACGGCCGGGTACTTCATGGTGACCTTGGAGCCGATGTTGCCGTCGACCCACTCCATGGTCGCGCCCTCGTACGCCACGGCGCGCTTGGTGACGAGGTTGTAGACGTTGTTCGACCAGTTCTGGATGGTCGTGTAACGGCAGCGCGCACCCTTCTTCACGATGATCTCCACGACGGCGCTGTGGAGCGAGTCGGAGGAGTAGATCGGCGCGGTGCAGCCCTCGACGTAGTGGACGTAGGAGTTCTCGTCCACGATGATCAGGGTCCGCTCGAACTGGCCCATGTTCTCGGTGTTGATCCGGAAGTAGGCCTGGAGCGGGATCTCCACGTTGACGTTCGGCGGCACGTAGATGAAGCTGCCGCCGCTCCAGGTGGCCGTGTTCAGCGCGGCGAACTTGTTGTCGCCGACGGGGATCACGGTCCCGAAGTACTCCTTGAAGATCTCCTCGTGCTCCTTGAGGGCGGTGTCGGTGTCGACGAAGATGACACCCTTCTCCTCAAGGTCCTCACGGATCTTGTGGTAGACCACCTCGGACTCGTACTGGGCGGCGACGCCGGCGACCAGGCGCTGCTTCTCCGCCTCGGGGATGCCGAGCTTGTCGTAGGTGCTCTTGATGTCTTCCGGCAGGTCCTCCCAGGAGGCGGCCTGCTTCTCCGTCGAGCGCACGAAGTACTTGATGTTGTCGAAGTCGATGCCGCTGAGGTCGGAACCCCAGTTGGGCATGGGCTTCTTGCCGAAAAGGCGCAGCCCCTTCAGACGAAGGTCCAGCATCCACTCCGGCTCGCTCTTCAGCGCGGAGATGTTGCGGACGACCTCTTCGGACAGGCCACGCCGGGCCGTCGCTCCCGCGGCGTCCGAGTCGGCCCAGCCGAACTTGTAATTCCCGAGGCCTTCCAGCTCCGGGCGGTCGGTGACAGTCACCTTCCGGTCTCCTTGCTCGATGTGTCGATCGTTTCGTGGATTGCCGGCGATCGCGCCGGATCGGGTGCCGGGGAGTCTCCTGCGCCCGGCCCCGGTGCTCTGTGAGGGCTGACGTGCGTGGTGCACACGCCGTCGCCGTGGGCGATGGTCGCGAGCCGCTGCACGGGGGTGCCGAGGATGCGCGCGAACGCCTCCGTCTCGGCCTCGCACAGCTGCGGGAACTCCGCGGCCACGTGCGCGACCGGGCAGTGGTGCTGGCACAGCTGCTCGCCGCCGAGGCTCGCCTTGCTCGCCGAGGCGGCGTAGCCGTCGGCCGACAGCGCCTCGGCGAGGACACGGACCCGCTGGTCGGCGGGGACCTCGCTCATCCTCGGTCTCAGGCGGTCGACCAGGCCGGCCACCTGGGAGTGGGCGAACTCGGCCACGGCCTCGGGCCCCACGCGCTCGGCCAGGAAGCGCAGCGCGCTCCCGGCGAGGCCGTCGTAGGCGTGCTCGAAGGCGCTGCGGCCGGCGTCGGTTATCGCGAACAGCTTCGCCGGTCGCCCGCGCCCGCGCTGGCCTCGCGGCCTCGCGGTGCGGGCCTCGGCCATCCCCTCGGCCAGCAGGGCGTCGAGATGCCTGCGGACGGCGGCGGGGGTGAGGCCGAGCCGCTCGCCGAGGGCGGCGGCGGTGATGGGCCCGTGTTCCAGGATGAGCCGGGCGACACGCGCTCGCGTGCTGCGCTCGGCGGACACGCCGGAGGGCCGCGCGATGGCGGCTCCCTCGGTGTCCTGCATCCCGGTCACGTATTTCACAACATCAGTGTGCCGTAATTGCTTCCCGAGTTACAAACCCGATGTACGGTCGTCCGGAATGTGGTTCATCACGCAGGTAAGGCTTACCTAAGCTGGGGAAACGCTCCGCGCGGTCCCACGCAGCCCGGCGAAGGCGGCGAGCGCGGCGAGGGTGAAACCGGCCAGCACGACGGCCATCGGCAGTGCGGATCCCTCCCCGCCCAGCCCCACCAGCGGTGCGGCGACGGCGCCGAGCGCGAACTGCAGCACGCCCGTCAGCGCGGCCGCGCTACCGGCGATCCGCGCGGGCTGACCGGCCAGGGCGAGCGCGCTGCTGCCCGGCAGGACGAGGCCCGCCCCGCACATCATCGTGAACAGCGCGGTGACCAGCACTGGCAGCGGCAGGTGGAACAGGGCCGCGGCGAGCACCCCGGCGGCTCCGGCCACGCCCAGGAACAGCCCGGCGAGAATGAGCCGGGCCGGGTCCAGGCGCCCGGCGAGGCGCCCGCCGACCTGGGCGGCGATGGTCAGGCCCAGCGCGTTCAGCCCGAACACCAGCGAGAAGGTCTGCGCCGAGGTGCCGTAGACGTCCTGGAGCACGAAGGGCGACCCGGAGATGTAGGCGAACATGGCCGCGAAGTTCAGCCCTCCGGCGAGGGTCGCGGCCATGAAGGGGCGGTCGCGGAGCAGGTGCCAGAAGGTGGTGAGGGTGTGCCTGAGCCCGCCCCTCTCACGCCGCTCGGCGGGAAGCGTCTCGCGTACCCCGGACAGCGCGAAGACCAGCAGCAGCAGGCCCGCGACGCTCAACGCGACGAACACGCCCCGCCAGGAGGTGTGGGCGAGCAGTTGCGCGCCCGCGATCGGGGCGAGGATCGGGGCGAGGCCGGTCACGAGCATGAGGGTGGCGAAGATGCGGGCGATGGCCGCCCCCTCGTACAGGTCGCGGACGATCGCGCGGACGATCACCAGCGCGGCGCCGCCCGCGATGCCCTGGAGCAGGCGGAAGCCGACCAGCCCGTACACCGAGGGCGAGAAGGCGCACAGCAGGGAGGCCGCGGCGTAGGCGGCGATGCCGATCAGGAGCGGGCCCCGGCGTCCGCGCGTGTCGCTGATCGGGCCCGCGATGACCTGCCCGACCGAGAATCCGATGAGGCAGGCGGTGAGGGTGAGCTGCACCTGTGCCTGCCCGCTGCCCAGGTCGGCGGCGATGGAGGGGAAGGCGGGAAGATACATGTCGATCGCGAGAGGGCCGACCGCCGACAGCGCTCCCAGGATGGCGAGCAACAGTCCCCTGCGCCGTACGATCGGCGCCACCTCCGGCTCGACGGCGGCCGCGGTCATACCCGTATCCCCTTTTTCGCAGGCTACGCCCCCACTGACGGGCGATGACGGCCCACAGGGGCCGAAGCGTCCCAACCAACAACCGGTCACCCGAATTCCTGCTTTTCGGAAATTTCCTCGAAAAAACCTTTAGGTGTGAACGGAGGGCGGCCGGGCGCCGCGCGGGAAACGGGTTCCCGGCGGCCGCGGACGCGTGGTCCGGGAGCGTGACCGGCGGGCGCGGTCCCTAAACTCGTGGCCATGGACTCCCCAGCCGTCGAGATCGTCGACCTGGTCAAAAGATACGGCGGGACGACCGCGATCGACGGCCTGACCTTCAACGCCGCCCGCGGCGCGGTCACCGCGGTGCTGGGCCCCAACGGGGCCGGCAAGACCTCCACCCTGGAGATCTGCGAGGGGTTCCGCCGGGCCGACGGCGGCACCGTGCGGGTGCTCGGGCTCGACCCGTCGAGGCCGGAACTGCGGGCCAGGGTCGGGGTGATGCTCCAGGCGGGCGGCGTTCCCCCCGCGTCCCGCTGCGGGCAGTGGCTGCGGCTGATGGCCCGCTTCCACGCCCACCCGCTCGACCCCGCGGCGCTGCTGGAACGGCTGGGGCTGAGCGAACACGCCCGCACCCCGTACCGCAGGCTCTCCGGCGGCCAGCAGCAGCGCCTGTCACTGGCCGGAGCGGTCATCGGCCGCCCGGAGCTGGTCTTCCTCGACGAGCCGACCGCGGGCCTGGACCCGCAGGCCAGGCACGCCTGCTGGGAGCTGGTGAAGGACCTGCGTTCCAGCGGGGTCTCGGTGGTGCTCACCACCCACCACATGGACGAGGCGGAGAGACTCTCCGACCAGATCGTGATCATCGACCGCGGCAGGGTCGTCGCCGAGGGCACGCCCTCCTCCCTCACCGGCGCCGAGCGGCAGCTGCGCTTCCGCGCCCGCCCCGGCCTCTGCCTGGACGAGTTGCTCGCCGCCCTGCCCGCCGGCAGCACGGCCAAGGAGTCGCCGGCCGGGCACTACATCATCGAGGGGCAGGTCGTACCCGGCCTCCTGGCCACGGTGACGACCTGGTGCGCCGCCGAGGGCGTGACCGCCGACGACCTCAGCATCGAGCGGCGCACCCTGGAGGACGTCTTCCTGGAGCTGACCGGGCGTGAGCTCCGGTGACGCCCTCGAAACCCAGACCGCAGGAGAGCCCAATGATGACGACCCTGGACCTCACGCCGGCCCCCGGAGCCGCGCCGCTGAGCCGGATGGTGGCGGCCCAGGCGGGAGCGGAGATCCGGGCGATGCTCCGCAACGGCGAGCAGCTGCTGCTCACGATGATCATCCCGGTGCTGCTGCTCGTCGGCCTCTCCTCCGCCCCGATCATCGACGTGGGCGGCGGTTCCCGGATCGGCTTCATGACCCCCGGCGTGCTCGCGCTCGCCGTGATGTCCACCGCCTTCACCGGGCAGGCCATCGCGACGGGCTTCGAGCGCCGCTACGGCGTGCTGAAGCGGCTGGGCGCGACCCCGCTGTCGCGGACCGGGCTGATGCTGTCCAAGACGCTCGCGGTGATCGCGGTGGAGGTCGTCCAGGTGACGGTCATCTGCGCGGTGGCACTCGCCCTGGGCTGGCATCCGGTGGGCTCGCCGCTCGCGGTCCTGGCGCTCATCGTGCTGGGCACCGCCGCGTTCAGCGGGCTCGGCCTGCTGATGGCGGGGACGCTGCGCGCCGAGGCCACGCTCGCCGCGGCGAACCTCGTCTACCTGCTCCTGCTCGCCTGCGGCGGGGTCGCCTTCCCGCTGGCGAGGTTTCCCGAGGCGGTGCGGCCGGTGCTGGAGCTGCTGCCGATCTCGGCGCTGACCGGAGGGCTCCGCGCGGTCCTGAGCGACGGCACGGGAGCACCGCTCGCCGCCGTGGCGATCCTCGCGGCATGGGCGGCCGTGTCGCTCTTCCTCACCTCCCGGACGTTCCGCTGGGAGTGACCCGCCCGGAAACCGGTTACCAGGGATCGCCTAAATCGGGAATTTCTCCACCTATCACCGCAAAAGATCAACCAGAATGATCGCCAAGATCTACCATCCTCCAGGTGATCATTACCGGAACGCGATCTTCATCCCGTCCGGCGACACGACATACGGGGCGAATTTGGCCAACTCTGGCCATGGGGATCGTTGCCACGCTTGTCTCCGTCGCGGGCTCGTCCACGGTCTCCCAGTCGGGGGACGAACTCGCCACTCTCAGCGCGGCCCGCCGCGGCGCCGCGGGACTCTGGGAGCTGGCCCAGCACATCGACGGGCACTTCCTGCCCTACTACGCCTTCATGCACCTGTGGCTGGAGTTCGGGCAGGCCGAGTGGTGGATGCGCCTGCCCTCGGCGCTCGCGACCGGCGCGGCCACCGCGCTCATCGCCGACCTGGGCCGCCGGCTGAGCTCGCAGCCCGCCGGACTGGCCGCCGCCGCCGTCTACGTCTTCCTGCCCTCGGTCTCCTACCACGGGCAGAACATCCGCTCCTACGCGTTCGCCGCCGCCGCGGCGGTCCTGGCCACCTGGACGCTGTACCGGGCGATCGAGGAGCCGGGGCGGCGCGGCGCCTGGTGGAGATACGCGGCCGCCGTCGCGCTGCTGGGCTGCACGCAGGTGTTCGCGCTGCTCGTCCTCGCCGCCCACCTGCTCGCGGTCGGGACGTACGGGCGGGGCGTCCTGCCCAGGGTGCTCGCCTGCATGGCCGTTGGCTGCGTCCCGGGGGCCGTCTGGACGGCGGTCGGCTTCGCCGAGCGGCACGCGATCAGCTGGATCACCCTGCCGGGACCCGACGTGTTCCTCGCCCTGCCCAAGATGGCCGGGGGCACCGCCCTGGCCGGGTGCGTGGTGCTCGCCGTCGCCGCCGCCGCTCCGTTCCTGGGCCGGAGAAACGGCGCCGACCGGCTCTGGATCGTCCTGCTCGGCTCCTGGGCGATTCTGCCGCCCCTGCTGCTGTTCACCCTGTCCCACCTGGTCTCGCCGGTCTACGTCGACCGCTACCTGTTCGCGACGGTGCCCGCGTACGCGCTGCTCGCCGGGCTCACCCTCGCCGCGCTGCCTCACCTGGTCACCGGGATCGCGCTGGCGGGCGTCCTGGCGGCCGGGCTCCCCGGCCAGCTGGACCTGCGCGGGGAGGACGGGCACCACGAGAACTTCCCCCGGGCGGTACGGATCCTCGCGAGCGAGGGCCGGCCGGGGGACGCCCTCCTCTACGGACGTTCCTCCCTGCGCGAGGGCTTTCGCTACTACGACCGGACGCGGCACGGCGGTAAAGGGCTGCCCGACGACGTGCTGCTCGCCGGGCCCGCGCCCCTGTCCCACTCCTTCGGTTACCCGGAGCGCTCCGACGTGGCCGCCGCCGTGGCCGGGCGCGAACGGGTCTGGGTGATCTGGCGGGGCGGGTCGGAGGCGGCCTCGCGCGTCGGCCGGGTGATCACCCTGGTCAAGGAGGGATTCGTCCGGGCCAGGTCCTGGCGGACGGGTCGGGTACCCGGCATGACCGTCGCGCTCTACACCCGCGCGCCGGACGCCGGACGCCGCACGACCGGCGAGACTCCCCTTCCCTGACAGTGAGGATGGAGGTGAACGCCTCCCGGTGAGGTCCGGCTCGTCGCCTGACGAACCATGGGAGCGTCCTTCCGGCGGAGGGCGAACCGTCGGAAGCCCCTCCACGGGGTCGTCGCACGTCCCGGCCCGCCACCGATCAGGTGCCGTCTCACATCACGGACAGCCGTGAAAACGACGACCTCGACAAGTAAGGTGTCATATGTTGTTTTGCACATGACCAAGGAGAGTCGTGACCGCCGATGCCCTGCACGGGCCCGCCGAGCCGTACAAGCCGAGGCTGCCCAGGCCCGGAACGCTGCTGAGAGCGGCCTCCGACGCCATCCCGCCGTCCGGTCTGGTGCTGCTGGCCATCATGTCGGTGCAGGTGGGCGCGGGCCTGGCCAAGGACCTGTTCTCCCAGCTGCCGCCGAGCGCCGTGGTGTTCCTGCGGATCGCGACGGGTGCCCTGATCCTGGGAGCGGTCGTCAGACCCCGGTTGCGCGGCCTGTCCAGGGCGGACATCGGCGCCGGGGTGGCGTTCGGCGTGACGCTGGGCGTGATGAACCTGTCGTTCTACGAGGCGCTGGCCCGGCTGCCGATGGGCATCGCGGTGGCGATCGAGTTCCTCGGCCCGCTCGGCGTCGCGGTGGCGGCCTCGCGCCGCCGCCTCGACCTGTTCTGGGTGGTGCTCGCCGGGTCGGGCGTGGTGCTGCTCGCCCCGTGGGGCGGAACCGCCTCCAGGATCAGCTGGGCCGGGATCGCCTTCGCCCTGGTGGCGGCGGTCTGCTGGGCCGGCTACATCCTGTTGTCGGCCTCGGTCGGCCGGCGCTTCCCCGGAACGAGCGGCCTCGCCCTGGCGATGATCGTCTCCTGCCTGCTGGTCGCCCCCGTCGGGATCGCCTCGGGTGGCGCCGACCTGCTCCAGCCCGAGCTGCTGCTGATCGGGCTCGGGGTGGGACTGCTGTCGTCGGTCATCCCCTACTCGATCGAGCTGGAGGCGCTGCGCAGGATGCCCAAACGGGTCTTCGGCATCCTGATGAGCATGGAGCCCGCGATGGCCGCGCTGGCCGGGCTGCTGATCCTGGGCGAGGTGCTCCAGATGCGCGAGTGGGCCGCCATCGGCTGCGTGGTCATCGCCAGCGTCGGCGCCACCCGCAGCACCGGCTGAACTCTCGGGTCCCACGCCACCGATTCGGTGACGGCGCCACCCACGGCTCTTCCGACCCGCCCCGACGCTTCTCCGGACATGGCCCCGGCGCAGAGGTGAGACGCCGGTGGAGCCGGTGCGATGCCTCGACGAGAATCCTCTCGGGCGGGCCACCGGACTGAGGCGGGAACCCTCACGGGCGGCCGCGGATCCCCCGCGTTCACGACGTTCACGAGGGGGAGGATGTCAATCCTCGGGCTGCCCCGGCCGGCTCGCCCAGATGCCGCGGACGTGCCGGATGTGGTCGCGCATCAGCCGCTCGGCGCCGCTCGCGTCCCCCTCCGACAGCAGCGCGAGCAGCGTGAGGTGCTCTCGGGCGGAGTCGGCGAGGACGCCTTGCCGGTGCAGGGAGGACAGGCCGTACAGACGGGCCCGGTTGCGCAGGTCGCGCACCACCTCCACGAGGCGGGAGTTGCCCGCCAGGGCGAGCAGGTCCAGGTGGAAGCGGATGTCGGCGTCGACGTACGCGAGCAGGTCGCCACGCTCGGCGGCGTCGACGATCGCCTGGGCGAGCGGGCGCAGTGTCTCGAAGCTCGGTGCGCGCCCGGCGTCGGCCAGCTGGGCCACCGTGGGCACCTCGATGAGCCTGCGGATCTCGGTCAGCTCGTCCAGATCCCTGTCGGACAGCTCCGTGACCCGGAAGCCCTTGTTGCGTACCGCCTCGACCAGGCCCTCCTTGGCCAGGTCGAGCATGGCCTCGCGCACCGGGGTCGCCGAGACGCCGAACTGGGCGGCGAGCACCGGGGCCGAGTAGACCATGCCCGGCCTCATCTCACCGGTGATCAGGGCCGCCCTGAGCGCGTGGGCCACCTGCTCCCGCAGGCTCTGCCGCTCGCTCACGGGCGGCAGGTCGAGCCGGCCGTCCGCCCTAGGAGCCATACCGGAGCCTCTCGCGTCGCTCACGTCCACGCCTGATCGGCGGAACCCGCCACCCTCCCATCCTCCCAGGCCATCCGCCTGCCTCCGAACACCCGGGGGCCGATCCGCGGGGTACGGCGCCGACGGCGGACCCGCCGGTCACCCGCGTTCGCTCCCCCCGGTTCCGCCGAGGTAGGCCTCGACCACCCGGGGGTCCCGGCGCAGCTCGGCGGCGGGCCCTTCCAGGACGCACTCCCCGCTCTCGATCACGTAGCCGCGGTGGGCGATCCCGAGGGCGGCGACGGCGTTCTGCTCGACGAGCAGCACCGAGGTGCCCTGGGCGTTGACGCCCGCGATGAGCTCCATGATCGAGGCGACCACCAGGGGCGCCAGCCCCATGGAGGGCTCGTCGAGCAGCAGCAGCCGAGGGCCCGTGACGAGCGCCCTGCCGATCGCGAGCATCTGCTGCTCACCGCCCGACAGCGTGCCGCCCTGCTGTGCGCGCCGCTCGGCCAGGCGCGGCAGCAGTTCGTAGACGCGGTCGATCCGCGCGCGGATCTCCGCCTGGTCGCGGACCAGGTAGCCGCCCAACTGGAGGTTCTCGTGGACGCTGAGCGTGCTGAAGATCCTGCGGCCCTCCGGCACGTGCACCAGGCCGCGCGCGGTGATCCTGTGCGGTTTCCGCCCGGTGATCTCCTTCCCTTCGAAGAGCACCCTGCCGCCACTGGGCCGCAGCAGTCCCGAGACCGCGCAGAGCGTGGTGGTCTTGCCCGCGCCGTTGTTGCCCAGCAGCGCGACGATCTCGCCTTCGGCGACGCCGAGGGACAGTCCGCGCAGGGCGTGTACGCCGCCGTAGTGAACGTCCAGCCCGTCGATGTCAAGCATCGGCGTCTCCCCCGGCCGCGTCACCCGTCGCGTTGTCCTTCGCGCTGTCCTTGCCCGTGCCCTCTTCGACCGCGCCGTCCTTCTCCGCGGTCGTGGCTTCGCCGGTCCCGTCGTTCGCGGAGGTGTCGCCACCGAGGTATGCCTCGATGACGGCCGGATCTCGCCGGACGTCCTCGGGGCGGCCGTCGGCGATCTCCCTGCCGAAGTTGAGCACGACCACGCGTTCCGAGACCTCCATGACCAGGCCCATGTCGTGTTCGATGAGCACGATCGCCACCCCCAGCGCCTGGATGCGCCGGATCAGGTCGAGCATCTCGGCCTTCTCGCCGTGATTGAGCCCGGCCGCGGGCTCGTCGAGCAGCAGCAGGTCGGGGCGCCGGGCGAGGGCACGAGCGATCTCGGTGCGGCGCTGCTCCCCGTAGGGAAGGTTCCTCGCCTGTCCGTACCTGTCGCCGCGCAGGCCGACGAAGTCCAGCCAGTGATGGGCCTGCTCGGTGCACTCGCGCTCGGAGCGCCGGTAGCGCGGGGTGTGCAGCAGGGCGTCCAGGACGCTCTGGCGCAGCCACAGGTGCGATCCCGCGCGTACGTTGTCCAGGACCGACAGCTCGCCGAACAGCCGCAGGTTCTGGAAGGTCCGCGCGACGCCCAGACCCGCGATCGCCGAGGGCCGCAGCCCCGGCAGGTCCCTGCCGCGCAGGGTGATCCGGCCCGAGGTCGGCCGGTAGAAGCCGGTGACGCAGTTGAACGCCGACGTCTTGCCCGCCCCGTTGGGCCCGATCACGGAGACGATCTCCGCCTCGCGCACCGAGAACGACAGGCCGTCGATCGCCACCAGCCCGCCGAAGGTCAGGCGCAGGTCGGTCACGCTCAGCAGGCTCACGGGACCTCCTTGGAACGGGCCGGCCAGATCCCCTGCGGCCGCAGGATCATGAAGGCGATGAGCAGTACGCCGAACAGGAAGAACCGGTAGTCGGCGAGGTCGCGCAGGATCTCCGGCAGGATGCTGATCACCACGGCCCCGACGACGACGCCGGGCGTCGATCCCATGCCTCCCAGGACCACGGCCATGAGCACCAGCGCCGACGACAGGAAGGTGAAGCTGCCCGGTGAGATGGCCGACAGCTGCGCGGCGAACAGCACCCCGGCCATGCCGCCCCAGACCGCGCCCGCGATGTAGGCGGCGAGCTTGACCCGGTAGGTGTGCACGCCCATCGCCTCGGCGGCGTCCTCGTCCTCCCGGACGAAACGCCAGGCCCTGCCCAGGCGGGAGCGGCCCAGCCGCGCCGCGCCGAGGACGGCGAGCGAGACGACGACCACGGTGAGGTAGTAGAAGAGCACCGGGCTCTCGACCAGATGCGGGATGCCGTAGATCCCCGAGGGGCCACCGGTGACGTCCAGGTTGTTGGCGGTGATCCGGATGATCTCACCGAAGCCGAGGGTGACGATGGCCAGATAGTCGCTGCGCAGGCGCAGGGTGGGTGCGCCGATCACGATCCCCGCGATGACCGTGGCCACGAGCACCGCGGGGATCGTGGCCGGCAGTGGCAGGTCGAAGCGGGTGGCCAGCACGCCGCTGGTGTAGGCGCCGACCGCGAAGAAGGCGACGTACCCCAGGTCGAGCAGGCCGCAGTAGCCGACCACGATGTTCAGCCCGGCGGCGAGCATCACGGCGATGGCCGCGCTGGTCATGACCGACAGCGCGTACGGCGTGGCGTTGACGAAGGGCGCCAGCAGCGCGATCAGCAGCCCGGCGAGCCCGGCCCACCGGTTCTGCATCAGCTTCGACGCCCTGCTGGGCGGTGAGTCGGTGCCGAGGCGGCGGACCTTGGTCGTCGTGGCTCCCGCGGGCCCGGCAGGCCCGGTGGGTCCGGCGGTCCCGGTCATACCCGCTCCGTGACGCGCTCGCCGAGCAGGCCGGTTGGCCGCACCGTCAGGAACAGGATCAGCACCCCGAAGGCGAACACGTCACGCCACTCACCGCCCAGCCAGAACGTGCCGAACGACTCCAGCAGCCCGAGCAGCAGACCGCCGAGCATCGTGCCCGGGATGTTGCCGATGCCCCCGATGACGGCCGCCGTGAAGGCCTTGAGCCCGATCAGGAAGCCCATCATGAAATCGATCTTGCCGTAGTAGGCACCGGCCATCACGCCCGCGGCCCCCGCGAGCGCCGAGCCGATGAAGAAGGTGCGGGAGATCACCGCGTTGACGTCGATGCCCATCAGCGCGCTGGTGCGCGGGTCCAGCGCGATGGCCCGCATCGCCCTGCCCTCGCGGGTGCGGGTGACCAGCAGGTTGAGCCCGGCCATGAGGAGCACCGCCACGCCGATCAGGACGATCTGCTGCACGGTGAGCCGGGCCCCGAGGATCTCCAGCGAGGTGCCACCCAGCCGTACCGGGTAGACCCGCGGGTCGGCCCCGGCCACCGCGCGCATCCCGTACTCCAGCGCGAAGGAGGCCCCGACCGCGGTGATCAACAGGGACAGCCTCGGGGCGCGGCGGAGCGGGCGGTAGGCGATCCGCTCCAGGGCCACCCCGGCCAGGCCGGTGGCGACCATGGTCGCCAGGAGCACCGCGAGCAGCAGCGGCAGTGCCATCGAGGAGGACACGCCGCCGACCGCGCCGAGGATGGCGAAACCGGCGAACGCGCCGAGCATGTACAGGTCGCCGTGGGCGAAGTTGAGCAGCTTGATGATCCCGTAGACCATGCTGTATCCCAGGGCGACCAGGGCGTAGAACGAGCCGACGAACAGCCCGTTCCAGACGAGCTGCGTCATTTAAGGGCGTCCTGCAGGGCGAACTTGTCGTCCTTGACGACGAGGATCTGGAAGCCGCCGTTCGCCAGGGTGTGCTCGGGGGTGAACTTCAGCGGCCCGGAGAACATCGAGAAGCCGTCGATCGCCTCAAGCGCCGCGATGACCTTGTCGCCGTCGGTGGCGCCCGCCTTGGTGACCGCCTCGGCGGCGAGCCGCACCGCGTCGTAGGCCTGGTTGGAGTACGGGCCCGGCTCGGAGGAGTACTTCTTCTGGTACGCCTCGATCCAGCCCTCGGCGCCCTGGAGGGTGTCGGGCGTCTGGGTCATCGTCGCGTACAGGCCCTCGGCGGCCTCGTCTCCGGCGATCTCGACCAGCTTGGGGGAGACCGAGCCGTCGCCCACCATGATGGAGTCCTTGTATCCGGCCTGCCGGAGCTGACGCGCGATCAGGCCGCCCTCCTGGAAGTAGCCGGTCCAGTAGACGAAGTCGGGCTTCTTGGCCAGCACGTTGGTGATGTTGGCGCTGTAGTCGCTCTCCTTCGGGGTGACCGCCTCGGTGATCACGGCCTCGGCTCCGCCGGGAGCCTCCAGGAGTGCCTGGGTGCGCAGCGCGATGTCCTTGGAGTAACTGGTGTTGTCGTGCATGAGCGCGACGCTCTTGGAACCCTGCTTGGTGATCCACTTCTCAGCGGCCGCGGCCTGCTGGGAGCCCGTGCCGTTGATCAGGAAGACGTGCTTGAGCTTCTGGTCGACCAGCTCCTGGGAGTTGGCGGCCGGGATGATCATCGGGATCCCCGCCTTGCCGAAGATCGGCAGGGTGGGGAGCGTCGCACCGGAGCAGTAACCGCCCACCGAGACGTCGATCCCCTCGGTGACCAGCTTGTTCGCGCCCGCCGCCGCGGACTGGGCGTCGCAGGCGTCGTCGGCGGTCTTCAGCTCCAGCCGTCGGCCGAGCACACCACCCTTGGCGTTGATCTCGTCGATCGCGAGCTGCGCCGCGTTGCTCATGTAGGGGCCGATCGCGGCCTCGCTGCCCGACTGCGGGATCAGCATGCCGAAGACGATCGGCTCGTCCTTCTCCGCGGTCGCCTGGCCCGCGCCTCCGTCACCGAGCAGCCCCTGGCCGCATCCGGTGACCAGGAGACCGAGGGCGGCCAGCGACGTGAAGCACTTCAGGGGGGTGGCACGCATGTGCGGCTCCTCACATCTAGTGATGTGTGATATTGCACGTGTAATGCAAGGACACGTCAAGGGCCGAAACAAGACCGTTAACGTTGGGACGCCGTTTCCCCTCGACGCGGGACCCGGCGCGGGGAGCATCGGAAACGGAGACGTATTCGCAGTTCAGATGGCATGGATCGGTCCGGTGCCCCCTCTCGCTGAAACCCGGTGCTCTCGGGACGCCGATCGTGGGCTCCTCACGCGGAGTGGCCTCCGACCGGCGGGATCGGCGGATCCGGCGGAAGCCACCCCGGCCGGTCAGGCGATGGTCCGGATCCCCCCGGGAGGCGTTCGCCGACATTCCCACCGTCGGACGGCGAACCGGATCCCTGCCCGGGTCGAAGTCGTCAGAGTCGTCAGAGGAGGAAACCTCCGGGGAACGGGTCGCGGGGGTCGAGGAAGTACTGGGCGGTGCCGGTGACCCACGCACGCCCGGTGATCGTGGGAACCACCGCGGGCAGGCCCCCCACCTCCGTCCGGGCCACGAGGCGCCCGACGAAGCGGGTGCCGATGAACGACTCGTTCACGAAGCCGGTCTCCAGAGGCAGCTCGCCCCTGGCGTGCAGCTGGGCCATCCGGGCGCTGGTGCCGGTGCCGCACGGCGAACGGTCGAACCAGCCGGGGTGGATCGCCATCGCGTGCCGCGAGTGCCCGGCGTCGGAACCTGGCGCGACGAACTGCACGTGGTGGCAGCCGCGGATGCCGGGGTCCAGCGGATGGACGGGCTCGTCCCGCTCGTTGATCGCCTCCATGATCGCCAGGCCCGCGTCGAGGATCCGCTGCTTGTGTGCGCGGTCGAACGGCAGGCCCACCGACTCGATGGGCAGGATCGCGTAGTAGTTGCCGCCGTAGGCCAGGTCGTAGACGACCTCCCCGAGGCCGGGCACCTTGACCGCGCGGTCCAGCCCGGCGCTGAAGGAGGGCACGTTGGTGATGGTCACCTCCGTGGCGGCGCCGTCCTCGACCCTGACCTCGGCGACGACCAGCCCTGCCGGGGTGTCCAGCCGGATGACGGTGACCGGCTCGGCGACCTCGACCATCCCGGTCTCGACCAGGACGGTGGCGACGCCGATGGTGCCGTGCCCGCACATGGGCAGGCAACCGGAGACCTCGATGTAGAGCACGCCGAAGTCGGCGTCCGGCCGGGTGGGCGGTTGCAGGATGGCCCCGCTCATCGCCGAGTGACCGCGCGGCTCGTACATGAGCAGGGTGCGGACGTGGTCCATCTCGGCGAGGAAGTGCTCGCGCCGCTCGGCCATGGTCGAGCCGGGGATGACCCCCACTCCCCCGGTGATCACTCGGGTGGGCATGCCCTCGGTGTGGGAGTCCACCGCGTGGAAGATCCTCTTCGTTCTCATCGACGCTCCTCGCGGGAAGGGATGTGGGGGCGCTCCACCGGACCGTCGCACGACCTTGCCGGGGGAGGGCAGATCCGGCGGGAGCCCGCCACCGGGCGGCGATACCGGGGCGACGTTCGGGGACGGCCCACTAACGCAGTCCCTCGGCGAGGGCCTTCTCCGTCGCGGCGCGTACGGCGGCCTCCTGTTCGGGCACCAGGGCGAGCCTGGGCGGGCGGCACGGGCCACCGCGGCGGCCGGCCAGGTCCATGGAGAGCTTGATCGCCTGGACGAACACCGGTCTGGAGTCCCAGCGAAGCAGCGGGTGCAGCGCGCGGTAGAGCGGAAGCGCGGTGGCCGTGTCCCCCTCGGCCGCCGCCCGGTACAGGGCGACGGTCGACTCGGGCAGCGCGTTGGGGAATCCGGCCACCCAGCCGACCGCCCCGGCGGTGACCAGCTCCAGCAGTACGTCGTCGGCCCCGGCCAGCACGTCCAGCCCGGGGGCGAGCTCGGCGATCTCGTAGATCCGCCGGACGTCACCACTGAACTCCTTCACCCCGACGATCAGGCCCTCGGCGTGCAGGGTGGCCAGCAACCGGGGGGTGAGGTCCACCCTGGTGTCGAAGGGGTTGTTGTAGGCCACCACCGGCAGACCGGCCGCGGCCACCTCGCGGTAGTGCTCCACCACGGTCCTGTCGTCGGCGCGGTAGGCGTTCGGCGGGAGCAGCATCACCGCGCGGCACCCGGCCTCACCTGCCTGCTCGGCCCAGCGGCGGGCCTCCAGGGCGCCGTAGGCCGCGACACCCGGCATGACGCGGTCGCCGCCCACGGCGGCGACCGCGGTCTCCACGACCGAGGCCCGCTCCCGGGAGGTGAGCGTCTGGTACTCGCCCAGCGATCCGTTCGGCACGACGCCGTCGCACCCGGAGGCGACCAGCCACCGGCAGTGCTCGGCGTAGCCGTCCAGGTCGACGGAGAGGTCCGCGCCCAGGGGCAGCGCGGTGGCCACCGTCACACCGTGCCAGGGCTTCGCGGGGGTCGTCATCGTTCGTCCTTCCGAGGGGGTTCGGGCCGATCCGCCGCCGGGGTCGGCGGAGGTTCCGCATGTGCCGGACGCGGGAGAACCTCCGGTGCGCCCGTCTCCGCCAAGCTCTCCGCCTCCTCCGAGGCCGGCAGGGCCTCCCTTCGGCCGTGGGAGGCGGACGTCGCCGCGGCGAGGTCGCCGAGCCTGACGGGCTGGGCGATCGGGCGCCGGGGCGGCGCGGGGTCCTCCCCGGCGAGGCACGCGACCGCGTAGCCGCACATCCTGCCCTGGCACCACCCCATCCCCGGGCGCGCGAGAAGCTTGACGGAGCGCGCGTCGGCGGCCCCCATGGCCTGTGCCCGGCGTACGGCCGACAGGGGCACCTCCTCGCAGCGGCACACGAGGGTGTCGTCGCGGAGCCAGTCCTGCCAGCCGGCCCGTACCGGGTAGGCCTCCTGCAGGGCGTGCGCGAAGGCGGAGAGCCTGGCCGCGCGCCGGGCGAGGGCCGGATCCGGAGGAACCGGGCGGCCCAGGTCGTCGGCGGCGGACCGGCCCGCGACGCGTCCCTCCACCTCGGCGAGCACGGCCCCGCCGACACCGGTGGACTCTCCCGCCGCGTAGACGCCGGGCACGCTGGTGCGCATGCCCGCGTCCACCGCAACGACCGGGCTGCCGTCGGGGTCGCGGCGGGTGGCGCAGTCCAGCTGGACCGGCAGGTCGAGCTGGGGGACGAATCCGTAGCCGCAGGCGAGGGTGTCGCACTCGACGGTCCTCGTCGCCGTCGGCCGCCAGTCGCCGTCCAGGCTCGCCACCGTGACGTGGGTCAGCGCGGTGTCGCCGTGCGCGGCGACCACCGCCTCGCGGCGGCGGTACGGGATCCGGTGGCGGGCCAGGCGCGCCCCGTACCCGAGGGCCTCCCCCACCCGGCCCGCGGCGAGCAGCGGGTGCCTGGCGAGCCCGAACCCGCCGTTCGCCTCGTGGACGCCGAGCACCCGCGCCCCGGCGTCCGCCAGGCCCGCGGCGACGGGCAGCAGGAACGGGCCGGTACCGGCGACCACGACCCTGCTTCCCGCACCGACCAGGTCGCCCTTGAGCAGTGCCTGCGCGCCGCCCGCGGTGAGCACCCCCGGCAGGTCCCAGCCGGGGAACGGCAGCGGCCGGTCGTACGCGCCGGTGGCGATCAGCAACCCTCGCGCGGTCACCGTGCGGGGCCGCTCCTCGCGGTCTCCCTCCAGGCACCGTACGGTGACCGCGCCGTCCGCGCGCTCGACCGCCCAGACCCGGTGGCGCAGGAGCACCTCGGCGCGCTCGCGAAGCGTCTCCCACTGTCGGGTGAACCTGTCGAGCCCGCGGTGCAGCGCGCCGGGCCGCTCGGCGCGGAAGCCCTCGGCGGGGCGCCGGAAGTACTGGCCGCCCGGCCTGGCGGCCCCGTCGACCAGTACGACGTCCAGCCCTGAGAGGGCCGCGGTGAGCGCGCCCGCGACCCCGGCGGGACCGGCACCGATCACGGCGAGATCGTGAATCCGCGTCATCGGCCGCTCATCCCTCCCTCCGCGTGTCGGAGACGCCGGGAGCACGAGGAGGGTGCGCGCCCGGGACGTCCTCCTCTGTGTCGGAGGTGCCGGAATCATGGGAGACGTCCGTATCCGGAGCGTACGCCCGCTCCCCCGGTCCGGCTCCGGCCTCTTGCCAGGGGTCTCGCGGGGCCTCCTGTGGGCCCTGGGAGGGCGATGGAGGACCGCCGGTGGTCACCCGGTCTCCCGGAAGCGCCTCGGTCAGGCAGGCCCGCAGGGAGGGGGTTCCGTTCACCGTGACCAGGCAGTCGAAACAGACCCCGATGCCGCAGAACAGCCCGCGCGCTCGCCCGGCGAACCTGGTGGTGCGCCAGGAGCGGATGCCCGCGCCGTGCATGGCGGCGCCGAGGCTCTGGCCGGGGATCACCGGGACGGGAACACCGTCCACGCTGATCTCGAACTCCGGCTCGGGCCGCGCCCCCACCAGACGGTACGGATCCCTCATCGGGCACCTCCGTGGGAGGGATCCCGGTGGTGGCTCCGGTTCGAGTTCGGGCTCCGCTCCGGCTCCGGACCTCGGCTCGGGTTCCGGTTCAGGCTCGGGGAGCAGGTCAAGACGCCTCCCGGGTGAAGCGGTCGGGACGGAAGGGGGTGAGGTCCAGGTCGGGGCCGAGGCCGATCAGGAGCTGGGCGATCAGGTGGCCGGTGGCCGGGGCCAGGCCGATGCCCGCCCCCTCGTGACCGCAGGCGTGGTAGAGCCCCCGAACTCGGGGATCCTCCCCGATCACCGGAAGATGGTCCGGGCAGTAGGGGCGGAAACCGCAGTAGGCGCGGATCACCCGGTATGCCGCCAGGGCAGGGAACAGCTCCACGGCCTGACGGGCGAGACGTTCGAGCACCGGGACCGACATCGTGCGGTCGAAGCCGACCCGCTCGCGGCTGGCGCCGATGAGCACGGGCCCCGCCGGGGTGCTCTCCACGACGGCGGACGTCTGGAGCCCCTCCGAGTCGCTGGCCACCGCGGTGACGTAGGCGGCGGTGTAGACCTTGTGCCTGATCAACGGCCCGGCGAGCGGCTCGGTGACCAGGACGAAGCCGCGCCTGGGCAGGATCGGGACGTGCGCGCCGGCGAGCGCGGCGAGTTCGCCGCCCCAGGTGCCCGCAGCGTTGACGACGGCTCCGGCGAGGATGTCACCGTGGTCGGTGGTGACCCCGGCGATCCGGTCGCCGCCTGTGACGAAGCCGGTCACCGTGACGCCCGTGCGCAGCATCAGGGCGCCGCGGCCGAACCGTTCCGCGCCTCTCCGGATGAGGGAGGCCGCCGCCAGCATGGGCTGGACCTGGGCGTCCTGCGGGTAGAACACGCCACCGGCGAGCCCTTTCGCCAGGTGGGGCTCGTAGTCGCCGAGTTCCCCCGCGGCGACGGCGATGTGCTCGACCCCCTGTTTTCCCGCCAGGTCGGTGAGCGCCTCCAGGATCTCGTCCGTCTCGGCCACCACCAGGCCGCCCTTGGCCTCGAACTCGAACCCGCCGCCCGTGACGGGCCGGTCCACGACGCCCGCTCCCGCACCGCCCGGTCCGGCGTCGACGCGCTCGTCCCCCGGCGCGCCGTTTCGGGCCCCGCCCTCTGGCGCGGCCCCCGCCAGGTCACGCCAGAGCCGGTTGGAGAGCAGTGCCAGGTCGAGTTCGGGTCCCGGCTCCTTGTCGGAGACCAGGATGTTGCCCTCGCCCGCACCGGTCGTACCGCCCGCCACCGCCCCCCGGTCGACGACCACGACGTCCAGGCCCGCGCGGGCGGCGTAGTAGGCGCAGGCGGCCCCCACGACCCCGGCACCGACGACCACGACGTCCGGCATCTCTCACCTCGTTCCCGCACCTCGGGCCCGTCAGTACTATGTCACATACCTTTGAACGGATCAATGCGCCTAAACGGACATCACGCGCAAAACTTCGGCTCAAGCCCACCTCTACCCTCAGGGGCGTACGGCACGCCGTCCCGTGGTACGCGCCTCGCGCCCGGTGGCCGCCACCCGGGGTCCGCCAGGGTCCGCCGGGGTCCACGGTGGGACCACCCCCCTCGCCGCCTAGCATGTGAGCCGTGAACCACCTCCTTGACCAGGCTCGCCGGTATGCCGCCGGATCGGCGCGAATCGTGGGGCCGCCGACCTTCCTCACCCTGCGCCGCTGGGCGCTGGCGGCGGTCGTCGTCAACGTCGGGATCACGGTGACGGGCGCCGCGGTGCGGGTCAGCGGATCCGGCCTGGGCTGTCCCACCTGGCCACGGTGCACGCCGGAGAGCTTCATCCCGGTGGCCCACGACGAGATCTCACCGCTGAACATGGCGATCGAGTTCGGCAACCGGCTGCTCACCTTCCTGGTACTCGCGGTCGGCGTGGCCTGCCTGATCGCCGCCCTGCGGCTACCGGCCCGCCGCCCCGACCTGGTGAGGCTGGCCTGGCTGCAGCCGATCGGCGTGGCCTTCCAGGGACTCTGGGGCGGCCTGGTCGTGCGCAGCGCGCTCAACCCGGTCACCGTGAGCGTGCACTTCCTCGCCTCCATCGGCATGATCGCCGCGGCGTACGCGCTGTACGCCCGCGCCGGCCTGAACGAGAGCCCGGGCGACGGCTCCCCACCCCGGCAGCGGATCCACCGCCATGTCCGCACGCTCGTCTTCGGGCTCGTCGCCGCCGTGTTCACCCTGCTCGTGGTGGGCGTGGTGGTGACCGGCACCGGGCCGCACTCGGGCGACGAGATGGCCTCCAGGTTCGGCTTCGACATCGAGACCGTGGCGAGGATCCACGCCGACGTCGCCTACGTGGTGATCGGCCTCACCTTCGCGCTGGCGTTCGCGCTGCACATCACCGACGCGCCCGGGTACGCCCGGCGGACCGCGTGGACGCTGCTGGGCGTGGAGGCCGCGCAGGGGGTCATCGGATACGTCCAGTACTTCCTGGGCGTGCCCGCGGCCCTGGTCAACCTGCACGTGCTCGGCGCGACCCTGGTCTGGGTCTGCACGCTGCGGGTGGTCTTCGCGACCGGCTCACCCAGGCCGCGGGACGCCTCGGAGGCGGTCACCGGCGAGCTCGACGCCGTCCGCGTCTGAGGCCCTGTGACGCGGACGTGACGCGCCCCCGCGGACGAGGGCCGCGTCCCCCGTCTCCCCCGCGCATGAGCCGACCGTGACGCGCGCCCGCGTCCGAGCCGGTCCGAGGCCCGGCCCCGCGCTCCGATCCGGTGCGGGAAAGGTGATCCTCCACACAGGATCGGACGCGGCCACCGGCCCGCGACGACAGGACGGATGTCGCGGGTGCGAACACGCCCGGTGGAACCAGCCCGGTGGAACTAGTGGAACGGCCCGCCCGGCGGCGGGCGACCGGGACCCCCCTGAGGATGACCGGGGAGGCCACCCTGCGGATAAGGGGGGCCGTCCTGCGGGTAGGACGGGCCGGAGGCGTGGCCGGCCGGAGCGTTCCCCGTGGCGGGCGGCCCGGAAAACTGGGCGCGGGCACCGGCCATGCACTCCAGCAGCGCCCGCTGCTCCTCGTTGAAGGTGGGCTCGTCGATCACGTGGCCCCTGGCCCGCTCATGGAGCAGACCGAGCTCGGTGGCCGCGAGCTGGTAGTCGCTCATCGCCCGCAGGGCCGTCCTGCCCCCGTGCTGCTTGGCCCACTGCCGGGCGTGGCGGCGCCCCTGCAGGGAGGAGAGCATCACCACGTCGCCCGCGGACACCAGCCCCGTCGCCCAGTAGGCGGGCAGGTAGGTCTGGATGAGCCCGATGATGCGCTTGCGGTCGCGGAAGATGATCCAGATCAGCACGAACAGCACGACCATCAGCAGCAGGTAGGCGACGGCCAGGCCGCCGAGGCCCGCGTAGGAGACGAAGCCGTTCCAGATGCCGTGCAGCAGCATCGCGCCGACCCACCCGGCCGCGATGACGAAGAGCCGCCCGGGCCCCCGGCGCTGCGCCGCGTAGGCCACCGCGACACCGATCATGGAGGTGAACAGCGGGTGGGCGAACGGCGAGAGGACCCCGCGCAGCACCACGGTCACCGCCAGGCCCTGCGCGCCCAGCTCGTTGAGCGCGGCCACGTAGTAGCTGACGTTCTCGCTCATGGCGAAGCCGAGGCCGACCATGCTGGCGTAGATGATGCCGTCGGTGGGCCCGTCCAGCTCGGCGCGCCTGAACCTGAGCAGGCCCAGCAGGACCAGGCCCTTCATCGTCTCCTCGACCACGGGCGCGCCGAAGGTGGCGGCGATGTTGCGCGCGTAGTCGTAGCCCAGCTGGACGGTGTTCTCGATGTAGACCAGGTTGAAGGAGTTGATCACTCCGGCGACCAGGACCGCGACCCCCGCGCCCCAGGCGAACGCGAAGATCAGGTTGCCGCGCGGCTCGGGCTCGATGCGGTCGAGCGCCAGCACCGCGGCCAGCAACACGGGAACGGGCGCCAGCGCGAGGCACAGGGCGATGAAGAAGTAGACCGGATCGCCGTTCAGCACGTCGAAGGAGAACGACACCAGGGCGCACACCCCGGTGAGGACGAGCCCGACGATCAGTCCGACCGACGGACGGTCCCTGAGCACCCAGCGGGGGTCACGGCCGGCCATGTGGCCACCGTAACCCTTGGTGTCCACCCCACGACTCGAATCGGGAGATTATCGGCCGAAGGTTGCCACACTTCGCCCCGCCACCCCTCGGCCGCCCCCCGCCAGGAAACGGACGATGCCGGACGGGAACCTCGAATCCGTGGACCGTGCCGGGCGATGAGCCGCGCTCGCGGCCGGAACCGGAATCAGGCTCCCGGGATTTACCGAAGACCACGAAACACCCTCCCCACGGTCAGGCCCACCCCAGGCCGGTCAAGAGAACATCTTCCCCCGGGAGACGTCTCCCCCGTCGCCGGGGCACGGAAACGGGCACCGCCCGAGGAGACCGCGCGAGACGATCCGGATCTCAGACGAGCATCGAGTCGATGGCGACGGCCAGGAAGAGCAGCGCCAGATAGGCGTTGGACCAGTGGAAGAAGCGCATCGGGCGCAGGTCGACACCGGTCTTGCCCGCGTTGACCCGGGCCAGGAGGCGGTGGACCTCCCACAGGCAGGCGGCGCCGAGGACGACGGCCACCGCGGGGTAGAGAAGGGTGGTCCCGGCCACCGGCCACAGCAGCAGCGAGCACAACACCGTGGCCCAGGTGTAGACGATGCTCTCCAGCACCACGCGGCGCTCCGTGGCGACCACGGGGAGCATGGGCACCTTCGCCGCCGCGTAGTCCTCCCGGTAGCGCATCGCGAGGGTCCAGGTGTGCGGCGGCGTCCAGAAGAACACCACGCCGAAGAGCACCACGGGGGCCCAGTCGAGGCGGCCGGTGACACCCGCCCAGCCGATCAGCACGGGCATGCAGCCGGCGAGGCCTCCCCACACCACGTTCTGCGAGGTCCGGCGCTTGAGGATCATCGAGTAGACGAGCACGTAGAACAGGTTCGCGGCCAGCGACAGGCCGGCGGCGAGCCAGTTCACCGCCAGGCCGAGCCCAACGGTGGACACCACGCCGAGGATGAGCCCGAAGATCAGCGCGTTCGTCGGCGGCACCAGGTCGCGGGCGAGCGGGCGGCGCCGGGTGCGGCGCATGGCGGCGTCGATGTCGCGGTCGATGTAGCAGTTCAGCGCGTTCGCGCTGCCTGCCGACAGGGTGCCGAACACCAGGGTGTTGACCGCGATCCACAGCGGCGGCAGCCCCTTGGCGGCCAGGAACATCACCGGCAGCGTCGTGATCAGCAGCAGCTCGATGATCCGCGGCTTCGTGAGGGCGACGTAGGCCTTCACGACGTCGCCGAAGGAGCGCGGCGCGGCCTCGGTGGCCGTGCCCGCCTCGGGCGGGGCCGTCGATTGCTTGTCGGTGAGCACCATCTAAGGTGCTTCCAGCACGTGCGGGGTCAACGCGTAACCTCTGATTAGAGCGGATCCGTGAATGCGGGCACCAGCCGGCCCTGAGGACTCACTGTAGTTGCAGGGGAGGCCGGTCCCGGCACGGGGTGCGGAAGCGGCGCGAGGGGACTCCCCGCGGGGGAGGCGCGCCGCCTGCCGCCCCCCCGGACCCGCCTCGGGCCGACCTACGCCCCGGTAGCCAGGTCGAACCCGTTAGGGTCCGGTGTGGGCGGGAAATACCAGACCGGCGCCACCATCACACGATTAGATCCGGAGATCGAGCACTTGAGCACTGAACTCGTGCCAGCCCTCGAATGGAGCGACCTGGACCGCCGCGCGGTCGACGTCGTACGCACCCTGGCCATGGACGCGGTAGAGAAGGCGGGATCGGGTCACCCCGGCACCGCGATGAGCCTGGCGCCGGCCGCTTACCTGCTGTTCCAGCAGGTGATGCGACATGACCCCTCAGACCCCTCGTGGGCGGGCCGTGACCGGTTCGTCCTTTCGGCTGGTCACAGCAGCCTGACCCTCTACATCCAGCTCTTCCTCTCCGGCTACGGCCTGAGCCTGGACGACATCAAGGGGCTCCGCCAGTGGGAGAGCCTCACGCCCGGCCACCCCGAGCACGGCCACACCGTCGGCGTCGAGACCACCACGGGCCCGCTCGGCCAGGGCCTGGGCAACGCGGTCGGCATGGCGATGGCCGCCCGCCGCGAGCGCGGCCTGTTCGACCCGGACGCCGCTCCGGGCGCGAGCCCGTTCGACCACAACATCTGGTGCATCGCCTCCGAGGGTGACATCGAGGAGGGCATCAGCCACGAGGTGAGCGCCCTCGCCGCCCACCAGAGGCTGGGCAACCTCACCGTCGTCTTCGACAGCAACCACATCTCGATCGAGGACGACACCCAGATCGCGCTGAGCGAGGACATCGTCGCGCGCTACGAGGCGTACGGGTGGCACACCCAGACGGTCGACTGGACGCGGACGGGCGAGTACGTCGAGGACGTCCAGGCGCTGTACGAGGCCCTGGAGGCCGCCCGCGCCGAGACCGGCAGGCCGTCGTTCATCCGGCTGCGCACGATCATCGGCTGGCCCGCGCCCAACAAGCAGAACACCGGCAAGATCCACGGCTCGGCGCTGGGCGCCGACGAGGTCGCCGCCACCAAGAAGGTCATGGGCTTCGACGTCGAGAAGAGCTTCGACGTCCCCTCCGAGGTCCTGGAGCACGCCCGCGAGGTCGTCGAGCGCGGCCGGGCCGCGCGGGCGGAGTGGGACAAGCTCTACCAGAGCTGGCGCGAGGCCAACCCCGAGCGCGCCGCCGAGTTCGACCGCATCTCCGCGCGACGGCTTCCCGCCGACTGGACCGGGGCGCTGCCGACCTTCGAGATCGGCTCCTCCGTCGCCACCCGCAAGGCCTCCGGTGAGGTGCTCAGCGCCCTCGCGCCGGTGCTGCCCGAGCTGTGGGGCGGCTCGGCCGACCTCGCCGAGTCCAACAACACCACGATGAAGGGCGAGCCGTCCTTCATCCCCGAGGAGTTCCAGACCAAGGACTTCCCCGGCGGCCCCTACGGCCGCACGCTGCACTTCGGCATCCGTGAGCACGGCATGGGCGCGATTCTCAACGGCATCGCGCTGCACGGCGGCACCCGCCCCTACGGTGGCACGTTCCTGGTGTTCAGCGACTACATGCGCCCGGCCGTGCGGCTGGCCGCGTTGATGAAGCTGCCGGTCACCTACGTGTGGACGCACGACTCCATCGGCCTGGGCGAGGACGGTCCGACGCACCAGCCCGTCGAGCACCTGTGGGCGCTGCGCGCCATCCCCGGTCTCGACGTGGTCCGCCCGGCCGACGCCAACGAGACGGCCGCCGCCTGGCAGGTCGTGCTGGAGCACAACGACCGGCCGGCCGCGCTCGCGCTCACCCGCCAGAACCTCCCGGTCTACGAGGGCACCCGCGACGCGGACAAGGTCGCCCGCGGCGGTTACGTCCTGCGGGACGCCTCCAACGGGCAGCCCTCGGTGATCCTGATCGGTACCGGCTCCGAGGTCGAGCTCGCCGTCGAGGCCCGCGAGCTCCTCGAGGCGGAGGGCATCGCCACCCGGGTCGTGTCGATGCCGTGCGTGGAGTGGTTCCAGGCCCAGGACTCGGCCTACCGGCAGACGGTGCTGCCCACGGCGGTGCGCGCGCGCGTGGCGGTCGAGGCGGGAATCGCGCTGGGCTGGCGGGAGTTCGTGGGAGACGAGGGTGTGGTGGTGAGCCTGGAGCACTTCGGTGCCTCGGCCCCCTACAAGACCCTCTACGAGCAGTTCGGCCTGACCGCCGAGCGCGTGGCCGCCGCCGCCAAGGCGAGCCTCGCCAAGACCGGAGCCGACAAGGGCGAGACGACGGGAAACTGATCATGAGTGAGATCCTGAAGAAGCTCTCCGAGCAGGGTGTCTCCATCTGGCTGGACGACATCAGCCGTGAGCGCCTGCGCACGGGCAACCTGCAGTCCCTGATCAACGACAAGCACGTGGTCGGTGTCACCTCCAACCCGACGATCTTCGCCTCGGCGCTGAGCAAGGGCGACGCCTACGACGGCCAGCTGCGCGACCTGAAGATCCGCGGCGTCGACGTGGAGGAGGCCGTACGGGCGATCACCACCTACGACATCCGCTGGGCCGCCGACGTGCTGCGGCCGGTCTACGACACCACCGGCCAGGTGGACGGCCGGGTGTCGATCGAGGTCGACCCCCGCCTGTCCAGGGACACCGACAAGACCGTCGCCGAGGCGCGCGCGCTGTGGTGGCTGGTCGACCGGCCCAACCTGTTCATCAAGATCCCCGCCACCGTCGAGGGCCTGCCCGCGATCACGCAGGCGATCTCCGAGGGCATCAGCGTCAACGTCACGCTGATCTTCTCCCTTGAGCGCTACCGCGCCGTGATGGACGCCTGGCTGACCGGTCTGGAGAAGGCCAAGGAGGCCGGCCTGGACCTGTCGGCCATCGAGTCGGTCGCCTCGTTCTTCGTCAGCCGCGTGGACGGCGAGATCGACAAGCGCCTGGACAAGATCGGCACCCCCGAGGCGCTCGCGCTGAAGGGCAAGGCCGCGGTCGCCAACGCCCGCCTCGCCTTCGCCGCCTTCGAGGAGGTCGTCGCGTCCCCGCGCTGGCAGGCGCTCGCCGCGGCCGGTGCGCGGGCCCAGCGCCCGCTGTGGGCCTCCACCGGGACGAAGAACCCCGACTACCCCGACACCCTCTACGTCGACGAGCTGGTCACCTCCGGCACGGTCAACACGATGCCGGAGAAGACCCTGGACGCCACGGGCGACCACGGCAACATCACCGGCGACACGGTCCGCTCCTCCTACGAGGAGGCCTGGAACACCATGGCGGCGCTCAAGGACGCCGGCATCGACTACGACGATGTCGTGCGCTTCCTGGAGGAGGACGGCCTGAGCAAGTTCGAGGCCTCCTGGAAAGAGCTGCTGGAGACCGTCTCCTCCGAGCTGAAGAAGGCGTGAGGACCATATGTCAGTGTCCGTGACGTTCAGCGAGGACGACTTCACCGAGCAGGCCTCGGAGACGGCAGGACAGCTCGTCTCCGAGGGGGTCCCCCAGGCCCTCGCCTCCGGCGACTCCACCCTGTGGGGCCCCGAGGCCGAGGCCGAGGCGGCGATCCGGCTCGGCTGGCTCAACCTCCCGCTGACGAGCAGGCAGCTGCTTCCCGAGATCGGCGCGCTGGTGGAGCGGGCCCGCGCCGAGGGCCTGGACCACGTGGTCCTGGCCGGCATGGGCGGCTCCTCCCTCGCCCCCGAGGTCATCACCACCTCAGCCGACGTACCCCTCACCGTTCTCGACACCACCGACCCCGGCCAGGTGCGCCGGGCGCTCGAGGACCGGCTGGAGAGCACGATCCTGGTCGTCGCGAGCAAGAGCGGCGGCACGGTCGAGACCGACAGCCACCGGCGGATCTACGAGAAGGCCTTCCGCGACGCCGGGATCGACCCGGCGAAGCGGATCGTCGTCGTCACCGACCCCGGCTCGCCCCTGGAGGCGAGCGCCCGCGAGGCGGGCTACCAGGTGATCCTCGCCGACCCGAACGTGGGCGGCCGCTACAGCGCCCTGACGGCGTTCGGCCTGGTGCCCAGCGCGCTGGCGGGCGCCGACGTCGAGCGGTTGCTCGACGACGCGGCCGAGGTGGCGCCGCTGCTGTCGCGGACCGAGGGCAACCCCGGTCTCGACCTCGGCGCGGCCCTGGGCGCAGCCGCCGAGGCCGGGCGCGACAAGCTCGTGATCGAGGACAGCCTGTCGGAGATCAACGGCCTGCCCGACTGGATCGAGCAGCTGGTCGCCGAGTCCACCGGCAAGTCCGGCAAGGGCATCCTGCCCGTCGTGGGCGCCGACCCCGGTGACGCCGACGACGAGCTGCTCGCCGGGATCGACACCGACGGCGTCGTGACCGTCGCCGGCCCGCTGGGCGCGCAGTTCCTCGTCTGGGAGTACGCCACGGCCGTCGCGGGCCGCGTCCTCGGCATCGACCCGTTCAACCAGCCGAACGTGGCCGAGTCCAAGGAGAACACCGCCAAGCTGCTCGACCAGGCCGAGCTGCCGGTCGGCACCCCGATCCTGGTCGACGGCCCGGTGGAGGTGTACGGCGAGTTCCCCGGCTCCGAGGACGTCAAGGACCTGTCGGACGTGTTCACCCGGCTGCTGGAGGCGATCCCGGAGCGCGGCTACCTCGCGGTGATGGCCTACCTCGACCGTGAGGCGGCCTTCGACGCCCCGTACGCCGAGGGCGCCTCGTTCGAGGAGATGACGGACGTGTGGAGCGGGGCCGACCCGGCGACGCTGCGCGGGCTGCTCGCCGTCCGTACCGACCGCCCGGTCACCTTCGGCTGGGGTCCCCGCTTCCTGCACTCCACCGGCCAGTACCACAAGGGCGGCCCGCAGAACGGGGTGTTCCTGCAGATCACCGGCGCGGTCGAGGAGGACGTCGAGGTCCCCGGCAAGCCCTACACCCTGGGCCGGCTCCAGCTCGCCCAGGCCCTGGGCGACCTGGGCGCGCTGGCCAGCCGCGGCCGTCCCGCCGTACGACTGCACCTGACCGACCGCGCCGCCGGCGTCGCGCGCCTGCTCGCCGCCTCGCGGGAGGTCTGATGGAGCGCCGGAGGTTCGCATGAGCAAGGGGAGCTCCCGGGCGGGCGAAGCGGCCGGTGCCCCGGCATCGGCCACCGACACGGTCGTCCCGGTGACGGACGCGCAGGGAGAGAAGACGCCCACGACCACCACGGCCACCGACGTCGCGACCGCCGGCGTCACCGAGGCCATGATCGAGGCCAACCCGCTGCGCGACCCGAGAGACAAGCGCCTGCCGCGCGTGGCCGGGCCGTGCGTGCTGGTGCTGTTCGGTGTGACCGGCGACCTGGCACGCAAGAAGCTGCTGCCGGCGATCTACGACCTCGCCAACCGCGGGCTGCTGCCCCCTGGCTTCTCCCTGGTCGGCTTCGCCCGCCGCGACTGGAAGGATCAGGACTTCGCGCAGCTGACCCACGACGCGGTCAAGGAGCACGCGCGGACGCCGTTTCGCGAGGAGGTCTGGAAGCAGCTGTCGGAGGGCATCTTCTTCTGCCGTGGCGAGTTCACCGACGACGGTGCGTTCGACACGCTGGCGATGATGCTCAAGGAGATCGACCAGACCCGGGGCACCGGCGGCAACTACGGCTTCTACCTCTCGGTGCCGCCGAAGTTCTTCCCGGTCGTGGTCCAGCAGCTGAAGCGGACCGGCCTCGCCGACGGCCCTCCCGGATCCTGGCGCCGGGTGGTGATCGAGAAGCCCTTCGGGCACGACCTGCGTAGTGCCCAGGAGCTCAACGCGATCACCAGCGCGGTCTTCCCGGAGAGCTCGGTGTTCCGCATCGACCACTACCTGGGCAAGGAGACCGTCCAGAACATCCTGGCGCTGCGGTTCGCCAACAACCTGTTCGAGCCGATCTGGAACCGCGGTTACGTCGACCACGTGCAGATCACGATGGCCGAGGACATCGGCATCGGAGGCCGGGCGGGTTACTACGACGGCATCGGCGCGGCCCGCGACGTGATCCAGAACCACCTGCTGCAGCTGCTCGCCCTGGTCGGCATGGAGGATCCGACGTCGTTCGGGGCCGACTCGCTGCGCAGGGAGAAGGAGAAGGTCCTCAAGGCGGTGCGGCTGCCGTCCGACCTGTCCCAGGCCACCGCGCGCGGCCGCTACGGGCCCGGCTGGCAGGGCGGCGAGCCGGTGATCGGCTACACCCAGGAGGAGGGCATCCCGCCCGACTCGATCACCGAGACCTACGCGGCCATCAAGCTGGAGATCGCCAACCGGCGCTGGGCCGGGGTGCCGTTCTACCTGCGCACCGGCAAGCGGCTCGGCCGCCGGGTCACCGAGGTGGCCGTGGTGTTCCAGCGGGCGCCGCACCTGCCGTTCAGCAAGGACGACACCGAGATCCTGGGGCAGAACGCACTGGTCATCCGGGTTCAGCCGGACGAGGGCATCACGGTGCGCTTCGGCTCCAAGGTGCCGGGCACCGCGATGGAGGTGCGGGACGTCTCGATGGACTTCGCCTACGGCGAGTCGTTCATGGAGTCCTCCCCCGAGGCCTACGAACGGCTGCTGCTGGACGTGCTGATCGGCGACCCGCCGCTCTTCCCGCACCAGCGCGAGGTCGAGCTGTCATGGAAGATCCTCGACCCGATCGAGGACTTCTGGAGCTCCCAGGGCCCGCCGGAGGAGTATCCCTCGGGCACCTGGGGGCCGGCCTCGGCCGACGAGATGATGGCCCGCGACGGGCGCGTCTGGAGGCGGCTGTAGATGACCAGCTTCATGCTCAGCGGCACGACCGCCTCGAAGATCTCCTCGCAGCTCACCCACCTGCGCCACCAGATGGGCACCCCGGCGGTCGGCATGGTGCTGACCCTCGTGGTGGTCTGCGGCGAGAGCGACCAGTACGACGCGGTCCGGGCCGCGACCGAGGCCGCCAGGGAGCACCCCTCCCGGATCCTGGTCGTCATTCCCCGCGACTCCGAGGAGCCGAACCGGCTCGACGCCGAGATCCGGTTCGGTGAGTCGACCCCGGGCGAGGTGATCCTGCTGCGCCTGTACGGAGAGCTGACCAGGCACGCCGACTCGGTTGTCAGCCCGCTGCTGCTCACCGACACCCCGGTGGTGGCCTGGTGGCCCACCGACGGCCCCGAGGTGCCGTCCAAGGACCCGATCGGCATGCTGGCCCAGCGTCGCATCGTCGACGCGCGGTCGGCGGCCGACCCGGTCAAGGCGATCGTCGGCCGGGCCCGCGGTTACGTACCCGGCGACACCGACCTTGCCTGGACCCGGCTGACGACGTGGCGGAGCCTGCTGGCCGCCGCGTTCGACCAGCCGGTGGGCAAGGTCAAGCGGGGCGCCATCGAGGCCGTGCCCGGCCATGCCAGCGCCCTGCTGCTCGCGGCCTGGCTCGGCGAGCGTCTCGACGCCCCGGTGAAGGTCTCCGACTCCAGCGGGCCCGGCCTGACCATGGTCAAGCTGATCGCGGCGGACGGCGACATCACCATCACCCGCCCCGACGGCCGGCTGGGCACGCTGTCGCGTCCCGGCCAGCCTGACCGCAGGGTCGCCCTGGCCCGGCGCCCGACGTCGGAGCTGCTCGCCGAGGAGCTGCGGCGGCTGGACCCCGACGAGATCTACGCGTCGGCGATCCAGCGACTCGCCCGGACCCACAAGTCCTGAGCCGTGAGCGCCCCGCGGCGATCGCCGCGGGGCGCCTCCTTTCGAAAGAGAAGCCCCGTGAGCGTTCCCACTGTGATCACCCACCGCGACGCCGACGTGCTCGCCAAGGCCGTCGCCGCCCGGGTGATCGTCCGACTCGTCGACGCCCAGTCGGCCAAGGGCTCGGCCCACCTGGTCCTGACCGGCGGGACCGTCGGCATCGCCACCCTCGCCGAGATCGCCGCCTCCCCCGCCAGGGACGCCGTCGACTGGCGCAAGGTGGACATCTGGTGGGGTGACGAGCGTTTCCTGGCGGACGGCGACCCCGAGCGCAACGAGACCGGCGCCCGCGAGGCCCTGCTCAATCAGCTTGACCTCGACCCCGCGCGGGTCCACGTGATGCGCGGCCCCGACTCGGGCATGACCGCCGAGGAGTCGGCCGAGGCCTACGCCGAGGAACTCCGCAAGGCCGCACGCCCCGAGGACCACGGCCCGGCCCCGTCCTTCGATCTGATGATGCTGGGCATGGGCCCCGACGGCCACGTCGCCTCGCTCTTCCCCGGCCTGCCCGCCCTGCACGACACCCGACCCGTGGTGGCGGTGCATGACTCCCCCAAGCCCCCGCCCACCCGTGTCTCGCTCACGCTGCCGGTGATCCAGGGCGCCCGCGAGGTGTGGGTGATCGCCGCCGGCGAGGAGAAGGCCGAAGCGGTACGGCTCGCGCTGTCGGACTCGGGGACGATGCAGGTCCCCGCGGCCGGCGCCCGAGGCAGCCGGAACACCCTCTTCCTGCTGGACGGAGCCGCCGCCTCCAAGATCCCTTCCCCCTGAGCCGTATCTCCCCCGCTGAGCCCGGTCCTTCACATCCGGCCACGCCGAACACCGTGCTCACGGTGTGCGATCGAGCGATGACCGCTACGGTGGCCATCGGAAGGGCCGCACGCACACCGCGGAATGGAGGGGATGGTGGCCGAACCGTCCGACGTCACGCTGATGCCCGCCGAGCAGTTCGACGATCTGGTCGCCTCACTCGACGAGCCGGACGAGGCACCCGTGCTCCGCCAGGCCGTGCGGCGGCAGCGCGTCTATCGCGAATCGGCATGACCTGACGACCACGATCTTCGAGATGGCCGTCAGGGGGCGGTCTCGGAGTGCCGGGCGGCGACGGTGTCGATCTCGGCGAGGATCTCCTTCTTGCCCGCCGGGTCCATGGACGAGGCCTCGACCGCGTTGCGGGCCAGGGTGGCGAGGGTGGCGCGGTCCAGGCCGAGGTGCTCGGCGGCGACGCGATACTCGCGGCTCAGCGTGGTGGCGAACATGGGCGGGTCGTCGCTGTTGAGGGTGACGAACAGGCCCTCCTCGATCATGCGGGGCAGCGGGTGCTCCTCGATGCGGGCGACCTGGCCGGTGCAGACGTTGGAGGTGGGACAGACCTCCAGGGGGATCCGGGTCTCGCGCAGGTGGGCAACGAGGCGGGGATCGTCCATGCAGGCGATGCCGTGGCCGATCCGCTCGGCGCCCAGGAGGTCGAGGGCCTCCCAGATCGTCTCCGGACCGGTCATCTCGCCCGCGTGCGGCAGGCTGCGCAGCCCGGCGGCGGTGGCGGCGCGGAAGGCGTCGGCGAAGACGTCCCGATACTTCGGGCGGTCCTGTTCGATGCCGGCCAGCCCGAAACCTACCAGCGCCTGGGGAGGTTCACCGAGCGCGTGGTCCAGGGTGACGCGGGCCGCCTCGGCGCCGTACTCGCCGGGGATGTCGAACACGTACGCCATCCGCACCCCGTGCTCCTCGTGGGAGCGGCGGGCGGCGAGGTCGAGCGCCTCGGTGACCTCGCGCATCGGCATGCCCACGAGGTGGTGCGCGTACGGCGTGACGGTCAGCTCGACATAGCGGCCGTTCTGCCCCGCGAGGTCGGAGGCGAGGCCGAGCACCAGGGTGGCCACGTCCTCCGGCTCGCGGACGAGGGCGTTGATCGCCTGGTAGATGCGGGCGAAGTGCGGGAAGTCGGTGAACCTGTAGAAGGCGCGCAGCTCCTCCTCGTCCGTGGGGACGCCGCCGCCGGGGTGGCGGCGGGCGAGTTCGAGCACGGTGGGGACGGAGGCGGAGCCGACCAGGTGGACGTGGAGCTCGACCTTGGGGAGGGCGTCGATGAAGGCGTTGATCGTCATGCGGGGACCCTACGCACGCCGCCCCCGGCCGCGAAAGGCATTTACCGCGAAGCTGACACTAAAATGTCATTTTTCCCCGGGAGAGGCTGAGGCCGCGCACCCCGACCTCTCCCGGGGAGGACTGTGGCCCCACGGAGAAACCGAAAAGTGCGACCTCCCCGCTTCGGAATCCCTGAGCGATCTCGAAACGGGAAGGTCGCGTGATGGGGTTCAGCTCGGGGATGCCGGCGCCATCACGCCCACGGCCAGCCTGGCTTCCACCACGCCGGGGTCCTCGGTGTAGCTCAGGGTCGCGCCGAGCGAGATCAGGAGCCTGCGCATGCGGATGTTGTCGGACAGCAGCGTCGCCCTGACCTCGGCGAAGCCCAGGTCGCGGGCCTGGCGGACGAGCATTCCCGCCAGGGCCGTTCCCAGCCCCCTGCCCTGCCAGCGGTCCTCGATCAGGAACGCCATCTCGGCGGTGCCCGGGTCGGAGGTGAACATCAGGTTGGCGAGACCGACGACCTGGCCGTCGTGTCCGGCGACGACCGACTGCCCCCGGGCCCGGTCGCAGAGCCGCTCGAAGACCTTCGGCGGCAGTACCGGCGCCGAGGTGAAGTAGCGGAACCTGCGGGCCTCGGGCGAGCAGCGGTCGTGCAGGTCGCGTACAGCCTCGCGGTAGAGGCGGGTGAGCGGGCGGACGTTGACCTCGACGCCGTCGGAGAGCGTGATGTCGCGGTCGGCCCCGGACTCCTCCACGGGTGGCTGCGCCAGGCGGACGAAGGAGGCCGCACGGGCGGCCTCGGTCAGCGTGAAGGGCAGCTCGGCCCTGCGGACCCTGATCGCGCGGCGCGGAGCCACGGGCACGGTCAGCAGGGTCGGGTCCGGAAGATCACTCATCTCCGAACCGTAGACCCAGCGGGAGTCGTCGGCGCGCAGCAGCTCTCCCAGCAGCTCCGGCAGGCGCCAGGGCGTCATGCGCAGCCGGGAGGCGAGCAGCAGGACGCGGGTGGGCTCGTCGGTCAGCTCGTGGGCGGTGGCGGCGACGACCTGGACCTGCCGTCCCCCGGCGGCCTCCAGCGCCTCGCGTACCGCCTCGGCTCCGGCGGGGATGTCCGTGACGAACTCGTCGACCGTGCCGTCCACGTCGGTCTGCACGCTCAGGCCCAGAATGTTGCCGCCCTTGGCGGCGAGCGCGGCGGTCAGCGAGGCCAGCCGTCCCGGCCTCTCGTCAACGGTCGTACGAATCCTCAGAAACCCCATCAGAATGCCCCTTCCGTCAGGGCATAGCCTGTCCCGAAGCTGTTACGGGACTGCTACACATGAGTGAGCCCATCGTTACGTCTGAGAAGATCACTCATTACGCGGCCGGACGGCGTTTCTGCAACGGTTTCCGTTGACAGGTGCACCCAGATAGACGGATACAGCAGAATGTGAGGCCATGAGCACGCGCGTTCCCCTGGCCGGGGACTTCGTCAACGGAGACGTCTCCTTCTGGTATCGCTCCCTCGGCATCCCCTCCCCCGGCGCCCCTCTCACCGGAGACCTCGACGCCGACGTCGCCATCGTCGGCGCCGGATACACGGGCCTGTGGACCGCCTACTACCTGAAGAAGGCGAGCCCTGGTCTGCGGATCGTCGTACTGGAGAAGGAGTTCGCCGGATACGGCGCCTCCGGACGCAACGGCGGCTGGCTGGTCGGCGAGCTGGCGGGCACCCCCGAGCGCTACGCCAAGACGCACGGCGCGGACGCGGCCAGGCGGCTGCAGCGGGTGATGTTCGACACGATCGACGAGGTCGTCGCCGTCGCCAAGGACGAGAACATCGACGCCGAGATCGTCAAAGGCGGTGTCACCACGGTCGCCACCAACACCGCCCAGGACCGGCGGCTGCACCGGCTGCTCGCCCACGAGCGCCACTGGGGCTGGACCGAGGAGGACGTGCGGCTGCTCGACCCCGCCGAGCGGGAAGGGCGCCTGCGGGTGAACGGCGCGGTCAGCGCGATCTGGAGCCCGCACTGCGCCAGGATCCAGCCCGCCAAGCTGGCCAGAGGTCTGGCCGAGACCGTGAGAGGGCTCGGGGTGGAGATCTTCGAGCGCACCCCGGTCACCGAGATCGCCCCCCGCGAGGCCCGCACGCCGCAGGGGACGGTCCGCGCCGAATACGTCATCCGCGCCACCGAGGGCTTCACCGCCGAGCTGAGGCAGTATCACCGGACGTGGCTGCCGATGAACAGCTCCATGATCGTCACCGAGCCGCTGGGCGCGCTGTGGGACGAGATCGGCTGGGAGGGCAACGAACTGCTCGGTGACATGGCGCACTACTACATGTACGCCCAGCGCACCGCCGACGGCCGGATCGCGTTCGGCGGGCGCGGCAAGCCCTACCTGTACGGATCCCGCGTGGACGACCGGGGCCACACCCACGCCTGGACGATCGAGGCGCTCTGGGAGCTGCTCACCGGGATGTTCCCCGCGGTCAGGGCCTCCCGCGTCGCGCACGCCTGGTCCGGCGTGCTCGGCGTACCCCGCGACTGGTGCGCCACCGTGCACGTCGACCACACCACCGGCATCGGCTGGGCGGGCGGCTACACCGGCCACGGGGTGACCACGACCAACCTCGCCGGCCGTACCCTGCGCGACCTCGTCCTGCGCGAGGACACCGACCTGACCTCCCTGCCCTGGGTGGACCGCAAGGTGCGCGGCTGGGAGGTGGAACCGCTGCGGTGGATCGGCGTGCACACCATGTACGACCTCTACCGCCGGGCCGACGCCAGGGAGAAGGCCGGGCTCGGCCGCACCTCGGTGCTGGCCCGCGTCGCCGACTCCATCACCGGACGCTGAACGCGGGGCGGGCGACCCCGGACGCCCCCGCCCGTCGAACGCCGGACGTCGGTGAACGGGCGGTGGACGGGTGATGGACGTCGGTGAGTGTGGGCCGACGTCTCCGGACCTCGACCGGCGCCGGGAGAAAACTCACGCTGGACCTCGGCCGGTCGAACGTGCAATGTAGGTGATCAAGCGGCATTCCGTGGCTTCAGCGGCCTTCGGGACATCGGCAGAAGGATGGTACGAAAGTGAGCGACCTGCTCTTCCGGGGCGGCCGGGTCTTCCTCGCCGCGGACGCCTTCGCCGAGGCGGTGCTGGTCCGTGACGGCCGGATCGCCGCCGTCGGCACGGAGGCCGACGTCGCGGGCCTCGCCGCCCCCGGCCACGAGGTGGTCGACCTGGACGGCCGCCTGCTCACCCCGGCGTTCACCGACGCGCACATCCACCCGGTCCAGGCGAGCCTGGAGCGGGCCAGGTGCGACCTGTCCGGGGTCTACGGCCTGCCGGAGTATCTGGAGCGGATCACCGCCTACGCCGCCTCCCACCCCGGCCACGAGTGGATCGACGGCGGCGGCTGGGACATGTCGGCCTTCCCCGGCGGCCTGCCGCACCGCTCCCAGCTCGACGTCGTCGACCGCCCGGTCTACCTGATCCAGCGCGACCACCACGCCGCCTGGGTGAACAGCCGGGCCCTGGAACTGGCCGGAATCACCCGCGACACCCCCGACCCCGCCGACGGCAGGATCGAGCGCGACGCCGACGGCACGCCGAGCGGAGTGCTGCACGAGGGCGCGATGGACCTGGTCGGCCTGCTCACCCCCCGTCCCAGCGCCCAGGACATGCACCAGGCGCTGCTCGCGGCCCAGGACCATCTGTTCTCCCTCGGCGTCACCGGCTGGCAGGACGCCATCGTCGGCTCCTACGCGGGCTACGACGACCAGCTGCCCACGTACGTCTCGGCGGCGGCCTCCGGCGCGCTGCGCGCCCGCGTCGTGGGCGCGCTGTGGTGGGACCGGGCGCGCGGCGCCGAGCAGATCCCCGAGCTGCTGGAGCGGCGCCGCTCCGCCGAGGGCCTGGAGCGGTTCCGCGCGACCTCGGTGAAGATCATGCAGGACGGCATCGCCGAGAACTTCACCGCGGCGGTGATCGAGCCCTACTGCCGCTGCGGCGGCACCGGCCTGTCGTACGTGGACCCCGTGCTCCTGAAGGAGTGCGTCGCCGAGCTGGACCGGCACGGCTTCCAGGTGCACTTCCACGCCATCGGCGAGCGGGCCGTCCGCGAGGCGCTGGACAGCTTCGAGGGGACCGACCCGGCCAACCGGCACCACATCGCGCACCTGCAGATCGTCGAGCCGTCCGACGTGCCGCGCTTCGCCAAGCTCGGCGTGACCGCCAACCTGCAGCCGCTCTGGGCCACGCACCACGCCCAGATGGACGAGCTCACCCTCCCCTTCCTCGGCGAGGAGCGCTCCACCTGGCAGTACCCGTTCGCCGACCTGCTGCGCCACGGCACCCTGTTCTGCGCGGGCAGCGACTGGCCGGTCTCCGAGGCCGACCCGATCCAGGGCATGCACGTGGCCGTCAACCGCACCGAACCCGGCGGCTCGCTGCACGCGGGCTACCCGACGGCGCAGACCCCGTTCCTGCCCGGCCAGAGACTCACCCTCGCCACCGCGCTCACCGCCTACACCGCGGGCTCGGCCAGGATCAACCGCGACGACGACGCCGGCACCATCGTCCCCGGCAACCGCGCCGACCTCGTCGTCCTTGACCGCGACCCGTTCACCGAACCGGAGTCCGACATCTGGCGCACCAAGGTCGCGATGACCTTCCTCGACGGCGAACAGGTCTACCAGCGCTGACCTCGTCCGACGGCCGACGGTCCGGCTCCCGGCGCCCTCGGACCTTCCTGCGGGAACGATGCGCGCCGGACCGGAGGACACCTCCTCAGGAGACGAGCTCGCTGTCCAGGTAGGCGCCCCGGACCTGAACGGTGTCGTGCGGCTCAAGGCGGCCGGACAACGCGACACCCCTCCCCCGCGACACACGGAGCGGCGTAACGACGGCGGCTGTCACAGGAGGACGCCGTACCATTCCCGAACAGCCGGGTCGTACCACTCCCGAACAGCCGGTCGGCGGAGGACATCGTGAACGATCTGCCCATCTGCGTCACCTGCGGGGTCCAGTACGCCGAGGCGCGGGACGACTGCCCGATCTGCGAGGACGAGCGGCAGTACGTCGGCTGGGAAGGCCAGCGCTGGACCTCCCTCGACGAGTTGCGCGAGAGCGGGCACAGAGCGCACCTCGCCGAGGAGGGCACCGGGGTCGTCGGCATCGGCACCGATCCCGCCACCGCCATCGGGCAGCGCGCCCTGCTGGTCCGCACCCCCACGGGCAACGTGCTGTGGGACATGGTCACCCACCTCGACGACGAGCTGATCAGGCAGGTCGGCGAGCTCGGCGGGATCGACGCCATCGCGATCAGCCACCCGCACTTCTACGGCTCGATGGTCGAGTGGGCACACGCCTTCGACGCGCCGATCCACATCCACGCGGCCGACCGCGACTGGGTGGCCCGTCCCGACGAGTCGGTGCTCTTCTGGGAGGGCGACACGCACGAGATCCTCGAAGGGGTGACGCTGGTCAACGCGGGCGTGCACTTCGACGGCGGCCAGGTCATGCACTGGCGCGACGCCGAGGACGGCCGGGGCTCGCTGTTCTCCGGCGACATCCTCCAGGTCGTCCAGGACCGCCGCTGGGTCAGTTTCATGTACAGCTATCCCAACCTGATCCCCGAGCGCCCCGCGACCGTCCGCCGCGCCCTGTCGTTGCTGGAGCCGTACGCCTTCGACCGCGTCTACGGCGGCTGGTGGAAGCGGATCGTGCGCACCGACGGCGCCGAGGCCGTCCGCCGCTCCGCCGAGCGCTACCTCTCCTTCGCGCTGGACGACTCCCCCTGGAGTCCTACGCCTCCGTAAGAGAGCCGTACCTACGGGAATCCTTCGACTTTCCACCGATCCGCTGAGCCGGTACGACTCCGGCGCCGCGGATGTGCATCGCGGCGCCGGGTGAGGAGCGGGCTCGCTCCGCAGACCGTTCCCTGTGGGGACAGGGTCAAGGGGCGGTGAACAGCAAAGAGACGTTCTGGCCGCCGAACCCGAAGGAGTTGCACACCGCCGCGCCGAGGTGCTGCTTGCGGGGCTCGCCACTGACGACCTCAAGTTCGACGTCGGGGGATTTCCGGTCAAGGTTGAGGGTGGGCGGGATGACGCTGTTGGCGACCGACAGCAGGGTGATGATCGCCTCGACCGCGCCGGCGGCGCCGACGAGGTGACCAAGACTGGACTTGGGTGCGGTGAGGACGACGTCGTTCCCGAGTGCCCGCTGGATCGCGGAGGCTTCGCCGACGTCGCCCACGACGGTGGACGTGGCGTGACAGTTGACGTGATCGACGTCCGCCGGTCGGAGTCCGGCGGACGAGACGGCCCTGAGGATCGCCTGGGTTTGGCCGGAGCCCGCCGGGTCCGGGCCGGTGATGTGATGGGCGTCCGAGGTGATGCCGAACCCGGCCAACCGGCCGATCGGGCGGGCGCCCCGCGCGGCCGCGAAGTCCGCCCGCTCCAGGATCATGACGCCGGCGCCCTCGCCGAGTACGAAGCCGTCACGGTCGACGTCGAACGGCCGTGAGGCGCGCTCGGGGTCGTCGTCGCGCTTCGACAGCGTGCGCACCTGGGCGAAACCGGCGATGGTCAACGGCGTGATGGCGGCTTCCGTGCCGCCAGCGATGACGACGTCGACCTCACCGGACCGAATGAGCCGGGCGGCGAAGGCGAGGGCTTCGGCGCCCGACGCGCACGCCGAGACAGGTGTGTACGCACCGGCGCGGGCACCGTACTCCAGGCTGATCCAGGCGGCCGGTCCGTTCGGCATCAGCATGGGGACGGCGAGGGGAGAGATCCGCTGGGGCCCCTTCTCCTCGATCAGATCGTCCTGGTTCAGGAGGGTGTTGATGCCTCCGATGCCGGTGCCGATCACCACCGCGAGGCGCTCCGGATCGACCGCAGGCGCGGCGGCGTCGTTCCAGGCCTGCTGGGCGGCGACGAGCGCGGCCTGCTGGCAGCGGTCCATGCGCCGGGTCGTGACACGGGGCAGCACCTCGTCGGGGGAGACCGCCATGGGGGCGGCGATCTTCACGGGCAGTTCGCCGGCGTGGGCGAACGAAGCCACGAGGTCGTCGATCCGGCGGACACCGGAGCGCCCGGCGAGGAGTCCCTCCCACAGAGAAGTGACGTCCCCGCCGAGAGGTGTGGTCGCCCCCAGGCCGGTGACAACGACGTCCTGAACGCTCATGTCGATCTCCTCACCACGGAAACGGTGCCCGAGCTTGATCTCGCGGAGTTGTATCGCATACAAATATAGGGTGTCCACGAGCGATCCCCCCCGAAGCCGCGGCCGACGCACCCGGGCGCAGCTTCTCGAACAGGCCGTGACGCTCTTCGCCGGACGGCACTTCGGCTCCGTGAGCGTGGCCGAGATCGCGGCCGCGGCCGGCGCCCACCCGAACCAGATCACCTACTACTTCGGTTCCAAGGACGCCTTGTTCGTCCACGCGGCGTTCCTGATGCTGCTCCGCGACGCCGAACGCCTCAAGCCGGTCGGACACCGGCAGCGCACCCCCAGGGCGTTCCGCGAGGCGATGGCACGCACCGCGCTGGCACTGCCGGCCGTACCGATCGCCGTCCAGGCGATGTCGATCACACGGCATCGGCCCGAGTTGCAGCCGCTGGCGCAACACGACCTCGATCTGCTCTTCCGCCTGGCGGAGCGTTACCTCACCGCGGTCCTGGAGCGCCATGACTGGGTCATCGATCGTCCCGCCCTCGTCGAGGCACGGACCTTCTGGAGCGCCGTCCTGGGGGCTCGGCTGATCTCGGAGTCCGGTTTCGGTGGCCGCTCCAGCGACATCGATCTCGCCGGGGTCCTGACAGTTCGCACGAAGTAGATCCCGGAAAATCCACCTCCATGACCATGCTCAGCGCGGCCTTGCCGACCGATCACGTCACCTGCCGAGGTGGAATCGACGGTGTCGTGCTGCCGGTAGCGCTCCGGTTCGAAGGCCCGGTAGCCGCCACCGGCGGATATGGCTCGATCGACGCCCGCTCGACATCCGTCACGTCAAAGCGCGCCACATCCGACTCCCACCGGCCACGGCCGGCTCGCCACCGAACCTCATCCAGATCCGAACCCCGGAACAGCTCCCAAATGATCCTTTAATCACTGGAAAAGCCCGCCCGGGATGCGCGATAGTCACCCCGTGACGCAGGCAGGGGGGCCGGAGAGCGGGGGTGGGCGCCCGCTGTGGCGCGATCGCAACTTCAACGTCTTCTGGGTCTCCCAGACGCTCTCCGTCGCCGGGGACTCGTTCGCCTACATCGCCATCCCGCTGCTGGTGCTGAACGTGACCGGGTCGGTCGCGCAGATGGGCCTGCTGACCGGCGTGGCCGGTGCCGCGTCGGTCTTCGCCGGGGTCTTCGCCGGCATCCTGGCCGACCGGCTCGACCGGCGCACCCTGCTCATCTGCTGCGATCTCGCCCGTCTGGCGCTGTACGGGCTCATCCCGCTCGTCTGGGCGTTCGGCCCGCAGGTCTGGCTGCTGTACGTGGTGCTGCCGCTCAGCGAGGCGATCGGGATGGTCTTCCAGGTCACCTACGTGACCGCGGTGCGCAACCTGGTCGAGGGCGACCGCATCACCGAGGCGAACGGACGGCTCTACGCGACCGCGGCGGCGGCCGGTGTCGGCGGCCCGCTGCTCGCCGGCGTGGTCTCCGGGCAGTTCGGCCCGACCGCGGCGATCGCCATCAACGCGGCGAGCTTCGCGCTGTCGGCGGCGGGTCTGTACTTCGTCCGGTTCAGGCGGCCCGAGGCCGGCGCGGCGCCGCCGCGCCAGCGGCCCTGGCAGGAGATGCTGGCCGGTGCCCGGTTCCTCTGGCGGCACCCGGTGCTGCGTTCCCTGACGATCCTGCTCTCCTTCTTCATCTTCTTCACGCTCGGCATGACCGACGTGCTGATCTACCACCTGAAGCACGACCTGGGCCGCTCCGACGGCACCGTCGGCACGGTCCTCGCGGTCGCCGCGGTGGGCACGATCGCCGGGGCCGTGCTCGTGGCGCCCGTCCGCCGCAGGCTCGGTTTCGGCGTGACCTGGATCGGCGCCCTCGCGACGAGCGGGCTCGCGATGGCGGGCGTCGGACTCTCGGGCCGCGTCCCGGTGATCGCCGCCCTGATGGCCGTCTATCTCTGCGGCGTCAGCGTGGCCGGGATCTGCTCGATGTCCCTGCGCCAGCAGGTGACTCCCGACCATCTGCTGGGCCGCGTCACCTCGGCGTTCTGGACGATCCACTTCTCCCTGGGCCCGGTGGGCGCGGCCGTCCTGACCTGGGGCGCGGGCGGCTACGGCGTCACCGTGATCTGCCTGCTCGCGGGCACCGCCTGCCTCCTGCTCGCGACGGTCGCGCTCTTCACCCCCATCCGCCGGCCCGCCCCCGAACGCCCGGGGCCCGCCACCTCATGAGGCATGCTCCCCTCGACAGGGCGATCTCGCCCTGTCGAGGGGAGCGACGGATCAGCCGTTCGCCGCGGTGAACGCGGTCGCCCCGCCGACGAGCGGCAGCGTGACCGTGCTCTTCGTCGTGTCGAGGTGCAGCTTCGCCCCGGGGGTGGGCCGGATGGTGTACTCGTAGTCGCTCGACAGCAGCACGACGCCGATGCGGTGCCCCGCCGCGAACACGTAGTCGTGCGGCTGCATGTCGAAGTCGAGGCGGTACGGGCTGCCCGGCTTGACCGGCTCGGTCTTCGAGATCGACTTACGGTTCTGCGGGTCCGTCCAGCCGCGAGTGATGATCTTCGCCTTGCCGTTCTGGTCGTAGTCGACGAGCAGCGCCGTGACGTTGGCGGCCGGCTGGCCGAAGGACATCCGCAGTGACACCTGCGGCGTGCCGCTGAGCCGGACAGCGTCGGTCAGCGCCCCCGACTTGTAGGCCAGGCGGTTGGGGGACGTCACGGCGTCGGCGAGGGCCAGTGCCCGCTTCGAGGCGTCGTCGACGATCGTCTCGGTCACCGGCTTGCCCTGGCGGGTCTTGTCGGCGGTGAGGACACCGGCGGTGCCGTCCGTGCTGGGCGCGAGGTTGAGCTCGGTGTCCGCCGCGGCCGGTTCCGGCCACTCGGGGTATTCCACCAGCGTCCTGTTCTCGCGCTGGATCAGCGCCCGCTGGTCGTTCTCCACGCCGTTCTGCTGGCCCCACAGGTAACGGGTGAACCAGCGGTTGAGCACGTTGACGCTCGGGGAGCCGCCGTGCCCGCCCTGGTGCAGATAGATCTTGTGCGGCACTCCGCGCGCCTTGAGCGCCTCGTACCACTGCGCGGCGTGCTTGGTCTTGACGTTCCAGTCGTTGAGCCCGTGCGCGACCAGCGTCGCGGCGCGGACCTTGTCGACGTCGTTCAGGTAGTTGCGCTCGTCCCAGAAGGCGCTGTAGTCGCCGGTGACCCGGTCCTGCTCCTTGGCGAGCTCCTCGATGACGCTCCGGCACACCTGCCTGTCCGCGCGGGTGTAGACGTACTCCGCGAGCACGTCGGCGTCCTCGCCCTGGTAGCCGCCCGGCGCGACGACGGCGCCGTTCGCGCGGTAGTAGTCGTACCAGTTGGAGATCGCCGAGATCGGCACGATGGCCTCGAGACCCTCGACGCCGGTGCTCGCGACCGCGTTGGGCAGGGTGCCGTTGTACGACGTGCCGATCATGCCGACCTTGCCGGTCGTCCAGGTGGCGCTGACCTCTCTGCCCGCGGCGTCGTACGCCTTCGCGCGACCGTTCAGCCAGTCGACGACCGCTTTCGCGCCGATGGTCTCGTTGCGCCCACCGGTGGTGGGACAGCCGTCGGACTTACCGCTGCCCAGCGACTCGGCGTGTACCACCGCGAAACCGCGAGGCAGCCAGTTGGCCTCGTGGCTGGTGCTGATGACGGGCTGCGGCCCGGTGCCCGTGACGGCCTCGTCACCCCTGGCCGCCTCGGCCACGCCGGCGGCGGCGAGCCGCTCGTCGGCCGCCGGGTCCTTCACCGAACCACCGCGGTTCATCCAGCCCTTGCCCGGGCGGAGCGCCTCGTGGAGCTCGTGGTCGACGTTGTGGTTCGCGACCGCGTTGCCGCCCGCGTAGTAGGGGCTCACCTCGTACACGACGGGTGATTTCAGACCGGCGGTCTCCGTCTCCCGCAGCCGGGTGACCTCGGCGTGTACCCGGTCGTTCCGCCCGTCGCCGTCACTGTCGATCGAGGTCTCGACCCACATCTCCTCGCGGATCCAGTCGTTGCGGTTCGACGAGAACACCGGCTGGGCCATGCCGTCCACGAAGACCGGTCCGACGGAGGGGTCGGCGGCCGCGCCGACGGAGGCCGAGGGCGCCGCGACCCCGGCCAGGGTCATGGCGACGGCGAGACCCAACGCCGCCGCGCCACGACGCGTCGATCTCGAACTGCGGAGGTTGGCCGGCGCCCCAGGGCCCGTCGCCAGAGGTGGTACAGACATCAAAAACCTTCCAGAACGATCAGTTCGGGGCGGGAAAAAACCCCGACCAAAGTTCAAGGGACAGTAAAGACTGCCCCAAGAAGGCTTGATGTTATGGGTCGGAAGTACGAAATGTCTATGGATGAGCACCCTGTCTTGATCAGGATAATTTCGACATCTATCGAGCTAGATATTGGTGAATCGACCACCTCCGCGGAGACCAGGAACCGGGCGGCCCTGGAACATCGCAGGGCGCGCGGCGCACCCTTGAACCATCCACCAAGCGAGCGAGGCCCCGGTTCGGCAGGCCGTCGCCGCTTCCCGGGCTCAGACACGGGGTGGGCGGCACCCCCGATCATCGGATCGAGGATGCCCCCACGGGATGGGGCGATCAGCCGCGGGATGGGGCGATCAGCCGCGCAGCCCCTTCAGGCATCCGTAGACGGCCACGGCCAGCACCGCCTGCGGGTCGGTCAGGTCTGTGCCGAACCTGTTCCAGACCTCGCTCACGGCACCGGTGGCGCACCTGCCCGCCTTCCACCACACCCACTCGCCGGCGGCCTTCGCCGCGTCGACGATCTGGCGCCAGAACCTCTTGACGAACGCCACGATCGCGCTCCAGGAGCGGGGGGCGTCCTGGAACTCCTCGTCGGGGAAGCGGTACTCGTCCTGCGGGTCGCTGCTCACCAGCGACATCGCCATGGAGCGGGCCGTCGCCTCCGAGACGCCCGCGGCCCGCGCCGCGGCCGCGAGCTCCCGGGAGAACGAGGTCGCGCCGGCGGGAGCGGGAGCGGCGGTGACCATCACCGCCGCCGCGATCACCGCCGCCACGATCCCGGTTACGCGCTTGAACATGAGATGCCCTTCCTGTCGCGTGAGGATCAGCGGGACATGTCGCCCCGCCGTCACACACCGTTCCGCGGGCCACTCACTCGACGGTCACTTCGCGATTACCCAGAGTCACACTTGACCTTCGCGGGAGCCTGTCACGCCAAACGATTGCCGCGCATTCAAGGCGCATTTGACGTACACCCCTGATCACGAGCGGCGATTTTATGATTACATTGAGTAATGGAAACGGGAGGCTCGGATCTCGAGTTCAGGATTCTGGGGCCGTTCGAGGTGCTGCGGGACGGCGTCCCGGTGCCGATCCGGGCGGCCAAGCTGCGGACGTTGCTCGTCTCGCTGTTGCTCGACGCCAACAAGACGGTCTCCGTCGAGACGTTGACGAACCATCTGTGGGGAGACGACCCGCCCGGAGGGGCGAGAAACACCCTGCAGAACTACGTGTTGCGGATCAGGCGCCTGCTGGGGTGCGCCGGGGACGAGGGTCCGCTGCTCACCTGCCCGCGAGGCTATCTGCTCAGGGTGGCCGACGACCGGCTCGACCTGCACCGCTTCGAGGCCCTCACCCTCCGTGCCAGGGCCGCCTTCGCCGCGGACGCGACGGAGCGGGCCGCCGCGCTGCTGGCCGAGGCCCTGGGGTTGTGGCGCGGGAAGCCACTGCAGGACGTGCCGTCCGAGACCCTGCGGCGGGAGGTCGCGCCCGTGCTGGCCGAACGCGGGCTGGACGCGCTCCAGTCCCGCATCGAGGCCGACCTCGCACTGGGCCGCCACGAGGAGGTGCTCGCCGAGTTGCGCCGACTGACCGCCGCGTATCCGCTCAGAGAGCGGTTCTGGGCGCAGCGGATGCTCGCGCTGTGCAGGTCGGGACGCCAGGCCGAGGCTCTGCGCTGCTACCAATCCCTCAGCGAGGTCCTCGCCGAGGAGCTCGGCGTCGACCCCGGCACTGAGGTGCGGAAACTGCACCAGCGGATTCTCGACGACGATCCCGCGCTCACCGCCAGGAGATCTTCCGGCAACCTCCCCGGCGAGATGACCACGTTCGTGGGCAGACAGCGGCAGCTCGACGACGCCGCGCGACTGCTGGAGACCAGCCGCCTGGTCACGCTGACCGGGGTGGGCGGAGTCGGCAAGACCCGGCTGGCGCTGCGACTGGCCGCGCAGGTGTCGCCCACCTTCCCGGGCGGAGCGTGGATCGCCGACCTCGCCCCGCTGACCGACCCCGCTCTGCTCGACCGGACCGTGGCCCAGGCTCTCGGAATCCGCGACCACTCCGCGCGCCCCTGCCTGGACATCCTCGTCGAGCACCTGAGCGACAGCAGGACACTGTTGGTGCTGGACAACTGCGAGCACCTGGTGAACGCCGCCGCGACGCTGGTGACCGCGCTCCTGCGCTCGGCGCCCGGTCTGCGGGTGCTCGCCACCAGCCGGCAGCGGCTCGGCGTCCAGGGCGAGCACGTCCTGCCGGTGCCGCCCCTCTCCGTACCGCCCACGACATCGGCGGACGCGGACGCCGAGCCGGCGCTGACCCACTACGAGGCGGTGAAACTGCTCGCCGACCGCGCCGCGGCCTCGGCACCGGACTTCCAGATCACGCGGCACAACCGCGACGTCGTCGCGCAGCTGTGCGGACGACTGGACGGCGTGCCACTCGCGATCGAGCTGGCCGCGGTCCGGCTGGGAACGCTCTCCGTCCAGGAGATACTCGACCGGCTGGACGACCGCTTCCGGCTGCTCGCCGACACCGACGCCGAGAACTCCCCACGCCACCACCGGACCCTGGGCGGCGTCGTCGACTGGAGCCACGACCTGTGCACCCAACACGAACGGCTGCTGTGGGCCCGGTTGTCGGTCTTCGCCGGTGAGTTCGACCTGGAGGCGGCCGAGGTGGTGTGCTCGGGGACGGGCATCGACCGCCACGACGTCCTCGACCTCCTCACGGGCCTGGCGAACAAGTCGATCCTCGTCGTGAACGGCCAGGACGGCAGGACGCGCTACAGCCTGCTGGAGACCATCCGCCGGTACGGCAGGCGGCGCCTGATCGACCTCGGCCAGGAGACCGTGATGCGGCGGCGTCACCGTGACCACTATCGGAGCACCGCCGCACAGGCCGCGGCCGACTGGTGCGGCCCTCACGAGGTCGGATGGCTGTCACGACTGCGGCAGGAGCTCCCCAACCTGCGGGCGGCGTTGGACTTCTGCCTCACCGAGCCCGGCGAGGCGAGGAGCGGTCTGGAGATCACCGTCAACCTCACCAGGACCCGGTTCTGGTTCTTCAACAGCACCATCGGCGAGGGCCGTCACTGGCTGGAGCGCGGGCTCGCGCTCTCCCCCCGCCGGCCGGATCCCCTCCAGGTCGGCGCGGTGGCCATGGTCGCCTGGATCGCCCTCTGCCAGGGCGACAGGCAGGGTGCCGACGCCTTCATGGCCCGCTGCCGCCGCCTCGCCGCACAGCTCCCCGACACCGACGTCCCCGCCGCCGTCACCTGCGTCGAGGGCGCCCACGCGATGCTCGTCCACGGCAGCCCTCGCTCCATCCCGCTGCTGGCGCAGGCGAGAGATCGGTTCCTCGCCGACGGCGCGATCGGTGACGCCCACATGGCCACCATGCTCTGGGCGATGGCCTGCGCCTTCCTCGGAGACCGGGAGCTCGCCGTCACCGCCGCCGAGGCCTACCTCGCCGACGCCGAGGCCCTCGGCGGGACCTGGGCCCACTCCTGGGCGCTGTGGGGCCTCGGTCTCGCCGAGTCGCGCCACGGCGACCCGGTACGGGCCGCCACCCTGTTCCGCGACTCGCTGCGCCGCCAGTACGACATCGACGACCGCTGGGGACCGGTTTGGGGCCTTGAGACACTCGCCTGGACCGTCGCCGCCACCGGCCGTCACGACCGTGCCGCCGAGCTACTCGGCGCCGCGCACCGGCTACGGCGTACGACCGGGGTGGCGCTCATCGGCCTGCGGCCGTTTCACGACGCCCACGCCGAGGCCGAACGGCTGATGAAGAACGCGCTCGGGGCGTGTGGATACTCCCTGGCCTTCGAACGGGGGGCGAGGAACACCGACGTCATCGGCCTCGCGTGCGCGCCCCCGTGACCCGCGGCTCCAGGGGTTGCCACAGGCTTGCGGGCCACGGGGGAATCGATTCTCGACGCCTCCCGGTCAGCGGGAGGCCAGGCCGGTGAGCAGGAGGGCGAGCCAGCGGGCGCGGACGGGCTCGGGCTGGTCGGTGGGAGCGGTGGAGAACAGCAGGTAAAGATCGTCCACGGTGAAGTCGCCACGCAGATCCCCCTTCGCCCGCGCGGCGTGGATGAGCTCACCCAGGGCACGGGTGGCGCGGACCTCGTCTTGCCGCGCGGCAGGATCGGTGGCGCCCAGGGTGCGGGCGGCGGCTTTGACGGCGTGGTCGTGGGCGGCGGCGTCGACCAGGCGGGTCAGGAAGCCGGTGATCTCCTCCAGGGCCGGTGAGCCGTCGTCGGCACGGCGCAGGGCGGCTTCGGCGTCGTCGGCGACCGCGCTGATCGAGGCGGCGACCACGGCGGCGACCAGGTCGGTCTTGGTCGGGAAGTGCTTGTACAGGGTGCCGACCGCGAACCCGGCGGCCGAGGCGATCTGTTCCATCGACACCTCTGGCCCGTGCGCGGTGATCTGCTCGTGCGCGGCCGCCATGATCTTGGCGCGGTTACGGACGGCGTCGGCGCGCTGCGGCCGTGACGAGGTCATGTGCTGCTCCCGGGAACGATTTGGCACAAAGTGAATTGTGCTTCACTATAGAAGGTGAAGCACAATTCACCTTACGGGAGGATCCTGTCATGACGAGCACGAAGAACAAGACGGCACTGGTGACCGGGGCGTCCTCGGGGATCGGCGAGGCCACCGCACTGAAACTGCTCCAGCTCGGCTACGACGTCTACGGCGCCGCGCGCCGCGTCGACCGGCTCAAGACACTCGCCGACCGCGGCGTCCGCCCCCTCGCCATGGACGTCACCGACACCGGCTCCATGACCTCCGGGATGGAGGAGATCATCGCAGCGACGGGCCGGATCGACGTGCTGGTCAACAACGCCGGCTACGGCTCCTACGGGGCGGTCGAGGACGTGCCCATGAAGGAGGCGCGCACCCAGTTCGACGTCAACGTGTTCGGCGCCATCGAACTCACCCGCCTGGTCCTGCCGCACATGCGCGCCCAACACTCGGGGACGATCGTGAACGTCACCTCCATGGGCGGCAAGATCCACACCCCGCTCGGCGGCTGGTACCACGGCACCAAGTTCGCCCTGGAGGCTCTCAGTGACTGCCTGCGCCTGGAGGTCAAGCCGTTCGGCATCGATGTGGTGGTCATCGAGCCCGGAGGCATCGCCACCGAATGGGGCGGCATCGCCGCCGAGAAGCTCAAAGAAGCCTCCGGGACGGGCCCGTACGGCGCGCAGGCCGCCGCCGTCTCGAAGTCACTCTCCTCCCCCGCCAACGCCCGCCGCAACTCCCCACCCACTGTGATCGCCGACACCGTCGCCAAGGCCGTCACCGCCCGCCGCCCCAAGACCCGCTACACCGCCGGATTCGGCGCCAAGCCCCTCATCCTCACCCGCCGGCTCCTGCCCGACCGCGCCTTCGACGCCCTCATCTCACGAGCCACCGGCCTGCCCCGCACCTGACCACCCATCCCCGGCGCACCGGAACGCGACAAGCGGCAAGTCCGCCGGCAGGCCCCGTCCCGGTCTCCCCTCTCAGCCTTTCCGGATCCGGTCGCGGCTCAGACGAGTCCGCCGTTGACCCGTAGCACCTGGCCGTTGACCCAGCGGGCGGGGCCGGCGAGGAAGGCCACCGCCTCGGCGATGTCCGCGGGCCGGCCCAGCCGTTCCAGCGGCGGCTGGGCGGCCAGCCTGGCGACGGTCTCCTCGTCCTTGCCCTCCAGAAAGAGATCGGTGGCGGTGGGCCCGGGGGCGACCGTGTTGACCGTGACGTCCCTGCCGCGCAGCTCGCGGGCGAGGATGAGGGTCAGTCCTTCGACGGCGCCCTTGGATGCGGCGTAGGCGCCGTAACCGGGAGAGGCCAGTCCGATCACCGAGGTGGAGAAGGTGATCAGCGCGCCGCCCTCGCGCAGCCTCCTGGCGGCCTGCTGGGCCACGGCGAAGGTGCCGCGTACGTTGACGCGGAGCACGCGGTCCAGCACGTCCAGGTCGAGTTCGGCGACCGGGGTGGGCGGATTCATGATCCCGGCGGCGTGCACGACGACGTCGACGCCGCCGAAGGTCCGCTCGGCCGTGTCGAAGAGCTCCGCGACCGCCCGCTCGTCACCGACGTCGGCTCGGACCGCGATCGCCCGGCCGCCCTCGTCGGCGACCTCCGCGACGACGGCCTTGCCCTCGGTGTCGTTGCTCGCGTAGTTGACCACGACCGCGTAGCCGTCGGCGGCGAGCCTGCCCACGACCTGGCGCCCGATGCCGCGTGAGCCTCCGGTGACGACGGCGACGCGGGCTGCTGTGCTGCTCATGATCGGTCACTCCTCCAAGAACTTATGTACACTATGTATATATATGAATGTAAACACAATGTCCATATATTCCATGGAGGTGGATGGTGACGCAGCAATCCCCCGCACCCGCGCGTCGCGGACGCGGACGCCGCCCGGCCGCCGAGGTGCGCCGCGAGATCCTGCGGGCGGCCGGCGAACTCCTGCTCACCGAAGGGATGGCCGCCTTCACCATCGAACGGGTCGCGGCACTGGCGGGCGCGAGCAGGGTGACGCTCTACAAGTGGTGGCCGTCCAAGGGGGCACTCGCACTGGACGGCTACTTCGACGCCGTCGGCCCCACCCTGGCCTTCCCCGACACCGGCGACATCGCCGCCGACCTCACCGCGCAACTGCGAGCCTTCGTCCACCTGATGCGCGACACCCAGGCCGGGCGCGTGATGCCCGAGCTCGTCGGCCACGCCCAGACCGACCCCGAGCTGTCGGCGCTGCTCCGCGAACGCTACTCGGCACCGCGCAGAGCACTCGCCGTCGAAGCGCTGGAGCGCGCCAAGCGGCGCGGGCAGCTACGCGAGGACGTCGCCCCCGAGGTGGTCGTCGACCAGCTCTGGGGCGCCTGCTACCACCGTCTTCTCATCCCCGACCAACCTCTCACCGACGAGTTCGCCGAGGCCCTCGTCCGGAACCTGCTGACCGGGATCGGCGATGCCCGATAAAACGGCTTACGGGAAACATCAACCCGATAATGTACGTTTCGCGGCCCCGACAATGAGTCCAAGATCCCGGAGCGGCATGGGCGCTCTGACAGGCTGACCCGCCATCCGCAAGTGTGCGACAAGTGGGGGCCGTCAGGCTGGGCACCGGTCGCAGGCGGAAGAGGGGCATATGTTTGGGATCGTTCGCCCATGCAGGCACGGGATGTGCGGCGGGCTGTTCAAGGAGTGGATGGCGCACCTGTGCGGGCTCTGCCTGGCCCTGCGGGATGAGCACGGGCACGCCTCCCGGCTGGTGACCAACTACGACGGCCTGCTGGTGTCCGTGCTCACCGAGGCACAGGCCGCGGCCCCCTCCCCGTACCGGCGTGCGGCCGCCTGCGCGCTGCGCGGGTTCAAGGGCGCGGACGTCGCCCAGGCCGAGGGGGTACGGCTGGCCGCCGCGGTCTCGCTGATCCTGGCCGCGGGAAAGGTCAAAGACCACGTCGAGGACGGCGACGGCGTCTACGCCCGCCGGTTGGTGGCGGCCGGCGCGGGGCGGGTGGCCGCGCGCTGGTCGGCCGCCGGATCGGGTACGGCCGCCGCCCTCGGATTCGATCCCGCCCCGCTCCTGGCCGCGGTCGAGGAGCAGACCCGGCTGGAACGGCTGCCGAACCCGAGCCTGCTCCGGCTCACCGCCCCCACCGAGGCCGCGGTCGCCGCCGCCTTCGGGCACACCGCCGTACTGGCCGGCAAGCCGCACAACCGGGAGACCCTGCAGGAGGCCGGACGCTACTTCGGCCGCCTGGCACACCTGCTCGACGCCGTCGAGGACCTCGCCCGCGACCGCGACCACGGGGCCTACAACCCGCTGACGGCCTCGGGCACCGACCTGGCCGCCGCGCGGCGGCACTGCGACGACGCCGTGCACGGACTGCGCCTCGCGATGGCCGAACTGGACCTGGAACGACGTCGCCTCGTCAACGCCCTGCTGGTCGCCGAGACCGGCCGTGCCGTCGACCGGATCTTCGCCGAGGCCGAGCGGGAGAGCCCCGAGGCCCCCTCTCGTGACCCGCGGCTGAAGCCCGATCCCGGAGGGTTGCTGTCGCTGCTGTGCATGTCGGCGGCCTGCTGCACCTGCGGACTGTACCGGCCGCCGTGGGACGAGGACCGCTACCGGTCGTGCGGCGAGCGCTGCGACCCCACCGGCTGCGACGCCTGCGGACAGTGTTGCAACGGGTGCTCCGGGTGCTGCGACTGCTGCGAGTGCTGCAACTGCGACTGCGGCTGACCGCACCGGCGGGCGGCTCGGCTTCCTCGCCATGGATGAGCAGGCCCTCGGGCGGCGGGCTCGACTCGGGGGACGACTCGGGGAAGAACGCTCCCCGCTCCAGGTGGGCCGTCACGTTGGCCCGGTAGAAACCGGGCCGCAGCGCGCGGAGCCTCTCCAGCGCGGCACGAAGCGAGCGCACCGCGGTGAGCGGGTCGAGTCCGTGACGGCCGATGGGGATACGGGGGAACCTCACGGCTCTGGCGCGGAAGTTGAATCTGGTCACGTGGTGGCGCCTCGGCCGTGGACGTCGATGGGGGGCGGAAACATCCGTAGCCGCTTGTGGAGATCCCGCACCGCGACGATATCCGTGTCGCCCAACGTGTGTGTCCGCCACCCGCAGCAGGCGCCAGGCGCAGCGACTCTGAGACGACGGGCAGTCCACTGGCCGTGGTCATCACATCTTCTGGCGCAGGACCGGAGCCCGCCCGGGATGGGCCTCCAATCGCCCATGTCCCTGCTCCCCGTATCCATACACACATCGTGCTGTAAGCCCTGGACAGGGCGCCTGAGGGCTATGTCGGATCTCCGTAGCCTAAGGATTTCATTGTCTAGATTTGTAGCCCTTTGGGCTGTTTGGAGCTTATGTCGGGTATATCGGTAAGAGTTCGCTTTCACAGCGGATCGTATTTCGCGTGAAACCGGAAGGGGGCATGGGTCATGACGAGACCCGCAAGCCTGGAGCATCACCCCGATCTCATCGAGATGCGGGAAAGGTACGAACGAGCGGGCTCCAGTTCGGTGGCCCAGGCCATCGAAGGACTGGGCCTTCTGGCGGGCCTGTATCTGGCGATCTCACCCTGGGTGGTCGGCTTCAACGGCCTGTCCAGGCTCTCGGTGAGCAACCTCGTCACCGGTATCGCGGTCGCCGCGCTGGCTCTGGCCTTCGCGTCCGCCTACGGCCGGACCTACGGGGTCAGCTGGGTCGCCCCGGTGATCGGAATCTGGACCATCATCGCTCCCTGGATCACCGGCTCGGCGACGAGGGGCAGCATCTGGAACAACGTCGTCACCGGCATCGTCATCCTCCTGCTCGGTCTGGGAGCGGTGGCGATGGGCACCAAGAAGATGGCCGGAATGTCACACAAGGGAAGCATGTCCCACCGAGGAGACAGCTCCCACAGGACGGACATGCCCGGTCGAACGGACATGCCCAATCGGCCGGACTACCCCAACAGGCCCGACTATCCCAACAGGCCATAGACAGATGGATGTGAGATCAGCGCGACGGCTGCTCAACCCGGCCAGGGACCGGGTTGAGAGCGCCGTCCCCCGCTAAGCCCGGCCCCGGCCGGGCTTCCGTCGTCTTCGGGGCATCCGTCCTCTGCCACGGACCCCGCCAGGAAGACGGGAGCCCGCCGGGAAGGCCAGGGGGACGGTTCATTCGAACAGGGTGTGCCGCTCACCGCGTCGGCGCCTGCGGGCGATCCTGATCCCGACCACCACGATGTCCACCACCGCGACGGCCGCCAGGACGGCGAGGGCCACGGTGAGCAGGGTGAATCCGCCCTGAGCCGCGAACACCGCCAGAACCGTGCAGACCACCAGGCCGAAGATCGCCAGAACGAACCGCAGGTTCAGCGCGCTCTTCGGATGGTCGTGTGTACCTGGCTGCTCCTTCATGGGACCACCTCCAGGGCGATGTCGATCCCCCACCTGCTCACATCTATGCGGGGGTATCTTTCAGCCCCTACCCAGGACATCCCTCACCATCCACGACACCGGAGTTCGCCGAGAGGGCGCGGGGCCGGCCCGGTAAGCGGTTCCCGGCGATCGCGAAAACCCCCGGAACGCGGAAAGACCTCCGCGGGTGGATTCCACCCGCGGAGGTCTTTCCGCGTACTCGCCGTCGAGCCGTCCCCGAGGGTCCGGGACCCGAGGGACCGGCTAGTAGATCGGGCGTGAGGAGGAGCGCAGCCGCTCCAGGGCCTCGGCGAGGATCTGCGCGCCATCCTTGTCGCTGCGGCGTTCCTTCACGTACGCGAGGTGCGTCTTGTAAGGCTCGTTACGCGGCGGGGCGGGCGGGTTCGCCTCGTCCTGACCGGCGGGGAGACCACACCGGGGGCAGTCCCAGAACTCGGGGACGGCCGCGTCGCTGGCGAAACTGGGGCGCGTCTCGTGCATGTTCGCGCACCAGAAAGGCACCCGCACACGGGGGGCCGCCTCGCCGCGCTCCGCCTCCCCCATCGGGCCGGCACCGACACGGCTGCCACGGATCGCGTTGCCACTACCCACGGATGAACTCCTTGCTCGATGGCCCCGCCGCTTGGGGATGCGGGGACTGAACCACTGTCACGCCTGTCGCGAAGCCAGGTCAGGGCCGCAGGAGCAGGCCCAGCGCGATGATGCAGACGAACCAGACGACACCGGTGATGACGGTGAGCCTGTCGAGGTTGCGCTCCACCACCGAGGAGCCTCCGAACGACGACGAGAAACCGCCACCGAACAGATCCGAGAGGCCACCGCCCTTGCCCTTGTGGAGCAGGACGAGCAGCATCATCAGCAAGCTCGACAGGATGAGGGCGATGGAGATTCCGATTGTCACCGTTGACCTGTTCCCTATGTGCGCGTGACCCGCGTCCGGGCACGACCCTTGTGTACGCCGATGGCGTGACGATTCAAACCTGCTCTAAGAGGGTATGACGTGCTGTCAAGTCGCACCCACCGAATGGCTCAGTCAGTTCGACAATTCGCCAAAACGGCAAATCTTGACGAACTCCCCGGGATCGAGGCTCGCGCCACCGATCAGGGCACCGTCGACATCAGGCTGCGCCATGATGCCCGCGATGTTGTCAGACTTGACCGACCCACCGTAAAGGATACGGACACCGGCGGCCACTTCTGCGTCGTACAGCTCGGCGAGTCGCGCCCGGAGTGCCCCGCAGACCTCCTGCGCGTCGTCCGGGGTGGCCACCTCGCCGGTGCCGATCGCCCACACCGGCTCGTAGGCGAGCACGATGGAGGCGACCTGCTCGGCGCTCACCTTGCGGAGCGCGCCGTCGAGCTGCGCGACGCTGTGGGCCACCTGGTCGCCCGCCCTGCGCACCTCCAGGCCCTCCCCCACGCACAGGATGGGGGTGAGCGAGTGGCGGTAGGCCGCCTGCACCTTGGCGTTGACGACGTCGTCGTCCTCGCGGTGATACTGGCGGCGCTCCGAGTGACCGGCGAGCACGAAGGTGCAGCCGATCTTGGAGAGCATCGCCCCGGAGACCTCGCCGGTGTAGGCGCCGCCGTCGTGCTGTGACAGGTCCTGCGCGCCGTAGACGATCCGCAGCTTGTCGCCGTCCACCAGGGTCTGCACGCTGCGCAGGTCGGTGAACGGCGGCAGCACGGCCACCTCGACCCGGTCGAAGTCCTTGTCGTTCAGCGCGAAGGCGAGCTTCTGGGTGTGCGCGATGGCCTCAAGGTGGTTGAGGTTCATCTTCCAGTTGCCGGCCATGAGCGGCTTACGAGGTGTGCTCATCGTTCGCTCACCACTCCTTGTTCACTGGGCAGGCGGCGTCGGTCGTCGACCGGCCGCTCCGCTCGTCGCGTGCGTTCACTTTCTACCGCTCCAGCGCCACGAGTCCGGGGAGGGTCTTGCCCTCCAGGTATTCGAGGCTGGCACCGCCACCGGTGGAGATGTGGGAGAACCCGTCCTCCGCCAGGCCGAGCCTGCGCACGGCCGCGGCCGAGTCTCCACCACCGACGACGGTGAAGGCCTCAGAGGCGATCAACGCCTCGGCGACCGCGCGAGTTCCCCCGGAGAAGGCCTCGAACTCGAAGACGCCCATCGGGCCGTTCCAGAACACCGTCCTGGCGTCGGCCAGCTTGCCCGCGAACAGCTCGCGGGTGCGCGGGCCGATGTCGAGCCCCTCGCGGTCGGCCGGGATCGCGGTGGCGTCGACCACCTCGTACTCGGCGTCCTCGGCGAACTCCACGGCCGCGAGCACGTCGACCGGCAGGACGATCTCGACCTCGCGCTTGCGCGCCTCGTCGAGGAAGCCCCGCACCTTGTCGAGCTGGTCCTCCTGGAGCAGTGACCTGCCGACCTCGTAGCCCTGGGCCTTGAGGAAGGTGTAGGCCATGCCGCCGCCGATGAGGAGCCGGTCGACCTTGGTGAGCAGGTTGCCGATCACGCCGAGCTTGTCGGAGACCTTGGCGCCGCCGAGCACCACGGCGTACGGCCGTTCGGTCTCGTCGGTCAGCTTCCTGAGCACCTCGACCTCGGCCAGGACGAGCCGGCCCGCGGCGTGCGGCAGCAGACCGGGCACGTCGTAGACGCTGGCGTGCTTGCGGTGCACCGCGCCGAAGCCGTCGCCCACGTAGACGTCGGCGAAGGCGGCGAGCTTGGCGGCGAAGGCGGCCCGCTCCTCGTCGTCCTTGGACTCCTCGCCCGCCTCGAAGCGCAGATTCTCCAGCAGGGCCACCTGGCCGTCCTGGAGGGCCTCCACGACGGCCTGGGCGGACTCGCCGACCACGTCGGTCGCGAAGGCGACGTCGGCACCCAGGAGCTCACCCAGCCGCTTGGCGACCGGGGCGAGGGAGTATTCCGGGTTCGGCTTGCCCTTGGGGCGTCCCAGGTGCGCGACGACGACCACGCGGGCCCCTCGGCCCGCGAGCTCCTTGATCGTCGGCACCGAGGCGCGGATGCGGCCGTCGTCGGTGATGACGTCCCCCTCCAGGGGGACGTTGAGGTCGGCGCGCACCAGGACGCGCCGACCGTCCACGTCGAACTCGGAGATGTCCTTCATCAGAGGTCGGCGCCGACCAGCTCGATGAGGTCGGCGAGGCGGTTGGAGTAACCCCACTCGTTGTCGTACCAGCCGACGACCTTGACCTGGTTGCCGATCACCTTGGTGAGGGGCGCGTCGAAGATGCAGGACGCCGGGTCGGTCACGATGTCGGCGGAGACGATCGGGTCCTCGTTGTAGCTGAGGTAGCCCTTGAGCTCGCCCTCGGCCGCGGCCTTGATCGCGGCGTTGACCTCCTCGACGGTGGTCTCACGGCCGACCTCGACGGTGAGGTCGGTGGCCGAGCCCGTGGGGATCGGCACGCGCAGCGCGTAGCCGTCGAGCTTGCCCTTGAGGTCGGGCAGCACCAGGCCGATGGCCTTGGCGGCGCCGGTCGAGGTCGGCACGATGTTGATCGCGGCGGCGCGGGCGCGGCGCAGGTCGCTGTGCGGGGCGTCCTGCAGGTTCTGGTCCTGCGTGTAGGCGTGGATCGTGGTCATCAGACCCTTCTCGATACCGAAGGTGTCGTTGAGGACCTTGGCCATCGGCGCCAGGCAGTTGGTGGTGCAGGAGGCGTTGGAGATGACCGTGTGGTTCGCCGGGTCGTACTTGTCGTGGTTGACGCCCATCACGACGGTGACGTCCTCGTTCTTGGCCGGAGCCGAGATGATGACCTTCTTGGCGCCGTTCTCGGCGTGCACGCGGGCCTTGTTGGCGTCGGTGAAGAAGCCGGTCGACTCGACGACGACGTCCACGCCCAGGTCGCCCCAGGGCAGCTTGGCCGGGTCGCGCTCGGCGAACGCCTTGATGGTCTTGCCGTCGACGATGATCTCGTCGGCGGTGCTCTTAACCTCGTACGGCAGACGGCCGAGGATGCTGTCGTACTTCAGCAGGTGCGCGAGCGTGGCGTTGTCGGTCAGGTCGTTGACCGCCACGATCTCGATGTCCTTGCCGCTGGCAGCGACCGCGCGCCAGAAGTTGCGGCCGATGCGGCCAAATCCGTTGACGCCTACGCGGATGGTCACGGTGCCGATCTCCTCGTACGTCGATGCGCCGGTCTCTCGGATCCGGCGACTTGATGCGGGCTGAAACCTCAACCACGAACCTTATCGGACCCAAATTGGCCTAGACCACTTGAGGGGGTGCCCCGTTATTCGCTAACCCACGAACAGGTATCGCACCATTCAAGTAAAGTGCCCGACTCGTCACTACAAACACCCCAACCCCCAGGAGAATCTGCTGTGACAGATAACGACCCACACCTGGCGAACGGCCTCCTACCAGGCATTATCACCGGCCTGCTGGGCACCGCCGTCGGCGCCGGGGCCTACGGCGCGCTCATCGCCTTCAGCGGATACGAGATCGGCTTCGCCGCCATCGGCGTCGGTCTCCTCGTCGGCCTCGCCATGATCGCGGTCAAGCCGACCAGCCCGGTGCTGCCGCCGCTCGCCGCCTTCTTCTCCCTCGCCGGCGCCGCGCTCGGCCAGATCGTCGGATCCACCATCGCCTGGGCGCAGGTGTCCGGCGAGGACTACGGCCCCGCCCTCGCCCGGGTGCTCGACGCCTTCCCCGAGCTCCTGCGCCAGGACCCCATCTCGCTGCTGTTCTGGGTGGTCGCCGCCTACGCGGGCTTCAGCTTCGTGAACAGGCGCGTCAAGGCGGCCCGGGAGGCCCACGACGCCCGCGCCGCCTCGTCCGTCTCGCAGCCGGACGAGGCCGCCGACCACACGAACTACTTCGAGCCCAGGAAGCAGCCCTGAGCCACGGGCCATCCGGCCGAACGACCGCTGCCGGTGGTGCGATCCCGACGACGCCCTAAGGGGCCAGCATGTCGACGGTGAGATTGGCCTCGGTGTTGGGAACGCCGATGTCCTGGGCCCGCTTGTCGGCCATGGCCAGCAGGCGGCGGATACGACCGGCGATGGCGTCCTTGGTCAGGGGCGGGTCGGCGAGCTGACCCAGCTCCTCCAGGGACGCCTGCTTGTGCTCCACCCTCAGGCGACCGGCGATCACCAGATGCTCGGGGGCCTCCTCCCCGAGGATCTCCAGGGCACGCTGGACCCTCGCCCCCGCCGCGACCGCGGCACGGGCCGAACGGCGCAGGTTGGCGTCGTCGAAGTTGGCGAGCCGGTTCGCCGTCGCGCGGACCTCGCGGCGCATCCGCCGCTCCTCCCAGGCGAGCACGCTGTCGTGGGCGCCCAGCCTGGTCAGCAGCGCGCCGATTGCGTCGCCGTCGCGGACCACCACCCGGTCGACGCCGCGCACCTCCCTCGCCTTGGCGTGGATCTTCAACCTCCGCGCGGACCCGACCAGCGCGAGCGCCGCCTCGGGCCCCGGGCAGGTGACCTCGAGCGACATCGAACGCCCCGGCTCGGTCAGCGAGCCGTGCGCCAGGAACGCCCCCCGCCAGGCCGCCTCGGCGTCACAGGTCGCCCCCGCGACGACCTGGCGGGGCAGGCCCCTGACCGGGCGCCCGTGGTTGTCGATCAGACCGGTCTGGCGGGCGAGCGCCTCCCCGTCGCGGTAGACCCGCACGAGGTAGCGCGAGCCCTTGCGCAGCCCGGCCGGGGCCAGGACGAGCACCTCGGCCTTGTGCCCGAAGACCTCGCCGATGTCCTTGATCAGCCGCCGAGCGGTGACGTTGGTGTCAAGCTCGGCCTCGATCACGATCCGGCCGCTCACCAGGTGCAACCCGCTCGCGAACCGCAGCAGCGTCGACACCTCGGCCTTACGGCAGCAAGGCTTCAGGATCGGCAGCCTGCTCAGCTCGTCCTTGACCACACCTGTCATCGCCATGCGTGTTCGTCCTCCCCCATACAGACCCCTTGCGACCCGAGATAAATCGGGCTCACAGAAGTTTCTCGCACTCCTGAGCACCGCTGACCAGGATCAACGCTTCTCACGGAAAATCTCGTCCAGGACGGAGGCAAGACGTTGTGCATCGTGTCGCGGGGAGCCGTCCTCGTCCGCCACGGAGGCGAGGACCAGCCTCCCCCCGAGGTCGGCCGCGGCCTTGTCCAGCTCATCACGGTCGTCGATCACCCCGGTGTCGGCGACGACGACGTCGATCTCCAGGGAAGGCGCGTGCTCGCGCAGCACCTCCAGGTGCTTCTGGGGGGAGAATCCGTCGGTCTCCCCCGCCTGCGGGGCGAGGTTCAGCGCGACCAGACGACGGGCGCGGGTGGCGTGCAGCGCCTCGGCCAGCTCGGGCACCTTCAGGTGCGGCAGCACGCTGGTGAACCAGGAACCGGGGCCGAACACCACCCAGTCGGCGTCCAGGACCGCACGGACGGCCTCGGGGCACGCCGGCGGGTCCTCAGGAAGCAGCGAGATGGCCCGGACCCTGCCGGGCGTGAGCGCGCAGGCCACCTGACCTCGCACCGTGCTCACCTCGCCGTCCAGCTCGACCTCGGCGGCGATGTCGAGCGGCACCGAGGCCATCGGCAGCACCCGCCCGTGCGCGCCGAGCAGCCGCCCGAGCCAGTCGAGGCCCGACACCGTGTCGCCGAGCCGCTCCCACAGCGCCACGATCAGCAGGTTGCCGATCGCGTGGCCGTGCAGGTCGCCCTCGCTGCGGAAGCGGTGCTGGACGACCTCGCTCCAGGTGCGCCCCCACTCGTCGTCACCGCACAGGGCCGCCAGGGCCATCCTCAAATCCCCCGGGGGGAGCACACCGAGCTCACGGCGAAGACGGCCGCTGGAGCCCCCGTCGTCGGCGACGGTCACCACCGCCGTCAGCCGGGAGGTGACCCTCCGCAGCGCCGACAACGAGGCGTACAGCCCGTGTCCCCCACCCAGCGCGACGACCTTGAGACCTTCATTCACTCCCGGCCCACATCCCGATGGCTCACCTGCACCTCCATGCCACCCCTGTCGCGCAGCCGCCCGCCGATCTGCTCGGCCATGGCGACGCTGCGGTGCTTGCCGCCGGTGCAGCCAACGGCGAGCGTGGCATAGCTCTTGCCCTCGCGGGTGTAGCCGGAGGCGATGATGGTGAACACCTCCTCGTAGGCGTCGAGGAGCTCCTTCGCACCCGCTTGGTTGAGAACGTACTCCCGTACGGGAGCGTCCAGTCCGTTCATCGGGCGGAGTTCGGGGACCCAGTGGGGATTGGGCAGGAACCGGCAGTCAACGACCAGGTCGGCGTCGACGGGCAGGCCGTACTTGTAGCCGAAGGAGACGACGTTGACCCGCAGCCCTGGACGGTCCTCGCCGCCGAAGAAGGCGACGATCTTCCCGCGGAGCTCGTGGACGTTGAGGTTGGAGGTGTCGATCACCAGGTCGGCGTTCGCCCGCACCTCGCGCAGTATGCCGCGTTCGCGGGCGATCCCGTCGACCAGGCGGCCGTCCCCCTGCAGCGGGTGCGGGCGGCGGACGTTCTCGAACCTGCGGACCAGTTCCTCGTCACTCGCCTCCAGGAACACCACGCGCACGGCGACGCCGCGCCCCTCCAGCTCCTCGATCGCGCTGTTGAGGTCGCTGGTGAAGGCGAGGCTGCGCACGTCGACCACCGCGGCCACCTTGTCGGCGGCCAGCTTGACCCGCCCCGCCTCCTCGGCCATGGCGAACAGCAACCCGGGCGGCAGGTTGTCGATGACAAACCACCCCAGGTCCTCCAGGGCCTTGGCGGCGGTGCTCCGCCCCGCCCCCGACATTCCGGTGACGAGGACGAACGCGGACTCTCTTTCGCTCATGGGTTCTGCCCCTTCAAGGCCGACACGATCGTCTCGGCCGTCGAGGGGCCGATCCCGGGAACCTCGCAGATCTGTGCCGCGGTCGCCTCCCGCAGCCGCTTCACCGATCCGAAATGCTTGATCAACGCCTGCCTGCGGGCCGGGCCGAGACCGGGAACCTCGTCCAGAGCGCTTTCCTTGACACTCTTCGACCGTTTGGATCGATGGTAGGTGATGGCGAAGCGGTGGGCTTCGTCGCGTACTCGCTGGAGCAGGTAAAGGGCCTCGCTGGAGCGGGCGAGGATCACCGGCAGGTCCTCGCCGGGCAGCCAGACCTCCTCCAGCCGCTTGGCCAGCCCGCACACCGCCACGTCGTCCACGCCCAGCTCGTCGAGCGCCCTGCGGGCCGCCGCGGCCTGGGCGGGACCTCCGTCGACGACGACGAGGTTGGGCGGGTAGGCGAACTTGCGCGGTTTGCCGGTCTCCGGGTCGATGCCCGGTGACGTGCGGGCCGACGGCCCATCGCCCGTGCCCGGCCCTCCGCTTACGCCCTCGGCCGCTTCCTCGGCGGGGCCTGCGGGATCGGCCCCGGTGCCCGCGTCGAGCTCCCCGGTGGCCGAGCGCTCCTCCAGGTAGCGCTTGAACCGGCGGGAGATCACCTCGTGGATGGAGGCGACATCGCCCTCGGTGGAGCGTACGGAGAACCTGCGGTATTCGCTCTTGCGTGCCAGGCCGTCCTCGAAGACCACCATGGAGGCCACCACGTCGGTGCCCTGAATGTGGGAGACGTCGTAGCACTCGATGCGGAGCGGCACCTGGTCCAGGTCGAGGGCGTCGGCGACCTCCTGCAGCGCCCTGCTGCGCGCGGTCAGATCGCTGGCCCGCCTCAGCTTGTGCTGCTTCAGGGACTCGACGGCGTTGCGCTCGACGGTCTCCATCAGCGATCTCTTGTCGCCGCGCTGGGGGACCCTGATCTCCACCCGCGCCCCGCGGTGCTCGCCGAGCAGCTCGGTGACCGCTGCGGCGTCGGGGGGCAGGACCGGGACCAGCACCTCCCTGGGCAACGCCTCGGCGGCCGCCTCGCCGTACATCTGCAGCAGGAACTGCTCGACCAGCTCGCCCGGCGCGGCCTCCTCGACCTTGTCGACCACCCAGCCGCGCTGCCCCCTGATCCGCCCGCCGCGGACGTAGAACACCTGGACGGCGGCCTCCAGCGGATCCTCCGCGAGGGCGACCACGTCGCAGTCGGTGTTGTCTCCGAGGACCACGGCCTGCTTCTCCATCGCCTGCCGCAGCGCCTGGATGTCGTCGCGCAGCCTGGCGGCCCGCTCGTACTCCTGCTCGACGGCGGCCTCGCGCATCTCGCGCTCCAGCCGCTTGACGAACCGGCCGGTGTTGCCCGCCATGAACTCGCAGAAGTCGTCGGCCAGCGCCCGGTGCTCCTCGGCCGTGACCCGGCTCACGCAGGGGGCCGAGCACTTGTCGATGTATCCGAGCAGGCAGGGGCGGCCGATCTGCGCCGCCCGTTTGAAGACCCCGCCCGAGCAGCTCCTGATCGGGAAGACCCGCAGCAGCAGGTCGACGGTCTCCCTGATCGCCCAGGCGTGGGAGTAGGGGCCGAAGTAGCGGGTGCCCTTGCGCTTGGCACCGCGCAGCACCTGGACCCGGGGGAACTCCTCCCCCATGGTGACCGCGAGGTAGGGGTAGGACTTGTCGTCGCGGTATTTGACGTTGAACCGCGGGTCGTACTCCTTGATCCAGGAGTATTCGAGCTGGAGCGCCTCGACCTCGGTGCCGACGACCGTCCAGTCGACGTCCACGGCGGTGGTGAGCATGGTCTGGGTGCGCGGATGCAGGCCCGCGAAGTCGGCGAAGTAGGAGTTGAGCCGCTGGCGCAGGCTTTTGGCCTTGCCGACATAGATGACCCGGCCTTCCGCGTCCTTGAACCGGTAGACGCCGGGGGACTCGGGGATGGACCCCGGCTTCGGCCGGAAACTCACCTGACCACCCACAGATCTCGCCACACGGAAAGCCTATCGGCCCGGACCGACAGGTTTCCTTAGAGCTTTCCGCGCGACCCCGCTGCCCGAATTCCCTCGCCCCTCCGCCGAACCTCCCGCACAGTCCCTGCCCGGACCTCCTCTCGACCGGCGCCGAGCCTTCCGCCCGCGGCCGGTTCACCGCCCGCGTCGCCGCCTCGGGGTCGACCGCCTCGCAGCCTCCCACCGAGCGGATCGACGGAACGGGCCGTGGCCCGGTCCCCGCCCGGGACCGGGCCACGGCCTCATGCGACGCCCGTCGCCTCCTGCAGGTGCTTCTGGCCGTACGAGAACCGCCGTGTGAGACGCCCGCCACCGCCGGGACGTTCCCCGGTGGTGGGCTCGCGGCGGTCAGGAATCAGGCGAGGACGATGGAGTCGCCGTCCACCTTGATCGCCTTCTCCTCCAGCGGGTCGGTGGCCGGGCCGTTCGCCACGGAACCATCGGTGATCTTGAACTTGCTGCCGTGGCAGGGGCAGTCGATGGTGTCGCCCTCGATCTTGTCGACGTCGCACCCCTGGTGGGTGCAGACGGAGCTGAACGCCTTGAACTCGCCCGCGGCCGGCTGGGTGATCACGATCTTCTGGTCCTTGAAGATCTTGCCGCCTCCCTCGGGGATGTCCGCGGTCTTGGCCAGGGCGTTCGCGGAGCCGCCCGAGTCGGCGCCCGCGCTCGTCTCGGCCGCCTCCGGCGCCTGCGACGCGGAGGTCGCGGAGGTGTCCCCGCCGCTCTCCGCCGGCTCCCCGTAGCCTCCGCACGCGGTCAGCACCGCGGCCATCCCGGCCCCGCCGGCGCTGAATATCACCGTACGACGTGTCGTCTCAGTCATCTATATCCTCCAGAATCATCATCTTCAGGTACGGCTCGCACCCCGATGACGGTTCAGCTTGCCGCACATCGTGTCAGGGGACTGTGAAGAATTACTCCCTCGGCCCTCTTCACGGACTAACCGGAGAACCCTCGCCAAACCCTCATCACGGGCCTCGGCCCCGGCGAACCAGGCCCGGCCCGGCGGATCCGCGCCTCCCCGGAGGAGAGGTCGGCGCGAACCGTCAGAGCACGATGATCCCGTCGCCCTCGACCTTCAGCGCGTACTGGACCAGCGGCGCCTCCGCCGGGCCCTTGAGACATTCTCCGGAGTCGACCGCGAACTCGCTGCCGTGACAGGGGCAGCGGATGACGCCGTCCCCGATCCTGCCGACCGCGCACCCCCGGTGCGGGCAGCTCGCCGTGAACGCCCTGAACACCCCCGAGGCCGGCTGGGTGATGACGATCTTCCACTTGGTGATCACCTTGCCGCCGCCCACCGGGATGTCGGCGGTCCGTGCGATCACCTTCCCCTTGATCCCCGGCGGCACGATGGCGGCGGCGGACTCCCCGCTCGCGCATCCCGCCAGCGCCGCACCGCACGCCACGGCCCCCGCGGCGGCGATCACCTGCCTGCGCGCGGGCATGGCGGAGGTTTCCTGCATGCTCATCGCGGCCCTTCTCGCAATGTCATCCCCGATCGGAACCGGGCTCCCTCGTCCAGGGTATTGACGGGGGAGCCCGGTCCCGAATCCGGCCCTCAGCTGCCGAGGATCTTGCGCAGGAAGCGGCCGGTGTGGCTCTCGTCGACGAGGGCGACCTCCTCGGGCGTCCCGGTGGCGAGCACGCTACCGCCCCGCGAGCCGCCTTCGGGCCCCATGTCGATCAGCCAGTCGGCGGTCTTGATCACGTCGAGGTTGTGCTCGATGACGATGACCGTGTTGCCCCCGTCGACGAGCTTGCCCAGGACGCCCAGCAGCCTGCGGATGTCCTCGAAGTGCAGGCCGGTGGTGGGCTCGTCGAGCACGTAGATCGTGCGGCCGGTGGAGCGGCGCTGCAGCTCCGAGGCGAGCTTGACGCGCTGGGCCTCACCGCCGGACAGGGTCGTGGCGGGCTGGCCGAGCCTGACGTATCCCAGGCCGACGTCGTTGAGCGTCTTGAGGTAGCGCTTGATCGCCGGAATGGAGTCGAAGAAGTCCAGGGCCTCCTCGATCGGCATGTCGAGCACCTCGGAGATCGTCTTGCCCTTGTAGTGGACCTCCAGGGTCTCCCGGTTGTAGCGCGCCCCGTGGCAGACCTCGCAGGGCACGTAGACGTCCGGCAGGAAGTTCATCTCGATCTTGAGGGTGCCGTCTCCCGAGCAGGCCTCACACCGGCCGCCCTTGACGTTGAAGCTGAAACGGCCCTTCTGGTAGCCGCGGACCTTGGCCTCTGTGGTCTGCGCGAACAGGTCGCGGACCTTGTCGAAGACGCCGGTGTAGGTCGCCGGGTTGGACCGGGGCGTGCGGCCGATCGCCGACTGGTCGACGTGCACGACCTTGTCGACCAGATCCATCCCGTTGACCCGCGCGTGGCGGCCGGGGACGGTGCGCGCGCCGTTCAGCTCCTTGGCGAGCGCGTTGTAGAGGATGTCGTTGACCAGGGTGGACTTGCCGGAACCCGAGACCCCGGTGACCGCGGTCAACAACCCGAGCGGGAACTCCACGTCGACGCCCTTGAGGTTGTGCTCACGGGCGCCCTTCACGGTGATCTGCCGCTTCCTGTCGCGCTTGCGGCGGGTGGCGGGGATCGCGATCGTCCTGCGCCCCGACAGATAGGCGCCGGTCATCGAGTCTTCCGAGGCGAGCAGGTCGGCCACGGTGCCGGAGACGACGACCTGGCCGCCGTGCTCCCCCGCCCCGGGGCCGATGTCGACCACCCAGTCGGCGGCGGCGATGGTGTCCTCGTCGTGCTCGACCACGATGAGCGTGTTGCCCATGTCGCGCAGCCTGATCAGGGTCTCCAGCAGCCGCTGGTTGTCACGCTGGTGCAGGCCGATGGAGGGCTCGTCCAGCACGTACAGCACCCCGACCAGTCCCGAGCCGATCTGGGTGGCGAGCCGGATGCGCTGTGCCTCGCCACCGGCGAGGGTGCCGGAGGCCCGGTCCATGGTGAGGTAGTCGAGGCCCACGTCGAGCAGGAAGCCCATCCGGGCGTTGATCTCCTTGACCACCCGCTCGGCGATGTGCATGTCGCGCTCCGAGAGCTTCAGCCCCGCCAGGAACGTCGCGCAGTCGCCGATCGACATCGACGAGACGTCGGCGATCGAGCGGCCGTCGACCGTGACGGCCAGCGAGACCGGCTTGAGCCTCGCCCCCTTGCAGGCCGGGCACGGGATCTCCCGCATGTAGCCTTCGTACTTCTCGCGCATGCCGTCGCTGTCGGACTCGCCGTGGCGGCGCTGCACCCAGGGGATGACCCCCTCGAAGGTGGTGTAGTAGGAGCGCTGGCGGCCGTAGCGGTTGCTGTAGCGGACGTGGACCTGCTCGTCGTGGCCGTACAGCAGGGCCTTCTGCGCCTTCTTGGGGAGCCGCTCCCACGGGGTGTCGAGGCCGAACCCCATGGTCAGGCCGAGCGCCTCGACGAGGCGCTCGAAGTAGTCGCTGGTGTGGCCCCCGGCCCACGGCGAGAGCGCGCCCTCGCCCAGCGGCCTCTCCGGGTCGGGCACGATCAGGTCGGGGTCGACCTCCATCCGGACGCCCAGGCCCGTGCACTCGGGACAGGCGCCGAAGGGGGAGTTGAACGAGAACGAGCGGGGCTCGAGCTCCTCGAACGACAGGTCGTCGTAGGGGCAGTAGAGGTGCTCGGAGTAGAAACGCTCGCGGTTGGGGTCGTCCTCGGGCAGGTCGACGAACTCCAGGGTGATCGTCCCGCCCGACAGGCCCAGGGCGGTCTCCACAGAGCCGGTCAGCCGGCTGGCCGCGCCCTCCTTCACCGCCAGACGGTCGACGATCACCTCGATGTCGTGCTTTTCCTGCTTCTTCAGCGTCGGCGGCTCGTCCAGGCGGACCACGGTGCCGTCGACGCGGGCGCGGGCGAACCCCTTGGCCTGGAGCTGGCTGAACAGCTCGGCGTACTCGCCCTTGCGGCCGCGGACCACCGGGGCGAGCACCTGGAAGCGGGTGCCCTCCTGCAGCTCCATCACCCGGTCGACGATCTGCTCGGGGCTCTGCCTCGCGATCGCCCGCCCGCACTGCGGGCAGTGCGGCTTGCCGATGCGCGCCCACAGCAGGCGCAGGTAGTCGTACACCTCGGTGATCGTGCCGACGGTGGAACGGGGGTTGCGGCTCGTCGACTTCTGGTCGATCGACACCGCGGGTGAGAGTCCTTCGATGAAGTCGACGTCGGGCTTGTCCATCTGCCCGAGGAACTGCCGCGCGTACGCCGACAGCGACTCGACGTAGCGGCGCTGACCTTCGGCGAAGATCGTGTCGAAGGCCAGGCTTGACTTGCCCGAGCCGGACAGCCCGGTGAAGACGATCAGAGCGTCTCGCGGAAGGTCCAGCGAGACGTCCTTGAGGTTGTGTTCACGTGCACCACGCACGATGAGGCGGTCAGCCACAGCAGTCCCGACGTCGTTGGTAGAGGGTTGGAAGTAGTCGCGGGAAGACTAGCGAGAGGGGCCGACAATTTTCCGGACCGGCGTTCGGAGTCTTTCCTGACCGGCGTCCGGGGTCGTTTTCCCGCCCCCTCCAGAGTACGGTCTCCCCCCGGATATGGCAGGTGGCCCACGATTTCAACGACGTGAACACCCCCCTTATGCCCCGTCCGGCCCGCCGGGCGCGATGATGATGGTGACGAGGGCGGAGCGCGTGCCGCCCCGCCTTCCCGCGACCCCGTCCGAGGAGAATCCGTGACGTACACCGGTGACGTGCAGGTCGGCGGCCCCGCCGACCTGCGCGAACTGCCCGCCCTGACGATCGCCAAACTGGCCGTCGGCCCGTTCGACAACAACGCCTACCTGATCCGGTGCACCCAGACCGGCGACGGCGCCCTCATCGACGCCGCCGCCGAACCCGACCGTCTGCTCGAACTCATCGGCGACCAGCCGATCAGCAAGATCGTCACCACCCACCAGCACGGCGACCACTGGCAGGCCCTGGAGGAGGTCGCCAGGGCGACCGGCGCCTCGGTGATCGCCCATCCGCTCGACGCGGGGGCACTGCCGGTGCCGGTGGATCTGGAGGTGGAGGACGGCGACGGGGTCACCGTCGGTGTGGTCAGCCTGGAGGTGATCCACCTGCGCGGGCACACCCCCGGTTCGATCGCCCTGTACTACCCCGGCCACCTGTTCACCGGCGACTCGCTCTTCCCTGGCGGCGTCGGCAACACCAACAAGGATCCCGAGCGGTTCGCCCAACTCTTCGCCGATGTGTCGGAGCGGATCTTCGACAGGCTGCCGGACGACACCTGGGTCTACCCGGGCCACGGCAAGGACACCACGCTCGGCGCCGAGCGCCCCTCCCTGCCCGAGTGGCGCGAACGCGGCTGGTGACCTCCCGCCTCATTCCCTCCCCCTGCGTCGCCTGACGCGGGCATGGCAGGCCGGGGCAACCCCTCGGCGCCGCCCGGGCACGGTCGGTGACCGCTCTCGGAACGCCAGGACCGACACCCGCCCGCCCGGGGGGGAAGGCCGTTCCCGCTCCCCCGCGCACGTCATCGAGGCGGTCCGGTTCGCGGAAGCACGGTGGGAAGGCGGTAGGTTCCCACCGGGCTCGCGGACATCAGCCGCCGAAGACCCGGAGGATCCGATCCGCGGCCTTGGAAGGATCCTCCACCCGCTCGACCAGATCGCCCCATGACCAGCGGTAGAACCAGCCCTCGGCGAGCGGTACGCAGTCGAGGGTCTCGTTGAACATCGCCGCCTCGGGATCGGTGACCCGCAACGACGGCGGGCTCCGCCTGAGCGTCACGTTCATGCCTCTCAGCTCCAGCTCGCGAGCGAGCATGCCGAGGAAATAGGTGCGTGTGTGCTCGTGCGGCTCGGTTGCCATGAGGCAATTGAACGCACCCGCGCCGGGCGGGGAAAGCGGATCGGGACATTCCAGGGCGAGAACGGGTCGCGGCATGGGATGTCCGCGACCATCGCCCCACCGCCCGGGTGAACACACTCCGGGCGGCCTCAGGCCAGGCCTCAGCCGACTCCGGCGGACGCCTTGCGCTGCTCCTTGCGCTTCTCCCGCTTGAACATCAGAACCCGCAGCGGGATCGCCGCCACGATCGTCATCTGCATGACGGCACCGACTTTGATCAGCGTGTCGCCGCCCGCCAGGCCCGCGACCCAGATGGTGAGGCAGGCGACGTTGATCATCATCCAGGCGAGCACGGCGGCGGCGAGGTTGCCCTTGGGCTTGGGGTATTCGATCCGGCTCACCATGAGGTACGCCACACCGAAGACCGGCAGGATCGTCCAGACCGACGGGGGGAAGAGCAGCACGACCGAGACCACGGTCATCGCCCCCATCGGGATGGGCAACCCCATGAAGTCACCGCTCTTGGTCTTCACCGAGGCGAAGCGCGCGAGCCGGATGACGCCGGCCAGCAGCACCGACGACGCCGCGGCCATCACCAGCAGAAAGGGGATCTGCTGGTTGAACCCCGCCCAGATGACCACCATGAAGGCCGGCGCGAAGCCGAAACTGATCACATCGGCGAGGTTGTCCAGCTCGGCGCCCATCGCCGAGGCGCGGAACTTCCTCGCCACCAGGCCGTCGAACAGGTCGCAGGTGGCGCCGATCAGCAGGAGCACCACGGCGGTGCCGAAGAACCGGGGGTCCGCCGCGAAGGGCTTGGCCTCCTGCAGCGAGCTGATGGCCGACCAGGCGAGCACGCAGACCGCGAGGAAGCCGCAGAGGGCGTTGCCCAGGGAGAGGGAGTCCGCGGCCGACAGGCGAAACGCCTTACCTACCGGTCCTCGCGGCTCGTCGTCCGTCTCGTCCATCGGCCAGCTCGCGTCAGCCGTGGTCAAGGCTCGTCACCCCCGCGACCGTCTTCTCGCCCACGGAGACGGCGGGCGCGACTCCCTCGGGAAGGTAGACGTCGACCCGGGAGCCGAGCCTGATCAGGCCGATCCGCTCGGCCTTGGCCACCTTCGCCCCCTCGGCCACGTAGGGCACGATGCGACGTGCGACCGCGCCGGCGATCTGGACCATCTCGATGTCGCCGAGAGCGGTGTCCAGGTGCCAGACGACCCGCTCGTTGGTGTCGCTGTCCTTGTTGAACGCGGGCAGGTATCCCCCGGACACGTGCTCCACCGAGGTGACCGTGCCGGCGAGCGGCGCCCGGTTGACGTGCACGTCGAGCGGGCTCATGAAGATCGCTACCCGGGTGCGGCCGTCCGGCCACGGGTCGATGCTCTGCACCACGCCGTCCGCGGGCGACAGGATCCGCCCGGTGCCCGGAGTGCGATCCGGGTCGCGGAAGAACCAGAGCATCCCACCGCTGAGCGCGGTCAGCGGAACCGCCGCCAGCGCCCAGCGCCGGTCACGGCGGCTGAGCAGTGAGGTCACGGCGGCGGCGGCGACGGTCGGGAGCAACCACGGGGAGACGCCACGTGCCAGGCCCAACGGACCTGGTATGTGGCTTGCTGAATCGTGGGACACAGGGAACCTTTGTGATGTCTTGCGGCATTAGACCGGTATGTCTACCCGCTCTGGGGCAGGATGTTACCCATCTCTTAGCCTTTATAAGGCGCAATGAGACAAGCAAAGCGCCTCACACGCCGATTCGCTAGCCTTGCTCGACACTCGCCGGGGTGGTGTTTTCCTTGCCCGCGCGGGCGTCACGCCGGACCTTGATCAAGCTGATCACCGTGGTGACGGCCATCGTGACGACGATCACCGACAGCGACACCCAGATCGGCACCTCGGGGGCCCAGGAGACACCACTGGAGTGCAGCGCCTCGAGGATCAGCTTAACCCCGATGAAACCGAGGATGAACGCAAGACCGAAGCTGAGGTAGACCAGCTTCTGAAGCAGTCCGCCCAGCAGGAAGTAAAGCTGGCGCAATCCCATGAGGGCGAACGCGTTCGCGGTGAAGACGATGAAGGCGTCCGTGGTGAGGCCGAAGATAGCCGGAATCGAGTCGAGCGCGAACAGCAGGTCGGTGGTGCCGATCGCGATCATGACGATCAGCAGCGGGGTGACCAGGCGCTTGCCGTCGACCTTGACGGTGATCCTGGCGCCCACGTAGTCGTCGGTGTGCGGGAGCACCCGCCGTGCCCAGCGCAGCACCGCGTTCTCCTCGAGGTGCTCCTCCTCGCCGAACTGACGGACGAGCTGGACGGCGGTGTAGATCAGGAACGCGCCGAAGACGTAGAAGAGCCAGCCGAAGTTGGCCAGCGCCGCGGCGCCGATCGCGATGAAGATGCCGCGCATGACCAGCGCCATCACGATGCCGATCAGCAGCACCTTGTGCTGGTATATCTTCGGCACCGCGAAGCGGGTCATGATGATGTAGAAGACGAAGAGGTTGTCGACGCTGAGGCTGTACTCGGTGAGATATCCGGCGATGAACTGGCCCGCGGGGGTGGGACCAGCGATCACCCACAGCCCGATGCCGAAGAGCACCGCGAGTGTGACGTAGAAACCGACCCAGAACCCGGCCTGCCTGAGGGAGAACTCCCGGGGCTCGCCTCGGTCGACTATCCACAGGTCGAAGGCGAGGACGACCAGGAGGCCGCCGATCACGGCGAGCCAGACCCAGACAGGAACATTCACGGTTGATAAACCTCCGGCGGCGCGCATGACAGACTGCCGGAGGTCTCTCCCGCCCGCATGAAACCAGGTCGATGTGAAGCGGATCGACGATGCGGACCGACAGCCCCGGGGGCCTCGTGGAGCGAGACAACACCGTGATGACGAGACTGCCGCGAAGGGATACTCCCCCCCTAACCACGCCAGTATAGGCGTCTGGCATGGCGTCGCCTAATCCAACCTCGCGGCTCCTCCGCTTGTTCCATCGACCCCGAAATCGCCTGCCGACGGCCCTTTCCAGCCCTTCCGGCTCCCTTTCGGGACCGGGCGCGCGCCTTCCTTCTCCCCGCGGGACCGAGCGCCCTCCCGCGGTTCTCTGATCGAAAAACCCCGCGCGCTCTCAGCCGGAGAGCCCCGCATAGACCGCGAGCACCGCCCCGAGCGCCTCTGCCTCGCCCGGCAGTTCGCGGCCCCGCAGGGCGGCGGCCCCGGCCAGCGCCGCGGCGAGCTTGTCGTCGGCGAGCACCCTCGCGACCGCGTCGCGCATCGCGGCGACATCCCCGTACGGCACCAGCAGCCCGGCCTCTCCCACCATCGCGGGGATGCCCCCCACGGCGGTGGCGACGACCGCCGTTCCCGCCCGCAGGGCCTCCTGCACGGTGAGGGGTTGCCCCTCCCAGCGGCTCGGCACCACCAGCGCCCTCGCCACCCCGAGCAGATCTCCCACGTCGGCGCGATCGCCGAGCAACCGCACCGGCAGGCTCTCCCGGTCGATCCGCCCCTGCAGCTCCCCCCTCAGCGGCCCCTCCCCCGCCACCAGGAACACGACTCCGGGCGCGCGCTCCCGCGCGATCCGGCCGTGCCCGGGCTCGGTGGAGATCGCTTCCCGCGCGGGTTCCGCCTCCTGAGCCCCGCGCAGGGTCTTCGCGACGTCGAGCAGGGTCTCCAGGCCCTTCTGCTGGGCGAGCCTCGCGACCGTGAGGAAGATCATCTGGTCTCCCACCCCGAGCTCTCGCCGCATGTCGCCGGGCTCGCGTCCCGAAGGGGGCAACGGGGGCGCGGGCACGACCGCGGCCTCGACACGCGTGGCACCCAGGCGGCTCATCCGCTCCCCCAGGTCGGGGGAGACGACCAGGATCCGGTCGGCGCGACGGGCCACGATCCGTTCCAGGAGGCCGTAGACCGCGCCGACGGCGCCGCCCGCGGTGGCGGCGTTGTGCAGGGTCACCACCAGCCCTGTCCCGGTCCCCGCCAGCGCGATCGACGCCAGAGCCCCGGCCCGCAACCCGTGGGCGTGCACGACGTGCGCCCCGCGCAACGCGCGAAGCGCCAGGACAGCCCGCAGGTCGCCGGCCGGGCGAGGCCGGTCGGAGATCGGCACGGGCACGAAGCGCGCACCGAGCGCGGCGAAGCCGAAGGCCCGCTCCGTACTCGGCGGGCCCGCCACGACCACCCGGTGGCCGTCACGCACCAGCCCTCCGGCCAGCATCGCCACGTGCCGGCCGACCCCTCCCGCGCTCGTTCCCAGTACGAGTGCCACCCGCCTGCCCTCATCAGCCATCGGAAAGGCCACCCTCCTTCGCGGCCCCTCGGCGGAGCCTCACCGCCAGCGCCTGGACGTCCTGCCTGTCGATCATCACGGCCACGGCCGCGAAAGCGACCACACCGGCCACACCGGCGGCCAGGCCCGCCGCCACGAACTCCCAGGTGGACACCGCACCCAAGGCGTTGACCAGGGCGAGCCCCGATCCCCAGGCGGCACCACCACCGGCCACGGTCGCGAGGAGAGTGCGTGGCGTCCCCGCCAGCGCGGCCGCTCCCCTGGTGCGAAGCACCGCGACGGCCAGGAGCAGCCCGCCGACGGTCATACCGACCGTGCTGCCCAGACCGAGCAGCCCGACCACGTCGGCCGGATTCCCCGCCGTGCGGGCGAGCACGATCTGGGCCACCAGCGCGACGGCCCACCCGGTCACCGAGGCCACGGCCGCCGACCGGCCCCGCCCGCAGGCGTACAGGACGCGGGCGAGGTGCAACATGAGCGCGTACCCGGCCAGGCCGGGCGCGAACAGCGCGACACCCCTCGCCATCTCGGCGGGGTCGCCGCCAGGGGTCCCATCGAGGAACACCCTCGACACCGGTACCGCGACCGCCGCCATCACCCCGGCCGCGAGCCCCGTGACCAGGAGCACGGCCCGGGTGGTGGAGGCGGTCAGGGCGTCGAAACCCGGCGTGTCCCCCTCGGCCGCTCGGGTGGACAGCACGGGGAACGAGCTGGTGGCGATCGGCATCACGAGCACCGCGTACGGCAGCTGGTACAGCGCCCAGGCGTAGGTGTAGGCGGCGATCGCGCCCTCGCCTCCCAGTTCGTTGGCGAGGCGGATCACGACGATCAGCGCGATCTGCTGCGCGATCAGCACGGCGAGACCCGCGGTGGCGAGACTCCGCGCCCTGGCCGCGACGCCCGGCGGGAACGACAGCGAGGGCCGCAGCCTCAGCCGCAGCCGGGCCACCGGACCGATCACGGTGAGCACCATCGCGGCGGCGGCGACGGTCGCACCGAGGGAGAGCGACAGCTGCCCGGCACCGCTGAGCTGCGACAGGTCCCTCGCGGCCTCCTCGTTGACCGCCTCGAACAACAGGTTGGAGGCGACGATGAGCAGGCTGGAGACCAGCGGCGCCAGGGCCGGGCCCATGAACCGCTGGTGGGCCTGGAGCACCCCGTACAGCACCACGGCCAGGCCGAAGAAGATCATCCGGGGGGCGAAGACGACGAGCAGGCCGGTGCCGGCCTCGACGACGTCCGCCAGGTCGCACGGGGCCGGATTCGCCACGAGCAGCGCGACGATCGGCCCGGCGAACGCGACGATGAGCAGCGTGAGCGGCACCAGGACGAGCATCGACCAGGTGAGCAGCGCCGAGGTGGTCCTGCTCACCTCCGCCCTGGCCTTGGGGTCGTCATCGGACCTGGAGGCCGCCGAGGCCAGCACCGGCACCACCATCCCGGCCAGTACGCCGCCCGCGACCAGCTCGAAGACGATGTTGGGCACGTAGTTGGCGGTGTTGTAGGCGGTGCCCAGGCAGCTGTTGCCGACGCTCTGCGACTGGACGAGATAGCGGCCGAAACCGACGAGCCTGGCCAGGACGGTCACGACTCCGATGAGGAGCGCCGCTCCCGCGACCCCTCGTGCGATCCTCGTGCTCATCGGGTGGCGGGTGCCTGCTCCACAGGGCGACGGCCGAGCATGTCGAGGCGGTGCAGGACGGGGTTGCCCGCGATCACCTTGGTGAAGCTGATCTTCTCGGAGGCCGCGGTCAGCGCGACCACGGTGCCGAGCACGGCCAGGCGCCCCGGACGTCCCAGGGTGATGGTCGCGGCCAAGCCGAGCAGCGCGCCCAGCGCGTTGGCCCCCGCGTCACCGAGCATCGCCCGCTCACCGAGGTCCTCGGGCAGCAGCGCGGCGGCGGCCCCCATGGGGAGCGCGACCACGGTGGCCGAAGCCGGGTCGTTTCCGAGCAGCCCCGCGGCGAGCAGGGGCGCTCCGGCGAGGAGGCCCACCTTGACGGCGCGACCCGGCCGCAGGTCGAAGAGGTTGGCCAGGTTCGCGCTCCCCGCGATCAGCACACCGTTGACGGCGACGTCGAAGGGGTGACGGGAGGTGAGGGCGGCCGCGGCCAGGCCGGTCGCGCCGATACCGAGGAGCTTCACGGCCCCGCTGGTGACCTCGCCCTTGGCCAGGGCACTCAGATGCCCCTTGAACCCCTTGGACGAGGTCGCGCCGTACAGGTCGTCGTAGGCGCCGAGCCCGCCACCACCGGCCACCGCCAGCAATGCCGCCACGCGGACCCTGCCGGGCAGCCCGGGCATCGCCGCCGCGGCGGCACCGGCACCGGCGACGAACGCCGGGCCCTCAAGCAGGGTGATCGGCTCACCCCTGTGGTTCGTGCGGGCCCAGGTCTCCGTGTCGCCGACCGGAGGCCTGCGGGTGAAGGCGGCGTACGCGGCGCGCGCGGCAACCGCGCCGAGGAACGCACCGGCGAGGGCACCCGCGAGGGCGCGGGGAAAAGCGCGACGAGCCATCGGATCATCCTCCGGAGGTGGCCGTGGGGACCGTGGGGGTCGGCGTCGCGCTGGGCTCGATGCCGGAGACACCGGGGCCGATGCCGTACTGGCCGGCCAGCCCGGTGAGTTGCTCTCGGAGAGCGTAGACCACCACGACCCGTCCTGCGGGCATATCGGCGGTGTCGACGCTGGAGACCTTCTCCGTGAAGGCCGCGTCCTCGCGGAGCGCGGCGATCACCCCGCCGGGCGCGACGGAGGTCTGCGTGCCGGCGATCACGGTGCCCTGGCCCGCGTCGTCGAGGCCGAGCGCCAGCGTCACGAGCGTGCCCGCCTGCGCACTCGCGGTCTCCCCCGCGTACGCCTCCGCCGGGGCGATCATCAGGGCCGTCTCCGCGCGTCTGGCGGGCTCGCCGGTGACGGTGAGCAGGCCGGCGCGCTGGAACGCGTCGAGGATGCCGGCTCCGGACGGGTGCTCCTTGCCCACCTGGCTGGAGTCACTGGTCAGGATCGCGCCGGCGAGCACCTCCGCCGCCTTGTCGTGCGCCGTGTCCTCGACGGAGAAGACGGTCTCGGCGGCCTTGGCCCCGACGGCCAGCTTGTCGACGAAGCCCGCCTGGGCGGGGTCGGTGTACCGCTCGGTGAGGGTGATCCGGCCGGTCACGCTCCCCCCGGCCTCCTCGATCGCCTGCTGCGCCGCCTCGCGCACGCTCGCGGTGCTGCCCGGGGCCTCGACGATCACGACGCTCCTGCCGACGAGCGCGTCCTGGACCATCCGGGCGGTGCCGCCGGTCACGAAGGCGTCGTTGGCGGCCTCGCGCTTCTGCAGGGCGTCCACCTGGTCGCGAAGCTCGTTGTTGCCCTCGCGAAGCTGGTTGGCCAGCGACTCGCTCGCCTTGATGACGGGATCTTCGAGCAGGGTGGTGCCGAGCACGATCCCGACCGACAACGCGAGGAAGATCGCGACGATGGAGACGAGGTGATAGCGGAAATCGATCACGAGAAGAGTCCGACCAGCCAGAAGATGAAGCCACTCCAGACGTCGCGGACGCTGTCCAGCCAGATCTTGCCCACCGGGGAGACGACGATCGCCACTCCCATGGTGATCAGCGTGGTGGCGACGAGCAGGAGCAGGGACGGTGTGGAGATCCGGCTGCGATAGAGCCGGCTGACGCCTTTCGCGTCGACGAGCTTGCTGCCCACCCGCAGGCGGGTGAGGAAGGTGCTGGCCATGCCGGAGCGGCCCTTGTCGAGAAACTCCACCAGGGTCGCGTGGGTGCCGACGGCGACGATGAGATCGGCGCCCTTGTCGTCGGCGAGCAGCATCGCGATGTCCTCGCTGGTGCCGATCGCCGGGAAGAGCACCGCGGTGCGGCCCAACTGCTGGACCCGCTCCAGTCCGGGCGCCCTGCCGTCGCGGTAGGCGTGCACGACCAGCTCGGCGCCGGTGGTGAGCGCCTTGGTGGAGACGGAGTCGAAGTCACCGACGATGATGTCGGGCAGGTAACCGGCCTCCAGCAGCGCGTCGGCGCCGCCGTCCACCCCGATCATGATCGGGCGGTATTCGCGGATGTAGGGGCGGAGGGCGGCGATGTCCTCCTTGTAGTGGTAACCGCGCACCACGATGAGAACGTGCCTGCCCTCCATCACGGTCCGGACGTCGGGGACGCCGATCCCGTCGATGAGGAGGTCGCGCTCACGGCGGACGTACTCCATGGTGTTGGCCGCGAACGCCTCGATCTGCACCGTCAGCCCGGCACGGGCCTCGCTCATCGCGGCCTCGATGGACTCCGCCGTCTGCACGTCGCCCTTGCCCACCACCTCGTCGTCGAGGTGAAGGACGCCTTCGTGCAGCCTGACCAGGTCGCCGTCCTTGATCCGCTCGAACAGCTCGGGGGTCGCGTTGTCGACGAACGGCACCCCGGCCTCGACGATGATCTGCGGGCCGAGGTTGGGGTAGCGGCCGCTGATGCCGGAGGCGATGTTGACGACACCCGCCGCGCCGCACGCGACAAGGGCCTCCGCGCTCACCCGGTCAACGTCAACGTGATCGATAATCGCGATTTCCCCGGCCCTGAGGCGCTTGGTCAGCCTCTTGGTCCGCCGATCGATTCTCGCCACTGCCGTCACCCCGGGAAGGTCCGTGACCTTCCTGCGGCGGAGGTACCTTGTGAGCCTGTCTTGAAGCTCTTCAGTCGGCACCTTCATCACGCCCATCCTGCCAGAGTGAACGACCGGGAGAGCCAAACAGGCGGCAGCGTGTTAGATACGTCACCCGATACTCCTGAGACCTGCTCCCCTGGAACGCGAGGATTACTCCTTCAACCCCTCACGTACCGCCTCGCTTCTCGAATCCGGCGTGTTCGGCCTGTTTCGGGTCACGCCTTGTCGGCGGCGGCGATCGAGAGGAGCTCCTGCGCGTGCGCGCGGCCCAGCTCGGAGTCCTCAAGCCCGGCGAGCATGCGGGAGAGCTCCCTCGCCCGGCCGTCCTTGTCGAGGGCGATCACGCCGCTGCGCACCACGCTCCCGTCGTCGGCCTTCTCCACGACGAGATGCTGGTCGGCGAAGGCCGCGACCTGCGGCAGGTGAGTGACGACGATCACCTGGGAGGTGCGGGCCAGCCGTGCCAGCCTGCGGCCGATCTCCACCGCGGCCTTACCTCCGACGCCCGCGTCGACCTCGTCGAAGACGAACGTCGGGACCGGGTCGGCGCCGGCGAAGACCACCTCGATGGCGAGCATCACCCGGCTCAGCTCACCGCCGGAGGCGCCCTTGTTCAGCGGCAGGAGCGGCGAGGCCGGGTGCGGCGCCATGCGCAGCTCGACCTCGTCGACGCCGTGCGGGCCGAACTCGGAGGCGGCGGTGATCGTGACCGCGACCCTGGCGTGCGGCATGGCCAGCGCGGTGAGCTCCTCGGTCACGGCCTGCCCGAACCGCTCCGCGGTCGCCGTCCTGACCCGGGTCAGCTCGGCGGCCAGCTCGGTGAGGCGCGCGGTGAGCTCCTCGTGCTCGCGGGTGAGCTCGCCGATGCGGTCGTCGTCACCGTCGAGCTCCGCCACCCGGGCGGCGGCCCGCGCGGCCCAGGCGAGCACCTCCGCGGTGTCCTGGCCGTATCTGCGGATGACGTGGATGAGCGCGGCCCGTCGCTCCTGCACCACCGCGAGTCTGCCCGGGTCGGCGTCGACCGACTCGGCGTACGCGGCCAGCTCGGTGGCGACGTCGGAGATCAGATAGCCCGCCTCCGCGAGCCGGTCGGCGATCCCGGCGAGCGAGGGGTCGAAGTCGCGCACCGCCTCGACGGCCGCGCGGGCCTCGCCGACCAGCGCGATGGCGTCCGGCATGGCCTGCTCACCCGACATCGGATCGCCGAGCAGCGCCCGGTGCGCCGTCTCCGCGGCGCTCCTGAGGGAGTCGGCGTGGGAGAGCCGCTCCTCCTCCTCGCGCAGCTCGATCTCCTCGCCGGGCTTGGGATCGGCCTTCTCGACCTCGCCGAGCCCGAACCTGAGCTGGTCGGCCTCCTGTGCGCGTTCCCTCGCCTTGGTGGTCAGCTCGGCCAGCCTCTCCGCGGTCTCCCTGTGCCGCTTGTACGCCTGCTCGTAGGCACGCAGCGGCTTGACCAGTTCCTCACCGGCGTAGCGGTCGAGGGCGGCCCGCTGACGGCCCGGCTGCAGCAGCCGCTGCTGGTCCATCTGGCCGTGCACGGCGACGAGGTCCTCGGCCAGGTAGGTGAGCGTGCCGACGGGAACCGTCCGCCCGCCCAGCCAGGCGCGGCTGCGCCCCTCGACGGAGACCGTGCGCGAGATGATCAGCTCGCCGTCCTCGACCACGCCTCCCACGTCCTGCACCTGCTGGGCGACCCGCCCGGCGGGGTCGACGATCAGCGTGCCCTCGATGGTCGTCTTGCCGGAGCCCGGACGGACGCGGGCGGGGTCGGCACGGCCGCCGAACAGCAGCCCCAGGCCGGTCACCACCATGGTCTTACCCGCGCCCGTCTCGCCCGTGACCACGGTGAATCCCGGCGCCAGCTCCAGGACGGCCTCATCGATCACGCCGAGCCCCTGGATACGGACCTCCTCGACTCCAGGTCGCACTGGTCCCTCCCGTCACATCGAATTCACCGAACATCAGTGCGGTGCGCGGGCACGATCCTACGCGCTTGAGGCGTCGCCCGCCCGGACGAACTAGGGCCTCACGCGACCCCGCCACCCCTGTACGGGGAGATCGAACTTCGCGACCAGCCTGTCGGTGAACGGCGCCCCGGTGTCCTCCAGACCGTGCAGCCGCGCCAGCCGTACCGGTAGCTCCGCCCGCCGCAGTTCCACCCTCGCACCGGCCGGCAGGTCGAACCTGCGGCGGCCGTCGCACCACAGCACCGCGCCCGCCGTCTCCGGCTGGACCTCCAGTGCCAGCTTGGAGCGGGGAGAGACCACCAGGGGCCTGGCGAACAGGGCGTGGGCGCTGATCGGCACGAGCAGCAGCGCCTCCACCTCCGGCCACACGACCGGGCCTCCGGCGGAGAAGGCGTACGCGGTCGAACCGGTCGGCGTGGCACAGATCACCCCGTCGCACCCCCAGCGTGACAGCGGGCGCCCGTCGATCTCGGCGACCACCTCGAGCATCCGCTCGCTCTTCTCGACGGTGACCTCGTTCAGCGCCCAGCTGTCGGCGAGCAGCTTGCCGTTGAGGCGGGCGGTGACCTCGATGGTCATCCGCTCCTCGACGTCGTAACGGCCGTCCACCACGCTGTCGACCGCCTCCGCCAGGTCCTCCACCTCGGCCTCCGCCAGGAAACCCACGTGGCCGAGGTTCACCCCCAGCAGCGGCACTCCCGCCGGGCGGGCGAGCTCGGCCGCCCGCAGGAGGCTGCCGTCGCCACCGAGCACGATCATCATCTCGACGGCGTCGACCGCCGCCGGACCCGCGGGTACCACGTCGGTCCCCGCGCAGGCGATCTCCTCGGCCTCGACGCTGAGGACCCGCACGGTCAGCCCGGCGTCCACGAGCCGCTGGATCACCATCCGGGCGCTGTCGACGGCCGCCGCCCGCCCGGTGTGCGCGGTGACCAGCACGGTGCGCTTGGCAGTCATCGACTCTCCTTGAACGTGGAGATCCTCGCCCCCGGGTGGGGGAGGAAGCTGAGGTCTGGGTGGCAGAGGATTCGGAGGTTGAGGTCCGGACAGGCCGGAAGGTTTCCGGGTGGCAGAGGTCTGGAGGGCCGAGGCCGGGCGCTGAAGGGCCGGGAGCCGGAGAGCTGGAGCGGCTACCGGGGGCCTTCCGCCACCGCTCGCTCGATCTCCGCGTCAAGGTCGGGGACCGGCGGAGCGCCCTCTCCCCTGCCCAGCCAGATGACGTACTCGACGTTGCCGGACGGGCCCGGCAGAGGACTCGCGGTCACCCCTCGCACGGTCAGGCCGAGCGTCCGCGCGGCCTCGGCCACGTCCCTTACGGCCCCGGCGCGAAGTTCCGGATCGCGGACGACCCCTCCGGCGCCGACCCGCTCCCTGCCGACCTCGAACTGGGGTTTGACCAGCATCGCGAAGTCGGCCCGTTCCGCGGCGCACAGGACGAGGGCCGGCAGCACCAGGCGCAGGGAGATGAAGGAGAGGTCACCGACGATCAGCGTGGGCGCCTCGCCGAGCATGTCGGGTTTCAGGTCCCTGACGTTGACCCGCTCCATCACCGTGACCCTGTCGTCGGTCCGCAGCGACCACGCGAGCTGGCCGTACCCGACGTCGACGGCCAGGACGTGCGCCGCTCCCGCACGTAGCAGTACGTCGGTGAAGCCCCCGGTCGAGGCTCCCGCGTCCAGGCAGCGGCGTCCCTCCACGGTGAGGCCGAGAGGACCGAAGGCCTCCAGCGCGCCGAGGAGCTTGTGCGCGCCCCGCGAGACATAGTCGGGTCCCTCGGCCGCCTCCGCGACCACGATCGCCGAGGCCGTGTCGACCTGGGTCGCGGGCTTCGCCGCCACCTGGCCGCCGACGCTGACCCGGCCGGCCTCGATGAGCTGGGCCGCCTGCTCGCGGGACCGCGCCAGCTTCCGGCGGACGAGCTCGCTGTCGAGACGTGTCCGCCGGCTCACGGGCGCCGATCCCGGGTGCCGTCCACCGAGGGGCGCCCCTGCCCGGGAAGAGCGTGCACCAGGGCCGGTCCCGGCCTTGGCACGCCGCTTGGCTTTGGCAGGCCGCCCGGTGAGGTCGCTTCCCGCTCCGGGGCACCGTGCGCCGGGGCGGTGGCCCGCTCCGGAGGACTGTCCGGCGAGGCGGACTCCCGCCCCGAGGTACCGTTCACCGCGGCGAGCGCCTGCTCCAGTCCGGTGAACACCTCCTCGAAGACGTCCGCGTGCGCGGAGACGGGCAGAGCGCCGAGACGGGTGAGCCCGCCCAGCGCGGCGTCCGCCCGCTCATCGCCCGTCTCCTCCAGCAGGTCCGTCATGTGCCCCCTCCGGAACCGCTCCTGGCCGCTTCGGCCGTCATGGTCGTCTTCGCGGCCCTTGCCGCCGTACGAGCGCCACGCTCACCGGCGCCGCGCCCGTGGATTCCCCGACCGTATCGGAAGCCGCGCCCCTCGTCGCCTCGGCGGGCTTTCCCGCCTTTCCGGCTTTCCCTCGCCCATGCACGGGCTCCCCTCCTCGGCGGGTTCTCCCCACGCCGCGAATCCCGCCCCGTCCTTCCCTTGAACGCAGGGGGATCCGCGAGGGCCGACCCGCACAGACGCGGGATATTCGCGGCGGCCGATCCGCACGGATACGGGGGGATCCGCAGCGGCCGATCCACACAGGTCGGCCCAGCGCGGGCAAGGAAGGGAGAGATCTTCCAAAGATGGGTAAACCGCGAACTATCGCGGGAACCTCGATCGTTGTCATGCCATTAAGGTCGGCGGCCGTCGGCGCATAACCCCGCGATGTCGTGAACGCCATTGCGGAAGCCTCTTTCTCCGGTGCCCCCGCGCCGGATTGCATGCCGTACCCATGTGGAACGCTACCGTCCGTACCTGAAAGGGATTCGGATCGGTCAGGGAGAAGAGAAGGGAGCGCCACGCGATGGCGACCGTCGACGAGTGCCGGGTGGCACTGCGCAAACTCGGCGAGCAGTTCGACGAGGTTGACCGGGAGAGCCGCGACAAGCACGTGGTCGAACGCAGTATCAGCTGCCACATCAAGGATCTCGACGTCACCTTCTACGGCCACATCCACCACGGCGGCCTCGGTCCCTTCGAGGATCTTTCCCCGGACGACCGCAGGCAGGCCGAGGTGAAACTGACCATCGGCAGCGATGATCTCATCTCGCTGGTCAACGGGGACCTCGACATGGGACGGGCCGTCTTCGGCGGCCGGATCAAGGTCGACGCCAGCTTCGGTGACCTTCTCCGCCTGCGCAAGCTCCTTTGAGGATCCCGCCCGAGGGCGGGATCACACGGGCGGAGAGGGTCACGCAGGGCGACGGCCCGCCCGGCCCCGGCCTCCCGGCCTGGGCTCGGCGTCAAGGGGAGCACGTGAGGTCACGCCGAGAAGGGGATGACGAGGGCTGGGCGGCCGTTGGAGGAGGCCGGGGTCGAGCGGCCGTCTCAGCCGGAACGCGAGGCCCGTGGCGAGAGCGCTGAGTCGAGTGCCGCCTTCACCGCGTCCTCGTCCGCCCGGCCCTCGCCCACGGCCTCCCAGGTCGCCGCGGAAGCCGCGCGAAGCCCGTCAAGCGGCTCACCCCCGCCTTCGAGGGTGAGCACGCCCTCCTCCCAGCGGGCCGTCCACCCCTCGCAGGTCCACCCGTCCGCGATCCTCCGCACCTCGGGGTAGGGCCGGTGCAGGTCGGACAGATCAGCGGCGACGTAGGTGGGCCGGTGCCGGGGAGCGGCGGTCAGCACGTCGAGCGGGCCCGCCACTCCCGTCAGGACCAGCAGACTGTCCACCCCCGCGTTGGTCGCTCCCTCGATGTCGGTGTCGAGCCGGTCACCGACCACCAGAGGCCGCTGCGATCCGGTGCGGAGCATCGACTCGCGGTGCAGGGGCGGCTCGGGCTTGCCCGCGACGATCGGCTCCACCCCGGTCGCCGTGGCGATGACCCTGACCATCGAGCCGTTACCGGGAAGCTCACCCCTGCCCGTCGGCATGGTCGAGTCGGCGTTCGCGGCGACGAAGAGGGCTCCCCCTCTCACCGCGAGCGTGCCTTCGGCCAGCAGGCCGTAGGAGAGATCGGGAGCGATGCCCTGGACGACCGCGACCGGCCCCTCCAGGGCGGTGCTGACCGGGCGCAGTCCGTGGACGCGCAGTGCGGAGCGCAGCCCCATCCCACCGACCACCAGCACCGCGGCGCCCGGTTCGACCCGCTCGGCCACGACCCGCGCGGCGGCCTGGGCGGAGGTCACGACGTCCTCGGGTTCCGCCGGGGCGCCCAGCGCGCGCAGGTGCTGGGCGATGGCCGCGGGGGTGCGTGAGGCGTTGTTGGTGACGTAGGCGAGACGTACACCACCCTCCGCCGCCCGGCGCAGGGACTCCGGGGCCGCCGGTACGGCGTTGCGCCCGAGGTACACCACCCCGTCAAGGTCAAGGAGAAGGGTGTCATACGGGTCGATCAGCGTATTCGTGTCCACCGGCCCATTTCATCACCCACGTTCCACCGCCCGCACCGCTCCCATGCGGCGGAACCGCCTGGATCACGTCCTGCGAACCCGCACGGATCAACCGGGCGAGCATCCTCGGGGCGTACCGGCAGGGCACCCACCGGTCGCGTCGGCAGCAGGAACCGATCACACCGGCAAGGTCGGCACCGATCACATCCTGCGGGCGTTCGGGATCACAACGGCGAACTCGTACGGATCACATCCTGCGGGCACGCAACGTGGCGCGAACACTTTTCAGCGCGGAAACATAGTGCCGCAGGTCGGGCCGCATCGCGACGGCGATCGCCAGTGGCTCCTGAGCCCCCTCCATGTCCCCGGTGCGCCACAGGGCGAGCCCAAGACCGAAATACGCGTAGTCCTCAGCCGGATTGGCGTCGATGATCCAGCGAAAGCTGTCGACGGCGTCGGCGTACTGCCGGGAGTTGAACTGTGCTCGGGCGAGGGCCTCCCGGATGCTCCGCGACTCCGGCTCCGCGTCGGCCGCCCGCTCCAGCAGCGCGGCCGCCGCCGCCGGACTGCCCTCGGCCAGCAGTTTCGTCCCTCGTTGGAACCATTCGTAGACGTCCCCGGCCGGAGCGCCCGTCTCGGGGCTGGGGGAATCAGACGGACCGCCACGTCCTTGGACCATTATGTGAGGCCTCCTTCATCGACAGACGACAGATCTGGCCGATTTCCTGACGGACCAGGCACCATCGCAGACTCGAAGCGGCCCCCGGCCGTTTCAGGCCTTTATGGCAGCATGCCCTCTATGGCGAATCCTGAACTGCCGATACCCGGCGGGCTGGTGCTGCGCCCGTTTCACGGCGTGCGGTTCACGGTCGACGATCTGGCCGGAGTCACCTCCCCGCCGTACGACCTCATCGACGAGGCCGAGGTGCGGAAGCTGCTCGACCTTCACCCCAACAATGTGGTGCGTTTGATCCTTCCCGGCACCGACCATCACAAATACGCCGAGGCGCGGGAGACTCTTCACCAGTGGCTCTCCTGCGGGGTGCTGACCGCCGACGAGACACCCGCGGTCTACATCTATGAGCAGTCGGGTCCTGGCATCCTGCAGCGCGGGATCATCGGTGACGTGGGCCTGGCCGGTCCGGAGCTGGGCATCATCCTTCCTCACGAGAACGTGATGCCCGGACCGGTCGCCGATCGGCTCGCGCTGATGCGCACCACGCAAGCCAACCTGGAACCCATCTTCCTGCTCTACGACGGTGCGGGCGGCGCCACCACACACCTCGTCGACCGCATCGCCGCGTCCCGGCCCCCTCTGGCGGAGACGGAGACCGAGGACGGGGTCAGGCACCGGCTGTGGGCCGTCACCGACACCGGCGAGCTCGCCTCCATCGACGCCGACCTCCGCCCCCGCCAGGCCCTGATCGCCGATGGGCACCACCGCTACGCCACCTATCTCGCGCTCCAGCGGGAACACCGCGCCTCCGTCACTGCCTCCGTCACGAGTGACGCCGCGACAACCACGTCCATGAAACCCACGACAGCCGTGGAATCGGTGACGCCCATGACGGACGGCACCCCCGCGGAGTCGGCGGAAGCCACGAATCCCGGGAAACCCGCTAAAGCCACGGCCTCGGTGAGCCCGGTGGAACCCACGGAAGCGGTGAGCCCGACGAACCCTCCGGAGCCCGGTCCGTGGGACTTCGGTCTCGCGCTCCTGGTGGACTCCAGCGCCTACCCACCGGATCTGAAGGCCATCCACCGGGTCATTCCCGGACTGCCGCTTGAGGAGGCGCTGGCCAAGGCGAGGGGCTCGTGGCAGGTGCACGACCACGCGGACCTGGCCGAAGGTCTGGCCGCACTGGAGGAGACCAGCGGACCGGCCTACCTGCTGTCCGCCGGCGGGTCCGCACACCTTCTCACCGACCCCGATCCCGACCAGCTCGAACACGCCATGCCGTCCGAGCACTCGGCCAGGTGGCGGGCGCTGAACACCTCCATCCTCGCGGAGTTTCTTCTGCCGAAGGTGTGGGGGATGCGGGACGACGAACAGTCGGTGCGCGTCGTCCACCACGACCCGGAGGCCGCCGTACGGCTCGCGCGGACGTCCGGTGGAACCGCGGTGATTCTGCGCCCGCTCGCGGTCGACGAGGTGCTCGCCATCGCGGCTCAGGGGGAACGAGTGCCTCGCAAGTCCACCTCCTTCGGCCCGAAGCCCAGAACCGGTCTGGTTCTGCGCACGCTCACCCCGGGACGGACACCTTCCGAAGAAAACCCGCCCTCCGCGAAGTCAGGATCCTGAAACTCAGGAGGGCCGGACCCCTGAGAAGAGCCGGATGCCGCGGAAACTCCGAAACCCTGCGTTTCCCGAGCCGTGGAGGTCGGTCCGAGATCTCGGAATCCTGCATGCCCTGGAAGTAGGGCGTCAGTTACCCGATCTCGCCGGGGTGAGCCGCGGCTCCTCCCCCCGGTCCCGTGGCCCCCTCCTCGCATGCAGGAGTGAGCGCACCGGCCGAGGCGGGACGGGCACGGGAACCTCCTCGTCACAGGCCAGGATCGTGATGACCTTACGCTCAAGACGTCTCACCGAACGCACTTCGACCTCGTAGCCGGACGACTTGGCCCCTTCGCTTCCCCACCATCTCCGACGCAGCGAACCCGTCACCTCGACGATGTCATCGGGAAGCCAACCGGCCACGGCCTCGATGACATCGGTCTCGAACGACGCGCACGGAATGGTGTCGACCCGGGCGCCACGCCCGCGGTGTCGCCGCCGGACGATGAGCCGCCAGGTGCCGAGCGTGCCTCCGCTCTGCAACGGCCTGACGTGGGCCACCTCAGGTAGGCGGCCCACGAGAATGACCTCGTTACGATCCATGCGATCCTCCCTCGATCCTGCCTGTCGAGGACGACTCTCTACGATGTGAGCTGCACCGGAATGGCCGAATACTGTTCTGTGGATACCGGTTCCAGTTATGAGGTGGCCTGTGGACAACATCACCGCCCTCGGCGGGGACGTCTATGAGATCGATACGAGGATGGCCGGGTACTCCAGCATCACGGCCGGATACCTGATCCTTGGAGACCGTCCCTGCCTGGTTGAGACCGGCACCTCCACCTCCGCCCCCGTGGTGCGTGACGCCCTCACCTCGCTGGGCGTCGGACCCGGAGATCTCGCCACGGTCGTCGTCACGCACATCCATTTGGATCACGCGGGCGGGGTCGGCGACATCGCCGGTTTCTACCCGAATGCGGAGATTGTGGTTCACCAGAAGGGTGCCCGGCATCTCGCCGATCCATCCAGGCTGATGGCGAGCGCGCGAATGGTCTGGGGCGACAAGCTCGACACCCTGTTCGGCGAACTCTCCCCGACAGAAGCCTCGCGGATCCGCGCGCTCGACGACACCGACACGATCGACCTCGGCAACGGGCGTACCCTGAACAGCCACTACTCGCCGGGGCACGCCAAACACCATGTCGGACTCATCGACTCCGGCACCGGAGACCTCTATGTCGGTGATGCGGCCGGGGTCTACCTTCCTGAGACGGGCGACCTGCGTCCCGCCACGCCTCCGCCGGACTTCGACCTGCGGACCGCGCTGGACTCGATCGCCCTGTTCAAAGCACTGGGCCCGCAAAGGCTGCTCTTCAGTCACTACGGACCGGTCACGGATGTGGAGGAGATCCTGGGACGCTCCGCCGAGGAGCTTCGTGTCTGGGTCGACCTGACCCGTCAGGCCCACACGGAGGGCATGGACCTGGATCACGCCGTTGCCATGGTCAGGGAGCGCACCCGCGACCGTTACGCGGCATTGAAGACGGACGAGGCGACCGCCGAACAATTCGAGCTGCTGAGCGGCGCCCCGTCCAACGTGGCCGGAATCCTGCACTGGCTGGATCGAATCCAGCCGTGAAAACGTGCCCTGCAAGGCTCGGGGCCGTTGTGACTCCTCCGCTCCCCGAAAGAAGCGGCTTCTCGCCTCCCTCCGTCGAGGTAGGCGACGGCCAAGCCCTGACCGTTTCAAACACAGGGGCGGTGACAGGGAAGCAATTCACCGGGTAAACCTGGCAGTCCCCTCGCTGAGAACGATGGAGACACCTCCCGCATTCCGGGCGCACAGCTCGTCCACCCGGAATGCGGCGAAGGTTCCCTGGACTTACTTCTTCTCGGCCTTGCCCCGGCCCTGCTCGTCGTCCTCGCGCTGATCCTCGTCCTCATCGGAGTCGGTGTCGGAGGCGTCACTCAGAATGTCGCCGAAGTCGGGCTCGATGAAGGCAGGGCCGACAGCGTGCTCCACCTTGCCCGGCTTCTCCTCCGTCTTCCGCTCGGCGTCGACCGCCTCGCCCTCGGAAGAGACCTTCTCGGGGGAGCTCACCTCGGCGGAGTGCTCTTCGTCGACGGAACCGTTGTCCTGAGCGTCATCGGCAGTGGGACGGTTCGCGTCGAAGTCGTCGTCAAAGAGATCGTCTTCGGCCTCGATCTCCTCGTCCAGAGCAGCGACGTCGTCGATATCGGCGTCATCGTCGACGTTGACCTCATCATCGCCCTCGGCATCGGCGTCATCGTCGGCGCGGGTGTCATCGTCGACGAAGACTTCCCCGTCCTCGATGTCGTCCTCTTCGATGTCCTCGATGTCCTCGATGACAGCGCCCGTCAGCTCCGCGTAACGCTCGGCCGCGTCGGTCTCGCCGTCCTCGTCGAAGGTCATCGCCCGGCCGAACCACTCCGTGGCCGGCCCCGCGTGACCGGCCGCGGACAACGCGTCGGCGTAGGCGAAGGCGAGACGGGCCGACCAGGGCTGGGGACGGGTGTCACGCAGCTCGGGAAGGCGCTGGAGGGTGATGACCGCGGCGTCGTTCTGACCGAGGTCTCTCCGGGCGCCGGACTCCACGATGGCGAGCTCGATCTTGCCGACGCGGTCGAGTCGCTCGGCCTCCTTGGAACGGACCAGGTCAAGCGCACGCTCGGGGCGGCCAAGACCGCGCTCGCAATCCGCCATGATCGGCAGGAACGAGTCGGAACCTGTCATCCGGCGAGCCGCGCGCAGATCGCTGAGCGCCTCGGAGAAGTGGCCGGCACGGTAGGCCGCGATACCGACAGCCTCACGGATCACTCCGATCCTGGCCGCGAAGCGGCGTGCGACCTTCGTGTGCTCGTAGGCCCGCTCCGCGTCGTCCTCGCCAAGGGCCCTCTCGGCCGCCACGAGATGGCGGGAGATCAGATCCGCGAGGTCGAGCGGAAGAGAACGCAGCTCTTCGCGGATCTCCTTGTCGAGCTCCTCCGCAGTGATGTCCGGCGCGAGCTCGGGCAACTCCTCACGCTGGCCGCCGGGAGCCTCGTCGCGCCCCCCGGACCGGTCGTCCCGGCCATAGCGGGTGCGAGAACCCTCACCGTCGCGGTCGCGGTTCCCGAAGGGACGACCGCCGCCCGGACGATCGTCACGGTTGAACGGCCTGCGCTCACCACCGCGGTCGTCGCGGTTGAACGGAGGACGGTCACCACCGCGGTTGTCGCGGTTGAACGCGGGACGACCCCCGCGATACCCACCACCGGGACGATCATCCCGGTTGAAGGACCTGCGCTCACCATCCGGCCGCGAACCGTAGCGGCTACGAGTCTGGTCGCGATCACCGTACGAACGACGCTCGCCACCACGATCATCACGGCTGGACGACGGCCGATCATCACGGTTGAACGGAGGACGATCCCCCCCGCGGCTGTCACGGTCGAACGACCTGCGGTCACCACCGCGATCATCACGGTTGAACGACGGCCGATCCCCGCGATACCCGCCACCAGGACGATCACCGTACGAACGACGCTCGCCACCGCGGTCGTCACGGTTGAACGGAGGACGGTCACCACCGGGGCGATCGTCGCGGTTGAACGGCCTGCGCTCACCACCATCGGGACGCGAACCGTACTGACCACGCGACTGGTCACGATCACCGTACGAACGACGCTCGCCACCACGATCATCGCGGTTGAACGGAGGACGGTCACCACCGCGATCATCACGGTTGAACGACGGCCGATCCCCGCGATACCCGCCACCAGGACGATCACCGTACGAACGACGCTCGCCACCGCGGTCGTCGCGGTTGAACGGAGGACGGTCACCACCGCGGTTGTCGCGGTTGAACGGAGGACGGTCACCACCGCGGTTGTCGCGGTTGAACGGAGGACGGTCACCACCGCGGTTGTCGCGGTTGAACGCGGGACGATCCCCGCGATACCCACCACCGGGACGATCGTCGCGGTTGAACGGCCTGCGCTCACCACCGCGGTCGTCACGGTTGAACGGAGGACGGCCACCACCGGGACGATCGTCGCGGTTGAACGGCCTGCGCTCACCATCCGGCCGCGAACCGTACTGACCACGCGACTGGTCACGGTCACCGTACGAACGACGCTCGCCACCACGATCATCGCGATTGAAGGGCCTGCGCTCGCCACCGCGGTCGTCGCGGTTGAACGGAGGACGGTCACCACCGCGATCATCACGGTTGAACGCGGGACGATCCCCGCGATAGCCGCCGCCCGGACGGTCATCACGGTTGAACGGCCTGCGCTCACCACCGCGATCATCACGGTTGAACGGAGGACGACCGGAACCGCGGTCGTCACGGTTGTAGGACGGCCGGTCGCCACGATCACGAGAGCCGTAGGAGCCACCGCGAGACTCGCGGTCACCATAAGAACGCTGGCCCTCGCCACGCGGTCCCGAGGACCTCTGCCCGCCCCCTGCGCGGTCGTCACGGTTGAACGGAGGACGACCGGAACCCCGGTCGTCACGGTTGTAGGACGGCCGGTCGCCACGATCACGAGAGCCGTAAGAACCACTCGGGCGCCCTTCTCGGCGCTCACCATACCGGGGACCGTCACCCGGACGTCCCCTGTCACCACCTGCGCGATCGCTGCGGCGGCCTCCCTGGCCGCCGGATCCGCGGTTTTCGCTCTCTTCGCGACGGCCCGCGCCCTCAGGCCCGTTGTCACTGTTCACTTCTGGTCCATTCGTTGGGTCACTCTGCGAGCGCGTCCCATCTCCTCGTTCGGATGAGACGTTCGCTATCCGGGCGGTCTCCGGCCGCGGGGTGCGCCCCGTTCGCTATCGCTGCCCCGCCCCTATCGTGGTCTGGCGCGACGAAGGCCACCCGCTGGTGGGGTGGCCCGGCCCTTCCAGCCTAGCAAGCCCTTGAAAGTCCATACGCCCTTCCCCTGCACCCATGAATGATCATGGACATCACGGCGGGCCCTTCGCGGATGGCTTTTAAGAGAATCTCGGAGCCATCCCAGCTGCCGGCCGGTACCTTGCCGCAGGAGTTGAAGATCGCTTGGCTAACACTGCTCATAACGCAAAAGGGCCCCTCAGCGGAAACCCACACGCCGAAAACCTCGAGCCCCGGCCTTCCAATACCCCGAGCGTCCTTTGGAGGGCCCTGGGGCATCGCTTGAAAAAGGCCCTGGAAAGCACGAAAGGGCCCCCACCAAACGGTGAGAGCCCTTTCATGAAAAATTGTCCGGCGGTGACCTACTCTCCCACACCGTCCCCGGTGCAGTACCATCGGCGCTGAAGAGCTTAACTTCCGGGTTCGGAATGTAACCGGGTG